>JABHCN010000072.1 GCA_018673475.1 Actinomycetota bacterium | reverse complement strand
GTGCGGCGGGTTCCGACGATGCGTGTCAGGTCCACGAGCCGCGTCGAGTAGCCCATCTCGTTGTCGTACCAGCCGCAGACCTTGACCAGCGTTCCGTTGGCCATTGTCAGCCCTGCATCGATGGTGCATGACGCTGGACGGCCGACGATGTCAGCAGATACGAGCGGTTCCTCGCTGTAGTCGAGAACTTTTGCGAGCGGACCCTTGCGGGCAGCTGCGGCAAAGGCGGCGTTGACCTGCTCGACCGTGGCCTCCTTCTTGAGGGTTCCAACAAAATCGGTCACGGAACCGTCGGGGATGGGCACCCGTAGCGAGATTCCGTCGAGGCGCCCCTTCATCTTGGGCATCACCAGGCTCGTGGCACGGGCGGCACCGGTTGAGGTTGGAACGATGTTCACCGCTGCTGCCCTTGCCCTGCGCAGGTCACTGTGCGGTCCGTCCACCAGGCTCTGGTCTCCGGTGTAGGCGTGCGTGGTGGTCATGAAGCCCTGTTCGACCCCGAACCTGTCGTCGAGGACCTTGATCATCGGCACAAAGCAGTTGGTGGTACACGAGGCGTTTGAGACCACGTGGTGCTTCGCAGGGTCGTAGGAGTCGTCGTTCACACCAACCACGAACGTCGCATCGGCGTCACCCGACGGTGCCGAGATGATCACCTTCTTCGCACCTGCCTCAAGGTGCATCCCCGCCTTCTCCCTGGAGGTGAAGATGCCGGTGGACTCGATTACCACATCCACCCCGAGGTCCCCCCAGGGCAGGTCAGCCGGGTTCCGCTCGGACAGGACGGCGATCTTGTGACCATCGACCGTGATTCCGTTGCGGGTTGCCCGAACACGGGCCCCGAGGCGTCCATGAACAGAGTCATTGGCCAGCAGGAACGCCATTGTCTCGATCGCACCCAGGTCGTTCACTGCCACGAACTCAATCGGTGCTCCGGCAGCACGAGAGGCCCGCAGGAAGTTCCTTCCGATTCTGCCGAAGCCGTTGACACCTACACGTACGGTCATGACGATGCTGCCTCCCGGGGCACTGTGGCCACCAGTTCAATGGTTACCTGCATTGTTAGTCGATACGGAGGGCTTCGGCGCGCAGTCCCGCATGGTCGGTTGTCACACCGTCGGTGCCCTGACCGTGTCAGCGGTCCAGGTCGCGATGCCTGATTGATGGATCGAATCCGCGCTCCCGGAGCCGCCCGGCCATTGCCTCGGCAACTGCAACGGATCTGTGCCTGCCGCCTGTGCAGCCGAAGGCGATCGACAGGTACGCCTTCCCCTGGGCCTCGTACGCGGGCAACAGGCGGCACAGCATCTCCTCGAGTTGGTCGAGGAACGACGACGTCAGATCCTGGCCGAGCACGAAGTCCTGAACCGGGGTGTCGGTACCGCTGAGAGGACGTAGCTCGTCGACCCAGTGCGGGTTGGGAATGAAGCGACAGTCCAGGAGCATGTCGGTGTCGCGCGGTGCGCCGTGCTTGAAGCCGAAAGAGGTGATCGAGGTGCGCATCGGCCGGTCGCCCTCAGCGCCATAGAGCTCGGTCACCTTGTCGCGGAGGTCATGGACGTTGATGTCGGATGTGTCGATGACCAGATCGGCGACCGCCCTGATCGGCTGCATCAGGGCCCGTTCCTCCTCGATGCCCGCCTCGATTCCAGAGGCCCCGGGGAACGGGTGGGGACGGCGGCTGCCCTTGTAGCGGCGAACCAACTCGTCGGTGGAGCAGTCGAGGAACACTACGCGCATCCGATTGGAGACCTCCCGCAGATCATCAAGTGCACGGAGGCAGTCACCCTCGACTGTGTCGGCCTTGAGAGCGAATGCCACACGGTCCCACGGAGATTCGGGGCCGACAGCCAGGTCGGCCACCTTGGTGAGGATGTCAGGTGGTAGGCGGTCGATGACGAACCAGCCGAGGTCCTCGAGGTCGCTGGAGAACTCCGACCGACCAGCACCCGACAGCCCGGTGATCACCAGAAGGTCGCTCATGGACCGATTCTAGTGGTGGTACCAACGGCGCTCACCTCGTGTCTGAGCGATCACAGACAAGAACCAGCAGGCGAGGGATGGTGGATGCCTCTCGGTACTCCGCCGCCCGTGCGAGGAAACCTTCAGGGGGTGCCGGTTCGTGCATTCGCCTGATGAACATGCCGTTCTCGGCAAGTGCGTTCACGTATCGGCCCAACGGCCGGTGAACGAAGGGAAGGAAAACCCCCTTTTCGACCTCCTCGGACTCGAGCGACTCAACGAGGTAGGGACCTATTCGCCAATACTGCTCCGGCGGATCAAGAATCTGATCGTCTATCCATCCACTTCCGGGGGTCTGGAGCAGTGGATGGTTCAGGAAGAAGGCGAACCGACCACCGGGTCGAAGGACTCGCGAGACCTCGGCGATCGCTGCGTCGACATCCTGGACGTGTTCAAAGACCAGGCATGCTACGACGGCATCGAAGGCTGCGTCACCGAACGGCAGCTCAGAGGCTTCGGCACGGGCGTAGGCCGGCCCACCGGCACGTTCACACGCCTTTGCGGCCTGGGCCAGCGATGGATCGATCCCGACGACACACGATGAGCCGCCGGTACTGGCGAGACGGCTCACCTGACCTTCGCCTGCGCCAATGTCGAGCACCCTGTCGTAACCAGAGAGCAGGTCGGCTGCCAGGGGCAGGATCTGCTCCTCGTACTCCGCGTCAGCACCCTCGGTGAAGCCCTCCTGCCACCATGCAGCGTGCTGCTCCCACGGGTCCTCATCGGCCTGCATGGGAGGAGCGTGGCACATCAGCGGGTGCGACGTGTGGCCACGCTCCTAGCCTGCCTCCGTGGCAGCTCTACTAGCCCTGTTGGCAGCGACCCTGTTCGGCCTTGGCGACTTCTGTGGAGGCCTTGCCTCAAGGCGAATCAGTGCCCTCCGGGTGGTTGCCTCCACCCACATCATCGGGCTGGTGCTGATCCTGGTGGCTGCACCCCTCATGGCCGACGCATTCTCGGTTGAGGCACTCGCGGTGGGTGCGCTCGCTGGAACCTTCGGCATGGTTGGCATCGGATTCCTATACCGGGGCCTCGGCCGAGGCCCGATGGCAGTGGTCGCCCCGATCACTGCCGTCAACTCGGCGGCCATCCCCGTTGTCTGGGGGCTGGCCTTCGGGGAGCAGTTGTCGCCTCTTCACGTTCTGGGAATCCTGACTGGCCTAGGCGCCATTGTTCTCGTGTCCCGTATCCCCGGTGGTTCCATCGCAGTGCCTAGAGGTCTCGTCCTCGAGTCGATGCTGGCAGGAGCAGGCTTTGCCGCCTTCTTCATCGTGATCGACGCCGCACAGGACCAGACCGCCCCCTGGCCACTGGTCGGTGCACGGATCGCATCAGTTCTCCTGGCACTTGGTCTGTTGGCCCTGCGGGGAGGCCTCCGTCTTCCAACACGGAGAGAGGGGGTATCTGGTCTGATTGTGGCGACGGGCGTGTTCGACATGGCAGCCAACGTGGCGTTCCTACTGGCGGTCAACACGGGCCTGTTGAGCCTCGTGTCGGTTCTGGCGGCCCTCTACCCGGCCACAACCGTGGTTCTGGCCCGTGTGGTTCTCAGCGAGAGGATGAGCCGCTCACAGGTAGTCGGCATGTTCGGTGCCATCGGTTCGGTGGCGTTGATCGCGCTCGGCTGACCTTTTCGGTCAACCCTGACCGTGTGTCCGGTCGAAGATGGCCATGGCTACCGCCTCGGGCAGCCATGGCTGGTCAATGAGATCCTCGAGCGACGCCCGCTCGACAGCCCTGACGCCTCCGAAGGCCGAGGTAAGGCGCTTCTTTCTGCTCGGCCCGAGACCTGGAATGCCGTCTAGCACAGACCCTGTCATTCGCTTTGAGCGAAGTTGACGGTGGTAGGCCACGGCAAACCGGTGGGACTCGTCCCGCAGTCTCTGCAGCAGGTACAGGGCCTCTGAGCCCCTCGGCAGGTCGATCGGCTCATCGCTGCCCGGCCGGTACACCTGCTCGTAGCGCTTTGCCAGGGCTGCGACCGGAATCTGGTCAGTGAGCCCAAGGCTGGCAACGACACGCTCAGCCACTCCAAGTTGGCCGGCGCCACCGTCGACCAACAGGAGATTCGGTGGGTATGCAAATCGTCCCGGTCTCTCTGCCACAGGCAGTTCACGTTCATTGAGATAGGCGGTGAGGCGCCGGGTAATCACCTCCTCCATAGCCGCGTAGTCGTCGTTTCCATCGACGTGCCTGATTCTGAAGCGTCGGTAGTCGGTCTTCTTGGCGATTCCGTCCTCGAAGACGACCATCGAACCCACATAGTCGGTCCCCTGCAGGTGACTCATGTCGTAGCACTCGATGCGCAGGGGTGACTCTGGGAGACCGAGGCCAACCTGCAGCTCGTTCAGGGCCCTGGCCCTCGTGTTGTGGTCGGTGGCCCGCCTGAGCCGGTGCCTGAGGAACTCCTCGTCGGCATTCCTCGTCACGGTCTCGAGGAGCCTCCGCTTGCCTCCCCTCTGGGGTACCCGTATCTCCACCCTGGTGCCGCGCTCGGTCGACAACCATTCCGACAGCAGCAGTGCCTCGGTCGGCAGGTCCGGAACAAGCACGGTGCGGGGCACGCCCCGCGGTGGGTCTGATCTGTAGTGGGCCGACACCACCTCGTCCACCAACTCGGCCGGTGTCAGGTCCTCGACGCGCTCCATGACGAAACCCTTGCGACCCACAACCCGACCGTTTCTGACATAGAAGACCTGGACGGCAGCCTCGAGGTCATCACCGGCAACACCGAAGATGTCAGCCTCGTCGCCCGCCGGGCCAACCATCTCCTGGCGTTCAAGTACCCGCTCGACGCTCGCCAGACGATCCCTCTGTCGCGCCGCAGACTCGAAGTCGAGGACCTCGGCCGATGCCTTCATCTCTGTCCTGAGTCGGGCCACGACCCCATCGGAGTCGCCCTCGAGGAACCTGATCAACTCGCTCACAATCTGGCTGTAGGAATCGCCGTCGATCTCACCGACGCATGGCCCTGAACACTTCTGGATGTGGAACAGGAGACAGGGACGCCCGCTTCTCTCATGGGTCCTGAACTTGGTGTCCGGGCAGGTCCGGAGGGGAAACGTCTTCAACAGAAGTTCCAGCGTGTCGCGGATGGCGCCTGCATGGCCGTAGGGACCGAAGTAGCGGACACCCTTTCGCCGCCGTGCCCTTGTGACCATCGGGCGGGGCCACTCATCATCGACGGTGACGGCCAGAAACGGATAGCTCTTGTCGTCCTTCATGTCGACGTTGAATCGAGGCTTGTGCTCCCTGATCAGGTTGAACTCCAGCATGAGCGCCTCGAGCTCGTTGGCCACCTGGATCCACTCGACATCGGTCGCCTCGTCGAGCATCTGGGCAGTACGCGGAACCAGTCGGTCACGTTTGCCGAAGTAGCTGCCCAGGCGTTGGCGGAGGCTCTTGGCCTTGCCCACGTACAGGACGCGGCCCTCGGCGTCGCGGAACTGATAGGAGCCGGGTGAGTCAGGAATGCTCCCGGCTGGTGGCCTCTTCACCATCACACGAGCGTAGGCCCACCGTGGCCACCGTCTCCTACGGGCACGCGTCGCTCAGTTGGCCAGGAGGGCGCCCAGGTAGCGGCCTGTGTGGCTCTCTGGGACAACAGCTACCGCCTCGGGAGTGCCGGTGGCCACGACGCGTCCGCCGCCGGAACCCCCCTCTGGTCCCAGGTCGATCAACCAGTCGGCGGTCTTTACAACGTCCAGGTTGTGCTCGATAACGATCACCGAGTTGCCCTGGTCGACAAGCCTGCTGAGCACGCCCAGGAGCTTGCGCACGTCCTCGAAGTGGAGTCCCGTGGTCGGCTCGTCAAGGATGTAGACGGTGTGGCCGGTCGGTCGCTTGGCCAGTTCGCTGGCCAGCTTGACCCGTTGGGCCTCCCCGCCAGACAGCGTTGGCGCAGACTGGCCGAGCCTTATGTAGCCCAGACCGACGTCGACAAGGGTCTGCATGTGCCTTGTTATGGATGGCTGCCGGTCAAAGAACTCAAGAGCCTCCTCACATGGCATGTCCAACACGTCGGCGATGTTGTGACCCTTGAAGGTGATGTCGAGGGTGTCGCGGTTGTAGCGACGGCCGCGGCAGACCTCGCACGGCACATAGACATCGGGGAGGAAGTGCATCTCGATTCGGATGGTGCCGTCGCCATTGCATGCATCGCATCGTCCGCCCTTGACGTTGAAGCTGAAGCGGCCGGGCTTGTAACCGCGGACCCGCGCCTCCTCGGTCTGGGCGAAGAGCTTGCGGACGTGGTCGAACACCCCTGTGTAGGTTGCGGCGTTTGACCTGGGCGTACGGCCAATGGGGGTCTGGTCAATGTTGATCACCTTGTCTACGGCGTCAACACCCTCGAGGGCGGTGTGCAGGCCCGGCGGCACCTTCGAACCGTAGACACCTGCCATGAGGGCCTTGTGGAGGATCTCGTTGACAAGGGTGGACTTACCTGAGCCGGAGACGCCCGTTACGGCGACGAAGCAGCCCAGGGGGACCTCGACGTCGATGTCCGCAAGGTTGTTCTCCCGGGCACCCCTGACAACCAGGCTCGAGGCGCTGACCGGCCGGCGCATCTCGGGGAGTGCAATTTGGCGTCGGCCGTCCAGGTACTGGCCAGTGAGCGAGGTCTTGTGGGACAGCAGACCCTTCAGGGCGCCGCTGTGGAGGATGTCGCCACCGTGTTCGCCGGCACCGGGGCCGATGTCGACGATGTGATCAGCCGACCTGATGGTCTCCTCGTCGTGCTCGACAACGATCACCGTGTTTCCCAGATCCCTCAGGCGTAGCAGGGTCTCGATGAGGCGCTGGTTGTCACGCTGGTGAAGGCCGATCGAGGGCTCATCCAACACGTAGAGCACCCCTACGAGGCCACTGCCGATCTGGGATGCCAGACGGATTCGCTGGGCCTCACCACCTGCCAGCGTGGCCGCCGAACGGGACAGCGACAGGTAGTCGAGGCCGACGTCCAGCAGGAAGCCGAGACGCGAGTTGATCTCCTTTTGAATCTGCTCGGCGATCATCGCCTCACGCTCGCTCAGCTTGAGGCCCTGAAGCACCTTGGCTGCCTCTCCGATCGAGAGGGCGCATACGTCACGGATCGAGTGTCCGTCCACGAGAACCGCCAGCGACAGATCGTTGAGGCGTGCACCACCACAGGTCGGACACGGGACCTTTCTCATGTAGCCCTCGATCTGTTCCCGCTGCGTGTCGCTCTCGGCCTCCGTATGGCGTCGACGCAGGTACGGGAGAAGACCCTCAAAGCGTGCGGAATAGACGCGGCTGCGCCCAAACCGGTTGGTGTAGCGAACCTTGACCTTTCCGGTGAGGCCCTTCTCAAGGAGGATCCCGCGGTGTCGTGCTGAGAGGCGCCGCCATGGCTTGTCCATGTCGATCTTCTGATCAGCGGCCACCGCCTCGACGAGCCGCGGGAAGTAGCGGCTGCGACCACTCGACCACGGTGCAATTGCCCCCTCGGAGAGACTCAGGTCCGGGTTGGGAACGACCAGGTCGGGATCAACCTCGAACACGGTTCCCAGGCCCGCGCAGTACTTGCACGCCCCGTAGGGGCTGTTGAACGAGAAGTTCCGTGGCGCCAGTTCCTCAAATGACTTTCCGTCACTTGGGCGGCTGAGGTGCTGGCTGAAGACGATCGTCCGTGGTTCTTCATCCTCGGTGTCCACTCCTGATGGCGAATCCTGGGGGCGGGGCACGATCTGGATCTCCGCTACACCTTCGGCAAGGGCCAGCGCCGTCTCCATCGACTCGGTCAGACGGCGCTCGATGCCATCTCTCAGCACAAGGCGATCAACGACAACCGAGATGCTGTGCTGTTCGTACCTTGCCAGGTCAACCTCGTCTCCGAGTTCGTGGAGTTCCCCGTCGACAATCGCCCGGCTGAATCCCTGGGAGGCGAGATCGGCCAACAGGGTGTCGTAGGTTCCCTTGCGACCCCTCACAACCGGTGCGAGGACCTGAAACCTGGTGCCCTCATCCATCTCAAGGACCCTGTCGACTATCTGCTGGGGTGTCTGCCGCACAAGCCTCTCACCGGTCTCCGGGTCGTGGGGAACCCCGATTCGTGCATACAGGAGGCGCAGGTAGTCGTAGATCTCGGTAATCGTCCCGACCGTCGACCTCGGGTTGCGCGAGGCGCTCTTCTGGTCGATGGAGATGGCTGGCGAGAGCCCCTCGATGAAGTCCACATCGGGCTTGTCCATCTGACCCAGGAACTGCCGTGCATACGAGGAGAGGGATTCGACATAGCGGCGCTGCCCCTCGGCGTAGATGGTGTCGAACGCCAGCGAGGACTTGCCGGACCCTGAGATTCCGGTGAAGACAATCAGTTGATCGCGGGGCAGGTCCAGGTTGACATTGCGCAGGTTGTGTTCCCGCGCTCCCTGCACCACAAGCCGATCAGACACGGCGGCGAGCCTACGCGGACCTGTGGCCGGGTCCTGCGCTCAACCGCTGACCGATCCCTATGACGACTCTGACATGTCGCGGACCTCGCGCTCCAGTTCCCGGATCTCGTCGCGGAGACTGGCTGCGTACTCGAAGCGAAGGTCTCCTGAGGCGTCTGCCATCTCGGCCTCGAGCGACCTGATCAACCTGAGAAGGTCCTCATGTGGCATGTCGGACAGTTCATGTACCTTGCGCCTGTCGCGTCTGCCCCGCCCCTTTGGGGTAGGCGCGGATGCATCCGGCCGAATCAGCGAGAGGATGTCGCTGACCGCCTTTCTGACGGTCTGCGGGTTGATCCCGTGCTCCTCGTTGTAGGCCCTCTGGAGTTCCCGCCGTCGCATCGTCTCGGAGATGGCCCTCTGCATGGAGTTGGTCACCTGGTCGGCATACATAACGACCTGTCCGTCGACGTTTCTCGCAGCGCGGCCGATCGTCTGCACCAGGGAGGTCTCGCTCCTGAGGAACCCCTCCTTGTCGGCGTCGAGGATCGCCACGAGCGATACCTCGGGAAGGTCCAGCCCCTCACGGAGCAGGTTGATTCCCACCAGGACGTCGAACTCGCCGAGGCGAAGGTCTCTCAGAATCTCGATTCGTTGCACCGTGTCGATGTCGGAGTGGAGGTACCGGACACGCACGCCGTTCTCGAGCAGGTAGTCGGTGAGGTCCTCGGCCATCTTCTTGGTGAGGGTCGTGACCAGAACCCTCTGCTCGGCCTCCACCCGTTCGCCGATCATCTCGAGGAGATCGTCGATCTGGCCCCTGGTGGGACGCACCACCACCTCGGGGTCTATGAGGCCTGTGGGCCGCACGATCTGCTCCACGACCGTGCCCGAGTTCTCGCGCTCCCACGGTCCCGGGGTTGCCGACAGGAGAACCACCTGACCCACCCGGTTGATGAACTCCTCAAACTGAAGGGGTCTGTTGTCAGCGGCCGACGGCAGGCGGAAACCGTGCTCGATGAGGGTTTCCTTTCGGCTCCGGTCACCCTGATACTGACCGTGAAGCTGCGGTACGGCCACATGCGACTCGTCGAGGACCACGATGAAATCGTCGGGAAAGTAGTCGAGCAGGGTGTAGGGCTGCTCTCCCGGTGAGCGGCCGTCGATGTGTGCGCTGTAGTTCTCGATTCCGTTGCAGAAGCCCAACTCCCCCATCATCTCGAGGTCGTGTTCGGTTCGCATCCGGAGGCGCTGGGCCTCGAGCAGCTTGTCCTGTTCGCGAAACGCTGTGAGGCTCTCGACCAACTCGGATTCGATGCGCGTGATGGCGCGCGCGATGATCTCCCGGTCTGCCATGTAGTGGGTCGCGGGAAACACGACCAGATCATCCAGCTGGCGCAGGTGATCACCGGTTAGGGGATCCACCTCGGTGATCTGCTCCACCTCGTCACCGAACAGGGATACCCGAATCACGGTCTCCTCGTATGCGGGGTGGATCTCAATTGTGTCCCCCTTGACCCGAAACTTCCCGCGGCCGAGCGTCATGTCGTTCCGTTCGTACTGCATGTCAATCAACTGGCGCAGCACTGCCCGCTGCTCGACAACGGTTCCCCGTTCGAGTACCAGCAGCTTCCCCTCGTAGTGCTCGGGAGACCCGAGCCCGTAGATGCACGACACCGATGCGACGACAATGGTGTCCCGGCGCGTCAGCAGTGCCGCGGTGGCAGAGTGCCGTAGGCGGTCAATCTCATCGTTGACCGAGGAGTCCTTTTCGATAAACGTGTCGCTTGACGGTACGTAGGCTTCAGGCTGGTAGTAGTCGTAGTAGGAGACGAAGTACTCAACCCTGTTGTCCGGGAAGAACGACCGCAACTCGTTGGCCAGCTGGGCCGCAAGTGACTTGTTCGGTGCGATGACGAGAGTCGGCCTCTGGAGTTCCTCGATCGTCCATGCAATCGTGGCGCTCTTGCCGCTACCGGTTATTCCGAGCAGGGTGGTGAAGCGTTCACCGCCACGGATTGCCTCGCTCAACTGTTCGATCGCCGCCGGCTGATCGCCGGCTGGCGAGAAGGGGGCTTCGACCCGGAACCGGTTGACCACGGGCGCATGGTATCCAGCGGCATCCACCCCGCCGGGTCACCTACCTGTCGCCCAGGGATCCGATCCATTCCCAACAGCGGCCCACCTCAGCGGACAGGTCAGCCTCGGTTCCGCCGTTGTTGAGCACGAAGTCGGCCTTTTCGAGGCGTTCTTCTCGTGACGCCTGATTGGCCATTCGGCGTCTGGCGTCGGCCTCATCCAGGCCGCGATCGGCAACCAGCCTCAAGACGGCCTGCTCCGGATCAAGATCGACCACGATCACGCCGTCGAAACCGCCGCGTCCCACCTCTACGAGAAGGGGGATGTCGAATACGAGAATGGTGTCGGTTCCCTCGTAGGCGGAGCGGCGCCTCTCCATCTCGATGGCATGTGCCGGGTGGACGATGGCGTTGAGAAGTTTCAACTCAGCCGGGTCGTCAAACACGATCGACGCCAGTTCCCCGCGATTGAGCGATCCGTCGTCGGCGACGACCCGCTCACCCCATTGGGCGACAATTGCCCCAAAGACCGCTGTCCCGGGCGCCTGCAACTCTCTGACCACAGCGTCGGAGTCAAGGACAACTGCCCCACGGTCAGCGAGCATCATCGCCACGGTGGATTTCCCTGAACCAATCCCGCCGGTCAGGCCGATCTCGATCAATGCCGCCAACCAGGGTCGAGGTCGGTCGCTACTGGACTCAGGCGCCGGTTTCCGCGGCAGCCTCGTCGGCTGCGGCCTCAACTATCTCGGCTGTGTCCTCAGCGACCTCAGCTGCGGGGAGATCCTCGATGGCATCCACGGCATCGGCGATGGCCTCAACCTCGGCAACGGCGGTCTCAACCTCGGAATCGTCGGTATCGGTGCCGGTCGCCCCGTCATCAGCGGCGGCCTCATCCTTGGTGTCACCCTCGGCACCCGCTGCCTCGGCTCCATAGAGCTCGCTCCAGGCCTCCTGGCCCTCTGAGTCGTCGCCGCCGATGTAGTTGCCCTCATCGTCGTAGGCATGCTCGCCGAAGTGCTCCTGGTACTCCGCGGCGACAGTGCCGCCCTCGGCTGCCTGCTTGATGGAGAGGCTGATACGCCTCCGCTGAAGATCAAGGTCGATGATCTTCACCCACAACTCCTCAGCTGGGGTCACAACCTGCTCTGGCAGCTCGACATGGTGGGCTGACATCTCCGAAATGTGGACGAGGCCCTCGATTCCCTCGCCAACCTGGACGAAGGCTCCGAATGGAACAAGCTTGGTGACCCGGCCGTAGACGAGCTCGCCGACCTGGTGTGCCGTGGCGAACTCCTGCCACGGATCCTGCTGGGTTGCCTTGAGCGAAAGGCTTATCCGCTCACGGCTCATGTCGATCTCCAGCACCTGCACATCGATCTCGTCGCCGACGGTCACGATCGAACCGGGATGGTCGACATGCTTCCATGAGAGTTCTGAGACGTGGATCAGGCCATCCATGCCGCCAAGGTCCACGAAGGCGCCGAAGTTGACGACGCTTGACACGACACCCTTTCGGACCTCGCCGGGTCGTAGGTCGTGGAGGAATTCCTCGCGCTGTTCCTTCTGGTTCTCCTCGAGCCATGCCCGGCGGGACAGAACCACGTTGTTGCGGTTCTTGTCCAGTTCGATGATCTTGGCCTCGACGTTCGTGCCGATGTAGGGCTGGAGGTCACGTACCCGTCGCAACTCGACCAGGGACGCCGGAAGAAACCCGCGAAGCCCGATGTCAACGATGAGACCGCCCTTTACCACCTCGATCACAGACCCGGTGACCACGCCGTCGGCTTCCTTGACCTCTTCGATCTTGCTCCAGGCCCGTTCGTACTGGGCGCGCTTCTTGGAGAGAACCAGGCGCCCCTCCTTGTCCTCGCGTTGGAGGACCACGGCCTCGATTCGCTCGCCCAGCGACACCACCTCGGTCGGGTTGACTCCGTTCCGAATGGAGAGTTCGCGTGGCGGGATCACGCCCTCGGACTTGTATCCGATGTCGATGAGGACTTCGTCCTTGTCGACCCTTACAACGGTTCCCTCGACGAGTTGGCCGTTCTCGAGGTCCAGCATCGTGGCCAGATAGGCCTCTTCGAGGCTGAGGGTGCCGAGGTCGTTCTCCACGATCTGGCGTGGGGTGTACTCCCCGCTCTCGTCAAAGGTCCCCATGGGGGGGGAGGCGGGCGGGGTCAGGGTCTGCTCGGACACGTGTTCTTCTCGTCGGATAGGGAAATAGGCGGACAGTGGGCGCCGACGTTGGACACGTCGAACCGGGAAAGCCTATCGCTGGACACTCCGAACCCCCTCAGGGACGGCATCTCACGCCTTTGCGTCCGCCCAGGTGTCTCCGGTCGCCAGGTTCACGTCGAGGTCCACCCGTAGATCGAAGGCTCCGGCCATTGTCTGGGTGACCAACTCGGTCACCTCATCGAGTTCATCTTCGGGGACCTCGAGGATGACCTCGTCGTGAACCTGGAGGATCAGCCGACTGGCGAGACATCGCTCCTCGAGCAGACGGTCGATCCTCACAAGCGCGACCTTGAAGATGTCGGCTGCCAGTCCCTGGATTCCGGCGTTCATGGCCTGGCGTTCGCCTGCCTGCCGCACGTTGAAGATGGGTGAGGCGAGCTCGGGTATACGCCTCCTCCGCCCGAACAGGGTCTCGGTGTAGCCCTTCCGGCGGGCTTCATCGACTGTGGCGTCCATGTATGAGCGGACGGCCGGAAAAGCGCTGAAGTAGGAGTCGAGGATGCCTGCAGCCTCATCGTTGGGGACACCCAGGCGCTGAGCCAGCCCATAGGCCTCCATTCCGTATGCCAGGCCGTATGCAACCATCTTGGCCCTGTTTCGGAGTTCGGTCGTGACCTCGTCGGGAGGCACACCCCAGGTACTGGATGCCACGGCGGTGTGGACGTCGTCGCCGGCCTCGAACGCCGCTATCAGACCGGGGTCGTTCGCCAGGTGCGCTATGCAGCGCAGTTCAATCTGGTTGTAGTCGGCTACCAGAAGGGTGGTTCCTGCCGCAGGCACGAATGCACGCCGAAACGCCCTCCCCATCTCGCTTCTGACGGGGATGTTGTGCAGGTTCGGAGCGTCGGAGCTGAGGCGACCGGTTCGGGTAACCGTCTGGTTGAAGGTCGCACGGATTCTCTCGCCCTCACCCACCTCGGCCAACAGCCCCTCGCCGTACGTCGAGCGGAGCTTCTCGACCTCGCGATACGACAGCAGGAGTTCGACGATGACGTGCTCCCCTCTCAACTTCTCGAGGGTCGCCGCATTGGTGGAGTAGCCGGTCTTGGTCTTCCTGCCGGGAGCGAGACCTAGTTTCTCGAACAGGATCACGCGAAGCTGCTTTGTGGAGTTGACGTTGAACGCCTCGCCTGCCACCTCCTGGATCTCGTTGCGGAGCCTGTCGCACTCGGTTGTCAGGTCATCTCGGAGACGGGTCAACTCCTTGACATCGACTCCTACCCCGGCCTCCTCCATCTTGGCGAGTACCCGAACGAGCGGCACCTCGACGTCGTCGTTGAGTTGCCTCATTCCCTGTTCGTCGAGGGCCTCGAACATGGGCACGGAAAGACATCCGATGGCTGCTGCCCGATGGGCAGCCTCGCTGGCTGGATCCCTGGTGTCGCCATCGAGATCCAGTTGGCCGCTCGGTGCGCCCGTGTCGGGGAGGAGCATTCGCAGGTGCTTTTCCACGAGGAGATCGAGTTCATAGCTGTTGTCGGTCGGATCAAGCAGATAGGCGGCCAGTGCCGTGTCCAATACCAGGTTCGCGGTGTCGACACCTATGGCCCGTAGTGACCGCACCAGGGCCTTGCTGTCGTGTGCCAGTACGCCCGGCCCCGTGACCCCGAGGAGCGCCTCAAGCGCTGAGCGAACATCTGGCGACTCCAGAAGTTCCATGGGTACCCACAGGGCAGATCCGGTACCAGCTGCGCACAGGGCGACACCTCCTCCGATGCCCTCGGCCGGGTCGGAGACGGCTGCGACGGCTACTGGTTGCCCCCCCGCTACAAGTGAGTCGATTGCCTCGATCGCTGAATCGGAATCTGACGGCTGGTCGACCTCGGCTGAAAGAACTTCACCGTCAGGTTCACCGGGAGAACCCGAGTCACCGCCGAAGTCAACTCCCAGAAGGGGGGCCAGCCTCGTCCGGGCCGTCTGCAACTCAAGCCGGTCAAACATCTCGGATGCCCGTTCAATGTCGACGGGCCCCAGCATCAGATCGTCAACGGTCAGATCGAGGGGCACATTCCTGACCAGCTCCATCAACTCCTCGTTCTGACGAGCCAGATGCTCGTTGTCGTGGAGGTTCTGACTCAGTTTGGGCGTCTGGTCGTCGGCAGCTCCAAAGACTCCGTCAAGACCGCCGTGCTCGTTTATCAGACGTGCTGCGGTCTTCTCACCGACCCCGGGAACACCTGGAAGGTTGTCGGACTTGTCTCCACGCAGGGCCGCATAGGCGACATACACGTTGGGAAGAACCCCGGTCCGATCAACGATCCCCTGCTCGTCGTAGAGCGCGTAGTCGGACACGCCACGCTTGTTGTAGAGAACCCTGACGTGTGGGTCCTCGACCAACTGGAAGCTGTCACGGTCCCCGGTGACGATCGTTACATCCCGGCCGCCGTCACGCGCAACGGTCGCCAGGGTCGCCAGAACGTCGTCGGCCTCGAACCCCTCGGCGTCGACGGCGACCATTCCGAGCGCCTCAACCAGGTCTCTTACCAGCGCCAGTTGTTCGTAGAGGGTGTCGTCCTGCTTCTCCCGGTTCGCCTTGTAGCTGGGCAGGCGTTCATGGCGGAAGGTCGGCCCGGGCCTGTCGAAGGCAACAGCGACCCCCTCGGGCTCGTGGTCCCGTAGCAGGGTTGCCAGCATCGAGGTAAACCCGACAACCGCGTTCGTCATCTGGCCCGATGCGGTGATCAGATCCGGCGGCAGGGCGAAGAACGCCCGATAGGTGAGGGAGTTGCCATCGAGCAGCATCAGGCCGGGCATCAGCCGACCCTATCCCCGCCGTCGATACACAATCGGCACACGTTGGGTGTCGGCCTCTCAGGGTCTGAGGTCGTCCTCCAGGATCCTGCGTGCCACGTCGGCCATCGTCGCCCGTCCTGACATCGCTGCCTTCTGGATGAACCGGAATGCCTCGGCCTCCTTCAGACCGACCTCGTCTGTCAGAATCCCCTTGGCCCGGTCGATCAGCTTGCGTGCCTCGAGACGATCGGCCAGGGTCACCGCCTGATCGGTGAGAGCACGCATCTCACGGTGTCGTACCCGGGCGACCTCGACTGCAGGTACCAGGTCGCTTCGCTGGAACGGCTTCACCAGGTAGGCGAGCGCCCCTGCCTCGATGGCCCGATCGATCAGGTCCCTCTGACTGAAGGCTGTCAGGATTACCACGGCTGCATCATGGGATGCGGCGATGCGGCGGGCGGTTTCGATCCCATCGAGACCCGGCATCTTTATGTCGAGGATCACAACGTCTGGCTGGTGCTCTGCAACCAGTTCGATTGCGTGATCGCCGCGCGCTGTGTCACCGACCACGTCGTAGCCCTCCTCGATGAGGGTCTCCTTCAGGTCCAGCCTGATTATCGCCTCATCTTCGGCGATGACGACCTTCACCCTGTCCGCCACCTCAGCGACCCTCCGTCAACTTGTCGAGCAGGTCGTCCTGACTGGACTCCAGGCGTTCTATCTCGACCAGAATGTCGGCTCTGTGTCGTTCCATTGCCCTGGCGTGACGATCGGCTCCCCTGTGTTCCCGGTCTGCAAGGGCGGTCTCGGACACGAGTGCACGGACGCGGGCCTCGTCGGCCTCCTCGCTGAAATGGGCCATCTGCTCATCGGCCACTGCCAGATCTGAGCGCAGACGTAGCAGGCGTTCAGCGATCTCGGAGAGCCGCCTCTCGATAACCGGTCGTGCCATCTGTACACCTGGGGCCTCGGCCCGATCAGCCCTTCTGTTCACCTGGTTGTGCCCGGGGCGGGACTTGAACCCGCACGACCTTTCGGCCAGAGGATTTTGAATCCTCCGCGTCTGCCAATTCCGCCACCCGGGCCCGACACGAAAGTCTACCGGTAGCCCCTGTGGCCCCTGCATGCGCCGGATCTCCAGCCGTAACTGCTACTCCGTGCTTCCGATACGCCGCGGAACGCGCCACACTGTGGTGGTGCAACCCCAGGAGAGAGCCCACCCATGATCGCGTTCACGTACTCCGGTCAGGGGTCCCAGAAGCCGGCCATGGGTGCTGCCTGGTCGAGCCATCCCTCCTGGGAACTGGTTCAGGAGGCCTCCGATGCAACTGGTCGCGATCTGGCCCAACTGCTCCTCGACGCCGACGCCGACGAACTCAGAGACACACAGAACGCCCAGATAGCAACCTTCCTGATCAGCATGGTCATCCTGGATGCCGTCGAACGTGTGGGCGTCGACGCAGCGGGCCACGCCGGCCACAGCCTCGGTGAGTACACCGCTCTCACCGCCTCGGGAGCCCTCGACTTCGGCGATGCGGTCTCCCTTGTCTGCGAACGGGGCGCTGCCATGAAGGTGGCAGCCTCTGAGCAGGTCGGAACAATGGCCGCCGTACTCGGCCTCGACGACGAGGCCGTTGAAGAGGCCTGTGATTCGGTGACCGACGACGTCTGGGTCGCCAACTACAACGCACCGGGCCAGGTCGTCCTGGCCGGCTCTCCTGCCGGTGTGGCTGCCGCCGGTGATGCAGCTCGTGCCCTCGGCGCCCGCAAGGTCGCTCCTCTGGAGGTATCGGGTGCGTTCCACACCCCGTTCATGGCTCCGGCACGCGAAAGGCTCAGCGATGCGATCACTGCAGCTGACCTCCGCAGACCCGAAGGTCTGGTGGTAGCCAACGTGGATTCCACCGGCCACGAGAATCCCGAGACCTGGCGGGCGCTGATGACCGCCCAACTCTGTAGTCCGGTCAGGTGGCGCCAGACACTCCTGACATTCGCCGAGGCGGGGTTTTCGACGTTTGTGGAGTTGGGTCCCGGCAATGTCCTGACCGGCCTCGTCAAGCGAACCCTCCCCGATGCGACCCGCCTCGCCGTCAATACACCAGAGCACCTCGACCGCCTCCTCGACACCCTCGCTGCTCCACCTGCTGACACGGCCGACCGCGTTGACAGCCACGAGGGCGAGCATCTGTTCGCAACTGATCGGATGGTTGTCAGCCCCGGAGCAGGGATCTTCACCCCCCTCTCGACGCTTGAGGTCGGGTCAGAGATCGGAGCCGGAACCCTCCTCGGCCATATAGGCGAGGCAGAGGTTCGATCCTCGTTCTCGGGTGAGTTGATGGCATGGCTGGCCGTCGATACCGAGCGTGTCACCTCCAGCCAACCGATCGCCTGGTTGCGGCCCGAATGATGCGTTCAGAGGTCACCTCAAACCAGCACAGGAGGCTGAGATGAGCAGGGTTGTTCTTGTAACCGGCGGCAACCGAGGCATCGGGCTGGCATGTGCAACTGCCTTCGCCGCACAGGGCGACAAGGTCGCTGTGACATGTCGTGGCGAGCCTCCTGCTGAGGTGCTCACTGCCGGGCTGTTGGCTGTGCCCTGTGACATAACCGACCCCGACCAGGTTGATGCTGCCTTCATGCACGTCGAGGCGGAGCTTGGCCCTGTCGAGGTTCTGGTAGCCAACGCCGGCATCACCCGAGACGGCCTCGTTCTCCGAATGAGCGATGATGACTTCACCGATGTCATCGACACCAACCTGACCGGTTCCTTCCGGGTGGCTCGACGAGCGGTGAAGGGAATGATGCGTGCCCGCTGGGGTCGGATCATCCTCGTCTCATCGATCGCCGGCCGGGTCGGACAGACGGGTCAGGCCAACTACTCGGCATCCAAGGCCGGACTGGTTGGACTCGGCCGCTCGCTGGCAAAGGAGTTCTCCAGCCGCGGCATCACGGTGAACATCGTCGCACCGGGGCCGATTCTCACAGACATGCTGGCCGCCCTGCCAGAGGAGCAGCAGGCCTCCTATGCCGAGGCCGTGCCTCTGGGACGCCTCGGCCAGCCCGGCGAGGTCGCCGAGGTGGTCCGCTTTCTGGCCTCTGACGGAGCCGCCTACGTCACCGGAGCCGTGGTCCCAGTTGACGGTGGACTCTTCATGGGATGAGTGTCGAAACCGGTTCCTGTATGCCAACAATCGGTCGTCTCTCAGTCCCTTCGCCTCTAGGGTGGGGCGGTCCCCATCAGTGATCAGAAACGGAGCCCGGTGTGAGTGACGAGAACTTTGAACGATTCAAGAAGTGTGCAGTCGATGTGCTCTCAGTCGAAGAAGGTCAGATAACCCCTGAGGCCAGCTTCGCTGACGATCTGGATGCCGACAGCCTCGACCTTGTCGAGTTGGTAATGGCCCTCGAGGAGGAGTTCGACGTAACGGTCGAGGAAGAGGAGTTGGAGGACATCACCACAATTGGTGGAGCCTTCACGCTCATTACCGGCAAGCTCTGATGCCCGTTCGTCGGGTCGCCGTTACCGGCCTGGGCGTCCTGGCCTCCTGTGGTATCGGCACCGAAGCATTCTGGAACGGTCTCTGCGGGCCCGCCCCGGTAGGTGAGCGGCGCGTTCTCGACTTCGACCCGACACCCCACTTCGACAACCCGAAAGAGGTGCGGCGAGCCGATCGGTGCACCCAGTTTGCCATTGCCGCCAGCGACATGGCGCTCTCCCATGCCGGCAACCTGATCGCTGACCCACTACGCCGAGGGGTCCTGATCGGCACCGGAATCGGTGGAATCGAGACCCTGGAAGCCCAGATAAAGGTCATGGTCGAAAAGGGTGAGCGCAGGGTGTCCCCGTTCCTTGTACCGATGATGATGCCAAACGCAGCCCCAGCGGCGGTCTCGATGCGTCACTGCTTTCAGGGGCCTGCTGAAAACACCTGTACCGCATGTGCAGCGGGCACCCACGCCATAGCCAACGCCGCACGCATGATCGCCTACGACCGCTGCGACGTTGTACTTGCCGGTGGCAGCGAGGCCCCCTTCGTGCGGACCGCCATTGCCGGCTTCACCAACATGACCGCACTGTCCTCTTCTGGGGTGTCGCGTCCGTTCGATGCCGACCGGGATGGCTTCGTAATGGGCGAGGGTGCGGGCGTTCTCGTCCTCGAGGAGTGGAACATGGCAGTCCAGAGGGGGGCCACCATCCTCGCCGAGGTGCTGGGTGGGGCGAGCACTGCCGATGCACATCACATAACAGCGCCTTCACCGGGCGGGGTGGGAGCCATCGCCTGCATGGAGCTCGCGCTTGAGGAAGCCGGCATCTCACCCGAGGCGGTAACCCACATCAACGCCCACGGAACCTCCACCCCTCTCAACGACATGGCCGAGGCCGAGGCCGTCAACAAGCTGTTCGGATCTTCGGGCCCTCTCATGACCTCCACCAAGGGGATAACGGGTCATGCACTGGGTGCCGCCGGAGCGCTCGAGGCCGTTGCGGTTGTTCTTGCAATGCAGAAGGGCCTTGTGCCGCCAACCGCGGGCTTTGCCACGCCTGACCCTGAGATGCCAGAGATCAACCTTGTGACCGGTGAACCGGCCGCGTGGTCTCCGGGGCCTGCCCTCTCAAACTCCTTCGGCTTCGGTGGCCACAACGGAAGCCTGGTGCTGGGCCCGGCCTGACCTTCGGTGCGCGCCGAGGCGCTTCCGACCGTGTATCAGGCCGAGGCAAAGACGAACAACAGGTCGCATTCGCATGCGATCTCGCCGGACACCGATGCCGTGCCGCTACCACGGCCGGCCAACCTGGACTGCCTACCGAGTTCGACCTCGAGGTCAAGGCGGTCGCCGGGCAGCACCTGTCTGCGGAACCGGACCTTCTCGATTCCACCGAAGAGGGCAAGCCTCCCGGCGAACTCCGGTGCGCTCAGGAGGGCATAGGCCCCCAACTGGGCTATCGATTCGCACATCAGAACGCCGGGCAGGGTGGGCCGACCCGGAAAGTGGCCGGCAAAGAACGGTTCATCCCCGGTCAGGTTCCAGAAACCGGATGCCCCTACACCGGGCTCAACGGCCTCGACACCGGTAAGGAACAGGAAGGGGTCCCTGTGGGGTATCACCTCACAGGGTGATGGCAGACCCTCAGCGGTCATCTGTCGGCACCGTGAAATAGTTCAGGTGGCGATTCCTCGGGATGGCAACGCGTGCCATCCCGAGGGTCCACCGGATCCGGGTTACCAGGAAGAGGCTGGTGCCTCTGGTGCAGCCGGGGCGCCACCACTCTTGGCGGCGGCCTTCAACTTGGAGCCAACCGAAACCTTGCAGGCCTTCGTGGCGGGCACATGGAGCGCCTCGCCAGTCTGCGGGTTGCGGCCCATACGGGCATTGCGTGTTACCTGCTCGAAGGAGAGCCAACCCGTAATAGAGAGCTTCTCCTCTCCGGCAGCCACAACATCGGCGACGACATCCAGGAAGGCGTCGAGGCAGTCACCGGCGTCCTTGTTGGACATCCCGGCCTTTCCTGCCATTGCAGCGATCAAATCGCTCTTGTTCATCGACCATCTCCTCTTTTGGCTATTGGATGGGCGAACCCACTCCTTGGTCAAATGACACGCTTCACGGTTTTGGCCCCCATGTCAAGCATTTACGCCTTTCGGAGTCACTGCATGGCCTGAGATTCCGGGCCTCTCGTCCTACTCGCCGAGGGTTCCGCAAATCACAAGGGCCTCTCCAAGCCTCGAGATCCGATCGATTTCCGTTGCCGAACGGCCTGTTGCTGTTCAGAACTCGGCGTCGAGGGCTTCTCTGAACCCTGCAACCAGTGCTGCAACCCCGTCCGGACCTGCGCCATCGAGCATCCGCTGGACAACCGCAGACCCGACAACCACCCCATCGCCGTGTCCGCTCACCTCCACGGCCTGTTCGGGGGTTCCAACCCCCACGCCGACCAGCACGGGTCGGTCGGTGACCTCCTTGAGACGTTCAGCGATGGTGCAGGCACTTGAGGCCAGCTCAGTTCGAACCCCTGTCACCCCGAGCAGTCCCACTCCGTACACAAAGCCCCGCGAACGCTCACAGATGAGCGGCAACCGCTCATCGGGGGTGGTGGGCGCCGCCAACAGGATGGTCTCGACCCCGCAGGCATCGGCTGCCTCGGCCCATGGGCCGGTTTCCTCAAGTGGCAGATCGGGAAGAATGCAGCCCGACACTCCAGAATCAGCCAGCGCCGCAGCGAACCTCTCGAGGCCCATCCGGAAGGCGATGTTGTAGTAGGTCATTACCACGAGTGGCAGGCCGACGTCGAGACCCCTCAGGGAGCCGAGGATGCCAGGCGGTGTGGCTCCGGCACCAAGAGCCCGGTCATTGGCATCCTGGATGGTAGGTCCGTCCATCACCGGGTCTGAGAACGGTATTCCGACCTCGATCACGTCGGCTCCGGCAGATGCAACTTCCTGGATGGTGGATGTCCAGTCCTCACCCAGGCCGCCGGTGATATAGGGCACCAGGCATCTTCCGCCGCCGTCGAGGCGTGCGCGTAGTGCCGTCTCAACTGGCCCGAGGCCGGTCATGAGAGGATCTCCATCATCTGGCCGACGTCCTTGTCTCCGCGGCCGGAGAGGTTCAACAACACAGTTCGGCCCGCCAGGGCTTCCCTCTCTCGGGACACCCACGCCAGGGCGTG
>JABHCN010000071.1 GCA_018673475.1 Actinomycetota bacterium | reverse complement strand
TCCCCGGGAGGCGTACCACCAAACATCGCTCTTCTTGCTCACTCCGAGCGGTCAGGCCAACTGGGATAGAAACAGCATCTTGCTGGGATAGACACCGGCCCCGCAACCCAGAAACCCTTCACACGCTGGGCGAACACAAACCTGCCGAGACCCCGCCAGTTTCCCCAGGGCACCGGGCCCGGCGGCTGGCTTCGAAAGTGAACTAGGCCGCCTCTGGGATGGATCTTGTCCCGGACTTGTGCACCGAATCCACAGTGCGCCTACCACTTCCGGCGGCAAGTTCGACTGACTCGGCAACGGTGCGGAGTAGCCGCTCGGTGGGTGCCACCCAGAAGCCTCTTCCAACCGCCTGGTCAACTGCCCTCACAAGGTCGTTCGGCTGTGCCTTCAATACCTTGAGTGCACGGGTTGAGTCATTCATGTTTCACCACCTCGACTTTCGACACACCGGTAGACCGGAGCATCAAGGAACCTGGATTAACGGTTGGTTTCACTAGGCCGATCTGGTGATCGGATGCGCGATTCTGACAGCACCGACACGCGTTTCATCAGAGACTCCTGTCACACTGGACAGTCGTCGGCTGTACCACTCAGGCGCTGGCCAGAGGTGGATTATCGAGGGTGATCATTCCGTGGGGGGTTGCCAGGCGCCGGGCCAGGGTCTCGTCGTCGCTGCTCATGCGCCAGTCCAACAACTCCGCCGCATAGCGGCCCATCTCGGGATGGTCGTGGAGCGGTCGGGTCTCGTTGGGATCCGACTCCAGGTCGTAGAATACCGGTGGCATTCCCGCGAAGTGGACGTACTTGCCTGAGCGGTCCCGGTGCACCGCCAGGTTGCATGAGGTCAGGGGGATGCCGGCCTCGCTGGCGAACACCCTGAAGTCGAACTCCCAGTGGGTCGACGTGCGCCAGTCCTCGGCATCGCCGCCCTCCAGGAACGGCCGAAGTGAACGCCCCTGGCACTGGGCTGGAACCGCCAGACCGGCCAGATCCAGGATTGTGGGCATGATGTCGACGTTCTCGGTGAACTCGTCGACGACCCGGCCACGTGGTCCCCCCAGGGCCGGATACCGGACAATCAGGGGTATGTGGTACGCCTGATCGTGGAAGCCCAACTTGGACATCAGACCATGGTCGCCCAGGAACTCGCCGTGGTCAGAGGAAAAGACGACGATGGTGTCCTCGTCGACCGACAGCCCCGAGAGGGTGTCCACAAGGCGGCCCACCTGGTGGTCGACCTCGGCGAGCATCCCGTAGTAGGTGGCCCGGAGTTGCCGCAGGTCCAGAGGGTCGACGGGCGGGTCGGTGAGTCCCCAGGTGGACATCATCTGGAGGAACGGATGATCGCTGACGGTGGGTGGGATCGGATCGGGTACGTCGACCGGGTCGAACATGTCGTTGTAGGGCTCGGGAACGGTGAACGGCGGATGGGGCCGGTACAGCGAGACGTGCATGAACCATGGGTCACCTGCTCCCACCAGTTCGTGGATGTGTTCTATGGCGGTGTCCACCACAAATGCCGTTTCGGTCTCGTCGGCCGAGAAGGGTGGGGGTGCCCACGAGGCTCCCCTGCCCGCCGGCACGTTGACGTCGTCTCTGGGCCGGAGAAATCGGGAACGGTCCGATATGTCGTGCCCCCTGCCCTCCAGCCACCGGTACCAGGCGTCCCGGGTTTCGGGGAGGAGCAGGGTCTCCTCGTATCCCGGTAGCGGTCCCTCGTAGTCGAACAGGCGTGGATCGTCATCGGTGGTCGTACGCGGATCGATCGTGGTGTCCGTGTAGCCGTAGAGGTGGGGCACGTAGCCGGCGGATCGGGCCTCCAGGGCCAGGTTGGTCAGGCGTGCGTCGAGAGGCGTTCCATTGAACACGGACCGGTGGGTGTGCAGGTAGGTGCCGGTGTGGATGCTGGCCCGGCTGGGCCCACACGGTGAGGCCTGACCGTGGTGTTGTGAGAACCTGACGCCTTCAACAGCCAGAGAGTCAAGACACGGTGTTCGCACCGGGGAATGGCCCGCAGCACCCAGGCAGTCGCCCCTCCACTGGTCTGCCACGATGAACAGCACGTTCGGGCGACGGAGATCGGTGTAGGCCATCGCGAAATCATTGCAGGCCCGTCACCGTGATTCAGATTATCCGCATCGGGTGACCCGCAGTAGTGTCGCCCGATGGTCACCGTCCCCTCGTTCATTCCCACGTCCGGCCGACGGCTGGGCCTGCTGTTGGCAGCAACCGGGATGTTCCTCGTTTCGACCGATGCCGTGCTCATCCGCCTCGCCGACGTGGACGGTGCAACCGTCGCATTCATGAGCGGGCTCTGGTCGACACCGATCATGTGGGCGATCGCCACCAGGAACCTGGGCCGAGACCTCGGGACCCGATTCCATGAATACCGGAACCCTCTCGTCCTGACCGGGGCCATAGGCGCGATCAGCACGACGGCGTTCATAACAGCCGTTACCAAGACCGAGGTGGCCAACGTGGTGGCAATCATCGGCGCCGCTCCGATATTCGCCGCGGTGACCGCCAGGATCGCCCTGAAGGAGCACACCTCCGGACGAACATGGTTGGCCATCGCCGGAGCAATCTCAGGAATCCTCGTGATCGTCGGTGGGTCCATCGCCGGGGGCGGTGCCACAGGAGACCTCCTGGCGGTAGGTGCCATCACCGCCTTCGGGATGAACCTGACCATCTGGCGACGACACCCCGACATGCCCCGGGTGCTGATCATCGCCATGACCGCCATCTGCACCGTTCTTCTGACCGGCCTCATGGCCAACCCACTCAGCCTCGACCGTTCGGGCCTGCTGGCAACGCTGGCAATGGGTGCGGTGTTCGGACCGGCGGCCAGGTTCTGCATGACGACGGCGACCCGGCACGCCTCGGCTGCCGAGGTGAGCCTCTTCACCCCGGTGGAAACAGTCTCGGCGACCCTCTGGGCATGGCTCTGGTTTGACGAGGTGCCCGCAACCCTCACCTTTGCGGGAGGAGCCGTGGTGCTTGCCGCCGTCTTCTACGGTGTTACCGGTCCGGCCAGCGAGACCGCACCACCACCAACCGCACACACCTGAACTATGGCCAACAGAGACGACCCGGTCCTAAACCACCTGACCACCCTCGGCGTTGAGCACGAGGTAATGGCCTGTGACCCCGGCCTTGCCGACACGGCACTCTTCTGTGACGCCTACGGCATCGACCCAGCCGACTCGGCCAACGCAATCCTCGTGGCAGGCAAGGCTGACCCCCGTCCCTACGCGCTCTGCCTGGTTCTTGCCACCTGCAGGCTGGATGTGAACGGCGTCGTCAGGAAGCGGCTTGGAACCCGCAAGGCCTCCTTCGCCGGCGCTGACGAGACCGCCGAACTGACGGGAATGCTCATCGGCGGTGTCACCCCGTTCGGCCTTCCTACCCCGGTCCCGACCTGGATCGACTCCCGGGTCATGGAACGGGTGAGCGTCGTCATCGGTGGAGGTTCACGTGACCGCAAGATCCGCCTTGATCCAGCAGGCCTCCTGGCCCTGTCAGGCGCCGAGGTGGTCGAGGACCTCGCCAGGTCGGCAAATCCCAACTGAACAAGGACCGCGAGAAGCCCGGGTCAGGTGCTGTCGCTTCCGGCCAGGTGCTCGGCGAGGGCGTCACGCGCTGAGCTGGCCGGTGCCGTCTCAACCATGGTCCGAAGCGAGTGTGACCTTCCCACGACCGACAACAGGTCGGCCGCGACCGTGTCAGCCAGACAGAGCAGGTCGATGCGTGAGCCCTCCGTGAGTGGGTCGGCTACCAGCCCGTCGATCACCGGACCGCAGGCCAACTCGGATCGCACCAACTTGAGCGCGGCCGTCTCCAACTCGTCGAGGGCGTCGAGGGCGCGCAACACGTTGGTGGCGTCGGCATCGGACAACATCGCCAAGAGTGTGGGCCACGACCGGTTCCACAACAGGGATACCCGGGCCGTGAAACGCCAGGCCGTACGGTCTGCAACATGGAGTTGGCCGAGGTTCAGAACCTGGTTGAGCGCCTCTACGGTGAGGCTGACCGGGAGCGTGGCGTCGCCCCCACCGTGGCCTGGCTCTGTGAGGAAATGGGTGAACTGGCCCAGGCGGTACGAAAGGGCTCACCCACCGAGCAGCTGCACGAGCTGGGCGATGTGCTGGCCTGGCTGGCAAGCCTCGCCAACCAGATGGACCTGTCACTCGACGATGCGATACAGAGGTACGTAACCGACCCGCCGTAAACCCGGGCTGTGCCGTTGTCTGGTCAGGCCCTGCGGCGTATCAGTTCCTCGGCGATCTGGATTGCATTCAGGGCGGCGCCCTTGCGCAGGTTGTCGCCTGAAAGGAACAACGCCAGGCCGTGTTGGACGGTCTCGTCACGGCGTATCCGGCCCACGATGGTCGGGTCCACTCCGGCCGCATCGAGCGGGGTCGGCACGTCGGCCAGCGACACTCCGGGTGCCTCGGCCAACAGTTCGGTCGCCCTCTCTGGACTGATCGACCTCTCGAAGCGGGCGTTGATGGCCAGCGAGTGCCCGGTGAACACCGGAACACGGACGCAGGTTCCCGAAACCACGAGGTTGGGGATCTCGAGGATCTTGCGGCTCTCGTTGCGCAGCTTCTGTTCCTCGTCGGTCTCACCACGGCCATCGTCGACAAACGAGCCGGCATGTGGCAAGACGTTGAATGCGATGGTGCCGGGAAAGGAGTCGTGCGCGGGAAACGACACGGCCCTGCCGTCGTGGGTCAGAGAGGCTGCATTTCCGATCACGGCCTCGACCTGTCCCGACAGTTCCTCTACACCGGACAGGCCGGCACCCGACACCGCCTGGTAGGTGCTCACTATCAGGGCCTCGAGGCCTGCTTCGGCGTGAAGCGGTGCCAGCACCGGCATGGCCGCCATTGTCGTGCAGTTCGGGTTGGCGACGATTCCCCTGGGAATGTCGTCGAGGGCATGGGCATTCACCTCGGGAACAACCAGCGGCACAGCTGGGTCCATCCGCCAGCCGGACGAGTTGTCAATGACCGTCACACCGGCGGCGGCCATCTTTGGCGCGTGTTCGAGTGAAGCGGTCTTTCCGGCGCTGACGAGCGCCAGGTCGATACCCGACCAGTCGGCCGTTGCCGTGTCCTCGACCACGATCTGGCGGTCCTGCCAGGCGATGGTGCTGCCGGCCGACCTGGCTGAGGCGAAGAAGCGGAGATCGCCTACGGACACCCCGCGCTCGTCGAGAAGGGTGCGCATTACGCCACCCACCTGCCC
Source organism: Actinomycetota bacterium (assembly GCA_018673475.1). Lineage (GTDB taxonomy): Bacteria > Actinomycetota > Acidimicrobiia > Acidimicrobiales > MedAcidi-G1 > UBA3125. The sequence continues at coordinate 19,811 of JABHCN010000071.1, read as the reverse complement.
TGTTGCTCCTACCAGCGCGATGTTCACGGCCAGAAGGCTACCGCTGGAAGGTCGGCGTGGGCCTGACGTTTCCGGGGTCGGTCATCAGACGGGTCAGGTTCGACGCCACCTGCACGCGTCTACCGGTCTGTGGAGAACAGGTCGGCGAAGGTGTCCATGAGGGGATAGCCCGTACCGCAGGATTGCCTGACAAACGCTGAGAGACGTTGGGCCGAACGATCCAGCGCCTCGGCGTTGGCCATCGGGGATTCGAACATGACGGTAAACAGCTCGCCCCGCAACTCATCGAGGGTGACGCTGTCGGGATCGAGCCTGTCGAGCACGGCGCCGACGTCTGAGTAGACGCTCCGCAGCAGGCCCACGTCGACAGCCATTCCGAGCGGAGCGTTCCGGGCCATCCAGACCAGAAGGTCTCCTGACACGGACAGCAGCGCGTGGAGGTTGCGTGCCTCGTTCCCGGGGCCGTCGGCCAGCAGGTCCTCGATCTGCACTGTCAACAGACCGGCCTCAGTTGCCAGGTCGGCGCAGAACTCGGCCGAGGCCTCAGGCAGGTTCGTGAACCGCTCCACCTCTTCGACTGCGGTAACGGCCGGGACCGTTTCGACGATGGTCGTGTGGGTGGGGGTGGGTACGTTCGGTGGGGATGTGGTCGTGGTCGGCGACGTCGGTGCCGAATCGACCGATAGGTCATCGGAGACAATCGCCTCTCCACAGGCCGAGGCCACCAGAGCCACGACCAGCAGGATGACTGCAGGAACCTTCACGATCCCATCACCGGACCATCTGTGATCAGGCTGCGAGGGGGCTGCCGGTGACACCGGCAATCAGGTCGAACAGCGCCGAGCCCGCCTGCCCGCAACGGGAGACCACGTGTGCCCTGAGCCGTGCGGAGGCAGCATCCAGATCGGCGTCGTCGATGTCTACCTCAGCCTGGACCCTGGTCATGGCGGCGAAGATCGCAGCCAACGCCTCCTCCTCGGTGGACTGGCCATCTATCCCGACTAGTGCCTCGGCCATGATGGTGGCGATCTGGGTGGTGGCATCTCTCACCAGGACGGCATCGGCCCTCTGGGCGGCCGGAACCTCGTCTGCGAGCCACACGAAGATGTCGTCTGACATTGCAAGCAGGTCCACCAGAACCGACGGGTCGGTGAGGTCCCCACCGCTGACGTCCACCTCGATCACGGTGGTCATCATCACGGCCACCTGATCGGCCAGGCCGAAACAGAACTCGGGGAGGTCGGAGCCTTGTGCGGCAACCATTGCCTCAAGGCGGCAGCGCATGAGGTTCCCCATGATCGGGGTCCTTGCCAGGAGGATCGTCATTTCCCGGTCCTCAAGGCCCACTCCGAAGGGATCCTCAAACTGCGCCTCGAGCACGGGCACCAGATCGCCTGAGGTAACCCCCTCCAGCAGGCATTCGACGTCGAGAACCGGAAGGCCAGGGTCATCGGCGAACGCTTCAACCATCCCCTGGCCTACCAGGCTCAAAACCAGGTCACATGCCTCGAGGGCGGCAACGGTCAACTCGGCCTGTTCAGGCAGGGGTCCGAGGGCCGACAGGGCGAGCACCTCATCGGGATCGAGCGATGCGAGCAGGTGGTCCGCCACACACCCGAGGTCGGCGTCACGGAGGTCTCCGAGTACCGAGTCGGAGCCGGCTGCACCGGTCATGAACTGTTCCCGTACATCGCCGGCGGCAGCGGTGGTGGAGGTGGCCTGTTGGGTCGTCGCTGTCGTAGCCACCTGGCCCTCATCTGACGAGGGCTGGTCGGCTCCACAGGCCGAGGCGAATGCAGTCAAGGTCAACAGGACTGCCACCATCCTGGCTCCGAACTTCACGGCAACGGACATGTCGGGCAGGGTACGGGTGATCAACCCCGGCCCGACTGCGACCTGCGAAGTTGGTGTTCTCCGGGTCAGGTTGTCAGTTGCCGGAGAGGCCGAAGTTCTCGTGCAGTGCCTTGACGGCGTCCTCGGCACGGTCCTCGGAGACAACACAGCTGACCCGGATGGCCGAGGTGGAGATCATCTGAATGTTCACCCCGCATTCGGCCAGGGTCTCAAACATGGTTGCCGCAACCCCGGGGTTGGTCCTCATGCCTGCACCGATCACGCTGACCCTGGCGATGGCGGAGTCACTCGTCACGCCGGCGGCCCCGATCTCAGTTGCAAGAGATCCCCCGGTCGACATGGCCCTGTCCAGGTCATCGTGGGGAACCGTGAACGAGATGTCAGTGACCCCTTCGGTTGAGACGTTCTGGACAATCATGTCGATGTTGATTCCCGACCCGGCCAGTTCACGAAAGACCCGCGCGGCAATGCCGGGCTGATCGGGCACGCCGCTGATCGTCATCTTCGCCTCGGACGTGTCGTGGGTGACCGCCGAGATAATTGCCTGCTCCATGTCGGGTTCCTCCTCATCGACCCAGGTTCCCTCCTGCCAGGTGAACGCAGACCGGACGTGCAGGCGTACCCCGTGGGTACGCGCATACTCGACCGACCGCATCGCCGGCTTGGGACAACCTGTGGCCGTCATCTCCAACAACTCATCAAATGAGATTCGATCCATCCGCTTTGCCGTCGGGACGACACGCGGGTCGGTGGTGAACACCCCGGTTACGTCCGTGTAGAGCTCGCAGGCATCGGCGTCGAGGGCATGTGCCAGAGCCACAGCTGTGGTGTCGGACCCGCCACGACCGAGGAAGGTCACATCGTTGTCGGTTGACACGCCCTGGGATCCGCCGACGACCGGGATCCGTCCGGTATCGAGGGCGGCCCTGACACGGTCCGGTCGGACCTCGAGGATCTTGGCGTTCCTGTGTTCGGTGTCGGTGAGAAAGCCTGCCTGGCTGCCGGTGAAGGAGTCGGCTGGGAGGTCCAGGTCGTGGAGTGCCATGCACATGAGCGCCATGGCCTTGCGCTCGCCGGCGGTGATGAGCATGTCCATCTCGCGACCGGGGTGGGTCGACGAGACGTCGTCTGCGAGGCGCAGCAGGCTGTCGGTCTCGTTGCCCATGGCCGAGACGACGAGCACCACCTGGTTGCCCTGCCTGACGGTCCTGGCCACGTGGTCGGCAACGGCACGGATGCGGTCGGGGTCACCGACCGCCGTACCACCGAATTTCTGTACCAGCAGTGCCACGGGGAACAACGCTACCTGCGCCACCCCACCCGACAGCGGGCCATTTGCCCTACCGGCCGGTATCCGGGTGCCTGGACGGGTCCTGATAGGGCCACCCGTTGTTAGGGTGCCGACCCATGGCAGACAAGATCCGTCGTCCCGCAGGCCCGACAGCAGCTGAGCGTTTCTCGACACGAACACGCGTCCTTGCAGGCCTTCTCGCCTTTGTGATGCTGGGAAGCCTGGTGACGGTCACGGTCATGGGATTCATCGCAGACGGCGAGGACAACGGAGGCACCGCCGATGCGGGCACGGCTCAGGTGACCCCCGCCGCCACGACGGTCATTGCCACCGAATGCCCGTCACACGACAAGACCGCCGGCCAGATCCTCCTCTTCGAACACCAGCCGCCGTTCTGCCTGGATGCGTCATCCACCTATACGGCCGTGTTCGATACGACCGAGGGCGAAATCAAGGTGGTACTCGACACTGTCCGAACGCCGAACACAGCCAACAACTTCGTCGTGCTCGCCGACTACGGCTACTACGACGACACCCTCCTGTTCCGCCTGGATCCGACCATCGCCATCATCCAGGGCGGAGCACCACATACGAACGACTGGTCCGATCGGGGTCCCGGCTACACGATCGCCGACGAGGGTGGCCTGTTCCGGCAGTCAACCAACGGAATGCTGGGCCCCTTCACCTATGAACCCGGGCAGCTCATAATGGCCCGCTCCGCCGGCCCCAACAGCTCCGGAGCCCAGTTCTTCTTCTCGTCAGGCCCCGAGGTCGGGCGGCTAGACGGCCAGGGCAGCTACATCGTGTTCGGCGACACCGATGCGGCCGGCCTCGCCGTGCTGGAGCAGATCATGGACCTCTACGAGCTCGACCCGAGCTCCCCCTATGGCGGTGGGCCGACCCGCGAGGTCACGGTGCGCTCTGTGACAATCGTCGCCACCGACGGGTAGCTCCCCCACCTGATCCGAGCCGGGGACCTCATGCCAATCAAGCCTCCGGAGAGCACATGGGTGTTTCCACCGGCCCACACGGCTGACGAGCACGGCGTCGTCGGTATCGGGGCCGATGTGGACCCGGGGACCCTGTTGGGTGCGTACAGGTCGGGGATGTTCCCGATGCCGTTGGAGCCGGGCGGACCAATGGCATGGTGGTCGCCGGATCCGCGTGGCGTGCTCGTCCCGGGTGATCTGTCGATCAGCAGGTCGCTTCGCAGTTCCTGCAGGCGTTACGAGATAAGGGTGGACACCGCCTTTTCAGAGGTGATGGCCGGATGTGCCGACCCTTCGAGGGACCGTGGCTGGATCGACCACAGGATCATGGAGGCCTACCAGCAACTGCATGTCCTGGGCTGGGCCCATTCGGTCGAGGCGTGGGACGAGGACGGCCTGGCCGGCGGCCTCTACGGCGTGTCCATCGGAGGCCTGTTCGCCGGCGAGTCGATGTTCCACCAGAGGACCGACGCTTCAAAGGCCGCACTGGTGGGGCTTGTGGGAATCCTCGGGGACGACCCGAACAGGCTCATCGACGTGCAGTGGTGCACCGACCACCTTGCGGGCCTGGGTGCCATCGAGATCGACAGGGACGAGTACCTGGAATGCCTGCCCGGGTTGCTGGGCGCACAGGGACCGATCTGGCCCCCTCAGCGTGGCTGATTCGGGGTCAGCGGCTGGTTCGACGGGGTGGTTCCGTGTGCCTGTCGAGCCACCACCTTCCGGAGAACCTCCAGACCGGGGTGGATGTCTCTACCGGTACGGGTGGGTCCGGCCAGAGTTCCCCGAAAGCGATGCGAATGGCCTCCAGTTCGGCCGGAGAGGCACCGGGTGCCACGAGTTCAATGCCTTCAGGCGTCTCGGTCGGAGCCATCGCTAGAGAGGCACGTTTCCGTGCTTGCGTCGGGGGAGTTCCTCGTGCTTGGTGGTCAACATCTCGAGCCCTGCGATCAGCCTGATACGGGTGTCAGCGGGATCGATCACGTCGTCGACGTAGCCACGTTCGGCGGCAACGTACGGGTTGGCGAACTTCTCCATGTACTCGTCAACGAGTTCCTCGCGTCGGGCAGCCGGGTCGGCTGACTGCTCCAGTTCCCGTCGGTGGAGGATCTCGACGGCACCCTGTGGACCCATCACGGCAAGCTCGGCCGAGGGCCAGGCCAACGACAGGTCTGAGCCGACGGACTTGGAGTCCATGACCACGTAGGCGCCGCCGTAGGCCTTGCGGGTGATCACCTGGATGCGTGGAACGGTGGCCTCGCAGTAGGCGTAGAGCAGTTTGGCGCCGTGCCTGATTATGCCTCCGTGCTCCTGATCGACCCCGGGTAGAAAGCCCGGTACGTCGACGAACGTGATCAGGGGGATGTTGAAGGCGTCGCATGTTCGCACGAACCGGGCCGCCTTCTCAGAGGCCATCATGTCGAGTACGCCGGCGAAGCGCATGGGCTGGTTGCCCACGACACCGACGCTGCGTCCGTTCAACCGCCCGTACCCACAGACGATATTTTGTGCCCACGAATCGTGGTACTCGAGGAACTCGCCGTTGTCGAGAACCACCTCGATCACGGTGCGCATGTCGTAGGGGAGGTTGGGGCTGTCGGGCATCAGGTCGTTCAGTTCGGGACAACTCCGGTCGGCATCATCCTGGGGGTCGACGACCGGCGCCGACTCAAGGTTGTTGGATGGCAGGTAGGAAAGCAGGACCTTCACCTCGTCGAGGACCTGCTTTTCATCGTCGCAGACAAACGACGCCACACCGGACTTGGTGGCATGGCTTCCGGCTCCACCGAGTTCCTCGAGCGTCACCTCTTCGCCGGTGACGGTCCGCACGACATCGGGGCCGGTGATGAACATGTGTGACTTCTCTCTGACCATGAAGATGAAGTCGGTCATTGCCGGGCTGTACACGGCTCCACCGGCGCACGGCCCGAGGATGACGCTGATCTGGGGGATCACGCCCGATGCCTGGACGTTGCGCCAGAAGATGCCGCCGTAGCCATCCAGGCTGACGACGCCCTCCTGGATTCGTGCACCGGCGCCATCGTTCAGGCCGATCATCGGTGCACCGACAGAGGTTGCGAGGTCCATGACCTTGTGGAGCTTTTCGGCGAACACCTCACCGAGGGCGCCTCCGAAGACCGTGAAGTCCTGGGAGAAGACGAATACCTTGCGGCCGTCGACCGTTCCCCATCCGGTAATCACCCCGTCGGTGTAGGGGCGTTCCTCGATCCCGCTTTCGTGGGCCCTGTGTCGCACGAGCATGTCGAGTTCGTGGAAGGAGCCGTCGTCGAGGAAGTAGTCGATCCGTTCGCGGGCGAGCATCTTGCCCTTGTCGTGCTGCCGCTTGACCGCTCGTTCGGATCCTGCATGCAGTGCTGCCTCGCGACGATCGTTGAGGTCGTCGAGGCGTTCACTCATCGTGTGCTCGGCCATGGTGGCCACAGGGTACCGAACGGATCCGGTAGCGCCGAAACTGTGTGTCAGTTGCGGGTCTCGGCCAGCTTCCCTGCACGCTCCGCCAGGCGGGGTGCGTCGAGGTGGGTACACATGGTGACGAGGTGGTCGAGTGGTCCGGTCCAGTGCAGTTCATCGACGTCGGCCATGACGGGTGCGTCGAGGTCCAGCGTGGCGAGGCGGCGGTAGAGGAGGGCGTCGGAGCGGTGTTCGACAAGGGTTTCGGCCAGGCGTTCGGCTCCCCTCACCTTGATGTCCCAGTCGTCGTGGCTGTCGGGTACGTGGTCGATGTGCCCGTACCTGGACAGCACCGTTGCCGAGGATCGGGCACCCCAGCCCGCAAGCCCGGGGATCCCGTCTGCGGAGTCGCCGACGAGGGCCAGCCAGTCGGGGATGGACGGTGGTGTGACACCGAACTTGTCTACAACGCCGTCCCAGTCATAGACGATTTCGCGGCGGCGGTCGAACTGCACGATGCGGGCATCGGCTGAGACGCACTGGGCGAGGTCCTTGTCGGGTGTGCAGATGAGCACGCGCTCAACCCGTTGGTCTGCGGCGGCCTTCACCGCGGCTGCTCCCATGGCGTCGTCGGCCTCGTGTTCGACCATCGGGAACACGGTAAATCCGGCTGCGTCGAGGAGTGCCTCGAACAGTGCAAACTGGGCAAAGAGTTCTGGTGGGGTGCCCTCGCCTGTCTTGTAGCCGTCGAAGAGGCGGTTCCGAAATGAGTCGATGACATGGTCCGTGGCAACGCCCACGTGTGTGGCACCGGCTTCGAGGAGGCGGATCATCGAGCCCAGCGCCCCGCGGGCGGCGGCTACCTCGACGCCCTCGTCTGTCACGTGCGATGGCACCGCAAAGTGGTGGCGAAACAGTTCGTAGGTTCCGTCTACGAGGTGGACCTCCATGGATGCTGCCCGGTCAGGCTGGATCCTCGACCAGTTCGATCAGGGTGCCGAATGATCCCCTGGGGTGTACGAAGGCGACGGTGGTCCCCCGGGAGCCGGCTCTGGGCTCTTCGTCGATGGCCCTGCCGCCAGCTGCCACGACAGAGGCAAGGGCGGCTGCGCAGCTGTCGACGCGGTATCCGATGTGGTGGATGCCTTCTCCACGCCTTTCCAGGAAGACCGCTATCGGTGAATCAGATCGAGTCGGCGTGGTCAACTGGATGAACGAACCACCAACATCCAGCAGGGCCTCCTCGACACCGTCGCTGTCGACGACCTCGCGGTGGTACACCTCGGCCCCGAATGCCCTTTGGTGGTAGTCGATGGCGGCCTCCAGGTCGTGGACGGCAATGGCCACATGGTCGATCCGGGTCAGGAGCACGAGGCCATCTCCCTGCGGGCTTTTTCTGATTGTCCCCAACTTGTCATAACCTTGTCACTGTTGTAATGTAATCGCAACACGTTGGGATATCCCCTCCACCCAACCCGGAAGCGCTCCCTGACACGGCCGATGTTGCCCGCAACGGCCCCGGGGGGCGTTTCCGCGTTCTGACCCTGATCGGGTTGTCCACAGCCCGGTCATCGGTGACCGTTCCCCTCGTCGGGCCCACCGGCAAGGTGCCGCCTGCCCTCGAGGGCCCTCCCTAGGGTCAACTCGTCGGCGTACTCGAGATCTCCGCCGACCGGAAGACCGCTGGCGATCCTGGTCACCTCCACACCGAGGGGCCCGATCAGGCGAGCCAGATACATAGCCGTCGCCTCGCCCTCGATGTTCGGGTTGGTCGCCAGGATTACCTCGGTGACCGACTCCTCGTCCATCCGCCCGAGCAGCTCGGCGACCCTGAGTTGATCTGGGCCGATCCCGTCGATCGGGCTGATAGCACCGCCGAGTACGTGGTACCGACCACGAAACCCACCGGTCCGCTCAAGGGCCACGATGTCACGAGGCTCCTCGACCACGCAGAGCATGCCGGCCTCGCGCCGCGCGTCGGAGCAGATGAGGCAGAGGGGCTCCTCGCTGATGTTGAAACATCGCTCGCAGAAGCGGATTCGCTCCTTCATCTCGCTGATCGCCTCGGCAAGGCGCGTGGCGTCCTCGGTGGGTGACTTCAGTATGTGGAATGCCAGCCTCTGGGCTGACTTGGGGCCGATACCGGGCAGCCGGCCGAGCTCGTCGATCACCTTCTGGACGGCGTCGGCGTACACGGGTGTCAGACCCCCGCCGCTGGTCGGCGACAGGCCCCGACGCCGGTCATGTCGGATCCACCAGGGATGCACCCGGAAACGCCTCGGTCAACTTCTCGACCGCTGATCCGTCGGAGTCGTCAGCATCGACGAGCTCATCGGGATCAATCACCTCATCGGAGACATCGGTCGAACTGCTGGACACGGGCTTTGTCGGAGACGCCTTTCTGCCGGGTGCGACCTGCGTGTCATCAACGGTCAGGGTCACCGGAATGGGAACCCCGAACCTTGCCGCAAGCACCGATTCGACCTCGGCAACCAACTCGGCACACCGACGACGGTGGGGCTCGTTCGGTAGGGCCATGATCGCTGAGCCGTCCTGGACTGCCACGAACCGGGCAGCCGAGAATCTGGCACGGGCCTTCCTGGGGAGCATTTCGCTGAGGTCCTCGTCCCAGGCCGCAACCAGGTCATCGCTGGTGGGTAGGTCGGCCTCTGATGCGGGCTGATCAGTACCGGAAGGCTCTGTCGGGGCTGCCTGGGACGACTCTCGAGAGGCCGATCCCTGGGACTGCGGTGGTGATGGCGGCGGAAGCGGCGGCTGGGAGGTACCGGCCTGTGCCAGGGTCGCCCGCGCTGTCGCCGCCGGGCCTGCCGCATGTGGTGCAGGTGGCTGAGGTGGAGGAGCCGCTGCCCTGGCCCTGGGTGGGCCGGCATCTGCCAGGGCCCTCTCCAGCTTGTCGATGCGCCTTGTAAGGGCCTCGACAACCGTCTGGTCAGAACCCCCGGAAGAGGCGGGCGAGGTCAACCTGACCAGTGCAACCTCGAGATCGACCCGCGGATCAGGGGCACGACGCATGGCAACCAGGGCCGAACCGAGGGTCTCAAGTGCACCGGTAATCATCGCCGGAGTCACCTGTTCGGCAAAGGAGCGGGCACGATCCCGATCGGCGTCGGCCAGCTGTTCAGGTGGAACACCCATGGCGACGAGGAAGGCCTCTCGCAGTGCTGCCAGTAACGCCTCGCCGAGCACACGTGGCTCGCGTCCCCGACCGATACCGGCGGCCAGAGCCCCGAGGGCTGCTCCGGCATCGGCTGTAGCGAGTGCAGTGAGCAGATCGGCAACGGTTGTGTCGTCGGTGGTCACCCCTCCGGCTACGACCCGGTCCAGCGCAGAAAGGGCATCGCGGGCCGAACCGCGGGCCGACCGGACGGCGTGGGCCATACCCTCGTCGTCGACGTCCAGGCCGGCGTCAGCCACCACGTCGGCTACCAGCGACCCGAGGGTCTCAGCCGAGAGGAGATTCAACTCAAGGTGCTGGGCCCGACTGCGGATTGTCTCGACGACCTTGTGCGGCTCTGTGGTGGCCAGCACGAAGACGACATGGTCGGGTGGCTCCTCGAGCGTCTTGAGGAGGGCGTTCTCGGCACCGGATGTGAGCATGTGCACCTCGTCGAGCAGGTACACCTTGGTTCGGCCGGGCGTTCCGAGGGCCACCTTTCCCAGCAGGTCGCGCATGTCGTCGACCTTGTTGTTTGAGGCAGCATCGAGTTCATGCAGGTCAAAGGAGGTGCCGGCATCTACCGCCAGACAGGGCTCACACTCACAGCAGGGCTCACCATCGACGGGAGCCAGACAGTTGAGGGCCTTGGCGAGAATGCGGGCAGCGGTTGTCTTGCCGGTGCCACGCGGGCCGCTGAGCAGGTAGGCGTGCTGTACCCGATCGTCGCGCACTGCGTTGCGCAGTGCGGCGACGACGTGTTCCTGGCCCCTGATCTCGCTGAAGCGACGGGGTCGGAAACGACGGTAGAGAGACGTGTACTCCATGCCCTGCCGAGCCTACAGCCGGGCCGCGACACGATCAGTTGGCGAACGGCGGAGGGAGTGGGATTCGAACCCACGGTGACTGTGAAGCCACACACGCTTTCCAAGCGTGCCGAATCGGCCGCTCTCGCATCCCTCCCGGGCCCCACCCCTGGGTGGGTTCCGGGCGACAAGGGTATCGTTGCTCCGCACCCGTTCTGGAGTGTGGCGGTCGGGTCCTGTGCGACCGGGGCCCGTGAACCGGGTCAGGGCCGGAAGGCAGCAGCCCTCAGCGGAACCCCCGGGGTGCCGCAGACCACCTGGCCGCCACTCTCGAGGACGGGTGTCGCGCTCAGGGGGGCCTATCGTCGGCGCCATGAACCCGCATCCGGAAGAACCGGCCTCACTCTCAGACGACGATCTGATGGCATTGGCGCTGGCCGAGGCCCATCGGGCCGGCGAGCAGGGTGAGGTACCGGTCGGAGCAGTCGTGGTGGCTGGCGGGCGAATCGTGGCCAGCCGGCACAACGAGAGGGAGGCCACAGGTGATCCAACTGCGCATGCCGAGGTGCTGGCCCTGCGCGATGCCGCAGCCGAGTTGGGATCATGGCGTCTCGACGAGGCGACCCTCGTCGTAACGCTGGAGCCTTGTCCCCTCTGCGCCGGTGCGGCATGGGCGTCACGAATCGACAGGGTCGTCTGGGGCGCCCCCAACCCCGACGCAGGGTCGCTGGGATCGCTGTACCACCTGGGTTCCGATCCCAGGCTGAACCACGAGTTCCACGTCACAGCCGGCGTCCGCGGAGACGAATGCGCCGCGCTCCTGACAGACTTCTTCAGCCGGCGTCGAGGTTGACCACGGCCCACCGGTTGGCCCACCTCCGGGCCCTCGTTAGCCTCGCAGGCGGAAGGTTGCCAGAGCGGACGAATGGGGCGGCCTCGAAAGCCGTTGTGGCCTCCGGGTCACCGTGGGTTCGAATCCCACACCTTCCGCCATCTGCCGACCGGCGGCCGGGTCCTAGCCCTCGTGGCGGTACGCGGTCGCCGTGGGCTTGACCGGGCGTGCAAACCAGAGAGGCCTGCGCAGGCCGTCGGGCCCCGGGCCTGGCCGGGTGTTGGCCATCCACTCCTCGAACACGGCATGTGCCGCGTCGGTGTCGACCACCACGTCGCCGTAGGCGTCGCCATCCTGTGCGGGCCCCACGGTCACCCGTTGTAGCCAGCAGTGCATGCCGCTCACCGGGTCGGGCTGCACTGGGAAGGTCAGGTTCTGGTGAACACCGGTGTCGGACCACCAGATCCGCCCGGTGTCGGGGTCGTCGCTCTCGTAGGACTCATGACCGTGTTCGCGTCGGAGCCGCCACCGGCCGTCATGATCACGGTCGATCGACGCCTTACCGGCGGCCCACGATCGGGCCTTGTGCTCGTCGAGGCGCCACCTGCCCATGTGGTGGCTGGCCGCCACCACCCCGGGCCTGATTCCCTCGGTTCTCCAGGCACCTATGACGAAGTGCCCGATCCGGGTGGTGATGCGGACCAGCCCGTTGTCGTCGATACCCAGCTTCTCGGCATCTTCGGGGTGGAGCCAGAGCGGGTGGCGGTGGCTGATCTCGTTCAGCCACTTGCTGTTGGCCGATCTGGTGTGGATGAGCGTGGGGATGCGGAAGGTGGGCACCAGGATGCGCTCTCCGGCGGCGAAGTCCAGGTCCTCCCAGTGCACCTGGCTCTTGATGAAGGTCGGCATGGTGTACTCGGGCCAGCCCCAGTCCTTCATGGTCTCGGAGTAGAACTCCAACTTCTTGGACGGTGTCGGGAAGCCGAACCTGGCCTCGCCGTCGATCTCAACCGCCGGTGAGCCGTCGCCGATGAACGGCATGTGACCCTTGATGTCCCCGAGGGAGTCGTGTGAGCCGGCTGTTCCGGGTCGTCGGTAGACGCCCGCCCCGTCGAGGGTGGCTCCTGCCAGGTCGGCCTCGCCGACGGGCCTTTCATGGACCTCGTACTGGTCGCCCGGGATGGCGAACGCACCCTTGCGACGCATGTACTCGAGGGCGCTGATGCCCTCCTCGGCAGCTGCCTCGGGCAGACCGGGGACGGAGTTCTCAAACAGCATTGTGTAGTACTCGTCGAGCGGAAGGGGCTGTCCGGGTTCATCGCGGCTCTCGAACTGGTTGCGGATTCCCAGCGAGCCGTCGGGGTCGATGCGCCATGAGAGATCGATCCAGAACTCCTGTTCCTCCCACACCTCTCCGGGGTTGGTCTCGTGGGTTCGGTCGACGCTCTGACCCTCCATCTCGGCGTGGCGGCGCAGCACGGGCTGACGGAACCCGACCCACCGGCCCGAATGGGTCTCGAAGCTGGACACGTCGTGGCGCTCGGAGGAGACACCCATTGGGAGCACGTAGTCGGCAAACCACGCCGATTCGTTCCAGGTCGGGGTGAGGGCTACGTGGCAACCGACCTTCTCGGGGTCCTGGAGGACCTCGAGCCAGGTGAACCCATCGGGGTTGGTCCACAGAGGGTTGTAGACGCGTGTGAAGTAGGTGTCGATGTATCCGCGCCCTGATTTCAGGAAGTGGGGCAACAGGATGGACATTTCGTGGTGGGCCAGTGGAAACTCATTGGGCCACGACATCTCGTTCCACCGACCCTGGGGTTCTGGGTGGATCGGGGTGACCGGTATGAACTTGTTCCAGCCGTTGGCGTTGGTTCCGCCAACCGTGCCGACGCTGCCGGTGAGCACGTTCAGGAACTGGAGGCACCTCGACACCTGCCAGCCACCCAGGTTTCCAGCCGATGCTGCCCGCCATGTGTGGGATGCGAGCCCCCCGAGGCCTTCACCGACGATGCCGGCCACTTCGCGGATGACGTCCTCGTCGATGCCACATACCCGTGCGGCCTCCTCGGGGGTGTATTCGGCGTACTGGTCGAGCAGTGCAGCCTCGACGTTGTCAAACACGGGCTCCAGGTCGGGGCGGGTGGCGGTGAGGAAGGTCTCCCAGTTGACCCACCGCCGGAAGAACTCGCGGTCCCAGGTGCCAGCCTCGATGAGCAGTCGGGCGATTGCCAGGAGAAGGAAGGCCTCGGTACCGGGCCATGCCGACAGCCAGTGATCGGCCTGTGAGGCCGTGTTTGAGAGGCGAGGGTCGATGCAGATGATCTTCGCTCCGGCCTCACGACCCTCCATGATCCGCTGGGCGTGCGGGTTGAAGTAGTGGCCGGCCTCGAGGTGGGATGAGATGAGGAAGATCACCTTGGCGTTCGCGAAGTCGGCTGACGGCCGGTCGAATCCCATCCACGTGGCGTAGCCGACCCGGGCTCCGCTGGAACAGATGTTGGTGTGGCTGTTGTGGCCGTCGATACCCCACGAGTGCAGAACCCGTTCCATGTAGGAGTCGTCGCCCATTCGGCCCACGTGGTACATGACCTCATCGTGGCGGTCCTGACGGAAGGCGTCGCCTATCCGGGTGCCGATCTCGTCGAGTGCCTGATCCCAGGAGATGCGTTCCCAGAGGCCGTCGCCACGGTCGCCGACCCGCTTCATCGGATAGAGGATTCGTTCGGGATCGTCGACCTGGTTGATTGTGGCCGGGCCCTTGGCGCAGTTGCGTCCACGGCTCGCAGGGTGCACGGGATTGCCTTCGAACTTGGCGACCTTCCCCGTGTCCTTGTCGACGTATGCCAGCAGACCACAGGTGGCCTCGCAGTTGAAGCAGGTGGTGGGTACGAGGCGGAACCTGCGCCTGACCTTTTCGGGCCATGCCTGGGCGTCGAGGGCGTCGTGGTCGTCCCACTCTCCTTCGGGTGGGTAGGCGGTCAGCACGCTTGTCCTCCGGGCTCGTTCATGACAGTGGCACCGACTGGCCGGCTCTGACGTAGGCATCCTCGTAGGCGAACATCCCCGCCAGAGCCGCTAGTCCTGCCGGGGCGGCGAGGAGGGTGCCGGAGTCGGTCAGCAGGGCTGCAGCCAGGAGCAGGCACGGGAGCGCCAGGCCGGCGACCAGCCAGATTCGGAACTTCTGGCCCTGGTCTCCGTGGGTCAGTTCGGCCAGCGCCATGGTCACGTGCCTCGAATGGCCACCGCGCATCTCGGCCGCTACCAGGATGCCGTTGAGGACGAGCGCTGCGAGGAAGACCCATCGGACGGTCGCCACCTCGGGAATCGTCATGACCAGGTCGAGCACCGAATAGGTAGCACCTCCAGCCACGACCGCCTGGATAAGCAGAACCGGGAGCAGCAGGGGTTCCTGCCAGAGATCACGGCCCTCGCACTGTCCGAACAGGAACGCCGTGTACCCGGCAGTTCCAAGGGCCAGTACCACCGCCGGTACGACAAGGATGGGTAGCACCCCGCCGGCACCGGCGAGGCCCGCCACCCACCATGCCGCAAGGGTGGCTGCAAAGCCAGCGAGGACGTATGCACCCTTGACCAGCCACGACGACCAGTTGCCCCTGGTGATCAGGTAGTGGAACCGGCCGGGCTGTTTCAGGTCACCGACCAGAAGGACGCCTGTGGCTGCGAGGAACGCACCTGCGACCATCGGCGGGACCACGCCGACCGCTGCCTGGTTGTCGCCGTGACCAATGAGGACCAGCAGGGCCGCCATGAGCATCACGCCGGCTGCAACGGCCTTGGTGACCAGGTAGCCCGACACCATTGAGCCCCAGGTGACGGGGTGCCGGGTGGTGTAGACGGTTCGACCCATTTCCTGGCCGTCGTCACGGTTGGGTGCCGCGGCCAGCGACGCCGGGGTGGGCGATGGATGGGAGTCGAGCGTGTCGGACCAGATCATGCCGTCGGACCGGATGGATGACGCCAACGGGTCAAGGGAGGTGGGGTTGGCGTTCTTGTAGATGACCGCCGGGTTCGTGTTCTGGGCTGGGGACCGTACCGATCCGGTGCCGGTCGAGTGCAGTTGCGAAATCTCGGAGTCAGGATCGTCCAGGTCGCCGACCCTGATGGCCTGTGTGGGGCACACGATCACGCACGCCGGCTCGAGACCCTCGGTCACCCGGTGGTTGCAGAAGTTGCACTTGTGGGCCGTGGATGTGGCCGGGTTGATGTAGATGGCGTCGTAGGGGCAGGCGTTCATGCAGCCCTTGCATCCGATGCAGTTGGCGTCGTTGAAGTCGACCACGCCGTTGTCGGCCCGATAGAGGGCCGAGGTGGGACAGATGTCCATGCAGGGTGCGTCCTGGCAGTGGTTGCAGCGCATCACCGAGAAGGACCTGTCGGTGTCGGGGAACGAACCGGTCTCCACGTACTTGAGCCAGGTGCGGTTCACCCCGAGGGGTACGTCGTGTTCGCTCTTGCACGCCACGGTGCAGGCATGGCACCCGATGCAGGTGCCTGAGTCCAGCACGAATCCGAGTCGGGTCACCGTTCCTGCCTGACCTTCGTGTCTCAGACCGTGGCGCTGCGTAGGGCGTGGATGCCGGCGCAGATCAGGTCGAGCAGGTGGTCGAAGGTGTCGTCGAGGTCGAGGGGATGCGGGTGGCCGTCGCCGGATTCGAGGTGGGCGAATCCGTGGAAGGCACTGCGTAGGGAGCGGGCGACGTGCACCTTCTCGTCGTCGCCGAGGTCGTAGGCGGCGAGTGCCTGTGCCAGCACGTGTACGACGCGTTCCACTGCGGCCTCCAGTTCCGGATCGCCTGCGCACGGGTAGCGATCGGTGGCGGCGTACTGACCCGGGTGGTCCCTGACCACGCCTCGCCAGGCAGTTCCCATTGCGCGCACCGCATCGTCTCCGGCGAGGCCGACTGCTGCGTCGGCGAGGCGGCCGGCGATGATCTCGCGGCCCCTCAGGCCGAGGGCCCTGACAAGGGCGTCGTAGCCGTCGACGTGGCGGTAGAGGGCGGGTTGGCGCACACCCAGCTCGGCGGCGACCCTTGTGAGGGTGAGCGCCTCGAACCCCTCGGTGTCGACAAGGCGGGCCGCACAGTCGACAACCTGTGTCGTATCAAGGGTCTGACGTCGCACGGGCTCACACTAGCGTTAGACCCACTCACGGCCAAGTTATGGTCAGATAACTTTTCGTGAATACAGACTGACTTCCCTGCTGGTATCCGGAAGCGGCTCTCAACCCAGTGCCTGTATCCCTGCAACCACCGCTACATCGACGATCTCGTCGGCCGTACAGCCACGCGACAGATCGTGGAGCACCCCGTCAAGGCCCTGGAGGAGGGGACCGATCGCCCTGGCACCGCCCATCCGCTCCGCGACCTTGTAGGCGATGTTCCCAGAGTCAAGGTCCGGGAACACGAAGACGTTGGCCCTACCTGCCACGGCCGAGTTCGGAGCCTTTGCTGCGGCAACCTCAGGGACCCAGGCGGCATCGAACTGCAACTCACCGTCAACGGCAAGGCCCGGAGCCAGGTCTGTAGCCAGCCTGGTCGCCTCCCGCACCTTGTCGACGCGTGCTCCCGCGGCGCTACCCATTGTCGAGTAGGAGAGCATCGCCACCCGGGCCTGCTCCCCGGTCAACTGCTCGAAGGTCCGGGCACTCGATACAGCGATCGATGCCATCTGTGCAGCGTCCGGGTCCGGGACGACCCCGCAGTCAGCGAACACGACCGCCTTACCGTCAGGAAGGACCATGAGCATGCTGCTGCTCACAAGGGAAACTCCCGGCGCAACGCCCATCACCCTCAGGCCTGCACGTAGGACGTCAGCCGTCGGCCTGGTTGCACCGGCGACGGCTGCATCAGCGTGGCCTGCCCTGACGAGGACGGCGGCCGCCACAACCGGGTCGTCGGGATCCAGGCCTGCGGAGCGTGCAGCGGCGACCATCTGAGCAATTGTCGGATCAGCGCAATCGACCACGGGTTCGACCACCACGGCGAGGCCCTTGTCGGTCAGGCGACCTGCAGCCTCATCGGCCCGGGGATCACCCAGGTCGGCCAGGACCACCCTCGCCGGTGACTCGACGGCCCGTGAATACCAGGTGTTCAGGAGGCCCATCATGGAACGAGTTGTACCAGAGGATTCAGCCCTTACCCCGCCACGGGATGAGCCGGGCCTCGAGGAAGCGCATGACCAGGTCCATGGCGACACCGATCACGCCGATGATAATGATGGCGACGACCACGATGTCCATCCTGAAGAACTTGCTGGCAGCAAAGATCGTGGCTCCAAGGCCGGTCGTGGTTCCAGTCAGCTCGGCCGCCACGAGGGTCCCCCAGCAGACACCGAGGGCCACCCTGACACCGGTGAAGATGTCGGGCAGGGCATTGGGCAGGATCACATAGCGCAGGATCTGCCACTTGTTGGCCCCCAGGGAGTAGGCGGCGTGCACCTTGGATCCCTTCACCCCGAGCACGCCGGCTCTGGCGGCGATGATCATGATCCAGATGGCGGCGAAGAAGAGCAGGTTCACCTTCGAGGACTCGCCGATTCCGAACCACACGATGAAAAGTGGAAGGAGGGCAAGGGGCGGAACCGGGCGGAGCAGCTCGACGATCGGATCGAAGAAGCCTCGCAGCCGGTTCGAGAGGCCCATGGCGAAACCAACGGGCACACCCAGGACTATTCCGTATACAAGCCCCTTTATCACGCGGTTGAGGCTGGCGTAGGTGTGGTCCCAGAGGCTCACCCTCCTGTAGCCGTCACTCCAGAACTCGATGAACGCGTCAAGCGTCTGGCGCTGTGAGGGGAAGGTCCTGTCGTTGACGAGGGGTTCCTCGCCCATCTTGATCAGGTACCAGACAGCCATCAGGGTGATCAGAGCGGTGATGCTCCACATCGGAGAACCGCTGACCTCAGAGGCGTCACCGAAGGTGACCGTCTTGCGGGCACTTGCACCCTTACGCCTGAAGAGAAATCCCGGGCCCGGCTTCTCGGTTACGGCACCCTCGTCTTCGTGGTCCATGTCAACGTCATCGATGCTCATGACATGGCCCCCTCGTGGCCCATGATCTGCTCCTCCATCTCCCAGATGAGCGAAAGCAGTTCCTCGCGCTTCTCGATGAACTCGGGTGAGGCCTTCAGCTCACGTGGGTCCACGTGCAGGCCCACCTCTGCGAAAGGGAGTTCGTAGATGCGTTCGATACGCCCCGGACGGGGAGCCATCACGAACAGCTTGTCTCCCAGGTAGAGGGCCTCCTCGACGCTGTGGGTGACGAGCACGATGGACTTGCCGGTCTCCTGCCACAACTTCAGCACGAGACCCTGCATCTTCTCTCGGGTGAGGGCATCGAGGGCCCCGAGGGGTTCATCCATGAGCATGACCTCGGGGTCGTTGGCGAGGCACCTGGCCAGGGCCACCCGCTGCTGCATTCCGCCGGAAAGCTCGTAGATGGCCTTGTCGCCAAAACCCTGCAGGCCGACGGTGTTGAGGAGTTCCTCGACAAGAACCTTGGTCTCGGACTTCTTCTTCCGGTTCATCCGTGGACCGAAGGCGACATTCTGGGCGACGGACTGCCATTCGAACAGGGCCCCCTGCTGGAATACCATTCCCCGTTCCTGACCCGGGCCGTCAATCTGGTCTCCTCCGAGCGTTACCGACCCAGATGTCGGGGCCAGGAACCCGGCAAGGATGTTCAGGAGCGTGGTCTTGCCGCAGCCTGACGGACCGAGGAGTGTCAGCAGGCGACCTGCTTCCAGATCAAACGAGACGTCGTGCAGCGCATGGACCGAACCGCCCTTGGGTAGTTCGTAGATCATGCCCACCTTGTCGACCGACAGGTCCTTCACGATGTTCCCTTCATGTCGCCTACTGGCACCCGCGGATAGTACGCGCCGGTCAGGATCCGTGCCCGCCGACGGCAAGGGTGGCCCGGCCCAACCGGGCCGGGCCACCCTTCAAACCAACTACTTGACCCGCTGCAGGAAGCTGGTGTTCACGAAGGCGTCGTAGCTGTCGAGTGCCTCGGTGATCTCTCCCTGTGCCACGAAGAAGTCCATCTGGTCCTTCATGACCTGCTGGACAGTGCCACCCAGCCACGCATCGGACAACTGCGTTGCCCGGTCCGGGAATGAGAAGGCGTCCAACAGGGCGTTCGAAGGTGCAACCTCCATACCGGCAGCATCAGCGATCGTGGCCTCGAGAGGGCCTCGGTCTGCCGCGTAGGCGGTGTTGGCATCCTCAGTCACCTGCAGGAAGATCTCCACGACCTTCGGGTACTCCTCGCCGAAGTCACCCGTCGTTGAGATGATGTCGAACACGCGGATGCCAATGGCCTCCTGTTCAGAACCGGTCATCACCAGGTTGCCGCCATCGGCAACCATCTGGTTCACAGAACCACCAAACGCACAAGCCAGAGCCACATCACCACTGTTGAACGCCGCC
>JABHCN010000070.1 GCA_018673475.1 Actinomycetota bacterium | reverse complement strand
GCCGGGTTGTTGTCGCTTCGGGGCCTCGGACCAGACGACCTCGTGCGCAGCGTGGACCTGCTCGACCCCAACGGGCAGCCACTGCCAGCCGCCACCTCCGGCGGACCCGTCACCTTCCGGGTGCGCTACGACGCCGCCCGGGCCGGCGAGACGGTCATCGTGGCCCTCGGCCTCTACCGGGCCGACGGAACCCACGTCACAAGCATCAACTCCGGTGCCGCCGCCGCGGCTGCCGGCTCGGATGGCGTCGTCGAGGTCGACTACCACCTGCCCGCCCTACCCGTGCAGCCCGGCACCTACGAACTCTCCGTCGCACTCCACGACACCACCATGAAGAAGGTCTTCGAACGCCACACCCACCTCGTGCGCTTCAGCGTCGAACCCGGCGGCGGCGACCACCAGACCGGCCTCGTGGCCCTCGGCGGAACGTGGCAGGCCCGGGCGGGCGGCGCCTGATGGGCGACCTGCGCTGGCGCGACGGCTCCGAGGAACGCCTGCTCGCCGTGCTGCGCTCAGCCACCGACCGGTCGACAGCCTCAGACGAACTGGCCTCACACATCACCGACTGGCCCAGCCGCTACCACCTCGACCGTCGACGCACCAACCTGCTGCGACCCCTCTCTATCGGGCCGGGAATGACCGTGCTGGACGTGGGCGCCGGCACCGGCGTCAACTCCCGCTACCTGGCCGAAGCCGGCGCATCGGTCGTCGCAGTCGAGGGCGACGCCCTGCGGGCCGAGATGGCAGGCGTGCGCTGTCAGGGCCTCGACGTGGAGGTGCGCGTAGGTTCAGCCACGTCGGTTACCCGTGACAGCAACCCCGAAGGCTTCGACCTCGTTGTGTGCATCGGGGTGCTGGAGTACGCAGGCACCGACCCCGACGCATTCCTCTCACACCTGGCCTCCCTCGTGCGGCCCGGCGGAGCGCTCGTCGTGGCCATCGAGAACCAGATGGGCCTCGCCTACTGGCTGGGCGCCGACGAGGACCACCTGGGTCGCCCCTTCGTTGGAATCGCCGGCTACCCCGGCGACACCGGCGGCATCCGCACCCACTCCCGGGCCGGGCTGGCGGGTCTACTCTCCGGTGCCGGGATGTCAGCCCAGCGCTGGCTCTACCCCTTCCCCGACTACAAGCTGCCCGTGGCGATCCTGACCGACGACGCCTACCGAGTGCCCGACGCCGTGAACTTCGTCGACCAGATCGTCGGCCCACCCGTTGACCGCCTCCGTATGGGCGCCTCGGCCGGGCCCGACTCACGGGCCTCACACCGCGAGCTGGTTGCAGCCGGGCTGGGACCCGACATGGCCAACTCCTTCCTGGTCGTGGCAGGCGCCGACCAGGCAGCCGTGGACACTGCCTGTGGGGGCGACGTGGTGGCGTGGCGCTTCACCGGCGACAGGCGCAGCTGCTTCATGCAGGAACGCCGGGTCACGTCCGTGGCGGGCCGCTGCGTCATCGACAGGCGGCGATCCTTCCCCGACGACCCGCAACCGACCGAGCCCTCCTGGCTGTCGCTGCGACCGGCGCCGGCTTCGCCCACCGACTACCTCGCTGGACCCAACCTGGAACAGACCGCCCTGGCATGCCTGCGGGCCCACGACCTCACCGGCCTCGGTGACGTACTCGCCAGGTTCGACGCATTTATGGCCGGGCTGGCCGGCCCCCCTTCCGACGACGCCGCCCCGCACCCCTACCTGCCTACCGGCTCGACTGCCGTGCTACCCGGCGACTGCGTGGATCTGGGCCTCGACAACCTGGTGCCCCTCGTGCCACTCGGCGACGAGGGCGGCCTAACCCTCATCGACGACGAATGGTCGGCCGAGGGCGGCATCGACCGTGAGTTGGCCGCAATCCGGGCAATGTGGAAACTGGCCTGGGTCACGGTGGCCTCGGGTATCGACCATCCCTGGCCACGCACCGCCACAATCGACGAGATCTCCGTGTCGCTCATGGGGCTCCTGTCCGGGAGCGTGGGGGCCGATCCGCTGGAGCGGCTGTACGCGGCCGAGGCTGAACTGCTGGCCGTCGTCGCCGGGGGCTCGCCAGCCGACCACCTCGAGAACCTGCGCACCGCCGGCCGCCGCAGCGTCGCCGGTAGCAGCGGCTCTCCACTGGCGGCCATTCGCAGCCGGCTCTCGTGGCTCAGGCGCCTACCCGGCGGAAGGTGGCTGGCCCGGGCAACTCGAGGTCACTGAGCCCGCAGGACGAGCAGACCTAGACGACCTAGACGACCTAGACGACCTGATCGCCAGGCTCCCGTCTCTACCCCCGGAGCCAGAACAGGCACGTCGCATCCATGCCCGCCGGTAGGTAGCCATGGTCAAAGAGGAGAAACGCCACCTGATCGCCATCTGGATCAAGGACGGCGCCCGAGCCGATGCTGGTGGCGCGGCTGGTGGCGCTGCTGTCCTCGAGTGCAGGCTCCGGTGGGAGGATCCGCTGGCAGACGGCATCGGGAGCCAGCCCATCCAGGGCACGCCTCACGATGGCATCACCGAAATCCAGCACACCCGTGTCCAGCGCACGGGTCAGAGCCTGGCGCTCCTCGGCCAGAAAGACGGGCCCCACGTGACGGCCCTGCAGGTACGAGGAACGGGGGTTGACCGAACGCACCTCGGCGTTCAGAACCGACACCGCAAAGTTGACATCCTCGGGCCCGGCCACGAGCAGCGAACCGGAACCGGCCAGCCTGGCCCCGGTCATCCCCGCATCGACCACCTCATCCTCGAACATGCCCGGCTTCACCAGGCCGATGAGCACCCGGGCGCTGTCCTGTTCGGGACGGGGCAGGTCCAGACTGGGCGGCCACACCAACTCGGCTCCCCGGTTCTGATCGCTCACAATCGGAGTGCCGACCACCAACAGACCAACGAGCACCACGACCGGCACCACCACCTGGGCGGCACGGATACCGGCCCGGGGGGCCGCCAACACCAGGCCCACCATGGCCGGCACGGGAAGAATCCACATTGAACGCCAGACCACGGCATCGGCCGAACCCACCTTGTCGAGCACATCGAACATGCCGGGTGCCATGTAGAAGCCCATCACCACGATCGGGCCGGCCAGCAGCACGAGGCGCGCTCCCCTGTCGCGAACCACGGCCCATGCAGTCAGAACAGCCGCAATGGCGACCACCGCCGCCGGACCCTGGCCGAACACGAACCTGACCATTGCCACCGGCTCGGTTCCGCTGTCCAGCAGGCGGCCAATATCAACGGCCGCCAGCATCCGGCCGGCACCCGAGGCAACCTCATCAAGGCGCTGGGGTTCGGCGATCAAGGCGTAGAGCCCGGCCAGCAGGGTCGGAACAGACGCCACCAGGGCACGACCGATCCGGCGTGGCTGGCCGGCGTCGAGGGCGGTTGCCGCAGTGGCGGCCACCAGAACGGACGGACCGATGAACGCAGCCGACGAGGTGAGCCCCAGGCCCGCCAGAATCCCTGCGCCACCGATCACCAGGTGCCGCTTGGAGCCGTTACGCCCCAGAGCCTGGCCGTGATGCCAGAGCGTCGGCACGACGAGCATCAGGAACACGGCCTTTCCCTGCCAGGAACGGCCCACGAAGAAGTTGCCGAACGAGCCGTGCATGGCACCATCCAGAACCAGAAACAGGGTGCCGGCCCAGGTGGCCAGCACCGGCGCACGCATGCCGAGAGCACGTAACAGACGCCACGTGGCCAACACCCCCAGAGCAGCAATCAGGGGCGCCAGGCCCAGATACGACAGGGCAGCCGAACCCACCGGCAGGCGGGCGGCGAGCGTTCCCACAAGCGGCTCGATCGAGGTGGGCAGCACAGCCGGCCTCTCAACGGGAAGAACCTCGTCTGAGAAAATGGTGTCACGCTCCGGGAACGCCCCGGAGTGGGCCTCGACGTAGGCGGAACGGTTCACGACGAACACGTCGTCCTGGTCGGGGCGGACCATCACCAGCGACAACACGGCCGCCAGCACCGCCAGCACCAGGACCGCCGAGGCGCCGAACCCGGTGGTGGCGCCCATGGCAGTCCGGTCCGTGAGATGGCGCGACGCTCCACCCCTCCAGACCGCCCTCAGGGCAAGGCCCAGCACCGCCACAACCACCAGCCATGCAAGAGGCCACCAGAGGCCGTCGATATCCAGCCACGCCAGACCCGCGGCGACCACCAGCGAGGCCACGACCGCAACCGGGCCGATGCCTCCGGATGTGCCGGCAGGCGGCACCGACGGGAACCCCAGACGACCGTCGCGAACCATCAGGGCAGCGACGGCAAGGGCTATCA
This sequence comes from Actinomycetota bacterium, assembly GCA_018673475.1. Classification (GTDB taxonomy): domain Bacteria; phylum Actinomycetota; class Acidimicrobiia; order Acidimicrobiales; family MedAcidi-G1; genus UBA3125. The sequence goes on along the minus strand of JABHCN010000070.1, from coordinate 1,039 downwards.
GCCAGAGGACAAGGGCTCCGTCTCGGGGCATTCCGGTGAGGCGGGCGAGGTGGAACACCACCGTCCATGCAGCCAGCGCCCCCACCACGGCGTCCAGCACCACGTCGGAACCACGGGCAATCCGGGCACCGCGACCCGGATGCGTGGCACCCGTTCCCGACACAACCGACTCGTCCAACGCCCCCTCAACCACAGCTCACGACCCCGCTCCCTTGAGACCGGCAACCACATCGGCGATGGCATCCCTGTGGTGGCGCATCGGCTCCCAGCCGAGACCACGCAGCACAGCGTTGTCGAGTGCCGAATAGTCGGGCCGTCGGGCCGGACGGGAAACATCCAGGTCCGCCTCAACAATGGGGACGAGCAACTCGGAATCAGGATCGTGGCCGGCCACCCGGGCAACCTCACGGGCAAACCCGTGCCAACTCGTGACCCCGGCGTTGGTGGCATGCACCACGCCCGTCACCCCCTCCACACCCAGACGCAAGATGACCGGAGCCAGGTCCGCCACAAAGGTCGGACAGGCCCGCCGGTCGGCCATCACCCGGACCGGAACACCAGATTCAAGGCTGTCGAGCACCCTGCCCACCATGCCGGGAAGGTCAGCAGGTTGCAGCCAAGTGGAACGCACCACGGTCGCACCCGCTCCCGCAGCCACCTCCCCCGCCAGCTTGGAGGCCCCGTAGCCATTCACGGGGTCAGTCGGGTGGTCCTCACCGAAGGGGGTGTCTGCCTTACCGTTGAACACGTAGTCGGTGGACACGTGAACGAGGTGTGCGCCCACCTCGCCACATGCTTCGCGCAAGAACCCGACGGCGTCGGCGTTCACCAACTGCGCCCGGTCCGGATCCAGTTCGCAGCCGTCCACGTCGGTCCAGGCGGCACAGTTCACGACCACATCGGGCCGGAAACCGGTAACGGCATCATGAACAGCAGGCCGGTCGGTCACATCCAGGTCCGCACGGCTCAGGCCGGCTACATCCCCAACCGGCAGGCCAGAGGCGAAAACCCGCACCAACTCCCGGCCCAACTGCCCGGC
>JABHCN010000012.1 GCA_018673475.1 Actinomycetota bacterium | reverse complement strand
GCCCTGGCCGACGGAACATCTGAGATCACCGGCCTCAGCGACGGCGCCGATGTGGCCCACACGCTGTCGATCGTGGGGGCCCTGGGTGCGGGGGTGGAGGTGGTCGACGGGGTGGTGTCGATCACCGGTGGCGACCTGGGATCCGCCGACGGGCCGCTCTATGTGGGCAACTCGGGCACCGGTATCCGTCTGCTGGCGGGGATGCTGTCCGGCCTGGCGTTCACGTCGGTGCTCGACGGCGATGAGTCCATCAGGCGGCGGCCCATGGACCGGGTGGTCGATCCGCTTCGAGCGATGGGGGCCTCCATATGTGGTGTCGACGGTTCGACGCTGGCGCCGCTCACGATCGACGGTGGCGGGCTGCACGGCGTGGAGTATGCGCCACCCATGGCTAGCGCCCAGGTGAAGGGCTGCGTGCTGTTCGCGGGTCTGTCGGCCGATGGCCCCACGACGGTCGTCGAGTCCGAGCCGACACGGGCCCACACCGAGGAGCTCATGGCGGCCTTCGGAATCGAGGTGACCACGGGCCCGGGTGGTGTGACCGTGCAGCCGGGTCGCCCGGTGGCGTTCACCCACAGGGTTGCGGGCGACCCCTCCCAGGCGGCCTTCTGGGCGGTGGCCGCTGCGATCGTTGCCGGCTCCGAGGTGGTGGTGGAGAACGTCTACTCGGGTCCGGTTCGCACCGGGTTTGTCGACGTTCTGGCCCGCATGGGTGCTGACATCACCCACGATGCGGCCACAGGTGACCTGACGGTTCGGGCGTCGTCCCTGACTGGAACAGTGGTCGAGGCCGCCGAGGTTCCCGGCCTCGTCGACGAGGTGCCGGTGCTGGCCGTGGCGGCCGCCTGTGCCGAGGGAGAGACACGGTTCTGCGGGGTGGGGGAGTTGCGTGTCAAGGAGACCGACCGCCTGGCGACCACCTCGTCGGAGTTGGGGGCCATGGGTGCACGGGTGCGTGTCGAGGGCGACGACCTGATCGTGGTCGGTGGGCCACTCAGGGGCGCCGAGGTGGATTCCCACGGCGACCACCGGATCGCCATGGCGTGTGCGGTTGCGGCGCTCGTGGCAGAGGGGCCGACGGTCGTGTCAGGCTGGGATGCCGTGGACACCAGTTACCCGGCCTTCGGGCGTGACCTCGAGGGCCTGCGGGCATGAGCGACCTCCGGGTCATCGCCATCGACGGGCCTGCAGGTTCGGGAAAGTCCACCGTGGCGCGTGGGGTGGCCGACCGGCTGGGCCTGGGCTACCTGGATACCGGGGCCATGTACAGGGCGGTTGCGTGTGCGGTGCTGCGGCGCGGTGTGGACCCGGCTGACGCCGATGCCGTCGTGGATGTGGCCCGCAGCATCGACCTGGACCTGACACGTGACGCCTGCGTGGTTGACGGCGTTGATGCCACGGCTGACATCAGGGGACCCGAGGTCACGGGTGCGGTCAGCGTTGTGGCTGCCAACCCGGGTGTTCGCACAGAGATGGTTTTCCGCCAGAGGGCCTGGGCGACTGAGCGGGGCGGCGGGGTCATGGAGGGCCGCGACATCGGCTCGGTGGTGTTTCCCGATGCGACCCTCAAGGTCTACCTGACGGCCTCGGCCGAGGTGAGGGCACAGCGTCGGGCCGGCGAGGCTGGCGGCCAGGACGTGGCGGTGGTCGGCGCCGACATCGAGAGGCGTGATGCCGCCGACTCCGGGCGTGAGATGAGCCCGCTGGTCGAGGCACCCGGGGCGGTTGTGGTCGACACATCTGACCTCGGCATCGACGAGGTGGTCGACCTGGTCGTGGGGATGCTTCCGTGAGCGGCCATCTGGGCCACGACCTGAGCCTGTTGGGGCGTTTCCTCTACCGGTTCTTCTGGTCGCTGCTATGGCTCATCTGCAAGGGGTATTTCAGGTTCAGCGTGGTGGGTCGGGAGAACCTGCCGGCCACGGGGGGGTACATCCTGTCGCCGGTGCACCGCTCGTATCTGGATTCGATCCTGGGTGGGATGGCAACGTCTCGCAGGCAGCGCTTCCTGGGGAAGGAGTCGCTGTGGAACAACCGGTTCCTCGGCGGGTTCCTCACGATCGTCGGGGCATTCCCCGTGGAACGAGGCACAGCCGATCGCGCCGCCCTGCGTGCCTGCCAGGATGTCCTGGAGCGGGGAGAGCCGTTGGTGATGTTTCCCGAGGGGACCCGCCAGTGGGGGCCTGTGGTCGAGTCCGACAAGATGCACCACGGGCCGGCCTTCGTGGCTGCACGGGCCGGGGTGCCGATCGTGCCAATGGGCATAGCGGGCACCGACCACGCCATGCCGCCGGGGGCCCGGTTCGTATGGCCGAGGAAGGTGGTGCTGGTGGTGGGTGAGCCGATTCCTGCGCCGGTGGTTGAGGGGCGCGTGCCGCGCCGGGTGGTGACAGACCTGACCGAGCAGGTGCGACAGCGCATCCAGGTTCTCTACGACGAGGCCCTGCGTCTGAACGGCCGTCCGCCTCTGGAGGTTCCGGGCTAGTTGGCGGTGCCCCGCAGGGTCAGGGCCTCAAGGGCGGCTGAGGCGTCTATGGACCGGTCGTCGAGGTGGGTTGTTGGCGGTGGCGCCCCGTAGCCGAGGCCTGCGAACCCCCGTACGGCTGAGAGCAGGTCGCGCAGGTTGCGTGGCGGTGGGAAGTACTCGTCCTCGTCGGTGTGGCGTATGACCGTTACGCCGTTGGTCGGGGAGAGGGCTTTCACCACGGCCTCCACGACCTCCTCGGGTGCCGACGCTCCGGCCGTCACCCCGACGGTTCCGGTCAGGTCGTGGGGCAGGTCGCCGGCCCGGTTGATCCAGACGACGCGTTCGCAGCCGGCCTCCTCGGCCAGCTTTACGAGGGCCCGGGTGTTGGAGCTGTTGGTGGAGCCGATGACGACCACGGCGTCGCAGTCGTCGACCATGTCGAGAAGCGCCCCCTGGCGGTTGGTGGTGGCAAAGCAGAGGTCGCTACGGCCCGGTGACCACAGGTCTGGCCAGCGTTCGGCGGCGGCGTCGACGACACCCTCCCAGTCGCGGTGGCTGAGGGTGGTCTGGGCCAGGATGGCCACGTTGTCACCCAGATCACCGAGGCTGTCGACCTCGTCGGGGTGTTCGACGCGGTGCACCGAGTCGGGGGCCACGGCGATGGTTCCCTCTGCCTCTTCGTGGCCGGCATGGCCCACGTAGACGATCTGGTAGCCCTTGGCTGCCCTGGTGCGGACCTCGTGGTGGACCTTGGTGACCAGCGGGCAGACGGCGTCGACGGTGTAGCCACCAGCCGCGTGGGCCGCAGCTACGACCTCTGGGGCCGAGCCGTGGGCCGAGAGCATGACCGGGGCGCCCAGGGGCACCTCGGAGATGTCGTCCACGAAGACGACGCCCATGGCCTCGAAGCGTTCCACCACCAACTTGTTGTGGACGATCTCGTGGTAGCAGTAGACCCGTTCGTCAAAGGCCCGCACCATCCAGGCCAGCGCCTTGATGGCCATCTCCACGCCGGCACAGAAGCCGCGCGGCTCGGCCAGCAGCACCCTGTCGACGTTCATGAACCGGACCCTACCTCCCGCTCGGGAACGGGCCCTGACGGTGCGTCGGTAGCCTCTAGGCATGTCGACCCCCGTGGTCGTCGCCGTTACCCCGGACTCGCCCGCAGATCGGGTGGGTGTGGTCAGCGGCGACCTGATCCTCTCAATCAACGGTGCCGTGCCGCGTGACGTCATTGAGTACCAGCTGCTCGTGGACGAGCCGTCTGTGTGCCTCGATGTGGACTCTGGCGGCCTTTCGCGCGAGTTGTCGGTCGAGAAGGCCGCCGGCGAACCGTTGGGCATCGAGGTGGACTCGGCGCTGTTTGACCGGGTGCGCACCTGTGACAACCACTGCGAGTTCTGCTTCATCTACCAGTTGCCCAAGGGGCTGCGGCCCAGCCTGTACGTGAAGGACGACGACTACCGGCTGTCGTTTCTCTACGGCAACTTCACGACGTTGACCCGGTTCACTGAGGCCGACCTTGAGCGGGTGGTGGCTGAGCGCCTCAGCCCGCTGTATGTGAGCATCCACGCCACCGACCCGGGCAAGCGCACCGAGATGCTGCGCAACCGTCGTGGTGCCACGAGCCTGCGCTGGCTGCGGGCGCTGTTGGACGAGGGCATCGAGGTGCACGGTCAGGTGGTTGTGTGTCCCGGTGTGAACGACGGGCTCTGGTTGGAGGACACCCTTGCCGGCGTGGCCGACCGCTACCCGGACCTGGCCTCTGTGGCCGTTGTGCCGCTCGGGGTGAGTGCCCACACGACAGAGGAGCGCATGCGCGCCCACACCGTTGCCGAGGCGGCAGCCGTGGTTGACACGGTCACTGCGTGGCAGGAGCGGTTCCTCGCGGCGGTGGGACGTCGCCTGGTGTTTGCCGCCGACGAGTACTACCTGCTTGCCGGACGGCCGTTTCCGGGTGCCGACACCTACGGCGAGTTCGACATGTACGAGGACGGAATCGGCATGGCGCGGGCCTTTGAGATGGAATTCTCGGGCGTGGACGTTGGCCGTGAGGCGCCATCGGGGTTCTTCGCCTCGGTGGACGGTGCCCCTGCCGACGGTTACAGGGCTCCCCGCACCATGGACGGGGCCACACCGGTTCGCCTGGGGCCGCGGCCAGATGCCCCGGTGACGGTGCTGACGGGTGAGTTGGGTGCCCAGGTGCTGGCACCCCTCGTGGCGACGCTCGGGCGTGACGACGTGGAGGTACTGGCCGTGGAGAACCGCTTCTTCGGCGGCAACGTGGGCGTGACCGGCCTGATGGTGGGCGATGACCTGGCCAGGGTGCTGGCCGACCAGCCCGAGGGACGGCGCTACCTGCTGCCCGATGTGTGTCTCAGCGCCGGACGCTTTCTGGATGGCACGACTCCGTCTGACCTGCCACGGCCCATCGAGGTTGTGGCCACCGACGGCGTCGCACTACGCAATGTGCTGACCGGGGTACCCGTCATGGAGGTGGCACGGTGAAGCCGACCGTCGCAATCGTGGGGCGGCCCAACGTGGGAAAGTCGACGCTCTTGAACCGCATCATCGGCAGGCGTGAGGCCATTGTCGAGGAGCGGCCCGGCGTTACCCGTGACCGCAAGGAGGTCGATGCCAACTGGCTCGGTCGCGAGTTCACCCTTGTCGACACCGGCGGCTGGATGGTCGGTGGCGACGCCCTCGACGACAAGGTCAGCCGCCAGAGTGAGGCGGCAATCGAGGCTGCCGACGTGGTGCTGTTCGTGGTGGACGCCACCGTGGGCGTCACCGAGGACGACACCCGGGTGGCCAGGCTGTTGCGGCCCCGTTCCGAGTCGGTGATCGTGGTTGCCAACAAGGTTGACGACGTCAGCCACGAGGCGTTCATCTGGGACCTGTTGTCCCTCGGCCTGGGCGACCCCGAGCCTGTGAGCGCCATCCACGGACGCAACACCGGTGACATGCTGGACCGGCTCGTGGGCCTGCTGCCCGACGAGGTGGACGAACCCGTCGAGGTGGTCGACGAGGCCGAGAAGATCGTGGGTGTGGCCATCGTGGGGCGCCCCAACGTGGGCAAGTCGACGCTGTTCAACCGCCTCATCGGCGAGGACCGCTCGGTGGTGCACGACCGGCCCGGCACGACGCGTGACTCGGTGGACACCGTTGTCGATTCTGACAAGGGGCCGGTGCGCTTCATCGATACGGCCGGGATGCGACGCAAGGCCCGTATCGACGAGGAGACCGAGTACTACTCGCTGGTGCGTGCCCTCAAGTCGCTCGACACGGCCGACGTGGCGCTGCTGGTGATCGACTCCACCCAGGGTGTCACCCATCAGGATCAGCGCCTGGCCGAGCGTGTCGACGCTGCCGGGTGTCCGATTGTGGTGTTGTTGAACAAGTGGGACCTGTGTGACACCGAGCAGCGGGCCGACGTGACCGATCAGGTCGGCCAGAAGCTGCACTTTGTGGGTGAGGCGCCCGTCATCAAGATCAGCGCCATCTCGGGCAAGAACGTGATGCGTCTGTGGCCGGCCCTGTCGGCGACCATCGAGGGGTACCAGACCCGCATTCCGACCCGCCGGGTCAACGACGTGGTGAGGGCAGCCCAGGCCGCTCACCCGGCGCCTGCGGGGGC
>JABHCN010000069.1 GCA_018673475.1 Actinomycetota bacterium | reverse complement strand
GCCACGACGAGGCCCAGTTCAAGTTGCACAACGACTGCGACTGATTGCCGGAGGGTGTCGGGTCAGCGCCGGTCGCCTGCCAGAATGCTGGCGGGCCGGTAGCTCAGTGGTTAGAGCAGGCGACTCATAATCGCTCGGTCGCGGGTTCGATTCCCGCCCGGCCCACCGCTTGCAGGTTGGTGCTCCGACAGGGGCCCGGAGCCGGGAACCAGGTACGCGCTGCTGCCCGCCTGTCAGAGCCTCACGTACTCGTAGTCGACCGGCCTGGTGTTGATGCCCCTTGAGGGCGGAGCGATCCAGTCGGCCATCTGGCCTGGTTCGACCTGTGGGGACATGAGCGAGGAAACGTGGGCACGCTCGCCTTTGGAAGGAAGCCAGTCGTTACTTCGCTGCGCCCACTCTGGCGTCCCGACAATGGTCCCGTCCGGTGTGATGTGGGCTGAGCTGAAGGCACCCACCTCACGGTTGAAGCCCATGTGGGGCAGGGCCAGCTCAGTGTCGATGTCGTGCTCGTCGAGAATACGGTTCCATCGGCGGAGTCCCTTTGCGCAGTCAGCGATGTAGTCGTCCCTCAGGTCGGCGTTGACGGCGCTTCGTGCGGGAACAACCTCTTCGAACAGGCGGTCGCCCCTGATGGTGAGCAGCTCCCGGTCCCCGTCGGTCAGCACGTGGTCGTCGTCGTAGTCCTGTTCGGCGAAGCGCCCCTTGATGCCAGACGCGTAGTAGTTGGCAGCGTTGGTGGAGAGTTCTGACCCGAACAGGTCCAGCGAGACCGAGAAGTGGAAGTTGATGTAGCGCTGGAGGGTGTCCAGGTTGATTCCGCCGTGAGGTTCCACATCGGCCGTGTCGAAGGCGTTCATCAGTTCGGCTGTCCGCTGTACGACCCGGCCCACGCCGCTGGCCCCCACGAACATGTGGTGCGCCTCCTCCTTGAGCATGAAGTCGCAGGTGCGGCTGAGGGGGTCGAAGGCCGATTCCCGAAGGGCACCCAACTGGTACTTGCCGTCTCGGTCTGTGAAGTACGTGAACATGAAGAAGCTCAGCCAGTCGGGTGTGGGTTCGTTGAAGGCGCCCAGTATCCGGGGTCGGTCCGGGTCACCTGAGTGGCGCTCCAGCATTGCATCGGCCTCGTCGCGGCCGTCGCTGCCGAAGTGGCGGTGGAGGAGGTAGACCATGGCCCAGAGGTGGCGTCCCTCCTCGACGTTCACCTGGAAGAGGTTGCGGAGGTCGTAGAGGCTGGGCGCTGTCAGGCCGAGGTGTCTCTGCTGTTCGACTGAGGCTGGCTCAGTGTCGCCCTGGACCACGATGAGCCTCCGCAGGTCGGCACGGAACTCTCCTGGCACCTCCTGCCAGGCCGCCCCTCCCTTCATGTCTCCGAACCCGATTGTGCGGTTCGGCTCCGGTTCGGAGAGGAACACCCCCCAGCGGTAGTCGGGCATCTTCACGTAGTCGAAGTGGGCCCAGCCCTCCCTGCCTACGTCGACAGCGGTGCGGAGGTAGACCTCCTTGTCCTGGAAGCCGACCGGCCCCAACTCTGACCACCAGGCTGCGTATGCGGGTTGCCAGGACTCGAGGGCGCGCTGGAGTCGTCTGTCGTCGGCGATGCCCACGTTGTTAGGAATGGATGCCGTGTAGTCGATCTTTCCCATGTCAGGTCCTCTCGGGTGGGAAATCAGCCCTTGTGCCGGTCCCGTAGCGGCGGAGCGCCCCTTCGGGACCGCTTGCACCGGGCCGCGTGAAGATCCAGTTCTGCCAGGCTGAGAGCCGGCCGAAGATCTTGGTTGCCATTGTCTCGGGCCCACAGAATCGGTGGTTCGCCTCCATGCCGGTCAGCGCATCGGGTGAGAAGCTGGCCCTCTCCTCAACGGCGAGGCGGAGCTCGTCGTGCCAGTCGAGGTCGTCTGGTGTGACGCTCACAAGCCCCAGGCGGGCAGCGTCGGCTGCTCTCAGAGGACGCCCAATCGCAGCGAGTGCGGCCTTCTGGCCGGCATCGTCGCCCCACAACCGCGACTGCAACCTCGTGATGGCGTTTGCCATCGGCATGGAACCTGCGTTGACGCGGGTGAGCAGTATCTCGGCGGGTGGGGCAGGGTCGTGGTCGTCCTCGAACACACCTTCGAGCATGTATGTGCGGTCCGCCGCCAGGGACAGTTCTGCCAGGATGCCTGCGAAGCAGGAACCGGGTTCTACGGCGGCCATGACGCTGCGGGCAGTCAGGTCGAGACGCGAGAGGACCCTCGCCCACAGCAGCGATACCTCGCGCTCGGCGTGTGTCGTCGGGTCGGTGAGCATCTCATCGTGAGCAAGGACGTCTTCGACTGTTCCCCTGGTGCGTATGACGAGCGTTGCCATGGAGGGCTCGTTGAAGCGGAGGTGGCAGATCAGGTCGTCGAGTTCGAGAGCAGTTCTGAGTGGCCAGGCGGGGTCACTGGCCGATTCGACCGTGACGTTGACCGAGCGGTTGTCCCGGTTGATCTCAGCAGTCACATTCCGGTACTTCCGTATGTCGTCGTCGAGGGATGCTTCGAGTTGGGGGAGCAGGACGGGTCTGGCGGCTGGGTCTCGGTCGGAGGTCTCTGCAAGCGCCAGGGCCCTTGCCGTGACCGCTTCGTCGAAACCTGTCGCCGAAGCCAGTTCGTCCACGATGCCCCAGTCGAGGGCTTCCGCTCCGCGCACGCCCTCTGCCCTGGTGGCGAACAGGTCCGCCCTGTCGCGGCGGACGTGGCGCTTGTCGGTCAGCCGTGTGAGCCCGCCGGTGCCCGGAAGCACACCGAGGAGTGGTAGCTCGGGCAGGGAGACGGCGCTGGCCGAGTCGTCCAACAGGAGCAGGTGGTCGCAGGCCATGGCGAGTTCGTAGCCACCGCCAGAGCATGCGCCGTTGATCGCTGCCAGGAACCGCAGGCCTGACCTGGAGGAGGCCTCTTCCATCTCGAGTCGGGTTTCGTTGGTGAACTTGCAGAAGTTGACCTTGTGGGAGTGGTTTGCGCTTGCGAGCATCCTTATGTTCGCACCTGCGCAGAAGGTCCCCTCGATGGCGCTGGAGAGGACCACACAACGGACCTCGGGGTGTTCGAAACGGATGCGACGAATGGCGTCGGCAAGTTCGATGTCGACACCGATGTCGTAACTGTTCAACTTCAGTTCATAGTCGCCGATGGACGCAGCGGAGGGGTCCACGCTCATCGAGAGGTGCGCCAGCGGGGGTTCGAAGTGGAGGTTCCAGTGCCTGTAGCTGTCGGGAGTGCGCCCGAAGGTGAGCGGGCCTCCTCGGGCCCCTGTCGCCGTTGCTGGTTGTCTCATGCTGGTCGGCCTTCCCCGTTGGCTGCACATGATATATCATGATTTAATCACGATCGACATGAAATCTGTAGAATATAATGATCCCTTGGATGGGCTCGAGGACGGCTCGTTGGAGGCGTACCTCGGTATTCGCCGTGACGGTAGGGAACAGGCTGACAGCGCACGCTCCATTCTGCTCACGCTCCTCGGCGAGCTTGTAAGGCCTGCGGGCAGGTCCGCCTGGACCCAGTCAATGATCGCCGCCCTCGGCCTCTTCGGGGTCGAACCGCAGGCCGCACGTCTGGCCATCAGCCGCCTGGCAGAGAGAGGATGGCTGGTAGGGACCCGAATCGGGCGACGCACCAGGTGGGGGTTCACGCCGGAGCTCGACAAACTCCTCGACGAAGGTGCTGCACGCATCTACGGCTTCGGACCGGAGGACCGTCGGTGGGATGGGCAGTGGCTCCTCTTGCTCGTGAGTGTCCCCGAGCACCAGCGGCGGCTCCGATCCACGATGGCGGTCAGGCTCGGCTGGGCGGGCTTCGGCTCGCTGGCCAAGGGTGTCTGGGTTTCGCCATGGACGAACAGAGAACCGGAGGCGGTCGGGCTCACCCGGGAGTTGGGCATCGAGGGTGCGCTGTCGTTTCTGACGACGTCCGGTTCGCCCTCAGACCGCGACGGGATCGTCGAGCGTTCATGGGATCTTCACTCGCTCAGCGCCCAGTACGAGAGGTTCCTGTATCGTTTCAGGGGAGAGGCACCGGGCGAGAGCGCAGAGGCGACGGCCGGCTTGCTTTCGTTGGTCCACGACTGGAGGCGGTTTCCGATCCTCGACCCGGGGCTTCCGACCGAACTTCTTCCGGCTGGATGGCCGGCTGCAGACGCAGCGTCCCGGTTCAGCGAACTGCGTTCGAGCTGGCAGCCGGCAGCAATGGACTGGTGGAAGAGGACGGAGGTGCAGTACTCGTAGCCGACCCACTTACGTGGCAATGAACATGGGGACAGTGGTAGACGACACGCTCAACGCATGCCAGTTGTTGCTTGACTGTCGCCGACTCGACGACGAGAGGATAGAGGCGTTCGAAATCCCCCCGGAAGAGCCCGATCCACCCACGACGTTGCCGCCACCACCGCCTTCATTGCCATAGGACGACTGCCCCGGACCTCCACAGGTACGCTCGGCACGTTGAGTTAGGACGATGAGGAGTCGATATGTCGGCATTTGAGTGGTACCTCGGACCGCTGCGGAAGTTCAGGGACTTCACCGGTCGTGCCAGCCGGAGGGAGTACTGGCTGTTCATCATCTGGCACCTGGCGTTCATCATCGTGCT
>JABHCN010000011.1 GCA_018673475.1 Actinomycetota bacterium | reverse complement strand
GATCGGGGTCATCGACGGCCTTCCAGGTCCAGGCGCCGAGGTCGAGGCACTGGGCCAACTCGGGTGGTGGCGGGTCGGGGAAGACGAGGAGGGGGTTCATGAGGCTGTCATTCCAACCGTCACCAGTTGGGCAGGTACTGCTCCAGCTCGAAAGGAGTCACCTGGCGCTGGTAGTTGGACCACTCGGCGCGCTTGTTGCGCAGGAACCACTCGAAGATGTGGTCGCCGAGGGCGTCTCGTACCAACTCGGACTCCTCCATCTCGTCAAGGGCCTCGGAAAGGTTGGTGGGGAGGCTCGCCACCCCGAGGTCACGTTGCTCGCTGCGGCTCAACTCGTCGAGGCTCACCGCAGCCTCCGGGGGAAGATCGTACCCCTCCTCGACACCGCGCAGCCCAGCCGCGAGCAGCACTGAGAACGCCAGGTACGGATTGCAGGCCGGATCGAGTGCCCGGTACTCGACCCGCGTCGAGTCGGGCCTGCCGGTCCTGGTAACCGGCACCCGGACCAGCGCTGAACGGTTGTTGCGCGCCCAGGACACGTAGCGGGGAGCCTCGTAGCCTTCGTTGATCCGTTTGTACGAGTTGACCAGCTGGTTGGTTACCGCCGTTATCTCCCGGGAGTGGTGGAGCAGGCCAGCTATGAACGACCGGGCGGTGGCCGAGAGGCCGTGCTCGTCATCGCCGTCGAAGAAGGCGTTGGAGCCATCGCGGAATAGGGAAAGGTGTGTGTGCATGCCCGAACCCTGAATCCCGTTCAGGGGCTTGGGCATGAACGTGGCGTAGACGCCGCCCTCCATGGCGATCTTCTTGACGGCCAGACGGAGCGTCATCACAGAATCAGCCATCGTCAGGGCATCGGTGTACTGCAGGTCGATCTCGTGCTGGCTGGGAGCGTCCTCGTGGAATGAGTACTCGACCGGGATGGAGAGAGCCTCGAGCATGTGGAGGGTGCGCTTGCGCAGGTCCGACGAGACATCGGCAGTGGTCAGGTCGAAGTAGGAGGCCTGGTCCAGAAGCACCGGTTGTCCGGTGTTCTGGGCGAGGTAGAAGAACTCGACCTCTGGTGCGCAGAACATCTTGAAGCCGGCGGCATGGGCCCGGTCCAGGTTGCGTCGCAGAACCTGCCTCGGGTCCCCCTCGAACGGCGAGCCGTCCAGGTTGGTGATGTCGCAGAACACGGTGCCCGAAGGTTCGTCAGGTGCCGCCCAGGGGAGAAGCTCGAACGTGCTGGCATCAGGGCGGGCCAGCACGTCGCTCTCCTGCACCCGGCTGAAGCCGTCGATGGCCGATCCATCGAACTGCAGACCCTCCTCGAACACCGTTTCCAGCTCGGCCGGGGAGATCGCCACAGACTTGTGCCGTCCCAACACGTCGGTGAACCAGAGGCGCACCAGACGGACACCGCGCTCTTCCACCGTTCGCAGCACGTAGTCCTGCTGGCCCGACTGCCTGACCTTCCCTGCCTCATCCACACCACAAGCATGGAGGATCCGGACGCATACCGCCAGCGGGATCCAGGTCGTTCATACGCCGTTCACAGTTGGGCAACAGCACCGAAACCCCATGGCGGCATCGTGATGGCGACCCGGCGTATCCTGCCGGATGAACCGTTCCACCAACCCTGCCGTCCCACAGGACGGCCTATCTGGAGAGTGCAGACAATGGCCATAAGGGCTGAGTACATCTGGATCGACGGCACGACACCGTTGCCGTACGTCCGTTCCAAGACCAAGATCCTCGCCGACGGAACCGCCGACGGAACCGCCGACTACCCGATCTGGGGGTTCGATGGCTCAAGCACAAACCAGGCTCCAGGTGACAACTCCGACTGTGTCCTCCGGCCGGTGTTCTCGTGCCCCGACCCCATCCGCGGCGGCGACGACGTGCTGGTGCTGTGCGACGTCTGCCTGCCCGACGGTGAGATGACACCCCATCCCACCAACACACGCGCAGCCTGCGTCGAGTCGCTCGACAGGTACAGCGACCAGGAGCCGATCTTCGGCATCGAACAGGAGTACACCTTCTTCCAGGAGGGGCGCCCGCTGGGATGGCCGGTCGAGGGCTACCCGGCCCCGCAGGGCCCCTACTACTGCGGTGTGGGTGCCATTGAGATAGCCGGCCGCGAGATCGTCGAGGCCCACACCCAGGCCTGTATCGATGCCGGCCTCGAGATCTCCGGCACCAACGCCGAGGTGATGCTCGGCCAGTGGGAGTTCCAGATCGGACCCTGCGACACCGTGAGTGTCAGCGACCAGGTCTGGATGGCCCGTTACCTGCTGTACCGCATCGCCGAGGAGTTCGGCGTGGACGCCTCGATCGATGCCAAGCCCATCAAGGGCGACTGGAATGGTGCCGGAGCACACACCAACTTTTCCACGAGGGCAATGCGAGAGGGCTATGACCCGATCATCGCGGCATGCGAGTCCCTCGGTGCCGACGGCAAGGTTGCCGAACACATGGCGGGGTACGGCCACGGTTCCGAGGAGCGCCTCACCGGCGAGCACGAGACCCAGCGCTTCGACCAGTACAACTACGGCGTGTCCGACCGTGGTGCCTCCGTCCGAATCCCGTGGCAGGTGGCCATCGACCAGAAGGGCTACATCGAGGACCGCAGGCCCAACGCCAACATGGACCCCTATGTGGTCACCCGCCTGATCACCAACACGTGCTGTGAGGCACTTGCCGGGTAGCTGCACTGCATTCGAGACAAGGGCCCCGGGTTGCACCCGGGGCCCTCTCGCGTCTCTGGCCCAACCGGAGGTTGATAACACACCCCTAACAGGGTCATCTCAAGGGAATCATCTCGTCTGACGATCATTCACCTGTACCCGAGGACAGGAGAGTCCGCAGATGAAGAAGATAGACCTGAGTGGAGGCACGACTGCCGGTCTGGTGATCGGCTCGGTGGTCATTGCGGCCGCCTCAATGGTCGTGTCGCTCGTAACGGTGGCCGGTGCCCAGACCGAAGTAGATACAGAGGTTCCGGCGGCCCATGATCAACACGATGCAGCCGTGGCTACCGGTGCGGCCGGCCACGGTGGCGCCGGGCACGACGAGCGTCTGGCTGCCACAGCCGAGTTTCAGGGGCTCGACAGCGAGGGTCTGAGGTCCCAGTTGCAGGACGGAGCCACAATCGCCGAACTGGCTGGTGACGATCTGGATGGCCTGATCGCACAGCAGCTCGGGTTCGCCGGCGAACACATCGGCGAGGCTGTAGTCGACGGAAGGATCGACCAGGCAAGGGCCGACGAGATGCTCTCCGGTCTGAGCGAGCGGATCACGGCACGTATGAACGGTGAGATGCCCGAGGGCATGAGCGGTATGGGCGGCATGTGTGGCATGAGCCCCGGTGGCATGGACCATGGGAGTGAAGGCCACGGCGCCTGACCCCACCAGGAACAGATTTCTGCCAGGCCCCCGGTTCCCCCGCCGGGGGCCTCGGCCGTTTTGCGGCTCCCTCGGTACGCTGCACCCATGAGCCGGGTGCGCGTCGCCATGGTCCAGACCAACTCGGTCGTCGGCGACCTTGACGGAAACGTCGAGCGCATACGCGGCGTACTTGATCAGGTCTCCGGATGCGATCTTGCCGTCTTCCCTGAAATGACCGTTGCCGGCTATCCCCTTGAGGACCTGGTTCTAAAGCCCGGGTTCGTCTCAGACTGTCGTTCCGCTGTCGAGGCGGTGGCTGCGTCCAGCGGCAGCTGTGCCCTGGTAATCGGCTTTCCAGACGGCACACCAAGGGACTCGAGTGCAGACGGCGTGCAAAACGCTGCAGCGGTGTGCCACGACGGCGGGGTGGTCGGCGTCTACCACAAGCGGGCGCTACCGAACTACGACGTGTTCGACGAGGCGCGCCACTTCGTGCCCGGTGTCGAGCCGCTACGCCTCTACGAGATCGGAGGCATCCGGGTCGGATTCGTGGTCTGTGAGGACCTCTGGGTGGCCGACAGCCCGGTGGGCAGCCTTGTGGAAGGTGGAGCCGAGTTGCTGGTTGCCATCAACGGGTCGCCGTTCCATCGGGGCATGTTGGCCGAGCGCGAGGCAGTGGTGGCCGCTACTGCAGCCTCGTCCGGGGTGCCCGTCGTGTACGTGAACCTGGTTGGAGGCCAGGATGAGCTGGTGTTCGATGGCGGATCCATGGTCGCCGATCCGGCAGGTCGGATTGTCGCCAGAGCTCCCAGGTTCGAAGAGGCCGTCGTGATCGTCGATATCGACATCGACGACGTTCCCGCATCTGAGACCAACCTGTTGACCGTCAGGGTCTCGGGGCCGGTTGACCGCACCGACCACGTCGTGCCACCACCGATCGACCCACTCGACCCGTCTGCCGAGTTGTACGGGGTGCTTGTTACCGCAACCCGTGACTACGTGACGAAGAGCGGTTTCACCGACGTATGCCTGGGCCTCTCCGGCGGTATCGACTCGGCCCTGGTTGCAGCCATCGCAGCCGACGCCCTCGGTGCCGACCACGTACACGCCGTGCTAATGCCGTCCCGCTACTCGAGCGGGCATTCGATCGCCGATGCCAATGACCTTGCGGCCACCCTCGGGATCGACCGCCGAACCATTCACATCGAGGCCGCCCACGCCTCACTTCTCGCCCTCCTCGAGGAATCCCTTGGCGAGGTACCTGTGGGGTCGACCGACGAAAACCTCCAGGCCCGAATCAGAGGGGTCCTGCTCATGGCGCATGCCAACGCCTCGGGCTGGCTGGTGTTGACCACCGGGAACAAGAGCGAGTCGGCGGTCGGCTACTCGACCCTCTACGGCGACACCGCCGGAGCCTTCGCCGTGATCAAGGACATCTACAAGCTCACCGTGTACGAGTTGGCGAGGTGGCGAAACAGCCAGCCCGGTGGCCCGGTCATCTCCGAGAACATCATTTCAAAGCCACCCTCGGCCGAACTGCGACCCGACCAGCGCGACGATCAGAGCCTTCCCCCGTATGAGGTACTCGACCCCCTCCTTGAGGCCTACATAGAAGGTGACCGGACCAGGGCCGACCTCGTGGCCGATGGATTCGGTGGCGAGATGGTCGACCGGGTCACCCGTCTCGTAGACCTGGCCGAGTTCAAGCGACGCCAGACGCCACCCGGAACCAGGGTCAGCCGCAAGGGCTTCGGCAGGGACAGGCGTCTCCCGATCGTCAACAGGTACCGCGGTTGACCCTCTCCCGACTAGCCGTGACGGCCGTCACATAATCGCGTGGTGCCGCACGAACCGGTCGATAGGGTGACCCGCTACCGGGGTGGGCAGGACTGCTGTTGCACAACCTCCCCGGATCTACAAGGCGATCAGAACTCGGTGAGCATCCGAGGCGGCGAAATGGCGTAGCCGCTGGTGGTGCTCCCCCGGCAGGAGGAGACGCAAGGTGGCCAAGGAGCGGGTAGAACGGGACGAGGAAGACCTCGTCAGGCTGTATCTCACCGACATAGGTCAGTACCCCCTCCTGACAAAGGAGGGCGAGGTGCGCCTCGCCCAGCAGATCGAAAAGGGTGCCGCCGCAAGGCAGGAACTCGACAAGGCCGGCGACAGCCTCACACCTGCACGGAGGCGCGAGATGCGCCGCAACCTCCGCCGGGGAGACGAGGCGGTCAGAACATTCGTGCAGTCGAACCTGCGCCTGGTGGTGTCGATCGCAAAGAAGTACCAGGCCTCGGGGCTTCCGCTCCTCGACCTCATCCAGGAGGGCAACCTGGGTCTCATGCACGCCGTCGAGAAGTTCGACTGGCGCAAGGGCTTCAAGTTCTCAACCTACGCAACCTGGTGGATCCGTCAGGCCATCACCCGGGGCATCGCCAACACCGGTCGCACAATCCGGTTGCCGGTCCACGCAGGCGACACCCTCGCTCGCCTGCAAAAGGCCCGTTCCCGCCTGGAACTCCGTTTCGGTCGTCCGGCCACGATCGCAGAGTTGGCCGTCGAGGTGGAGATGACCGAGGACAAGGTCACCGAGGCGCTCCGTTTCGCAGCTGAGCCCCTTTCACTGAGCGAACCACTCCGTGAGGACGGCGATGCCGAACTGGGCGATGTGGTCGAGGACAGGTCGGCCGACTCACCCTTTGAGGTTGCCGCCACGGCGCTCCTGCCCGAAGAGATAAGCCGTCTTCTGGCACCCCTGGACAACCGTGAACGCGAGATCCTGAAACTGCGTTTCGGTCTTGACCGTGGTGAACCCCGCACCTTGGAAGAGGTGGGCGATCACTTTGAGTTGACCAGAGAGAGAATTCGCCAGATCGAGGCCCGGGCGATGTCGAAGTTGCGTCACCCGAGCAGCGACACGGGGGCCCGCGACCTGCTCGCAGTCTGACCGGTCGCTCCAGTCAGCGGCTCATACCTCCCGCAGCGGAGGCGTGGCGGAGGTGGACGGGAATCGAACCCGCCGGACGGGGATCGCCCGTCCCACCCGCTTTGAAGGCGGGGGAGCCCACCAGGTACTCAGACACCTCCGGTGGTGACAGTACGGGCCGCGGAGCGGTTTGCACACAGCCGGAACGCAAACTGGTGGGCGGCTGGCCAATGGGGGGCTGTCTGGCCCTATCATCACTGGCATGAAGAAGTTCGTGATGCTCGCAGCCCTGGCGGCACTCGTGGCCGTGGCCGTGCGCAAGGTCCGCTCAATCTGACGGGTCGGCCACCTGGTCAGGCGCGGCGTCGGAACCGCCTGATCGTCGATATCACCCCGAAGAAGACGGCAAACGTGATGGTCGTTGCGAGGATCCAGTTCCGGTCGATAGGGATGCGGTCCCCCAGGGCCACCGGATTCTCGAACTCCAGAACCGGCCACTCGCGCCGCGCCGCCTCACGCCTGAGATCCCGGTCGGGGTTGACCACAACCGGGTGGCCGACCGACTCCAGCATCGGTAGGTCGGTGATCGAGTCCGAGTAGGCCCAGGACCCGGCGAGATCCAGGCTCTCCTCTTCTGCCAGCCTCGTTATAGCGTCTGCCTTGTCGGGCCCGTGGGCATAGAATTCGACCCCACCCGTGTAGCAGCCGCCGGAGTCGATCAGGGGGGTTGTGGCGATGGCCTTTTCCATCTGCAGGTGGGCTGCCATGGGTTCGACGATCTCGATCGGAGCGGCCGAGACCAGCACGAGCATGCGTCCCTCGGATCTGTGATGTTCCAGAAGGTCGAGTGCCTCGTCGTACACGATCGGCTCGATCAACTCGGTGAGATGGTCACGGGCCAGGCGCCTCAGGCCATCCTGTTCCCATCCGGCAGCCAGCTTCAGCGCTGTACGCCTGGCCTTGTCCATTTTGTTCTCGTCGGCGCCGAAGAAGCGGAACAGGAGCTGTCCCCATGCGGCACGTGCAGCCATGGGGGCGTTGAGGTATCCGGCTCGCCGTAGCGCAGGGACATAGGCGGCCATCGAGGCCCGGGCGATGATCGTCTTGTCGAGGTCGAAGAATGCCGCCTCCACGGCAGTGATCCTACGACCTTGTGGCTGGCCTCGCCGATACCGGGGTGGAATGTGCGACAGGTATGAAGGTTCACCACGTCTTCCGTTGGGTCCGTCGAAGGTGCCGGGTAGCGTGCCGGCACGACCCCCATCTGGTAGTCCCTGCTTCCCCCACTGTGATTTCGTACGTCGGGAGGCGTCATGGTGGTCGTCTGTTGGTCTCTGAAGGGTGGCGCTGGGACCACGGTCGTATCTGCTGCGATCGCTCTCGAAGCCTCCCGCCGGGGTGACAGGCCCCTGCTTCTCGATCTTGCCGGTGACCTGTCGGCGGTACTTGGCGTTGACGGGTCCGGTTCCGGCATCGCCGACTGGTGTTCGGCCACCGGGGGTGCGGGAACCGAGGCCATCGACGGTCTGGCTGTTGAGGTTCACGGCGGAGCGAGGGTCGTCAGCCGCGGAGTTGCCGGCTGGGAATCGGCCGATCCAGCCCGACTGGCCCTGCTCGTCTCCAGCCTCGGCGAGAGGACCGAACTGGTTGTCGTCGATGCAGGAGACCTCTGGACAGCGATGCCTCCGGGCGGGCCGCCATTGGACCTGATAGATCCATTGCTCGAACTTGCCACCCGCTCTGTTCTCGTGACAAGGGCCTGTTACCTGTCCCTGCGCCGGGTTGGTCGTCAGGTACGTCGCCCCACCGAGGTCGTCCTGGTGGTCGAACCCGGTCGGGCTCTCGACAGTGCAGACGTCGAGGCCGTCGTTGGCGCCCCGGTTTCCACACAGGTCCTCGTCGACCCGGCAATAGCCCGGGCCGTCGACTCCGGGCTGCTTGCCCGGAGGTCTCCCCGCTCTCTGTTGAGGGCCATGGGGTCAGCGAGATGACCGGCCTCGTGACAGCGGTCCATGGCGAGGTCCTGGACCTACTTGGGGCCGATTCGGCACCTGACCCGTTCACGCTCGTCGAAGCGGTTGTGGCCAGGCGCGAACCGCTTCTCGGTCCAGCGGCACGAAGACAGGTTGTCGATGATGTCCTTGCCCGTATTAGCGGGCTGGGAGCGCTTGAAACCCTGTTCGCCGACAAGTCGGTGACAGAGGTGATGGTCAACGGACCCGATGCCGTCTACGTCGAGCGCCAGGGGGTGCTCGAACGGACCGAGGTCAGGCTGGAGTCGGCCGAACTGGATCGCCTGGTCGAGCGGGTGGTTGCGCCCACGGGCCGCCGTGTTGACCGGTCCAGCCCCTGGGCCGACGGACGCCTGCTCGACGGATCAAGGGTGAATGTGGTGGTGCCCCCGATAGCTGTGGACGGCCCGTGCATAACGATCCGACGCTTCGGCAACGTCCGCTTCGGAATCGACGACATGGCAGCTCCCGCCGTTGCAACCCTGCTGCACCGAATCGTCCAACTCCGGTGCAACGTGGTTGTCAGCGGCGGAACCGGATCAGGAAAGACCACGCTGTTGGGTGCTCTGGCCGGTGCAGTCGATCCGACCGAGCGTCTCGTATCGGTCGAGGATGCCGCTGAACTTTCGCTCGACGCCACCCACGTCGTCAGGCTCGAGGCACGCCCGCCCAACTGTGAAGGTGTGGGAGAGGTCACCGTGAGGGACCTGGTCCGAAATTCCCTGCGTATGCGTCCAGACAGAATCGTTGTTGGAGAGGTTCGCGGGGCCGAGGCATTCGACATGCTCCAGGCCCTCAACACCGGGCACGACGGTTCGCTCTCGACCTGCCACGCCAACAGCGCCGCCGATGCCCTCCAGCGCCTGGCCAACATGGTCCTGCTGGCGGCACCTGGTCTCTCGGCCACTGTGGCCGAGTCCATGGTGGCCGGCAGCGTCGACCTGATCGTGCACATGACCAGAACCGGGGTGTCGCGAAGCGTGAGCGATGTCCTCGAGGTGAGACCCGCCGGCGAGTCTCCGGCGTGCCGGTCGCTCGTATCAGACGGCATGGTGCTCGATGCAGGGGAACCCTCGGACGGACGGCGTTGGGGCCGGTGAGCGGTGTTCATGTGGCATCTGCCCTTGTTCCGGTCACTCCGGGTTGGTTGCTGGTTGCAGCGGTGCTGGCCGTCGCCTCGGCCCTCGTGCCACCGCCGATGGTCACCCGGCGGCCATGGCGTGAGGGCACGAGAGGTTCTCTCCACCGGGTTCTCGAGAAGTGGAGGTCGCAGTCGCGCAGGGTCGACGCCGCTCTTCCTGCGATGCTCGATGAGCTGGTGCGCTCCCTCCAGTCGGGTGCGACCCTCACCTCGGCCCTGGCCGAGGCGTCGGCTGCTGGAGGACCACTGGGAGACGACCTGAAGACCCTCACCGGCGACCTCAGGGCCGGTGCTCCCGTTGGAACAGCCCTCGAGAGGTGGAGGGAACGTAGGCCGGGCACTCGTGTCGGGTTGATTGTCGCAGCTGTCGACCTGGCCACGATGGCCGGCGGTGAGCTGGCGGGACTACTCGGATCGTTAGCCGAAGCCCTCCGCGACGAGGAGGCCGTGGCCGAGGAGGCCCAGGCCCTGGCGACCCAGGCCCGTGCCTCGGCTGCAGTGGTGGCCCTCGCCCCGCTGGCCTTCGCGGTGATCATGACCCCGTTCCGATCATCTGGCTTCGTTGGTTCGGGGTCAGGGCTGTTGATCGTTGTCGTTGGTCTGCTGCTCGACGCCGTAGGCCTCTGGTGGATGTGGCACCTGACGGCGGTGGACCGGTGAGCCTTGCTGCGATCGGCTGGATGGTGGTGGTTCTGGTGCTCGCGTGGCGCTTTCGCAGGCCCGCCCATCGACTTGCAGGAGCACGGGTGGCCATCAGAACCAGGCCCGACCGGGTGGGTCCCCTTGACCGTCTCGGCCGGTATCTACGGTCGCGGCTCCAACGCCCGGAGGACCAGTCGCTCGACAGGCGCCTGGGCAGGTCAGTGGTGCTCTTTATGGCGTTGTTGTTCATCCAGCCGTTCCTTGCCGTGCTTGTCGGTGCTCTCGCATGGGCGGTTCCCTGGTGGCGGCGGCGTAGGGATGAGCGCGCCGAGGCAGAGGCGGTAGTCGACGAGCTGCCCTGGCTGGCGGGGCTGGTTCGACTTGGTGTCGGTGCAGGGTTCCCGGTTGGAAGGGCTCTAGCCGAGGCTGCCGTCAGGGGAAACGGCCCTGCCTCGGCGGCGGTGGTTGATGCCGTCCGCCGAACAGAACAGGGAATGTCGCTTG
Source organism: Actinomycetota bacterium (assembly GCA_018673475.1). Taxonomy (GTDB): domain Bacteria; phylum Actinomycetota; class Acidimicrobiia; order Acidimicrobiales; family MedAcidi-G1; genus UBA3125. The sequence continues at coordinate 42,477 of JABHCN010000011.1, read as the reverse complement.
CAGATGCGGTCGATGGCCTTCGACCCGTTCTGGGAGAACCCGGGAGACCCCTTGTGGCGGCGCTGGTTGCCGCTGTGAGGCACGGTGCACCGGTAGGGCCTGCGCTGGAGGCGGCTGCGGCCGATCTCAGGTTGCGTGCCCGGCGGCGCGCCGAGGTCCGCGCCAGAAAGGTGCCGGTGCGGATGCTCTTTCCCCTCGTCACCTGTGTGCTGCCGGCGTTCGTGTTGCTGTCGGTCGTTCCCATGGTCGGAGACGCCCTCTCCCAACTGGAACTTGACCTGTGAACGCTTCCCCGTCGCGATCCGTCCAACCGGACAGGTGTCGCCTGATCCTGAAAGAAACTGGAGGTGCCCCGTGCGGGCTCTGCTCACCCGATTCCACATCCGACTTCTGACCCTCGACGACGAGGGTCAGACCACTGCCGAATACGTCCTGTTGATTCTGGGGGCGGCAACGATCGCCATTCTCGTGACCAGTTGGGCGACCGGCACCGACAAGATCACCGGCCTGTTCGACAAGGTACTCAACTCCCTGATCGACAAGGTGGCGTGAGGCGCCGAGCCAACCGTCCCGACGAGGGCCAGGCCACCGTTGAACTTGCGTTGGTTCTACCGGTCGTGGTTGTTCTTGCGCTGGGTCTTGTCCAGGTCGGTCTGGTAGTTCGTTCGGCCGTGCTGGTCCAACACTCCGCCCGTGAGGGTGTCAGGGTGGCTGCCACAGGTGGGTCCACACGCGACGTCGAGGATGCCGTCATTGGCTCCAGTGGCCTGTCGCCCCGCGACAGCCAGATCACGCGCAGCGTCGATGGCGACAGGGTCACGGTGAAGGTCGTACACGTGGCTCGCACCGAGGTGCCGTTGGTGGGGCCGTTGCTTCCCGAGGTGACCCTCACCGCCACGGTCACCATGCGCCGCGAGGCCGGATGAGCCTGTTGGTGCCGGTCGCTGGAGGCAACCGGTTGTCGTCTAGCGTGGGCTCTGGCCATCTAGCCCACTGGAGGTCCGTTGTTCTCCGAAATCCGTCGCTCCCTGAGGAACCAGTGGGTTGTGTTGGCGATGACCGGCGAACTCGATCTTGGGACTTCCCCCATGTTGCGCCAGGCCGTGGTGGCAGCGGTCGCCGACGGACACAACAACCTGGTGATCGACCTGTCAGGGGTGGACTTCATCGACTCCGCAGGCCTCGGTTCGGTCATTGGTGCCCTGCGACGGGTGAGGTCCCATGATGGCCACCTGCTGCTGGTCTGTAGTGAGCAGCGGGTCCTGCGTGTCTTTGAGATGTGTGACCTGGATCGCGTCTTCACGTTCCATGTCGACATCGACTCGGCTGTCGGCACCCCGGTTCAGGTCTGATCATGTCGGGCATCGTGGAACTCCGTGTGCCCGCAGCGCCCGAGTACCTGCAGATGGTCCGGTCGGTCGTGGGGGCGACAGCGTCTACCGGAGCGAACCTGAAACCCGAGCGGGTCTCCGATCTTCGCCTGGCGGTGTCCGAGGCCGCCACCAACGCCATGGAGGCCCACGGCCAGTCAGGCGTAGAGGACCGTGTGATTATCCGCTGCGACCTCTCGGCCAGCCAGATCGAGGTGGAGGTCGCGGACAGCGGACCCGGATTCGACCCGAACTCCCTCTCGCCCCTGCCCGATGTCGATTCACCGGACCGGCTCCGCTACGAGTCCGGCCTGGGCGTCTCGCTGATGCATCACCTGACCGACGAGACGATTGTGGAGTCCCACGGCAACGGGACAGCCGTCCGCCTCATTGTTCACTTTGGGGACTGACCGCAGGCGGGTCCTTCACCGGCCCAAGGGAGCCGATCCAAGTGGATGGGTGTGAAGTCACTCGACGACCACTACGGTTTCTGCCGCTCAGATCCTGAGCAGGTTCTCACCATGACAGGCACCCCACCCCACCCCCAACACACATGGCTTGGGAGCGACAGACCCTTGGCACGTGCCGTGGGACGTCCCATGATGCGGTTCCTCGGTATCGAGGCGGCCGGTGGAGTTCTGTTGATCGTTGCCACCATGGTGGCCCTCTTTTGGGCCAACTCCCCCTGGTCGGCCTCCTATCACGATCTGTGGCGCACCGAGATCCACATGGGGATCGGCGACCTGGTAGCGCTGGAGCACAACGGCCACCCACTTACCCTGGGCCAGTTCGTGAACGACGTCCTGATGGTCATCTTCTTCTTTGTGGTGGGCCTCGAGATCAAACGCGAGCTTGTAACAGGAGAGATGCGTCGCTTTCGCGCAGCCCTCCTTCCGGCTCTGGCTGCTCTCGGTGGAATGGTCGTGCCCGCACTCATCTACCTGGCGTTTGCCGGTGACGGTGAGGCATCGGCCGGTTGGGGAATCCCGATGGCCACCGACATAGCGTTTGCCGTTGGTGTCGTGTCGCTGCTCGGGAGCCGGGTGCCGACACCCCTGAAGGTGTTCCTCCTGACCCTCGCGATCGTCGACGACATCGGCGCAATTCTCGTGATAGCGCTCTTCTACACGTCGAACCTGGAGCCAGGGTGGCTCTTCCTCGGCGGTGTCTCCATCATCGGCGTGGTCGCGATGGCCCGTTCCAGGATCCGGTACGCACCGCTGTACGTCGCTCTGGGAATCGTCCTGTGGTACTCGGTGTTCATGTCCGGCGTGCACACCACGATCGCCGGTGTAATCATGGGTCTTCTGGCGCCGGCCGTGCCTCTGCTGCAAGGTGATCATGCCTCTGAATCGGTCGGCCCTGTAATAGCCGGTGAGGGCGACGTCGCAACCGTCAAGTTGGCGAAGTTCCACCTCAGCGAGACCGTTCCGGTCACGGAGCGGCTGGAGAACCTGCTCCACCCTGTCAGCGCCTTCTTGATTCTTCCTGTCTTCGCCCTTGCAAACGCCGGAATCGAGATCAGCGGCGACTCTGTGGGCACCGCCGTGTCTTCTGGAATCAGCATCGGCGTAGCCCTCGGCCTTGTGCTCGGGAAACTGGTGGGGGTGTCCGCGTTCACCCTTCTGGCCGTGCGCCTGGGTCTCTGCTCGCTGCCCGCCGGGGCGACAACGAGGCACGTGGTCGGTATCTCGGCGATGGCCGGGATCGGTTTTACTGTCTCGCTGTTCATCACCGGCCTCGCCTTTGACGCTCCGCTCCTGCAGGACGAGGCCAAGATCGGCATCCTTGTAGCTTCTGCTGTGGCTGCCCTGCTCGGATCGGCGATCCTCTACGGCGCCAAACCGGTGGGCCCCCAACCGGCCGGCCCGGGTTCCAATGAACCACCCGTCGCAACACCTGTGGACTCCGTCAGCATCGATCGGAATCCCTGATGTCCTACTCCCTGGTAATCGTCGAGTCACCTGCCAAGGCAAAGACCATCGCCGGCTATCTGGGTGATGGTTTCAGGGTTGAGTCGTCGATCGGCCATGTCCGCGACCTGCCGATGCGGGCGGCTGACATCCCGGTCAGCCACCGCGACAAGAAGTGGGCGAAGCTCGGCATCGACGTCGAGAACGACTTCGAGCCGCTCTACATCGTGTCGCGCGACAAGAAGGAGCACATCACGAGGCTGAGGTCGTTGCTGAAGGGAGCGGACCAGCTCTACCTTGCAACAGATGAGGATCGTGAGGGTGAGGCGATCGCCTGGCACCTGCTCGAGGTCCTCAAGCCGAAGGTGCCGGTACACCGCATGGTCTTTCACGAGATCACCAACAAGGCCATAACCGACGCTCTGAGCCAGACCCGCGATATAGACGAGGGGCTCGTCAACGCGCAGGAGACCCGGAGGATCCTTGACCGTCTCTACGGTTACGAGCTCTCACCGGTTCTCTGGAAGATGATCTCCAAGGGGCTGTCGGCAGGCCGGGTACAGAGCGTGGCAACCCGGATCGTCGTGGAGCGTGAGCGTGAGCGTATGGCATTCCAGACAGCTGGCTACTGGGATCTGAAGGTCCAGATGTCAACAGATGCCTCCGAGACGTTCGCCTCGTCGCTGATCGAGGTCGACGGAGCCCGCGTGGCCACAGGCCGGGACTTCGACGACGATGGAGCCCTCAGCCGGGAGGGAGCCGTTGTCCTCGACGAGGCGGCTGCACACGACCTTGCAGACGGGCTCGTTGACCGGTCGCTCGAGGTCGGGTCAGTTGAGGCCAAGCCCTATCGGCGTCGACCTGCGGCACCGTTCATCACCTCCACCTACCAACAGGAGGCCGGTAGGCGCCTGAGGATGTCGGCGGCGATGGCGATGCACGCCGCCCAGGGCCTCTACCAGAAGGGCTACATCACCTACATGAGGACCGACAGCACCACGCTGTCGAACACGGCCGTGAGGGCTGCCCGCGCCCAGATCAGCGAACTGTTCGGCGACGACCACCTGCCGGAATCCCCCCGGACCTTCCAGAAGAAGGTGCGAAATGCACAGGAGGCGCATGAGGCGATCAGGCCCGCAGGAGACCGGTTCAGGCATCCCGACGAGGTTGCCCCAGAGCTGCCGCGATCCGAGGCGCGGGCCTACGAGATGGTCTGGCAGCGCACGCTTGCGTCGCAGATGACCGATGCCGTGGGCGAAACCGTTCAGATACGCGTGGTCGGAACCTCCGATGGCGCCAATTCCACGAGCGAGGTCACGTTCGCCACCAGCGGGACGGTTATCACCCATCAGGGTTTTCGTCGCGTGTACGCCGACGATTCCGACGACCGGAACACTGACGATGATGGCGATGGCGGGATCCTCCCAGCCGTCGACGTCGGTGACCCTGTCGTGGTGGTCGAGGCGACACCCGAGGGCCACACCACCCAGCCTCCGTCCCGTTTCACCGAGGCATCACTGGTAAAGCGACTCGAGGAACTCGGTGTCGGCAGACCGTCGACCTATGCCTCGATCATGGAGACCATCCAGGGACGCGACTACGTCTGGAAGAAGGGTTCGGCGCTGGTTCCAACCCTCAGCGCATTTGCTGTAACCACCCTGCTGGAATCCCACTTTCCGCGGCTCGTCGACTACGACTTCACCGCCTCGATGGAGTCTGACCTCGACGGGATCGCCGATGGGTCGGCTGAGAAGGTTCCGTGGCTGAGGAGTTTCTACTTCGGATCATCTGACGATATTGGCCTGCTCGAGAAGGTCACAGGACGTCTCGGCGATATCGACGCCAGGGCTGTGAGCACTGTTCCGCTAGGGGTGACCCCCGATGGCGAGGAGGTGGTTGCACGGTTCGGCAAGTTCGGCCCCTATGTACAGGTTGGCGACAGGACAGCGTCGATCCCCGATGACCTGGCGCCCGACGAGTTGACCGTGGAACGCGCACTTGAGTTCCTCGACACCCCGGTTGAGAGGGTGCTCGGCGACGACCCCGAGACGGGCCTTCCAGTTATTGCCAGGTCGGGTCGCTTCGGGCCGTATGTTTCCCTGGGCAGGCCTCCTGAGCAGATAAGGCTGAGCCCGGAGATGACCGCGTTGATGGCGCTGCCGTTGCGCCGTACCGAAATGAAGGTGGCCATGTCATACCTGCGCCTTGCAGCGGGGTCCGATGACGAGGCTGCGTTCAGACGGGTCATCAACACCCCTCGAAGGGGTGTCGGCAAAGGTGCCATGGAGCGGATCAACGAGTTTGCTGTACAGGACGGCGACGGGTTTCTTGATGCCCTCGGTCATGCCGAGGAGGCCGGGGTGACCGGTAGACCGCTGGCCGGTATTCGCTCCTTTCTGGAACTACGCGAGGTCCTTGTGTCCCGTAGTACAGAAGGACCGGCAGAGGCGCTCCGCATTGCTCTCGACGACTCTGGCTACCTCACTGAGTTGAGGGCCGGCGGTGACGACAACTCCGAACGGATCAGGAACCTCGACGATCTGGTGTTGGCCGTCGCCGGATTCGACAATGTCGGCGCAATGCTGGAAGAGGTCGACGAGATTGCCACCGCAGATGCGCGGCCAAGGCCCAGGACGGCCTCGCTGTTCCAGACCATGACCCTTGAGAGGCTCACCCTGCAGGATGCACTCGAACTTCTGAGCCTGCCGAGGACTGTGGGAGTCGACCCGGCTGACGGTGTCGAGATAACCGTTCAGAACGGTCGCTTCGGCCCATACCTGAAGAAGGGGAGCGACAGCCGCAGCCTGACCACCGAGGAGCAGCTGCTTACGGTCACCCTCGAGGATTGCCTGGCCGTTCTTGCACAACCGAAACGTCGGGGAAGGTCGACAGCAAAGCCGCCTCTTCGCGAGTTGGGCGCAGATCCCGAGAGCGGGAAGACAATCATCCTCAAGGATGGCAACTGGGGACCGTATGTGACCGATGGCGAGTACAACGCCTCGCTCGGTCGCGGGGATTCGGTCGAGGAACTGACAGACGAGCGGGCCGCTGAGCTCCTGGCTGATCGCCGAGCCAAGGGTCCTCCCGGAAAGAAGAAGCGCGCCTCCCGGAAGAAGTGATCGACCGGTGGGCCGGGTGGTCGAGGTGTCGGTGATTCCCGGCCCGCTCCCCGCAGGCTCTCCTAGAGTGGGAGGGTGACCGAAGCAACGGGTGGAGAACCGCCTCACCCGGGGGACAACTCGACCCCGGGCGACGAGTTCGTGAGCCTCCTGCATCTCGATGACGGGCCTGAATCTGACACCGACAGGCCCGACCTGCACATCCGTATGTTTGGGTCCCCCGAGTTCACCCGGCTCTGGTTTGCCCAGGTCATCTCGGCGACCGGCGACTGGCTCGGGCTGCTGGCGATAAGCATCCTTGCAATCCGCCTTGGCTCCGGATCCGAGGGTGCTGCGCTGAGCCTGGTTCTGGCAGCCCGGATAGTCCCCGGCTTCTTCTTCGGCCCGATTGCCGGGGTGCTCGTCGACCGCTGGGACCGCAAGCGGGTCATGGTTACCTGCGACGTCGGCAGGGCTCTTGTGATGCTGAGCCTTCCGTTCGTCGAGGAGCTGTGGGGTCTGTTCCTGGCATCCCTCGCGCTCGAGGCCTTCACGATGCTCTGGTCGCCGGCCAAGGAGGCATCGGTGCCGAACCTGGTACCGGCCGAGTATCTGGCGCGGGCCAACTCCCTCTCTCTGGTGGCTGCCTACGGGACCTTCCCGGTTGGGGCAGCTCTGATGGCGCTGTTCGGTCGGCTCTCCACAGCCCTGTTCAGCTCCTCATGGGCCGACAACCTGAGGCTCGACGACATGGGCCTGGCCTTCTATTTCAACGCGCTGTCGTTCGCCGTGACCGGGTTCCTTATCTGGACGCTGGCCCTGCCCCGCCGCCCGAAGTCGGAGAGGGACGCGGCCAAGTTGCGTAGGGCCAAGTTGGCCGACCCGATCGCAGAGCTGCGCGAGGGCTGGCAGTTCATCTTCGTCAACCCGGTGGTTCGCACCGTCAACATGGGCCTGGCTACCGGCCTCATCGGTGGTGGCATGCTCGTTCCGCTTGGGGCGATCTACGCCGACGAGGTCCTGGGTGCCGGCAAGTCCGGTCTTGGCGTGTTGATCTCGGCCCTCGGGGTCGGTGTGGCCGTGGGGGTGATGCTCCTGTCCTGGGCGCAACGCCGGGTAGACAGGCCACGCCTCTTCACCTGGTCGCTTTTCGGCGCAGGTGGATTCTTGGCGGCAGCGGCATCGATTGGCCAGGTTCACATCTCGATCTCAATGGTGTTCGGTATCGGTGTGTGTGCGGGTGCCGTCTATGTGCTCGGCTTCACGCTCCTGCATGAGAACGTCGAGGATCACCTGCGTGGTCGTATCTTCTCAACGCTCTACCTGCTCGTACGGGCATGCGTGCTGTTGGCGCTGGTCGTCGGGCCCCTGATTGAAGACGGCCTTGATCGCCTCTCGAGCGTCCTGTGGGATCGCCACATCGAACTCCTCGGATTCGGAGTCGACGTTCCTGGTGTCCGCCTGACCTTGTGGCTTGCTGCACTGATCATCCTTGCGTCTGGGGCGGTTTCGGTCATATCCCTCCGCTCGGGCATCACCCGGATCGCCGCATCCAGTCGGGAGGAAGGCCGGTGAAGGGCCGCCTCATCGCCGTCGAGGGCGCAGACGGAACCGGCAAGTCCACCCAGGCACGCCTGCTGGCCGATCGTCTCGGTGCCGTGCTCACCCGGGAACCCGGTGGTACGCCTCTGGGCGAGATGATCAGGTCGATGGTTCTGGATCCCGACGGCGAGCGTCCGGTTGATCGCGCCGAGGCCCTCCTCATCGCAGCGGCGAGGGCCCAGCACGTGGCCGAGGTGGTCAGGCCCGCGCTCGATTCAGGGCACGACGTGGTTACCGACCGCTTCATCGAGTCCTCGGTCGCCTATCAGGGCTACGGGCGCGGACTCGGGGCTGCTGAGGTAGCCGCCGTCTCGGCCTTTGCAACCGATGGGTTGGCCGCCGACCTGGTGATCGTGATCGATGTCGACGACGGCACGGCGCGTGAACGCCTCGGTGGGGCCCTCGACCGTATCGAGCAGGCGGGCAACGACTTCAGGGGCCGGGTGATTGCGGCCTACCGGGACATGGCCGCCTCCGACCCGGACCGGCTGGTGGTGGTCGACGGCAACGGTTCCGTCGAGGAGGTGGCGGGTCGTGTGTCGGTCGCCGTTGCCGACCGCCTGGCCGGATCGTGAACAGAGACGAGCTCTGGGCGACGGTCGTCGGTCAGCCCGAGGCGGTCAGTCTGCTCCGGGATGCAGCTTCCGCCCCGGTGCATGCGTACATGTTCGTGGGTCCGCCCGGAACGGGTCGCATGGAGGCGGCCCGGGCGTTTGCCGGCGCCCTGTTCGCAGGTGACACCGACGGCCCGGGTGACGCAGGGGCAGATCGGCACAGGCGTCTTGCAGTCGAGGGCCTTCATCCCGACCTGGTCCTGATCCAGCCTGAAGGCAGGGCACTGCTTGTCGCTGAAACGGCTTCGATTACGCGAGAGGGGTCGAGGTCGCCGGTGGAGGCGGCACGAAAGGTGATCGTTGTCGACCGGTTCGAAACGGCGGAGCCAGAGGCCGCTGCCGGCCTCTTGAAGACCATCGAGGAACCACCGGCCTCCACGGTCTTCGTCCTGTTGGCTGAGGAAGTTCCCGAGGAGCACGTCACCGTCGCCTCGCGATGTGTGCGGGTTGAATTCCCACCGCTGACAAACGAGGTGGTTGCGCAGGCCCTGGTCGCCGACTCGGTCGACGAGGAACTGGCCGATGCCCTGGCCGTGGCAGCGTCCGGGCGGCTGGATCGGGCCCGTCTTCTGGCAGAGGACCCGGCATTCATGGGGCGAAGGGAGGCCTGGAGGTCGGTGCCGGACCGTCTCGACGGAACCGGAGCTGCTGTGGCGGTGGTCGTGGCCGAGATTCAGGAGTTGATCGATGGTTCCCAGATTCCGTTGGCAACTCGTCACAAGGTTGAGTTGGAGGACCTTGACGAGCGTGAGAAGGCGCTCGGAACCAGAGGATCGGGGCGGCGTCAGGTTGTTGAACGCCAACGACGTGAGGTGCGGAGGCTGCGTGATGACGAGCTCCGGTTCGGGTTGGCAACCCTCAGCCGCCGCTATCTGGATTGGGCCACCGTCTGTGATCCGAGTGTCGGGAGCACTGCTGGTCTCGAGGCGACAGAGCGGATTACCGGGGCTACCGCCGAGCTGACACGCAACCCGAACGAGCCGCTGTTGCTACAGGCGCTGTTCCTGGACCTTCCGGCGATCGGGTAGAGGGGCCTAGACCTTCCAGCCGACAGTAGGATCGCCCAGGTACGGTGTTGGCTGTGAAGATCGGGGAGTTGGCTGGTCTGGCCGGCGTGACGACAAAGACCGTTCGCTACTACGAGTCGATCGGCCTTATCGCCGAACCGGAGCGGACACAGTCCGGCTACAGGGACTACGGCGTCGATGCCGTGGAGCGTCTGAGGTTCGTGCGCGATGCGCAGGCAACGGGGCTGTCTCTCGCCGAGATCTCGTCGGTCCTGGAGTTGAAGGACACGGGCTCGACGTCGTGCAGCCATACGGCTGCCCTGCTGGAGCGCCACATGACGGACCTGGATGATCAGATCCTCCGACTTCAACAGGCCCGGGAGGACCTGTCGGCGTTGGCCGGCCGTGCTGCGTCCCTTGACCCCTCGTCGTGCACCGATCCCAACCGGTGCCAGGTGATCGCCTCCTCGCCGGCCTGATAGGGCGATTTGTGGAGATACCTGTCCAGACCTTGACATTCCAGTTGACTGGAAGGTTTAGAATGGTCGCATGAGCACCGAAACGGTTGACCAGCAGTTGGAAGAACCCTCACACACGGCCCGCGCCGACCTGGCGATCGAGGGTATGACATGTGCGGCCTGTGCCAGCAGGATCCAGCGTGCACTTGGGAAGTTGAACGGCGTCGACGAGGCACAGGTCAACTTCGCGACCGGTAGGGCGACAGTGCTACATGGTTCCGGGGTGGGCGACACCGAGTTCCGGTCGACCATCGAGGGCCTCGGCTACGGGGTTGTCGACACCGACAGCCCGGACGACTCCGAGGAGCAACGTGCCGCCGACCTCTTGCGCCGCTTCGTCGTGGCTGCAGTGCTGGCTGTACCCGTTGTGCTCCTGTCGATGGTGCCACCACTGCAGTTCCGGGGATGGGAATGGCTGGTGGCGGTCCTGGCAACACCCGTCGTGTTCTGGTCCGGATGGACCTTCCACCGGGCGGCCTGGATGAATCTGAGACACGGTGCAACCACGATGGACACCCTCGTCTCCATGGGAACCCTGTCAGCATGGTTGTGGTCGACGGTAGTCCTCGTCGGCGACATCGAAGGTGGGCACGTCTACTACGAGACCGGCATGGTGATCGTGGCACTCATCCTGCTGGGGAAGTGGTTCGAGGTCCGCGCAAAGCGGCGGTCAGGCGACGCCATTCGCGCCCTGGCTGACCTCGGCGCCCGCACGGCACGACTCGAAGACGGAACCGAGGTGGCCCTCGACGACCTGATGGTCGGCATGCGTTTCGTGGTCCGGCCAGGCGAGAAGATCGCGACCGACGGTTTGGTCGTCGACGGCCAATCGGCGGTCGATGCGTCAATGGTCACAGGCGAACCTGTCCCCGTCGACGTCACCATCGGCGATGAGGTCATCGGTGCCACGATCAACACCAACGGCTCCCTCATCGTGGAGGCCACACGGGTGGGTGCAGGCACCGTGCTGGCCCAGATCATCAGGCTCGTCGACGAGGCCCAGGGAAGCAGGGCCGAGGTGCAGCGCCTGGCAGACCGCGTATCAGCCGTGTTCGTTCCATTCGCCATTGCAACGGCGGTGGTAACGCTCGGAGTCTGGTTCCTGACCGGGAACTCGGCCGACGCGGCCTTCACGGCAGCGGTAGCAGTCTTGATCATCGCCTGCCCGTGCGCACTGGGACTGGCCACCCCCATGGGGATCATGGTCGGGACGGGCAGGGGTGCCCAGCTGGGCGTGATCATCAAGGGCGGCGAGGTGCTCGAGGACACGCGGGCAGTTGATGTCGTGGTCGTCGACAAGACCGGCACGCTCACCGAGGGACGCATGGACCTGACCGAGGTCCAGGCCCCGGATGGTGAATCCGAGGAGATCCTCAGGCTTGCGGCCTCTCTTGAGGCCCGCTCTGAGCACCCGATTGCACAGGCCGTAAGCAGCGCCGTGGAGGAACACGGAAACGTCGTCGGTTTCTCGAACACCCCCGGAGTAGGCGTGACCGGAACGGTCGACGGCACCGAGGTACGGGTGGGGCGGCGCCGGCTGTTCGACACCGTGCCCACCCGGGTCGAGGACCTGGCCATTACAGCCGAAGCGACCGGTGCCACCGTTGTCTTCGCCGGACGGGGACCTCAGGCCGAGGCGATCCTCGTGGTTTCCGACCGGCTCAAGGACACCTCCGTCGCCGCCGTTGCCGCCTTCCACGACCAGGGTCTCAGCGTGACCCTGCTGACAGGCGACAACCTGCGGACAGCCGAGTTCGTAGGGGCAGCCGTAGGAGCTGACCACGTGATCGCCGAGGTGATGCCCGACGACAAGGCGGCCGAGGTGCGACGACTACAGGCCGAGGGCCACAGGGTGGCGATGGTCGGTGACGGCATCAACGACGCACCCGCGCTGGCTCAGGCAGACCTCGGCATAGCCGTGGGTACTGGAACAGATGTGGCGATGGAGGCCTCGGACCTGACCATCGTCACCGGTGACCTGAGGGCCGTAGCCGACGCAATCGCACTGTCACGTCGCACGCTCGGCACCATCAAGGGAAACCTCTTCTGGGCATTCGCCTACAACGCCGCAGCGATTCCACTGGCCGCCAGCGGCATCCTGAACCCGATGATCGCCGCCGGCGCAATGGGCGTGTCATCGCTGTTCGTGGTCACCAACAGTCTCCGCCTAATGCGCTTTGCGGGCTACCGCGGACCTGCGCAGAGTCGATCCACAACACCTACACAGGAAACGGTGACCACATGACAACGACCCGCGTCTACTCAGTTCCAGACATGAGTTGCGACCACTGCGTCCAGGCGATCACAGGACAGGTGACACCCATCGAGGGGGTTACGGACCTGGCAGTCGACCTCGACGCAAAGACCGTCACCGTCACCGGTGGCGACGATGCCGCAGTGGTTGCAGCAATCGACGAGGCCGGCTTCGACGTCGCCTGAGGGAGCCCTCGGAAGGTCAACCGGCCAGATGTCGTCAGGCGTCGTGAACCTGGACGCGGACCCTCTTGAACCCCTTGCCCTTTGACTCTGTCTTGACGACCTCGATGCGACCCACCTGACCTGTCGACGAGACATGGGTCCCACCGTCTGCCTGACGGTCCAGACCAACAATGTCGACCACACGGATCTCGGTTACCGACTCGGGGATCAGGTTCACCTTTGTCCGGATCAGGTCGCTGTCGAGCACTGCCTCGTCCCTGGCGAGGAACGACACCTCAATAGGGCGGTCGGCTGCCAACTCGGCGTTGCACAACTCGCTGACGCGATCCTTGAAATCCGGAGGCAACTCGGTCAACTCGAAGTCCATGCGGGCCTGGAGCGGCTCCATGTTTCCGCCGGTAACCGGCCGGTGCCACTCACGCCAGATCACACCGCACAACACGTGCATGGCCGTGTGGGTCCTCATCAAGTGCCGCCGTCGCTCGTCGTCTACCTCGCCGGTGACGACCGTGCCGACTGCCGGAACCGGTCCGGCCAGACGGTGCAGCACCTGGGCACCGGTTGAACGGACATCGACGACCGATGCTGCTCCCGTCTCCCATGTGAGGTGTCCCGTGTCGTGGGGCTGACCACCGCTGGTGGCGTAGAACGCCGTGCGGTCCAGCTCGACCATCTCGTCGTCGACAGAGACGACCGTGGCCTCAAACACTCTGAGGTCGGCGTCTCGCAGGTAGAGGCGGTCGGTCACGGTCAGCTCCGGTCAGTCGTCGCAATGGTCATGGACATGGTCCCAACGGGTGGGACGGCAACATCACCTGTCTAGTATCGCCGGAGACCTCGGTAACCGGTGGAGCTGGCCGGCGGGTGGGTGTCACGACGGGTACAGGAGGCCGCCGAGGTGGATCTTTTCGAGTATCAGGGCAAGCAGTTCTTCGCCGGCTACGGCATGCCGGTCTCACCCGGCGAGATCGCGTTCACCGTCGACGAGGCGGTGGCCGCAGCCGAGAGGCTTGGAACACCCGTCATGGTCAAGGCCCAGGTCCACGCCGGTGGGCGGGGTAAGGCCGGAGGCGTCAAGTTCGCAGCCACCGTCGACGATGTCCGTACCCACGCCTCGGCCATTCTGGGTCTCGACATAAAGGGTCATGTGGTCGGCCGGGTCTGGATCGAGAAGGCCTCTGACATCGCCGAGGAGTACTACGCCAGCTTTACGCTCGACCGGTCCGAAAAGAAGCACCTGGGAATGCTCTCAGTCGAGGGTGGCGTCGAGATCGAGACGGTTGCCGAGGAGAACCCCGATGCAATCGCCAAGGTCTGGATAGATCCCGTCGACGGTCTGAGCGAGTCCGAGTGTCGCAGTTGGGTTGCCGCAGCCGGGCTTCCCGATGCCGCCGTTGACAGAACGGTCGACATCTTGTTGAAGCTCTACACCGCATACGTCGATGGTGACGCCGACATGGTCGAGATAAACCCGTTGATCCTCACGCCAGAGGGCCAGGTCCACGTTCTCGACGCCAAGGTCACCCTTGATGCCAACTCCGTGTTCCGCCACGAGGACTACGCAGCATTCGACGAGACCCAGAGCCGCGACGAACGTGAGACCGCAGCACACGAGATCGGACTCCAGTACGTGGGTCTGGACGGCTCGGTCGGCGTGATCGCCAACGGCGCCGGCCTGGCCATGTCCACCGTCGACGTCATCAGCCAGGTAGGTGGTGCCGCCGCCAACTTCCTGGACATCGGTGGTGGTGCCGATGTCGACACAATGGCCGGGGCCCTCGAGGTCATCAACAACGATCCGGCGGTGCGCTCCATCTTCATCAACATCTTCGGTGGAATCACAAGGGGAGAGGTGGTCGCAAACGGGATCGTCGAGGCTCTCGAACGCGTAACCATCAACTCTCCCATTGTGATCCGGTTGGACGGAACCAACGCCGACGAGGGACGCATGATTCTCGAGCCCCACTTCTCCGACTCCCTGCAGATGGCCTCCACGATGCTTGAGGCCGCAGAACGTGCCGTGGGTTTGGCTACGACCGCCAGCACAGGAGCCTGAGATGAGCATCTTCGTCGACGAGACCACACGGGTCGTCTACCAGGGGCTTACCGGTAGCCAGGGCCGCTACTACGGCCTCTTGAACCGTGACTACGGAACCCAGGTCGTGGCAGGTACCAACCCCCGAAAGGCCGGCGAGGACGTCGACGGAATTCCCATCTTCGCCTCCGTCGCCGAGGCTGTCGCCGAGACCGGCGCAACCGCCTCGTGCATCTTCATCCCGGCGCCCGGCGTTCACGACGCGGTTATCGAGGCAGCCGAGGGCGGTGTGAAGTTCATCGTGTCGGTTACCGAGGGAGTGCCGGCGCACGACGAGGCCCGGTTCTACAATCGCCTGCGGCGCGACTTCCCCGACGTCCAACTGCTGGGACCCAACTGCCCCGGAATCATCTCGCCTGGAAAGTGCAACATCGGGATCACGGCAGGCCACATCGCCCTTCCGGGTGGCCCGGTCGGAATCGTGAGCCGCTCGGGAACCCTCACCTACCAGGCCCTCTACGAGCTCAAGCAGAAGGGAATCGGTTGCACCACCTGTGTTGGCATCGGTGGAGATCCGGTACCCGGTACGTCGTTCATCGACTGCCTTGCAGCCTTCGAGGAAGATCCCGAGACGAAGGCCGTGATGATGATCGGTGAGATCGGCGGGTCCGCCGAGGAAGAGGCCGCAGCCTTCATCCGGGACAACATGACCAAGCCCGTGGCGAGCTACGTGGCCGGCGTGACCGCACCACCAGGCAAGAAGATGGGCCATGCCGGGGCCATTGTCTCCGGCGGCAAGGGGACCGCCGCAGCCAAGATGGATGCGCTCCGGAGCGCCGGGGTGCAGGTCGGGTTGAACCCAACCGAGGCAGGCGAGTTGATGGCCGGAATCGTGGCAGGGCTCTAGGCAGGTTCTGGAACCACAGGCCGCTGGTACGGTCGCAACCATGCGTCTGGCCGTGTTGGCATCCGGAACTGGTTCGATCCTCGAGGCCATCGTGGACGCCGGCCTCCCGGTGCACCTGATGGTGACCGACAGACCATGCAGGGCGCTCGACCTGGCTGCCTCCCTGGGAATACCGACAAGGGTCGTTGAACGTGCCTCATTCGGAGATGACTTCGACCGCGACACCTACACCGTCGATCTGGTGGACGTCCTTGCCGAGGCCGGGACAGACCTCGTTGCCATGGCCGGCTTCGGCACAATCCTTGCCCAACCCGCCTACGACAGGTTTGCCGGTCGCATCCTCAACACCCACCCGGCTCTGCTGCCTTCCTTTCCCGGATGGCACGCCGTGGCCGATGCCATGGCCCACGGTGTCAAGGTCACGGGTTGCACGGTGCACATCGCGACCCTCGAGGTCGATTCTGGACCGATCCTCGCCCAGGAGGCTGTACCCGTACTGCCCGATGACGATGAAGGCAGCCTCCACGAGCGGATCAAGGCCGTCGAACGACACCTCTACCCCGAGACGATCCGCGCCGTGATGGAGAACAGGGCGGTCCTGATGGGAGAACCCGTATGAGCCCACGTGCCCTGCTGTCTGTCTATGACAAGGTCGGAATAGTCGATCTGGGTCGTGCCCTCGTCGAGCTCGGCTGGGATCTGGTGTCGAGCGGTGGCACGGCACGACTCCTGGCCGACGAAGGGGTTCCCGTAACCGAGGTCGCCCAGATCACCCAGGCACCCGAGATGCTCGGTGGTCGGGTGAAGACCCTCCACCCTGTCATCCACGGTGGGATCCTCGCCGACCGTTCCAACGCTGACCACGTGGCCGACCTGGACGGCCGGGGTATCAAGCCGATCGACCTCGTGGTGGCCAACCTGTACCCGTTCACCTCTGACCCGTCCATCGAGATGATCGACATCGGTGGCCCGACAATGGTTCGTGCAGCGGCCAAGAACCATGCCCACGTCGGCGTAGTGGTCGATCCCGAAGACTACGGGCCGGTCCTGGCCGAACTCGAGACCGATGGCACCCTCTGTGACAGCACCCGTCGTCGCCTGGCACGGGCCGCGTTTGCCCACACGGCCGCCTATGACGCGGCGATCGTGGGTTGGTTCGACGAGGAAGCCGGTGATGCCCTTCCTGAATCGATCCACCTCGCCCTGGAGCGGGTGCAGGACCTCAGGTACGGGGAGAACCCACATCAGGTTGGCGCCCGCTACCTGCAGGCAGGGCGGTCCGGGTGGTGGGATGGCGCCGTGGTCCACGGCGGCAAGGCCATGTCGTACCTGAACGTCTTCGACACGGAGGCCGCCTGGCGGCTTGTGCACAGCCTCGGCGGTGAGCCGACCGCCGTGGTCATCAAGCACGCCAACCCTTGTGG
Source organism: Actinomycetota bacterium (assembly GCA_018673475.1). Taxonomy (GTDB): domain Bacteria; phylum Actinomycetota; class Acidimicrobiia; order Acidimicrobiales; family MedAcidi-G1; genus UBA3125. The sequence continues at coordinate 25,550 of JABHCN010000011.1, read as the reverse complement.
GGCGGCGGTCGGTGCAGACATCGCAGAGGCGTACGTGGCCGCCCACGAATGCGATCCCGTGTCCGCATTCGGCGGGATCGTGGCGGTCAACCGCACCGTCACGATGGCCATGGCAGAGCCGATGTCAGAGGTGTTCACCGAGGTGGTCGTGGCACCCTCCTACGAACCCGATGCCCTGGCCCATCTCCAGGAACGAAGGAACCTCCGGATCCTTGAGGCACCGACACCCAACTGGCCCGCTCATGAGATCCGCAGCGTCGATGGTGGCCTGCTCATGCAGACCACCGATGTTGTCTCACTGGACCGCTCCGAGTGGACCGTGCCGACCCGCAGGTCGCCAACCGAAGCCGAGTGGTCCGACCTCGAGTTTGCGTGGCGTGTGGCTGCACGCGTCTCCTCGAACACAATCGTTCTCGTGAAGGATCTCTGTGCCGTGGGAATCGGGGCCGGCCAGCAGAACAGGCGCGATGCGGGTCGGATCGCCGCCCAGAAGGCCGACGGCAGGGCAGTTGGTGGAGCGTGTGCCAGCGATGCCTTCTTCCCGTTCCGCGACGGCCTCGAGGCGGCTGCCGAAGCTGGGGCGACGGCCGTCATACAACCCGGTGGGTCTGTGCGCGACGACGAGGTGATTGCCGCAGCCGACGAGGCCGAGATTGCCATGGTCTTCACCGGTGAGAGGCACTTCAGACACTGACGCACCGGTAGCCTTCGGCTCCATGTCAGCAGAACTCCTTGCCGGTGGTCCCGTTGCAGAAGCCGTGCTCGAAGATGTCCGCATCCGCGTCGAGCGGCTGAAGGATGCAGGAACCACTCCCGGCCTCGGAACCATCCTGGTCGGAGACGACGGTGCCAGCGCCGGCTATGTGCGAAAGAAGCACGAGACCTGCGAGTCCGTGGGAATGGCCTCCCACAACATCCACGTTGACGCAGATGCACCGCCGACAGCACTCGACGAGGCGGTTGCACAGTTCAACTCCGACCCCGGGGTCCACGGTTACATCATCCAACACCCGGTTGCAGACGGCTTCGACTTCAACGCAGCGCTCTCGGCGATGGACCCGGCAAAGGACGCCGACGGCCTTCACCCGACGAACCTGGGCAGGCTGGTACTCCAGGAAGACGGGCCCGTGCCATGCACGCCGGCAGGTATCCGGGCCATGTTCGTGTACTACGGAATCGAGGTGTCCGGGAAGCACGTCGTCGTCATCGGTCGAGGACCGACCCTGGGTAGACCGCTTTCGCTGCTGTTGACCACGAAGGCACCCGGTGCCAATGCTGCCGTGACCGTCGTCCACTCTGCGGTTCCCAACCTTGCCGACCTGACCCGGGCCGCTGACATAGTCGTAGCCGCCGTGGGAATCCCTTCATTCGTCACACCCGAAATGGTCCGTCCCGGTGCCGTTGTAGTCAGCGGAGGCATCTCATGGGAAGGAAAGCGCCTCCTGGCCGATGTGGACGAGTCGGTCGGGGAGGTCGCCTCCTGGATCACCCCCCGCCTCGGCGGGGTGGGCCCCACGACCGTCGCAATGCTCCTGAGAAACACGGTCGAGGCCGCCGAACGTGCAACAGCCTGACCGACCGGTGCAGCAGTTCGGGCTCTGATCCCGGGGCTGGGACTCGACCTGCTTGTGGATAGGGTCGGAGTATGGGTGAGAACATCAAGATGACTCCGGACGGCACGCTTGTCGTCCCCGAAGTACCGGTTATTCCCTTCATCGAGGGTGATGGAACCGGTGTCGACATCTGGCCGGCAGCCAGGCTGGTTCTGGATGCCGCTGCTGCCAGGCACGGCCACAGCGTCGACTGGCGCGAGGTGCTTGCGGGCGAAAAGGCCTACAACGAGGTCGGCGACTGGCTCCCCCAGGAGACCATCGAGGCATTCCAGGAATGCCTGATCGGAATCAAGGGCCCGCTCACCACACCAATAGGTGGAGGCTTCCGCAGCCTCAACGTGGCGATCCGCCAGATCCTGGACCTGTACGTGTGCCTCCGGCCGGTCCGCTGGTTCAAGGGGGTGCCGTCACCTGTGAAGGCACCCGAACTGGTCGACATGGTCATCTTCCGTGAGAACACCGAGGACATCTACGCTGGTCTCGAGGTCGAGGCGATGTCTCCCGAGGCACTCAAGTTGCGCGGCCTCCTCGAGGACGCCTTCGGCTGGAAGATCCGTGAGGACTCCGGCATCGGTATCAAGCCCATCTCCAAGACCGGGTCGCAGCGACTCCAGCGGGCTGCCATCGAGTACGCCGTGGCCAAGGGCAGAAAGCGCGTCCACTGGGTACACAAGGGCAACATCATGAAGTTCACTGAGGGAGCCTTCCAGAAGTGGGGCTACGAACTGGTCCGCGAGGAGTTCAGCGACGTAGCCGTCGGCTGGGCCGACTGCGGTGGCGACCCCGGTGACAAGATTCTCGTCCAGGACGCCATCGCCGACATCGCCCTCCAGCAGGTGCTCACCCGTCCCGCCGAGTTCGATGTGATCGGAACCATGAACCTCAACGGCGACTACCTGTCCGACGCCCTGGCTGCCCAGGTCGGAGGCATCGGAATCGCCCCCGGTGGCAACGCCAACTACGTAACCGGGCACGGCATCTTCGAGGCCACGCACGGAACTGCACCCAAGTACGCCGGTCAGGACAAGGTGAACCCCTCGTCGGTGCTGCTCTCAGGCGTCCTTATGTTCGAACACATCGGATGGCAGGAGGCGGCCGACGACATCGTGACCGCCCTCGAGGCCACCATCGGCGACAAGGTGGTTACATACGACTTCGCCAGGCAGATGGACGGTGCGACCGAGGTGAAGTGCTCCGAGTTTGCACAGGCGATCGTCGACCGGTTTTGAACCGGTCGTCTCCACTGGTCAGATCGCTCCTCACCGGTAGTTCCCCTGTCATCTGACGCAACGGCCGGCGACGCGACGGCCACGGGAGGCCCCCAACAGCGTGCCTCCACCACAGGTTCAGGTATCTACCGCCGTGGCTGGAGCCTGGTAAGGCGGTCGCTGCGTGCCCATCCGTGGGCCCACACCGGCGGCATCACCGGTGGCACGATGTTTGCGACGACGGTTGTCGGGTTCACGATCGTGGTGGGCCGGGTCACAGACGAGGTAATTATTCCCGGCCTCGATGAACCCGGAAGCGTCAGCGGCCGTGGTATCTGGGCTGCGATGGCGGTAATCGCGGTGGTCGGGCTGATCCGAGGCCTCTCGGTGATGGTCCGGCGGTTCTTCAACTTCATGGGGGCGATGCTGACCCAACGAACATGGCGCCAGTCGATCGTCGACCGCTATCTGGACGCTCCTCTTGACTTCTTCAGGACGCGGCCGGCAGGCGAACTCCTGGCCCATGCCGATGCCGATATCGAGGCTGCATCCTCGATGCTCATGCCGTTGGCGTTCGCTGTGACGGTTGTGGTGCTCGTCGTCCTGGCGGTGGTGAGCCTCCTCGTGGTTCATCCGCTGTTCGCCCTGGTCGCTCTATTGTTGTTCCCTGCCCTGGCGATCATCAACCAGACCTACACGAGGGCGGTCGAGGCACCCGCGGCGCGGGCCCAGGCAATGGTCGGCAAGGTCTCGTCGGTGGCACACGAGAGCCTCGAGGGAGTTCTGGTTGTCAAGACGCTAGGACGGGAATCAGACGAGGTCGAGCGCCTGACCGTGGCCTCCGAGCAGTTGCGGAGCGAACGCCTCGAGGTGGGGGCCATCAGGTCCCGGTTCGAGCCCATCCTCTATTCCCTGCCAGGCATCGGGGTACTCGTGCTCCTTCTCATTGGCGTCTGGCTCGTGGGTCGCAATGCCGTGACGATCGGTGAGGTGGTGCAGGCCATGACCCTGTTCGGCATTCTCTGGCTGCCAGTCCAGATTCTGGGATTCCTGTTCCAGGAGATGCCGAGGTCGGTGGTCGCGATGGACCGGATCGACTCGGTTCTGGTTGTGGAACCGGAGTACCGCCCTGACCCTGAGTCGGCACTTGCCGCAGTTCCCGACTCGGTCGGTGTCGTGATCGAGGAAGTCTCGTTCGCCTACCCGGACGGCACGACGGTGCTCAACGACCTTTCCCTGCAGATTGAACCGGGCGAGGTGGTCGCCCTCGTGGGGGCTACGGGCTGTGGCAAGAGCACCCTCGTTGGGCTCATGTCGGGGATGATGCCGCCCGACAGTGGGTGTATAGCCATAGGAGGCGCCAACGTCTCCGACCTCGGCCCCGACGGGGTGGTTCGTCTGGTGGCACCGGTCCTGCAGGAGACCTTCATGTTCGCCGACACGCTGCGGGCAAACCTGGCCCTCGATGCCGAGGTATCCGAAGGTGAACTGCACAGGGTGTTGAGCCTTGTCGCAGCCGACCGGTTCGTTGCCGAGCTGTCTGATGGCCCCGACACCGTCATGGGCGAGAGGGGTGTGACGCTCTCAGGCGGTCAGCGACAGCGGTTGGCCATAGCCAGGGCCCTGCTGCGCCGTCCCCGCCTGCTGTTGCTCGACGATGCCACTTCGGCTGTGGACCCGGTCGTCGAGGCAACCATTCTCGAGAATTTGCGGGCCCATAGTGGGAGGACCCTCATGGTGGTTGCCCACCGCCTCGCCACCATCCGCCTGGCCGACCGCGTTCTGTTCATGGACGAGGGTCGCATCGTCGCCGAGGGGACCCACGAGGAGCTGCTCAGCGTGCCCGGGTACTCGGCGCTGGCTCGTGCCTACGAGGAGGCCACCGGGTGAGTAGCTTCGACGGTCACGATGTCCTCGGGCCTGGCGAGGAACCAGAGCCACGGGCTCTCGACGACATTGACGGAGCCGGCGCGCTGTCGGTGTTGCGGAGGGGTCTTGCAGCCTCACCGGAACTCCGTGCAGGCCTGTCGCTCTCTGCCCTGATGACGCTCTCTGTGGCCGGAGGCAGGCTCGTTGTTCCGCTGGTGATCCAGTTCGTGCTGGACCGGGGATTCGTCGGTGGAGCCGTACGCCTCGGCCTCGTCATGGCAGCAGCAGGAGGTGCGCTGGCCCTGACCATCGCTTCGATCTTTCTATCCCAGGCTGTGTACAAGCGACTCGTCGGGGTTGCCGAGGCCGTCCTGTTGGGACTCCGGCTGCGGACATTTGCGCACCTCCACCGGCTCAGCCTTGCTGAGCACACGTCCACGAAGACCGGTGTCCTGACTGCCCGGGTCACAAGCGACGTCGAGGCGCTAGCCAAGTTTGCACAGTGGGGGGCCATTTCCTGGATCGTGAACTCTGTGCAGATCATCGGGGTGGTTTTCGTAATGGCTGTCTACTCCTGGCAGTTGACCCTCGTCACGGTGCTCGTGCACCTTCCGCTCCTGCCGGTCCTACGTGACATGCAGAGGCGCCAGCTGCGTGCCTACGACCTGCTCCGCACACGGGTTGGCGAGACCATGGGTGCCCTGGCCGAGGCCGTACACGGCATCGAGGTGGTAAGGACGTACGGCCAGCGCGAGGCGGTCCGGCGTCGCCTCCACAGGGTCGTGGACAGGCAGTACGGACAGCAGATGCGTGCAGCCAGATACTTCTCACTGGTGCTGCCGAGTACCGACATCTTCGGGGTTGCCGCGGTTGCCGCCGTGATCGGTGCCGGTGTCCACTGGGGGACCGGCTGGGGCGTCACCTCCGGTGAGCTGGTGGCATTCGTGTTCCTCGTCAACATGCTCGTGACCCCGATCACCTCGCTCGGCGAGACCCTCGACCAGACCCAGACCGCCCTGGCAGGGTGGTGGAAGATCCTGAACGTGCTGGACACCGAGGTGGAGGTCGCCGAACCATCTCCGGGGGTGGCCAGGCCACTACCCCAGGGTGCACTGGCGGTGGAGGCCCGGGGTGTTGAGTTCTCCTACAGGGGCAGCGACCGGGTCCTCCACGGCGTCGACGTGGAGTTGGACGCCGGCTCATCGGTAGCCGTGGTCGGCGAGACCGGCTCAGGGAAGACCACGTTTGCGATGCTTCTCGCCCGCCTGGCCGACCCCACGGCCGGACAGGTCATGCTCGGTGGCGTCGACCTGAGAATGGTTTCAGCCGACGACCGTAGGCGATCGGTCCGGATGGTCCCCCAGGACGGCTTTCTCTTTGACACCACGGTTGGTGCCAATATCAGGTTCGGCCGCAGGGACTCGACCGAAGCCGATGTTCAGGCTGCTGTGGACGAGCTTGGGCTCTGTACATGGGTGGCGGGCCTTCCTGCAGGTCTGGATACCCGGGTCGGCGAGAGAGGGTCATCGCTGTCGGTCGGCGAACGGCAACTGGTTGCCCTGCTGAGGGCCCAGTTGGCAGATCCGGGTCTGCTCATCCTTGACGAGGCGACCTCCGCCGTCGACCCCGATACCGAGCAGACACTCGAGAGGGCCCTCGAGCATCTGGCTGAGGGACGCACCACCGTGAGCGTCGCCCACAGGCTCTCGACTGCAGAGCGATCCGACCTGGTGCTGGTATTTGACCGTGGTCGGATTGTCGAGAACGGCTCCCACGCCGAGCTGGCTGAAGCCGGAGGCACCTATGCGGCCCTGTACGAATCGTGGCTCGGAAACACCCGCCTGATGGAGGCCTGACACGGTGAACAGCTCACCGGCCTGAGCCGTTCGTCACATGGACCGGAGGCGCTACCGCACGAGTGCCTCGGTACCCTCGGAGTAACCCGCTGGCCACCCAGGAGTCCTCGTGTCAACCTCACCCGTTCGTGTATCTGTCACAGGTGCAGCCGGCCAGATCGGCTACAGCCTCGTCTTTCGCATCGCCAGCGGCCAACTGCTGGGCCCCGACCAACCCGTGTCGCTGAGTCTCCTTGAGATCCCTCCAGCCATGGGAGCACTCGAGGGCGTGGCCATGGAACTCGACGACTGCGCCTTTCCACTGCTGTCCGACATGAACCTGAGTGACGAGGCCGATGCCGCATTCACCGGTGCCGAGGTGGCCATTCTTGTCGGCTCCAGACCGCGCACGAAGGGCATGGAGCGCCAGGACCTGCTTGAGGCCAACGGGGCCATCTTCACGGTTCAGGGCCAGGCCCTCAATGGGAACGCTGCCGACAGCCTCCGAGTGCTCGTGGTCGGCAACCCGGCCAACACCAATTGCCTGATTGCCATGAACAATGCACCCGACGTTCCAGACGACCGGTTCACGGCGATGACCAGGCTTGACCACAACAGGGCTCTCACCCAGGCTGCCGGAAGGTTGGGCGTGTCCGTGAACGACGTCTCCCGGATGACCATCTGGGGGAACCATTCGGCAACCCAGTACCCCGACCTGTTCCGCTGCGAGGTGGCCGGTTCCTCGGCTGCCGCGGCGATAGACGACCAGGCGTGGCTGGAGGGAGAGTTCATCCCGACCGTCCAGAAGCGTGGTGCAGCGATTATCGAGGCACGCGGTGCCTCGAGTGCCGCTTCAGCCGCCAACGCCGCAATCGACCACGTACACGACTGGGTGTTGGGAACACCCGACGGTGACTGGGTGTCGATGGGCGTTCCGTCCGACGGCAGCTACGGCGTTCCCGAGGGGCTGATCTCCTCGTTCCCGGTGACCTGTTCCGGAGGTGAATGGTCGGTGGTTCAGGGCCTCGAGATCGACGACTTCTCGAGGGCCCGCATCGATGCCTCTGTGGCCGAACTGGCCGAGGAACGCGACATGGTCAGGGGTCTCGGCCTCATCTGAGAGCCGAGGATCAGCGGCTTTCCCCGAGGCCTTTGCGGACAGCGGCAAACAGATCGCCCATGGCCTCCAGCACATCCCGGTTGGCCATGAGCAGCCGCGGGTCACCGCCTATCTCCAGGGCCCCGTCGACAACTGCCCTCAGCGGATCGATGCGACCCTCGTAGATCTCTGTGGCGGTCGCGGCATCGGTGCTGAACGACACATCCGGGGATGACACGCTTCCGGGTAGCACCCGTATTCGGTCGGTGCCAATGACCATGTACCAGGAGGGGCCGTCGGTGATCAGGTACCCGATGGTGACAGGAAGGTCACCCACGCCAGCAGAGAATCCGGGGTGCAGGGCAGCGGCCTCGTTCAGGGCGGCTGGCCACTCAGGTGACAGGTGGGCGGCAGTGGTCACCGGGTCTTCCCGGGTGTAGGGCCGAGGTGCCTACGTGACAGGGTGTCGAGGCTGAGTACGACGACCATGGCGGCGGTTGCCAGCAGCAGCGGCACCGAGATCTCCGAGGTGGCCGGCCAATCCAGAGATGCACCCGAGATCACCTCGGTGCTGTCCCTGTCGATCACACCGACACCGTTGGGCCAGGGCCAGAGAACCCGTAGTGAGCCGATCATGAGGCCGACCAGGGCTGCCAGCACGAGATCGTGGTGGCGCTCCAACATGCGCCCCAGAAGGGGTGAAAAGAGTGCAAGGCCGGCGATGGCACCCAGGCCGAACAGGGCAAGATCACCGAGCATCCTGTCATCTACCGCTGCCAGGACATGGCTGTACATGCCGAGCATCAACAGGAGGAAGGCGCCTGAGATCCCGGGGAGGATCATGGCGCAGATGGCGACTGCTCCGGACGCGAACAGGATTGCGGCCGACGGATCTGCCACCGGGCCGGCCTGCCAGCCGAGCGCCACGAACAAGACGACGGCAACCACGGCCGTCAGGCCCACCCGCCCTCTGGACCAGGAGCCGGGAATCCGCCAGGCAATCAGGATCGAGGCCAGTACCAGCCCGAGAAACAGCCCAGCCATGGATTCAGGATGGTCGGCCAGGCCAGCTTCGATCGGGCCGGCAAGCACCGTCACCGCTATGCCGATCCCAACCAGTAGAGGCAGCAAGAACGCCCATTCGACCGTTGCTGCACGGGTCAGGGAAGCCCGTAGGTCGCCACGGAGGAGAAGGCCCAGCGACCTTGATCCGTTCCTGGCCGAATCGATGAGGCGGTCGTAGATGCCGAGAAGCAGGGCGATTGTCCCACCCGACACCCCCGGGACCACATCGGCGGCCCCCATGCACAGCCCGCGGAGCACGTGCACCGCCGTACGGCGGCATCTGGTCACGTGTCGGAGTCCGCCGTGAACGGAGCGAGCGCTTCAGCCAACTCCCCCGGGGCCTTGGTCGGCCTTCCGTTCGAGTCGGTAATCGCTGCCCGGACCTGCTGGGTGGCCATCACGTCATCGCCCCGGAGGATTCGCTGGCGCCAGATCGATGACGCTCGTCGTGTCTCGACCACCTCGGTCTCGACCATGATCGAATCGCCGGCCTCGACCGACTTCACGAAAGCTGTCTCAATGTTGGTGACCACGAACCGATAGCCCCGGTTGTCGAGGTCGCTGAGGCCCAGACCGACGGCAGCGAGCAACTCGATGCGTCCCGTCTCGAAGAGCTGGACGTAGACCGAATGGTTGAGGTGTCCGTAGGGGTCCAGTTCGTAGAAGCGAACCTTTACCTGATGTAGGTGTGCTGGCACCCGTTTGACGCTAGTGCCTTGTCAACCGCTGCCATGGACGGGTCGACACAGCTCTGGCGTGGCTAGCCTCCGATCCCATGTCCGGGGGAATCGAAGTCGACCTGTTTGTCGAGGCGTTCGGCGATGACGACGCCGAACCGGTTCTGCTCATCTCCGGTGCTGACGCCCATTGCACCCGTTGGACCCCGGCGCTGATCGACCCCCTTGTGGCTGCCGGTTTCCGGGTTGTGCGCTTTGACAACAGGGACAGCGGGCTCTCAACCAAGGTCCCGTCAAGCGTCGGCTACACGCTTGACGACCTGGCGGCCGATTCCCTTTCCGTCATGGACGGTCTCTCGATTGACTCTGCCCACGTGATCGGTCGATCCATGGGCGGCATGGTTGGACAGGTGCTGGCTCTCACGAGTCCTGAGAGGGTCCGGTCGCTGGCACTGTTCTGTTCGTCGCCGGGCCTTGGCGATGAACGGCTCCCGTCGGCGGCCGACTGGCTGTTCGACAAGATGGCTGAGAGGCTCTTTGCTCCGCCTCCCGCAGATAAGGCTGAGCGGGTGGCCTGGGTCGTGGAACTGGATCGGCTCTTCGCAGGCCACCGCTACCCGTTTGACGATGAGGCTTCCAGATCTGTGGCCGAACTCGAGGTTGAGCGCTGCTGGTATCCAGAGTCGGGCCACGGCCCCGCCGTGGGGGCCTCGCCGTCACGGCTCGACAGCCTCGGCAAGATCAACGTTCCGACACTCGTGGTCCACGGAACAGCTGACCCCGTCTTTCCGGTCGAACATGCCCTGGCCCTGTCTGACGGAGTACCCGGTGCACACCTCTGGCTCGTCGAAGGCCTGGGACACGAGGTTCCCGATGCCTGCCTACCAGACCTGCTGCCAAGGCTCCTCGACCATCTGGCTGTCTGAGGTTTCTCGCGAAACGGCGCCCGTCCCGACCGGGAGGGCGCCGTTCCTCTGAGTCCCTGATCGGGTCGTCGCGCGTCAACGTTCTCCATGGCCCAGCAGGGCATTGGTCGCGAGAGCGTGAGGGGACCGGCTCGGTCAGGGGCCTCGGGCTCACCCGCCAGGCGGGGCTCGGCTGTGTTCCTCGTACCGGTCGTCTCGCACGGCCTGTCCTCCTGTTGGTGGTGACTACCAAACGTGCTGACCTCACTGTCGCGCCGACCCCACCCCTTGTCAACCTGTTCGTGTCCTATCCCCGACCGGTCGCCGGGCACGGCCTCGGCTCACAGGACGTTCGCCTCCGCCGTAACCGACACCCGGCCTTGTCGACTTCATGGGACCGGCTGTCTCATCAGGTTGCCGGTCGCGCAGATTCGGTCTTCCTGGGGGGGCTTTTGGTTCCTCTGGCCTCTCGGGGACAGAAGCGGCCCTCTGGCTATCTGATCTCTTCGGGGGAAGGGCGATCCGGCCCGGGTGAGGGTGACCGGTGAAGCGGAGGTCAGCGCTGGCCGGAGAGGGCGCGGTTCTTGACCTTGGCCCTTACGTAGTCACGGTTCAGGTAGGCGATGAAGTCGAGGCTGATCTCCTTGGGGCATGCCTCGTGGCACTCGCCGTGGTTGGTGCAGGAGCCGAAATAGGTCTCCATCACATCGACCATCGCCTCGGTGCGACTCCAGCGCTCGGGCTGGCCCTGAGGCAACAGCGCCATGTGGCCGACCTTGGCCGACGTGAATAGCTGCGCTGCCGAGTTCGGGCAGGCGGCCACGCATGCGCCACAACCGATGCAGGCAGCGGCGTCGAACGCCTGCTCAGCGGCATCCTTGGGAACAGGTGTGAGGTTGGCGTCTGGTGCGGCTCCGGAGCCCACCGAGATATAGCCACCGCTCTCGATGATGTGATCGAGCGGTGATCGGTCAACGGCAAGGTCGCGTATGACGGGGAAGCCCGCTGCACGGAAGGGCTCGATGACGATCTCATCGCCGTCTGCGAACTCGCGCATGTGGAGCTGACAGGTTGCCGTGGCCTTTTGTGGGCCGTGGGCACGACCGTTGATCATCACACCGCAGGTTCCGCAGATGCCTTCACGGCAGTCGGATTCGAAGACGATCGGTTCCTCGCCGCGATCGTTGAGCTGTTCGTTGAGGAGGTCGAGCATCTCGAGGAACGAGGCATCGATGCTGATCTGCTGTGGGTGGGTCTCGAAGCCACCAGGGGAGTCGGGGCCGTTCTGGCGCCAGACCTTGACGGTGACGGAGATGGTGTCGCTCACGGCTGGCTCCTACTTGTACGAGCGCTGTGAGAGCGCAACGTTGTCGAATGTGAGCTCCTCGACGTGGCGGGTCTGCGGGGTGTCGGGGCCGTTCCACTCCCAGGCGGCAACGTGGGAGAAGTTGTCGTCGTCGCGCTGGGCCTCTCCCTCAGCGGTCTGGTGCTCTTCCCTGAAGTGCCCGCCGCACGACTCCTCGCGTTCAAGTGCGTCACGGGCCATCAACTCGGCCAGGTCGAAGAAGTCAGCGACCCTGCCTGCCTTCTCGAGCGACTGGTTGAGCGTGTCGGCGCTACCGAGAACCCGGACGTCGCGGTGGAACTCATCGCGGAGCGCCGGGATGTCGGAAAGGGCCTTCCTGAGGCCGGATTCGGTCCTGGCCATTCCGATGTTGTCCCACACGATGCGACCCAGCTCACGGTGGAAGTGGTCTACCGACCTGCTTCCGTTGGTTGACAGCCACCTGCCTGTCTCATCCTCGACACCAGCGACCGCTGCTGTGAACACCGGGTCGTCGGTGGGTACGACGGAGTCTCCCAGCAGGCCGGCCAGGTCGTCGCCGATCGTGTAGGGAAGCACGAAGTAGCCGTCAGCCAGGCCCTGCATGAGAGCGCTGGCACCCAGGCGGTTCGCACCGTGATCGCTGAAGTTGGCCTCGCCGACGGCGTACAGGCCCGGCACGTTGGTCATCAGGTGGTAGTCGACCCAGAGCCCACCCATCGTGTAGTGGCTGGCGGGGTAGATGCGCATCGGGCTCGTGTACGGGTTCTCGCCCGTGATGCGCTGGTACATGTCGAAGAGGTTTCCGTAGCGGGTGGCGATGGCGTCGTGGCCGTCGCGTTCGATGGCCGCTGCAAAGTCGAGAAAGACGCCGTTGTTGAGCGGACCTACGCCGTGTCCGGCGTCGACGACCGTCTTGGCATTGCGCGATGCCACATCTCTGGGTACGAGGTTCCCGAACGCCGGGTACTTGCGTTCCAGGTAGTAGTCGCGTTCGCCCTCGGGGATGTCGCCGGCAGCCCGGCCGTCACCTGCACCGGACGGAACCCAGATTCGGCCGTCGTTGCGCAGCGATTCGGACATCAGGGTCAGCTTGGACTGGAAGTCGTCGCTGGCGGGAATGCAGGTCGGGTGGATCTGTGTGTAGCAGGGGTTGGCGAACAGAGCTCCACGTCGGTGGGCCCTCCAGGCTGCCGTGACGTTGCACATCATCGCGTTCGTGGACAGGAAGTAGACGTTCCCGTATCCGCCGGTTGCCAGGACCACGGCATGTGCGGAGTGTGGGGTTACCTCGCCCGAGAGCAGATCGCGGGTGACGATTCCGCAGGCCCGACCGTCCTTGAGCACGACGTCGAGGAGTTCGGACCTGTTGTGGAGTTCGACTGTGCCAGCAGCGACCTGTCGCATGAGGGCCGAGTAGGCACCCAACAGGAGTTGCTGGCCGGTCTGGCCGCGTGCGTAGAAGGTTCGTGAGACCTGGGCACCACCGAAGGACCGGTTGTCCAGCAGGCCGCCGTAGTCGCGGGCGAACGGAACCCCCTGGGCGGTGGCCTGGTCGATGATGTTTACCGACACCTCTGCGAGGCGGTGGACGTTGGCCTCACGTGAGCGGTAGTCGCCGCCCTTGACGGTGTCGTAGAAGAGGCGGTGCACGGAGTCGCCGTCGTTCGGGTAGTTCTTGGCTGCGTTGATGCCTCCCTGAGCGGCGATGCTGTGGGCCCGGCGCGGGCTGTCGTGGAAGGTGAATGCCTTGACCCTGTAGCCGAGTTCACCCAGGGTTGCCGCCGCCGACGCTCCGGCGAGGCCGGTGCCGACGACTATGACCTCGAACTTCCGCTTGTTTGAGGGGTTGACCAGGTTCATCGAGAACTTGTGGTTCTCCCACAGGTCGGCGATGGGTCCGTCGGGAACCTTTGAGTCCAGAACCGTCGGGTTCGGTTGGGGAGTGGTGCCGGGTTCCATCAGTGTCCCTCGGCCTCTTCGGCGAGGCAGACAAGGCCGTCGCTGTCGTTGATCGGGCAGGCCCGGTTGTCTTCGCTTATGAGGCCGGTCTGGGTGAGTATCGGGAAGGACAGGTTGCCGATCAGGATCAGCCCGGCGATGCCGGCTGCCAGGCCTCGTCGAAGGTGGTTGTAGCGGGGGTTGTTGACTCCGAGGCTCTGGAAGATCGACCAGGCACCGTGGAATATGTGGAGGGCCAGAGCGGCGTTGGCCACCACGTAGAGGATTGCCACCGGGAGGCTTGACAGTGATGTGGCCACGTTGTGGTACGGATCGCCCCGGATGAAGTCGGGGCCGAGCCACCATCCCCACGTCAGGTCGGCCAGGTGGAACAGCAGGTAGAGGGCGATGATCGGGCCGGTCCAGCGCATCGTGCGGCTGGCGTAGGTGGCGGCTATGTGGTCACGACCACCGGCGTACTTCTTGGCTCCGCTCATCAGGCCGGCATTGTCGCTGGAGTGGCGGCTCATGTCCTTGAGGGTGATCGCGGCATGCAGGTGCAGGGCGAACATTCCTGTAAGGCCGAGGCGCATCAGCCAGAGGACGAAGCTCTTGGGAACGAGGCCGCCCCCGAGGGTGCGGAGGGTCTCTGCGTACTCGTACATTCGGGCCGGGCCCTCGTACACGTGCAGGTTTCCGACCATGTGGATGAGGGCGAAACCGACGAGGCCGATACCGGTGAGGGCCATGACCCACTTGCGGCCGACGGCGCTCTGGTAGATGTTGAGCGGGAACGGCCAGGCGCGCCTGCGGGTACGTACCGGGTCGACCCGGTATCGCTCGCGGGTGCTCTGCGCCATTGGCTTCTCCGGGTCTTCTGGCGGTCGGACGGGTGCCAGACCTGCCTCAGAAGGTAGCGGGGAGATCAGGTCTCCGCGCGTTCCGATAGGTGCAGTGAAGGTTGGGCACCGCCGGTGGTGCAGGTCAACTCCGGGTCATCGTTCCATTGTCGAACACGACCCGGTCGGCGACCCGGGTCTGGAAGAGGGCGTCGCTGCCGTCCGCCCAGATGTGGACGTCCAGGGTCTCACCGGGCATCACGGGTGACTTGAAGCGGCCACCCATGCTCGTGAAGCGGGTCGGGTCTGAGTCACAGGCACCGTGCAGGAGCGCACGACCGGTGAAGCCGTAGGTGCACAGGCCGTGGAGGATCGGCTTGTCGAAACCGGCCATAGCAGCGAAGGTGGGGTCGGAGTGGAGCGGGTTTCTGTCGCCGTTGAGGCGGTAGAGGAGAGCCTGGTCAGTGCGTGTCTCGTAGGAGATGACCTTGTCGGCGGGCCTGTCGGGTAGTTCCCAGGTGTTTGCCGGACCGCGGTCGCCTCCCCAACCTCCCTCGCCGCCGATGAACAGGCCCGACCTGACAGACCAGAGTGGATTTCCGTCGGTGTCGGCCACGTCGGCCTCGATGTAGACGAGCGCAGCCTTTCCCTTGTCGTAGATCTCTGCGACCCTGCCCGTCGACACGGCGGTTCCCTCGGCGGTCAGCGGTTGGTGCAGGGTGATGTGCTGTTCGGCGTGCAGCAGTGCTGCCAGGTTGAAGTCGCCGAAGCCGGGTCTGTTGCCGCCGCCCATGACGACGACCTGGGTTGGCAGGGCCGCCTGGGTGACGTTATTGCTGTTCTCGGTTGTGAACTCCAGTTCGAACCCTGTGGGGTCAGAAATTCCGGCGCCGACCCCGAGCGAGTAGAGCAGGGTCTCGGCTGAGGTCCAGGAGAACTCGGATGGTTCACCTGTGGTTCCTGCTGCGTCCGGGTTGATCGGCATCTCATGCTCCTGGGTTGCTGTTGTCGACGACGCTATTTGAACCCGAGTGACGGAGCCAACAGCGGGCCGATGGTCCCGGTAGCCGCGGTTCCGGCATGGAGTGTCACAGAGAGGGGTGGGTGGTGTGAACAGCGGCGACCCGGCTGACCTATCCGGGTCGGGTCGCTCAGGCGGTTGTTCGACGATGAGGGCCTTGGAATGGGGCCCGACATCAGTTTCGAGCGGGTGGCCGCCGGTGAGTCCAACGAGGTGTTCATTGTCCGCCGGGGTGGTTCAACCCGGGCGTTGCGACGGCCCTCTGCGGTTCCCCTGTCGGTGAGGGTGGCGCGAAACCCCCAAACCCCTGCAACGAAGGGGTTCTCAAGGCAACTCCGATGAGGCCAGGAACGCGTTTCGGACAGATTGGGAACGCGCGAAGGGCGACGCAAACCCAGTTAGCAGTGCATCGGGCCCTTGATATGCAGGTTCTGGGTTCGAGCCCCGGGGGCGGACAACATTGTGCAAGACCACTCTGATGGGCGGTGGCTCGGTTGTCCCCACCAATCTGGCATGGAAGAGGGCTACTATCCGCCGATGAAAGTTATTGATTACTACCTGGAGTCCTGGCGTCGTTTCCGAGATCTACAAGGCAGGACCACACGACCCGCATTTTGGTGGCCGTTCCTCATTCACCCCATTGTGTTCTTGGTTCTAGGGGGAATCTTCGCCGCCATTTTGGGTCTCAGTACCGATCAGACCGGACCGGAGGTCGTGTACGCCATTGCCTATGCCTGGGTGTTGATCACATTGGGTGTACGTCGCCTACATGACATGGGTCGAAAAGGAACATGGCTCCTACTTGGGCTCGTGCCCTTCGGAAATTTGGTACTTCTATATTGGCTTGCTCAGCCGAGCACTTCCGAGACCAGCGAATAACTTTCCCTGTGAATGCCGGGCCCTACCTCCTATCGCTCTCAGTGTCATGGCTCCTCATGATCCAGGACCCGGCACCAGTCCCCGACTGGTCCGCCGACTAGGAACCTGACGTAGCGCCCCGGCTGATCTGCTATAGGCGATGTCAGGACGTGCGGCCAAAGGCCCGTTCCGGTTATAGGGGTGAGTCCCAGTCCGCAGACATCCCTCCTCCTGAGGTCGAGTTTTGCACAATGTGACCTGCCCTGGGGGGCGTACCACGATTCCCGGACTCCGTAGCTTCCGTGGACAACCGCTGCACGACAACAAGATCACTTCCGTGGGAGCACTGAAGCCAGTCACTCGGCGTCACCCACCGAGGCGCGTGTCACTATCGACAAACAATTACCCAACTGTTACCAAGGTCGGAGTTGCGGCTGAGAATCCAGCTGCATCGGCGGAACCGGCCGTCCCGTCGTAACCAACGGTTTCAACCACGCCAGTAACGGTGTCAGGAAGACCGGCGCCGTCCCAGGCTGCATAGACGGTCCTGCCGTCCGGCATGTCGAATCGGACCAGGCTTTCCCCTGCCCAGGACGCAGACGTGAAGTCGCCGACCGTCTCGGCTAGGAGAAGGAACGCAGAATCCGACTCCGGGCCTGGCCCACCGGTCGGGTCGTGGGGACCGACATTGAAGATTCGGGAGGCCCCATCGGCAAAAGCCGTGGCAAAGCCGGTGAGAGTATTTCGTCCAAGTTCATCACCTGTCGGACTCATCTGTCCTGGCTCAGGCCAAGTCGAGACGAGGGCCTCGGTAATCCAGTACTCGGCACCTGCATGGCCCGTCTCGTCGAGAAGGGCCCTGTAGCCATCGGAAAAGAAAGAATGGTCAGAGCCGATCGAGTGGATGTTGCCTACGTGGAAGAACCCGGCAGCCGACTCGAGAACCGGTGTCCAGAAGTCGGTAAAGGACGGCTGCATACCTGCCTGTCCGCCCGTCAGCACCGTGGCCTCAGGATCGGCAGTTGTGATCGTTTCGAATGCAAGGCGAAGCATCGACAGGTAGTCGGCTGAAGTCCCTTGGAAGAAGTGGCCATGGCCTCCCTGCATCGACGGTTCGTTGGCCACCTCCCAGTGGCGTATCGGATATGCGAGGCCCGGCATGTCCTCGACACCATCTCCGTCGTAACGCTCTACCACTGCGGTCAGCCAACCAACGAACTTCGTTTCATCACAGGGAGCAAACAACTTGGTTGGCAATCTGTGCAGTACCGGCTGGACCTCTGGGTCGTTCGCATGGCAGTTCTCCTGATCCCATTGGGCGAAGGGCCAGAGAGTGCCAAGAATCGCCAGTCGACGGTCTTGCCAGGTGTTGACGTGCCAATCGACCCGACCCCAGTCCCACCGGTCAGGTGTGGGTTGGATTTCTGACCAGAGGAATTCGCCAGGATGCGGACGGATCCATCCACCGGGAACGTCGAACTCCTGGCCCAGTACACCGAAGCGACTGGAACCAACATCGTTTGGCCACGAAAGCGGCCCAGCAGTCGTCGTCGTAGGCGCCACAGTCGTCGTAGGCGCCACGGTAGTTGCGGGGGCAGATGTATCCGTACTCCCGCCACATCCAGCGGCAAAGAACGCCAAAGTAACCACGCTTGTCAGAACCTTGTTCACGATCACAGCTAACTACCTTCTCTCTTGCTCCGCACGGGACCAAATCAAGTTTCCAGGAAGGCGCAGGCACCGTTCTACGACTGGGACGAGGACACGACCTCATGGGTCGAGGTGACCGCCTGACTCTGGCGGCCAACCGGCACCGGTTTGGTTGACGGAGCGGAAACTAAGAGTTCAGCAAACAAGTTCATAAACGTTTCCGGGCAGGATGGGTCGGTGACTGTTCTCTTAGGTGTCCTGTCGGCGGTGTTCTTTGGCATTGGTGACCTACTTGGCGGGATCGGTGTGCGGAAGTCTGGCCGGTCGGGGGCCGCGGTGGGAATGTCGATTGTGGCTACCAGCGTCGGAGCATTGGTGATCGGCGTCTATCTGTTGTTTAGCCCCCCCGAGTCGCTGGCCCGCTCCGACATCGGCTGGTCGGTTCTGGCGGGGCTTTCGATGTCGGCCACCCGCCCCCTGCTCTATCTGGGTATGGCTCGGGGACCGATCGCTGTCTTCGCCCCGACCTTTGGGCTGACTGCGATTACCGTCCCCGCAGTGGCCGGCCCACTGGTTGGACAACACCTCGGTACGTGGGAACTCCTCGGACTGGTGGCGGCATTCCCCGCGGTGGTGCTTCTCTCTGGAGAGGGTCGCGTTCCGACCATAGGCGAGGTTTTCCACAGCCCGGTGCTCGGGATGGCTGTCGTGGTTGGGACCTGCATCGGGGTTGCTGGGCTCTTCCTGTCGTTCGTCGACGACTCGGCAGGGGTCTTCCCGGCGTTCATGACACTGGCAGTCGGATTTGTTGTTCTCCCGGTCGTCTCTGTGTTGATGCCCGGAAGGGGGCTTCCTGACCGGGTGACCACCCGATTCGGGGCGATCCTCGGTGCCACTAGCACCATTGCGTTCATGCTCAGTACCCTGGCCTACCAGCGGGGCTCGGCGGCGGTGGTCACCGCGCTGATCTGCCTCTGCCCGGGGGTGTCGATAGTCATCGCCTGGAAGTTCTTCCATGAACGGCTAGCTGCCCTGCAGATGGTCGGTGGGGCCTTCGGGGTGCTCACCGTGATTCTGTTCGCACTCGGTGCCTAGGTCGGGTGTCGCCGGGCCGGGCTACACCTACGACGCTGACGCCTTCCACAGGTCATCGCCATACCCATCGTGGGCATTGGATGAGAGCTTCGTCTGGCAGCCACCCACTCCAAAGTCGAATCCCAAGAGGTCAAACCGGGCCCACCGGTAACCTTCACAGCGAGGAAGACCGTCATCGGCAGTAACGCGCCACATAACGCGCCGCCCTCCCTGTCGGTTGAGGGGGCCAACACGATCATGGCCCGGGAATACCGGTTCCAGGGCGCACTGGATGGGTCGGGAGTGCCCCATGCGAAGCCGCTGGCCTGTGTATGGACACAGAGGTGATCGAGGCGGTCTCTTACGTAATGGAGTTCGTTGATGGTCTGGTGCTCGATGATCCGACCCGTGAGGTCACACTCTTCCTGGTCGATGCGGTTCTCGACCGGGTCTCCCGTGCGTCTGAGTTGATCAATGAGGCTGCTTCCTGGTGATCTCGGCCTGACCAGAAAATTGAGGGTTTTCTGTCCTACCTCTTGCTTTTTCGGGAATGACAGTGATGTAATTACACGGCTGGGAGTCATTGTGGACACCCAGACCCTTGACCATGGGTTCAGGCAACCGTCCGAGGGACCGGGCGACGGAAGGCAGAACAAGATGGGCATCTTCGCCAAACCAGACCTCGACATCGACTGGCAGGAATCCTCAAACTGTCTCGGAGTCGATCCAGACCTCTTCTTCCCCGAGCGTGGTGCCAGCACCCGCGAGGCCAAGGATGTATGCCGTGCATGCGTAGTCCGAATGGACTGCCTCGAGTTCGCACTTCAGAACGGTGAGAAGTTCGGCATCTGGGGTGGGATGAGCGAACGGGAGCGTCGTCGCATTCGGCGCCAGCGTGCGCTCGAACGTGCGGCAGCGGCTGCCCAGGCTGGCTGACCCACCTGCGTCAACGGCGGTTAGAGTGCCGACATGAACGTTTTCGCATTTCTCAGCACAAACGAGTTGCTCATTGTTCTGGTAGTCGGCGTCGTGCTCTTTGGCGGCAGCCAGCTCCCGAAGTTGGCACGCAACCTGGGCCGCGCCCAGAAGGAACTCCAGAAGGGCCTCGCCGAGGGCGCCAAGGAGGCCGATGCGGCAGACGCCGATCCTGAGGCCAGCACCGACACATGACCGACGTCGCAACTGAACTGGAACCCCAGCCTCCGGCTGGTGACGTCACGGTCGTCTACCTCGGACCTGTGGCCCCCCACTGGGAGGTCAGGTCCACCTTTGGCGACCGACAGCTGATCGAGTCGTTCCGCGACCGCATCAACGCACGGCTGATGCTTCTGCCACCCCACGACCCGCAGTTCCGACGCAACCGGGAACGCATCAACCGTGATGCCGAACGCGAGAACGTGCTGGTCTTCTGGGACCTCGGCTACGAGGAGGAACAGGAGGCCTGAACCTCCGGCCCCGGTACGCGACAGCAGCCCCGACTAGGTCGGGGCCACTGCCGAGAAGGGGGCGTTGAGGGGGCCGCCCCCGTTGGTGGTCAGGCCGCTGTGGCTGCGACCTCCCGCCGTTGCCTGCGGATCCGGCGCCGCTGCCTCTCTGAGCAGCCGCCCCAGACCCCGTGCTCGACCCGGTGGGTCAGTGCGTACTCGAGGCACTGTTCTGCAACCGGGCAACCGGCGCATGTCTTCTTTGCCAGCTCCACCCCTACGCCGTCGCTGGGGAAGAAATGAGACGGATCGGTGTTTGCACACCTCGCCCGGGTCATCCAGTTGTCGTGAAGTTGAATCGTGTTCATGGGGCCCCGAATCTGTTGTTTCCCGCTCTCGGTACGTCATTTCTCCCACACGGCACCGAAAAGCACCGTAAAGAGCCGGACCGACCGCACAATTACTGTTCTGTTCATCTGAGGTTCAGGCTCTGGCAACACGTGGTGTCTAGGTTTTCGGCAATGTCCGAGACGAGCTGGAACCCGGACACGACCGCAGCAGGAACCGAGACCGGTGACCGTGGGTCGGGGGGTGTCCCCACCGCTGTAAGGGCCGTCCTGGTACTCCTGCTGCTCTACCTGTTCCTGACGGGTGTGAGCCTGCTCGGAGGTGGGTTCAAGGGCCTCGGAAAGGACTTCGTGGACGGCCTCTTCGAGGGCGTGTCCAACCCGCTTGGTGGTCTCTTTGTGGGCCTGTTGGCAACGGTGCTGGTTCAGTCCTCGTCGGTGTCCACCTCGGTGATAGTCGGGCTGGTCGCCAGCGGCGTGGTCGGAATAGACGATGCAGTTCCCATGGTCATGGGAGCCAACCTGGGTACGACCGTCACCAACACGCTCGCCTCCCTCGGTCACCTCCGCCGTGACCACGAGTTCCGACGGGCCTTTGCCGCTGCCACGGTCCACGATTTCTTCAACATCCTGGCGGTAATGGTCTTCCTGCCGATTGAACTGCTCACCGGCTTCCTGTCCCGGTCGGCCAGCTGGATCACAGACATGGTCATCGGCAGCTCTGGTGCCTCGTTCAAGAGCCCGCTCAAGACTGCGGTGAAGATGCCCGCAGGCTGGGTCACGGGTTGGCTCTCGGACCTGGGCGCCCACGGTGACCTCAAGGGCGCGTTGATGATCGTTGTCGGCCTTGCCTTCATTTTCCTGGCCCTCGCCTACATCACGAGGAACATGCGCCTTCTGGTCGCCGACCGTGTCGAGGCGGCGATCAACAGGGCACTCGGAGCAGGCTCGGGGTTCGTGGCGATCATGATCGGCATGGTCATCACCGTGTCCGTCCAGTCATCGTCGATCACGACCTCGGTGCTCGTGCCCCTGGCTGCGTCGGGTGTTTTGACCCTGCCGAACATCTATCCCGTGACCCTCGGCGCCAACGTGGGCACGACGGTCACTGCGCTGTTGGCCTCTCTGGCTACGGGAAGCCCGGCTGCGGTCACTGTTGCGGTGGTGCACACCCTGTTCAACATCAGCGGAATCCTGCTCTTCTACCCAATATCGGCCATGCGTAACCTGCCTATCCGCCTTGCAACCGCGCTGGCCGACGCAGCCGCCGAACGGCGCAGTGCGGCTCTTCTCTATACGATCGGCATGTTCGTGGTGCTGCCACTGGTAGTCGTCATGGTTCTCCGATGAACCACCCACCCAACCACTCTGGAAGGAATCCACAATCATGGTGATGAGCTTCTTCCGTGGCTCCGGTGAGTCCGGCTTCGATTCCATTGACGCCAAGGTGCAGCGCATGATCACGGATGCCCGCCACACCTTCGATCTGGCGATGAACGCCGTGACAGGAGGAGCGGTCGAGACCGTCGCCGATGACGTGCGTCGAACCGACCGGCAGATCAACGTCACCGAAATGGAGATCCGCCGTGAGCTGGTTGTGCACGCCTCGGTCCACGGTGGTGCCGACACACCCGAGGTGCTGGTGGTCATGAACATGATCAAGGACCTGGAGCGGATTGGCGACTACAACAAGAACATCTTCGACATGGCCGAGGAGGGCGTGTCGTTCGCCGGATCAGACGACATAGACCAGATACTCGCCTACCGTGACGAGGTATCGACACGAATTGCCCTTGTTGGCGAGATCCTCTCGGTCCGGGACGAGGACCGCACCCGCGCCTACATCCAGCGTGGCGACGAACTGCGACGCGAGTACGACAGCCGAATCAACGACCTGATCCACTCGTCGGAAACCGCCCTGACGGCCGTGCCCCGTGCCCTGCTCTTCCGCTTCCTGAAGCGCGTTACCGGGCATGCACTGAACGTGGCCTCGGCGGTGATCATGCCCGTGGACCGACTCGACTACTTCGACGAGGACGACGACACACGGGTTTGAGCCTGATCTCTGCAACGCCCCCAGACACTCCCAGCACGGGGCCTCCGACCCGGCACAGGCGGGAGGCCTCTAGCACAGCGGGTGGACGATGCTCTTGACCGTGGCCTTCGCGCTCGTTGCGCTCGGGTTGGGATTCCTGTTGGGACGGCGAGGTGACCGGCGGAACCCGGATCCTTCCGCCGGCACTGACACGACCGTGGCTCCCACGGGGTTGGGTGACAGCCACGAGGGGAGGGTGCTCGACGTCATTCCCCTCGGAATCGTCGTCGCCGACGAGAACGGTGGAATCGTCTACCGCAACACCACGGCAGATGCGCTGGTGGACACCTGGGTCGACGGCGTGGTCGGGCGCCTCGTGGCGGAGCGCCTCGTGGCAGCGGCTGCCGGTGAGTCCTCCTCTGAACAGGTACGAACACCCGGCTCATCCAGCCACATCCTCCAGGTTGTCGCCAGACCGCTTCAATCTGACGACAGCGGTGCGGGCGTCGTGGGAGCGGTCGCCATTCTTGAGGACATCACCGAGAGAAGCCGTCAGGAGTCGGTCCGGCGGGACTTCGTTGCCAACGTCAGCCACGAACTGAAGACCCCCATCGGGGCCCTCAGCCTGCTGGCCGAGACCCTGGTGGCCGAGACCGACCCGGATGTCGTAGGTCGCCTGTCGGCCCGCATCGAAACCGAGTCGCAGCGGGTGGGTTCGATAATCGAGGACCTCCTGGACCTCAGCCGCATCGAGGGGGAGTCACCTGACAGGGTTGAGCTGCTGGACCTGGCGGGGCTGGCTGCCCAGGTGGTCGAGCGGGTGCTGCCTATAGCCGAACAGCGCGGCATCAGCATCCGTGTGGAGGCCAACTCGGGTGTCCACATCGAGGCCAGCCGAAACCAGATGGTGAGCATGATGCGGAACCTGGTTGAGAATGCCGTGAAGTACTCAGACGACGGAGGAAAGGTCGCGGTCAGCCTCAGGTCCGATGACGGTGGTGTCCGGTTCGAGGTGGCCGATGATGGCATCGGGGTTCCAGAGCGCGACATTGAGCGTGTGTTCGAACGTTTCTACCGCGTGGACCGTGCCCGAACCCGTGAAACCGGTGGTACCGGGCTTGGCCTGTCCATTGTCCGAAACGTCGTACTCGCCCATGGCGGGCAGGTCGACCTGTCCTCCACCGAGGGAAACGGCACAACTGTCCTGGTTCGGCTGCCGACCGCGGCGGCGGTGGCCTGATGACCGGCGTCCGGGTTCTGGTCGTGGAGGACGAGGAGTCATTTGCCGACGCGCTCGAGGTTGGCCTGCACCGCGAGGGGTTCGAGGTTGAGGTGGCATCGGACGGCGTGGCCGCCCTCGAGGCATTCGCCAGGCATGAGCCAGACCTCATTCTGCTGGACCTGATGCTGCCCCGGGTCTCCGGTATCGACGTCTGCCGGGAGATCCGTTCGCGCTCCGATGTCCCGATAATCATGGTCACGGCCAAGGGGGCAGAGATCGACACGGTTGTCGGCCTCGAGATCGGTGCCGACGACTACGTGACCAAGCCGTACCGGTTGAGAGAGCTGGTCGCCCGGATGAGGGCGGTGCTCAGGCGCACAGGAGAGAGCACCGAACAGGAATCCCCGGAGTGGGGCGGTGCAACGGCAGTGGTCGTGGGTGACGTGAGCGTCGACACGGAACGCCACGAGGTGATTGTGCGCGGAGAGGCCGTCACCATGCCTCTGAGGGAGTTCGAGCTGTTGGCCGTGCTGATTCAAAACGCTGGTCGGGTGCTGACCCGGGAAGTGCTGATCGACAGCGTCTGGGGCGACGACTATGTGGGCGACACCAAGACCCTGGACGTCCATGTGAAGCGGGTCCGTGGCCGCATAGAGGTGGATCCCCGGAAGCCCGAGCGCATTGTCACCATCAGGGGCCTCGGATACAAGTACGAACCCGGGCGGCCCTGAGAGCCCGTCCCGTAGCCTTGGGCCGTGGACTCAGCCGCCCAGCCCGCACCTCGCCCTGTAGCCAGCCCGTTCACGAGGCTGGCCCGGACCCACGCTCTGGGGGCGATGTCGGACGCCATGATTGCCGTTGCGCTTGCCGGGTCGATCTTCTTTTCCATTTCCCCTGATGCCGCCCGCTGGAGGATCGGCCTCTACCTGGTGCTCACGATCGCACCCTTTGCCGTGGTCACCCCGCTGATCGGGCCCCTTGTGGACCGCATCCGTGGTGGTCGCAGGGGAATGATCCTCTTCACCGTGCTCGGCCGGGCCGCCCTTGCATACCTCATGGCGAGACACATTGACGGTCTGCTCCTGTTCCCCGAGGCATTCGGATTCCTGATACTCCAGAAGGGCTACTCGGTAGCCAAGAGCGCCGTTGTTCCCAAGCTCGTCAGGTCCGATCTGGAGTTGGTTGAGGCCAACTCCAAGCTGGCGCTGCTGAGCGCTATCAGTGGCATGGTCGGAGCCGGCATTGGCGGCCTCGCGATGCTCGGTGCGTCCTCGTGGGCTGCCAATGCTGCGATGGTCGGCTTCGTGGCCACCGCCCTGTTCGCCGTTCAGTTGCCGCGCATAACGGTTGCGGATCAACCGGCTTCGGCAGATGAGCGGGCTGAGTTGAGACAGGCCGGGATTCTCATGGCCGCCTCCGCTATGGCGATGTTGCGTGCAGCGGTGGGTTTCATGACGTTTCTGCTGGCATTCGAGTTCCGGGGAGGCGAGGAGGGCCTCAGCATTGATGGCCCCGGTAGGGCCGTGGGAGCTGCGGTCGGCGTG
>JABHCN010000068.1 GCA_018673475.1 Actinomycetota bacterium | reverse complement strand
GAAGGCTCCGGTTGAGCCGATGTCCCGACCGTTGGCAAGGGTGATGTCATCGAGCGCCGATGTCGTTCCCGGCCGGTGCCACACGCTGATCTGTTGACCGGCCAGTTCGATGTCCAGCACGCCTTCGCCGGTGAGGTTCTCAAGGGTGATCGCAACCGAATCGTTGTCACGCCTGATCCCGATCACCCGCTCTTTGGCCAGGAGTCGCCCGTCGGTGTCACCGTCGAACAGGAACGGGATGGTGTCGACATCGTCGTAGCCGGGATAGGGGTTGCGGCCGTAGTCCCGTGCCCAGCCTGTGTCAGTGGAGAGCACCAGGCTGTCGGGGTTCGTGGCAAGCCAGTCGCCCCAGGCCACCGTGGAGACCGGGTAGGTGGTCGCCTGCTCACCTGCCAGCAAACCCACGATCGCCTCACCTGTGAAGTGGCTCCAGAGGGACTCGGTCTGGCGGTCGTACATGACCAGGGCGGAGTTGTAGAGCATCCCCGAGGTCCCAAACGAGAGGATCCGGTCGCCCAAGCGTCGGTCGTAGGCCACGGCCGTGTTGCACAGTGGGCAGTAGGTGACCGAGACGGGAATGCCGCCGACCGTGTCATTTACGATCTCGTGCCAGGTCAGGATCTGAACCGGGTAGGCACGGGACTCATCGCCGACACGTAGTGCCAGGACAGGTTCGTTCAAGTTGAGGAAGTCGACGTTTTCCGCTGTGACGAAGCGTGGCGCGTCAAGAGGTGGGATTCCGTCCGGTGGCGGTCCACCAGAACGGATCCTGTTCGGGTCGACGAGGGCTGGTGGGAAGGCAGCGTCGAACTTGTTTGCGATGGCGGACGGGCCAAAATCGGGGAGGTCGGCCGCGATCTGTTCGACTTCGAACGGCTCGGTCGGGTAGACGGTTGTGGTAGCCACATCTGCGTCGGTGGCGGTTGTGGTGGTGTTGGGTGCAGCTCCGGTTGTGACTGCCGGTGAGGTGGACGGCGCCGCTGTGGGTGTGGCGCCACTTGTCGGGGCTGCGGCGGCCGTCGTGGCTGTTGAGCCCGGGGTTCCCGACACGGCCGAGTCGGTCGAGTCGGTCGAGGTGCAGGCGGTGGCGATCACCGCCATGACCAGAAGTAGGGAACCGACCTTGATCCTGCGGGCGTTGGCCGGGAGGGTGGGGGACCCAGGGGTCAGGTCCACCACCCTCCTACGGCCGAGTGGAGCGCCGGTCCGGCCCACCTGGAGGGTGTCGGTGGATCGGTTTGGGGGGTCGCTGGCCACGCAGGTGAAACCGGTCGGAGCGGTCGGATATTCCCCGCTGGCTCAGTAAGTCGACACCGGTAGGCAATGGCTGCATGCGGATTGCATGCAGTTCTTCAGGCAAGGTAGTCTGACTGCATGGCCAAGACGATCCAGGTTCGCGATGTCGGCGACGAGACCCACCGTGCTCTTGCCGAGCGTGCCGACGCTGCAGGCATGTCACTGTCGCAGTACCTGCGTGAAGAACTTGACCGCCTTGCCGGCCGTATCAGTGCCCGTCAAGCCTTTGACCTGTTCACCGAGCGCCTGCCGTCTTCGCCCCTATCGGCCGATGTGATCGTCAAGGCGATCGGTGACGACCGGGCTGGACGCTGAGCCGTGCTGGTTGTCGATGCCTCGGTAGTAATCGGGGCCATCACCACCAGCGCACATCCGGTCACTGAACTCCTGGCAGGCGATGACGACCTCCATGCCCCGCACCTCCTCGACGTCGAGGTGGACAGTGCGCTGGCGAGGCTGGAGCGCCACGCCGTCCTGGAGCCGGGCGTGGTCGAGGCTGCCAGAGTGCTCTTTTCAGTCCTGCCCATTGAGCGCCATGCGCACGCCTCCATTGCAGACCGGGCATGGGAGATCCGAAACAACCTCTCCACCTACGACGCCTCGTATGTGGCGCTGGCCGAGGCGCTCGGAGCAGCCCTCGTCACCTCCGACAGGCGGCTGGCAGAGGCGCCCGGGAACCATGCCGATGTGGTGCTGGTAACTGCCTGAGGCCCCTTCTACTGGCGGAGTGGCCAAAAGTGCGCGACCATCGCTGTCTGGTCGAATGCCGGAAACCCCACCATTGGGGGAGGGGTGGCCCGACCTATTGACATCATGGGGGTTTGTGATGGAGGTATCTGTCACGGTCAACGGCCAGGTGCGAACGGCTGATGTGGAGCCGCGCACCCTGCTAGCGCATTTCCTGCGCGACGACCTGGGTCTGACCGGAACGAACATCGGCTGCGACACGAGTTCGTGTGGAGCATGCACTGTTCTGGTCGACGGCCGCTCGGCCAAGTCCTGCACGATGCTGGCCGTTCAGGCCGACGGGGCCGACGTCACGACCATCGAGGGCCTGGCTGGCGAAGATGGCCTCCACCCGATGCAGCAGGCCTTTCACGAGTGCCACGCCCTCCAGTGCGGGTACTGCACACCGGGCATGGTCATGGCGGCCGTGTCGCTGGTCGACGAGTACTCCGACCTTGACGCCGACGGCGTACGCGAGGGTCTCGAAGGCAACCTCTGCCGCTGTACCGGCTACCAGAACATCGTCAAGGCCGTCCTGGCCGCGTCCGAGTAGGGGGAACGAATCGTGACCATCACAGAAACTCCGTTCGCCGGCGGCATCGTCGGCGAGGCCCGCCTCCGCAAGGAGGACCCCGCCCTGCTTACCGGTGAGGCCAAGTTCATAGACGACCTTGACCTGCCCGGTGCTCTCTGGGTGGCGTGTGTGCGCAGCCCCCACGCGCACGCTCGCATCAACGGCGTCGACACCTCCGAGGCGCTGGCCGTGGACGGTGTGGTTGCGGCCTACTCCGGCGAGGACCTGGCAGACACCTGGGTTGCGCCGTTGCCGTGTGCCTGGCCGGTTACCGACGACATGAACAATCCTGCGCACTTTCCGGTTGCACAGGGAAAGGCCAACTACGCGGGCGACATCGTCGCCGTGGTTGTTGCCACCTCCCGGTACGCGGCCGCCGACGGCCTCGAGGGGGTGGTCGTCGACTACGAACCGCTGGACGCCGTTGTGTCGATCGAGGACGCAGAGTCGGACCGGGTCGTCATCCACGAGGACCTTGGGACCAACGTGTCCTACGAGTGGCCGCTCATCCCGGACCCCGAGGGGGTGGATGCCGCGTTCGAGGCTGCGACACACCACATCACAGAGACCTATGTGCACCAGCGCCTGATACCGGCACCGATGGAGCCCCGCGGTGTCGCCGTGGTACCGGCACCGCACAACGGCGACATGACGCTCTACTCATCAACCCAGATTCCACACGTGCTGAAGGTGATGGCGGCCCTCACCCTGGGTGTGCCAGAGCAGAAACTGCGCGTGATCGCGCCCTCGGTGGGCGGCGGGTTCGGCTGCAAGCTGAACGTCTACGCCGAGGAGATCCTCTGCATGGCCCTGGCACAGCGCCACGGCGTTCCGGTTCGTTGGACCGAGAGCCGCACCGAGGCGGCTGGTTCGACCATTCAGGGAAGGGCCCAGCGCCAGACCATCGAGTTGGCGGCCGATGCCGACGGGAAGTTGACCGCCGTGCGGGCGACCCTCCTGGCAGACATGGGGGCCTACCTCCAGTTGGTGGCGCCAGGTGTGCCGCTGCTCGGTGCATTCCTATACCACGGGCTCTACGACGTGCCCCTCTACTCGTTCACCTGCAAGAGCGTGTTCACCAACCTCACGCCGACCGATGCCTACAGGGGCGCCGGAAGGCCTGAGGCCACCTACGCAATCGAGCGTGGCATGGATGCCCTCGCGGTGGCGGTCGGGGTGGGAGCCGATGAGATCCGCTCGCGGAACTTCATTCCGACAGAGAAGTTCCCCTACGACTCGCCGGCGGGTCTGGTGTTCGACTCGGGCAACTACCAGCCGGCACTTGACCGGGCCAAGGAACTGATCGGCTGGGACGCCCGGATGGCGGAGCAGGCCGAGCGGCGTGCCGCCGGATCCACGACCCACCTGGGGATCGGCATCTCGACATATGTGGAGATGTGCGGCCTGGCCCCCAGCCGGGTGCTGGCATCGCTCAACTACGGGGCGGGCGGATGGGAATCCGCAACCGTACGGGTGCTTCCGACCTGCAAGGTCCAGGTCGTCACCGGCGCCACACCGCACGGGCAGGGCCATGAGACGTGTTGGTCCATGATCGTGGCCGACCGTCTCGGTGTCGACCCCGACGACGTCGAGGTCCTCCACTCCGACACGGCGATTTCGCCGCTAGGCATGGACACATACGGCTCGCGGTCGCTCTCCGTTGGAGGTACTGCCATCTGGATGGCCACAGAGAAGGTCGTCGAGAAGGCTGCGACCATCGCAGCGCACATGCTCGAGGCCAACCCGGAGGATCTGGAGCTGACCGGCGGCGTGTTCAGCGTCAAGGGCAGTCCGGATGCCGAGGTGCCCCTGGCTGGGGTGGCATTCGCTGCGTTCACCGCCCACGATCTGCCGGACGGTGTCGAGCCCAACCTCCAGGCCCAGGTCACCTGGGATCCACCCAACTTCACGTTCCCGTTCGGTGCCCACATTGCCGTCGTCGAGATCGACGAGGTCACCGGTGCGGTGGACCTGATCGACTACGCGGCCTGCGACGACTGTGGGAACCAGATCAACCCGATGATCGTCGAGGGGCAGATCCACGGCGGCATCGTCCAAGGGGTCGCTCAGGCCCTCTGGGAGGAGGCCGTCTACGACGAGGACGGCCAGTGCCGCTCGGCCAACCTGGCCGACTACCTGGTGCCGTCGGCAGCCGAGTGCATCGACATGAAGTTGGACCACACCGTCACCCCGTCTCCCACGAACCCCATGGGTGTCAAGGGGATCGGAGAGGCCGGGACCATTGCGTCAACTCCGGCCGTGATGAACGCGGTCGTCAATGCGCTGAGGCCACTGGGTGTGACCGGGATGGCGATGCCGGCCTCACCGATGACGGTCCGACGAGCCATCGAGGCCGCCGGGGGAGGTGCATCATGATCCCCGCAGCAGTCGGATACGTGAGGGCCGACTCGGCCGAAGCGGCAGTGGCGGCGCTTGGTGAGCACGGTGACGAGGCCAAGTTGCTGGCAGGTGGCCAGTCGCTGATACCGCTCATGAGGCTCCGCCTTGCCAGGCCCAGCGTGCTGGTCGACATGGGAAGAGCTGAGGATCTGCGCGGCATCAGCGTCGACGGTGACACGGTGTCCATTGGGGCCCTGACGAGCCACAGTGCTCTCGAGCACTCGGTTGAACTGGCGGCGGCCTGCCCCCTGCTTGCGCACGTGGCATCCCAGGTCGGAGATCCGGCGGTCAGACACAGGGGAACTCTGGGCGGCTCGCTGGCACACGCCGATCCGGCATCGGACCTGCCGGCTGCTGTGCTCGCACTCGGCGGCACCCTTGTCGCCACGGGCCCCGGTGGATCACGTGAGATTGCGGCCTCGGACTTCTTCACCGGGTTCCTCGAGTCGGCCCTGGCGTCCGACGAGGTGCTGACCACCGTTCACCTGCCTGTCTCCACCGGTGGCTGGGCGTACCAGAAGTTCAACCGACGTGCCCAGGACTGGGCGATCGTGGGTGTGGCTGTCGCCGAGGGAGGCGCCGGCGTGAGCCTCGTCAACATGGGTTCCACCCCGCTGCGGGCGGCAGCGGTCGAGGCCGCTGTGGCCGGTGGGGCTGGAGCGTCCGATGCTGCTGCGGTGGCTGCCGACGGAACCGAGCCACCCACTGACAACAACGCCGATGGCGCCTACCGGGAGCACCTGGTGAGGGTGCTCACCGAGCGGGCACTTGTGGCAGCCGGCGCATGATCACCATCACCCAGCGGCACCGGCTGGTTGCAGGAGGCCGTTGGGCCCGACCGGGTAGGTGGGTGGTAAGGGGTCGCTCGATGCCGGCCATGGATGAGAGCCGTGGTGAGTCAGACCGCTACCGGTACCAGGCCTCGAGGGCCCAGCGCTCCACCCGGTGGCGTATACGTGGAGTGGCCCTGCAGCGCCACGGGTAGAGACCGGTACCTGCGACCGAGATGGTCAGTGCAGCAGGCGGTGGAGTAGTTCAACGCGGCGTGAGGGTCGGCCGGTTCTGGCCTCGGCCCGGTCTCCGGACCGTGCTGCCCAGAGACCCGAGTTGATGCCCAGCCAGCGGAATGGTTCGGGTGCCCACCGGCGTGATTCGTGGCCAACCCACGGCAGGTCGGTGCGTTCGCTGTGGGTGCCGGTGATGAGTTCGGCCAGGGTGTGGCCGGCCAACTTGGCTGCGGCCACGCCGTCGCCGGCGTAGCCACCGGCATGGGCGAGGCCGGTGTTCCGGTCCAGCACCACAGAAGGGAACCAGTCTCTCGGTATTCCGAGCACGCCGCCCCAGCGGTGGGTGATCTCAGCACCGGCCAGGACCGGGAACAGCTCGTGGAGTGTCTTGATGATGCGGTCGTGGACCGGTGATGCCCGTTCGACGGCCGGGTCTATCCGGGAGCCGAACAGGTAGGGGGCTCCGCGACCACCAAAGGCCAGGCGTCCGTCGGCCGTGCGCTGGCCGTAGATGGTCATGTTGCGGCCGTCGGCAAAGGTCGGGCGTGCGGCCAGCCCGATCTCATCGAGCACGTCGGGTGCCAGAGGCTCGGTCGCGACCATCAGTGAGTAGAAGGGCGCGACAGCCCTCCGCTGTCCCGCCAGGTCGCGGGTGTAGCCCTCGGTCGCCCTCACGACGATCTCGGCAGTGACCGTGCCGTGTTTGGTGAGTACGGCACCCTTGCTGGTGGACAGTGCCGCGGTTCCCTCGTGAACCGTCACCCCGAGGCGTTCGACCACGTCGGCCAGGCCGCGTACCAGGCGTGCGGGGTGCACCGCTGCCACGTGGGCCATGAAGCGCGCACCCAGGATGTCGGTGGCGTTGCCGACGGCCCATGCCTCGTCTGGTCCCAGCATCGAGATGTCCTCAGTGGTCAGGCCGACGGCGTGCCGTGCCGAGACGCCTGCTGTCAGTCGTGTGAGCTGTGCCCTGTTTCGGGCCCACGAGATGGAGCCGCCCTTGGCGAAGTGGCAGTCGATCCCCTCGGCGGCAGCGACGCGTCCGATGTCGTCGACAGCGTCGAAGAGGGCCCGCATCTGGCGCACGGCCAGCCCTGGCGAGGAGGCCCTGGCAATGTCCATTGGGCTGACCCCGTATTCGCCGAGGGCCCAGCCGCCGTTTCTGCCCGATGCGCCGAAGCCGGCAACGTCGCGTTCGAGCACGATGATGCGCAGGGTGGGGTCGATTCGGGCCAGGTGGTAGGCGGCCCAGAGGCCCGTGAAACCGGCGCCGATGATGGCCACATCGCAGTCACGGTCGCCGGGCAGGGCCGGGCGCTGGTCGATGGACCCGGGCAGCGAGTCGTGCCAGAAGGAGAGTTGGCTGTACACGGAGGACAGGGTGTTCAGGTTAGCTGTTGAGCCCGATGCCGAATCGACCAAGGGTGCGGAGCCAGAGTCCCTCCCTGCCCTCCCGGCGGTCAGCCCGCTTGATGGCCGCACGTGTCGCCTGGACTGCCAGCCAGCGGGCAGGTTCGGGCGGGATGGGGACTGGGCGACGCCTCACCATCTGGAGTTCGGTGCGCTCAGTGGACAGGCCGTCGACAAGATCGAGTGCGACACGGGCACCGAACCGGCTGGCGCCGACTCCGAGGCCGGTGTAGCCGGCAGCCCATGAGACCCGACCGGCGTGGGTCGTTCCCCAGGCGCAGGTGAACCGTGTCGTCGATGCAATCGGGCCACTCCAGCGGTGTGTGAACCGGAGCCCTTCAGCCTGGGGAAACGTGTGGAAGAAGTTCTCTGCCAGGCGACGTGTCGTGGGGGCGTGGTGCTCGACGGAGGGCCCGACGCGTCCTCCGAAGTGGTACAGGACGTCGTAGCCGCCCCACAGAATTCGGCCATCGGCGGTACGCCGGTAGTAGTGGAATTGGTTTCCTGCGTCGGCAAGTCCCTGCCTGCCGTGCCAACCGATTTCAGCCCACTGATCGGTTGAGAGCGGTTCGGTCATCAGGACGTGGTCGTACACCGGTATCACGTGGCGGCGGATCTTCGGTAGCGGCTTCCGGTAGGCGTTGGTGGCAACCACCGCCCGACCTGTCCTTACCCTGCCATCGTCTGAATGCAGTTCGAGGCCGGTGCCAGATTTCTCAATGGACCGCACCGGGGAGTGGTCGTGAAAGATGACCCCGAGTGATTTCGCAGCACTCTGCAGTCCCCAGGCCAGACGGGCTGGATCGACCATGGCCGCTCCGGTGCGTTGCCAGAGGCCGGCCAGATAGGTGGGTGAGTCGATCTCGGCCCGGATGGCTTCTGTGTCGAGCAGTGCGTGGTCGACACCGAGCCTGGAGGAGGCCTCGGCCAACCCCTGGAGTTCGTCTACCTGCCAGGGCTCGACGGCTATGTCCATGGTGCCGGTCCGCTCGGCGTTGCAGTCAATCGCGTGACGGTTGATGGTGTCCATGAGGTCATCCAGGTTCTCATCGCCGAACCTCAGGAGGGTGTGGAGTTCATCGGGCCAGTGGGCCAGCCCGTTGGCGAGGCCGTGGGTGAGGGAGGCCTCACAGAAGCCGCCGTTGCGGCCGCTGGCGCCAAAGGCGGCTGTCTCCGCCTCGAGGACGATGATCCGGCGGCCGGGATCTGCCTCGGCGGCGATGAGCGCTGTCCATAGGCCGGTGAATCCGGCACCGACGATGACGAGGTCGGCTTCGGTCTGGCCGCTGAGTGCGTCGGCCGGTTGGGGAGTGTCGGGCCTGTCGAGCCAGTAGACGGCGTTCCTTGTGTTGGACAGGGCCAGGGTTGCTGCGTTGCTGGACATGGTCTGGCATCATCCCACGGTTTGTTCCCCTTGACAACGGAATCGGTTGGTATATGGTCATCAGTCGACTGGATTAGTTGTCATGGCTAGGTATAGTCTGCTGAATCAGTAGTCCACGCAATGCCTGGAGGGTCAGACCAACTGGCTACCGTGGCGACGCTGGACCGGCCAGAACCGGGGGGCAGTTCGAATAATGAGTGAAGCGAGCGTGGCCGTTGGACTCCATGGGGTCGTCAAACGCTTTGGCGACGTGGTGGCCGTCGACAACCTTGACCTCGATATCCGTGATGGTGAGTTCTTCTCCCTCCTGGGTCCCTCTGGTTGTGGAAAGACAACGACCCTGCGGATGATCGCAGGCCTGGAGCTGCCCACAGCCGGCTCGGTCACAATCCACGGCGAGGAGATGGGCATTCGCCCACCCAACAAGCGCCCGGTTAACACCGTCTTCCAGAGCTACGCCCTGTTCCCCCACATGGATGTGGCTCGCAACGTCGGCTTCGGGCTCGAAATGCGCAAGGTCCCGAAGGAGGAACGCAGTTCCCTGATCGACTGGGCGATCGACCTTGTCGAGATGGGCGCCATGGCCCATCGCAAGCCTGCCCAGTTGTCTGGTGGACAACAGCAGCGCGTAGCGCTGGCCCGTGCGCTCGTGAACAGGCCCGAGGTGCTTTTGCTCGACGAGCCACTCGGAGCCCTCGACTTGAAGTTGCGTCATCAGATGCAGCACGAGTTGAAGGAACTCCAGCGTGAGGTCGGCATCACGTTCGTCTACGTGACCCACGACCAGGAGGAGGCGGTCACGATGAGCGACCGCATCGGCGTCATGCACGACGGCAAGCTGCTCCAGGTCGACTCGCCCGAGAGAATCTACGAGCACCCGACGACCCGCTTTGTGGCCGACTTCATCGGACAAACCAACTTTCTAGAGGCCACAGTCGCATCGGCCGATGAGGTGGTGCTTGCCAATGGCGACCGGCTTCGCCTCTCGACTGATCATGACGGAGGGGCAGCAGTTGCCGTGACGGTCCGACCCGAGCGCCTCACCGTCCACGGGCGTGACGAGGCACCCGTGGGTGCCCACAGCCTCGACGGGGTGGTTGATTCGGTCGTCTACATGGGCAACGCCATCAACTACACGATCTCGGTCGACTGGATGCATCTGGAGGTCCGTTGTCCGGCCACGCTTGCGGATGACCGAAAGTATGAAGGGGATGAGGTCACAGTCTCATTCGACCCTGATCACGCATCGGTGGTCGTCGGCTGATGGACGTGGTGGTCGAGCCGGGTCTGGAACACCAGGCTGAGCGCGCGCGGTCGCGACACGGCTTCCTCATGGGGTTGCCCACAATGATCTACCTGTTCGTCTTCTTCGTGGTCCCACTTGGGTTCGTGGTCATGTACTCGTTTGCGACGCGGACCCGTACCGGTCGCACCGAACTGGCAGGCTGGAACGTCGAGGCCTATGAACGGCTCGGTGAGACCGTCGTCCGTGCAGTGGCGTTCAGATCGCTCTGGATCGCTGCAGTCACGACCATTTTGAGCCTGGCGCTGGCCTACCCCCTCGCCTACTTCATTTCCACTCGCCGGCCGGCCACGAGAAACATGCTGCTCGTGGGTGTCATGATCCCGTTCTGGTCCAACTTCCTTATTCGAACCTACGCCTGGCGGGTGCTGCTGGACAGCGACGGCATCTTCACCAGGATCATGTCCGGGATGGGTCTGGGCGACGGTCGCATCCTGTTCACGAACAACGCCGTGATACTCGGCCTCGTCTACGGATACCTGCCGTTCATGGTGCTGCCGCTGTATGCGGCCATCGAGCGGATCGACTGGAGCCTCGTTGAGGGCGCCCGCGACCTCTATGCCTCGGGTTGGTCGGCTTTCAGGCGGGTGGTCTGGCCGCTGTCGAAGCCGGGTGTGATAGCAGGCTCGATTCTCGTGTTTGTTCCCTCGTTCGGTGCCTATGTCACGCCGGCCATCCTCGGCGGCAACAAGAAGGGCCTGATGGGCAGCTACATCGTCGACCAGTTCATGGATGCCAGAAACGGGCCTCTGGGATCGTCGCTCTCCGTACTGGTACTGGTCGTCATGTTGATGGGAACCCTCATCTACTTTCGCCAGGGCGGAAGGAGCCTGTGATGCAGTCACGGTTCGCCATGGGGGTGATGGGCTGATGGGAAAGGGCGTAGCACTCTCGACGGCCGAGCCGATGGGGGCAGCCAGATGGCTGTTACGTGGCCACTCGGCTCTCGTCTACGCCTTCTTCTACGCCCCGATCGTCGTCTTGGCCTTCTATTCGTTCAACGAGAGCCAGTTGGTCGGAAGGTGGAGCGGCTTCTCCCTTCGCTGGTACGAGGCATTCCTTCAAAACGACAACATCCAGTCTTCACTCTGGGTCTCGGTCAAGATCTGTGTCGCCTCGACCGTGATCTCGGTTGTGCTGGGCACCCTCGCGGCACTCTCGATAGAGCGCTTCCGCTGGTGGGGCCAGAAGGCTTTCGACGCCGTCCTCTACCTGCCCATCATCATTCCAGACGTCACCATGGCCGTGATGATGCTGGTCTTCTTCGGTGAGACGGCCGAGTTGTTCAACATCATCCCGGGTGTTGACCTGACGAACGGGTTGGAGAAGCTCGTGTTGTCCCACGTGGCCTTCAACATCTCTTTTGTCTCGGTAGTGGTTCGGGCACGCCTCGCCAATCTGGACGCGGCAATGGAGGAGGCGGCGGCCGACCTCTACGCCAACCGCTGGCAGGCCTTTCGCCGGGTAACGCTTCCTCAGATAATGCCGGGTGTGCTGGGTGGCGCCCTATTGGCCGTCACGCTCTCGCTGGACGACGTCGTCGTCTCCAGCTTCGTGTCCGCAGTGGGGGCGACACCCGTATCGGTCTACGTGTTCGGGATGCTGCGCAAGGGGGTAAGTCCCCTGATTAACGCAGTTTCCGTAGTGATCCTTGCGGCGTCGATGACCCTGGTCATGGCGTCCCTGGCCCTCGAGCGAGCCACCAGCTCGCGAAAGAGGTGAAGTGGCCCAGCAACCGCCCGGCCACCGGAATGAGTGAGGAGAAAACCCAATGAAGAAGTGGATGAGCCTGGTAGCCGTGATTACGGCGTTCTCCATCGTGGCCGTCGCCTGTGGCGACGACGACGATGTGGCCCAGGTGGACTGTGATGCCGGTCAGACCGATGGCGATCTGGCCTTCTACAACTGGTCGGAGTACATGGACCCAGAACTGATCGCCGCCTTCCAGGAGGAGGCCGGGGTGACAGTTACCGAGGACTTCTACCCGTCCAACGAGGAGATGTTCGGTCGGGTCGAAGCGGGTGGTTCCGGCTACGACATGATCATCCCCTCGGACTACATGGTCTCGATCCTCATATCAGAGGAGATGATCCAGCCTGTCTCCGAAGCGGCTGTACCAAACAAGTCCAATGTCTCGGAGCGGTTCGCCAACCCGCCCTATGACCCGGGTGCCGTCTACACGGCTGCGTACCAGTGGGGCACAACGGGTATCGGTGTCGACACGGGTGTAACGGGTGAGGACGTACCGCACACGTGGGGCCTGCTGTTTGACGAGGCAGTTGCCGACCAGTACGGCCTGTCCGGCAGAATTTCGATTCTGGACGACCCGCGTGAGACCATGGGTGCAGCGCTCAAGTACCTGGGTTACTCACTCAATTCGACCAGCAAGTCAGAGTTGGCTGAGGCCGAGAAGGTTGTGGCTGATGCCGTCGACCGCGTAGCTGCTTTTGACTCAGACCAGTACAGCGAGCTGATCGTGCTCGGTGAGACGGTCGTGGGTCACGGCTACAGCGGAAACTTCCTCTGGGACTTCGAGGAGGGCGACAGCACCTACGACTACTTTGTGCCCGACGAGGGCGGAACCATCTGGGTGGACAACATGGCGGTCCTGAGCGATGCCCCGCATCCATGCACAGCCTTCACCTTCATGAACTTCCTACTCGATGCCGAGAACGGCGCGCAGTTGACGAACTACAACTGGTATGCGAGCCCGAACGCGGCGGCCGAGGAGTTCATCGACCAGGAGGTTCTCGACAACCCGATCATCTACCCGACTGACATGTCGAAATTGGAGTTCATCGAGGACACCGGTGACTTCGAGATTGAGTACACGGACGCCCTGTCAAGGGCACGGTCCTGACCTGTAATTCCACATTCCGGGCCGGCCCGCCTTTGGGCGGGCCGGCCCGGAAACTGGGCACATGGCCATTTCCCTCCCGTCAACCCGGATTACTGAGCAAGCAGAGGACAGGCAATGACCGGAATCACAAGCGAACACGTTCGTCTCGCCGAGTTGGCTGAGCGCCACCTCTGGGGGCACTTCAGCGTCCTGAAGAACACGATCGACGGGACGCGTGTTATCGAACGGGGCGATGGCTGCTACGTGTGGGATGCCGAAGGCAACCGCTACCTGGATGGCCTTGCAGGCCTGTTTGTCAGCCAGTTGGGCCATGGCCGGCCCGAGTTGGCGCGTGCCGCCGGCGACCAGGCTGCCACTCTGGCCTACTTCCCGATCTGGACCTACGGACACCCCGCCGCCATCGAACTCTCGGCGAAGTTGGCTGAGCTGGCGCCCGGTGACATCAACCGGGTGTTCTTCACCACCGGCGGGTCCGAGGCCGTTGAGTCGGCATGGAAGCTGGCCCGCCAGTACTTCAAGTTGAAGGGCCAGCCAGAACGGATCAAGGTGATCAGCCGCAATCTCGCCTACCACGGAACAACCATGGGGGCCCTCTCGATCACGGGCCTGGACTCCATCAAGGAGGTCTTCGAGCCGCTCGTTCCAGGCGCTGTCAAGGTTCCCGAGACCAACCACTACAGGTGCCCGACCTGCCAGGACGATCCGCACTGCTCCCTCCATGCGGCAGACGCGATCGAGGAGGCGATCATCAGGGAGGGCCCTGAGACCGTTGCGGCCGTGTTCCTGGAACCCGTTCAGAACGCCGGTGGCTGCTTCACGCCACCTCCGGGCTACTGGCCGAGGGTGCGCGAGATCTGCGACAGGTACGGGGTGCTGCTGGTGTCTGATGAGGTGATCTGTGCCTTTGGTCGGATCGGCCACATGTTCGGGTGTGAGCGTTACGGCTACCAGCCCGACATGATCACCACGGCCAAGGGGCTCACCTCCGGCTATTCGCCACTCGGCGCCATGCTTGTGAGCGACAAGGTCGCCGAACCCTTTGTGGGAACGGGCGAGTCGTTCCTCCACGGCATCACGTTCGCTGGGCACCCCGTGAGCTGTGCGGTTGCGTTGGCCAACCTGAAGGTCTTTGAGGACGAGGACATCATCGGTCACGTCCAGCGCAACGAGGCCACCTTCCGGGCAGCCCTGGACGACCTGGCCGACCTGCCGATCGTCGGCGACATCCGTGGTGCCGGCTACTTCTACGGCATCGAGTTGGTGAAGAACCGCGAAGGCCGGGAGTCGTTCAGTGGGGAGGAACGCGAGCACCTCCTGCGGGGCTTCCTCTCGAACCGGTTGCTTGAACTGGGCCTCATCTGTCGTGCCGACGACAGGGGAGAACCGGTGATCCAGCTGTCACCACCCCTGATCGCAGGGCCCGAACAGTTCGACGAGATCAACGACAAGCTCCGTCAGGCGCTGACAGGTGCCATGGCCGAGATGGGGGCCTGACCGGCCGTGGCATCCGAACGCAGCGAGGTGTTTCACCTGGACGATGTCGACAAGGCGATCATCCGTGAACTCCAGGTGGACGGACGTGTTCCGTTCGCCCAGCTGTCACCGAAGGTGGGGCTCTCACAGGCGGCGGTGAGGCAGCGGGTGAAGCGCCTGACCGAGCGGGGCGTGATGCAGGTCGTCGCGGTCACCGACCCGCTCAGCCTCGGGTTGTCGACCCAGGCGATGGTCGGGATAGCGGTCACGGGCGACGTGCGTGCCGTGGCAGCCGCCGTTGCGGCCCTGGAGGAGTCCGAGTACGTGCTGATCACGGCGGGTCGCTTCGACGTGCTGGCCGAGGTGATCTGTACCGACAACGAGGCGTTGCTCGAACTGGTAAACGACCGGATCCGCTCGATCGACGGGGTCACCTCTACCGAGGTGTTCTCGATCCTGAAGATGGAGAAACTGGTCTTTTCCTGGGGTACGGGCTGAACGACCCGGGGCGTCCTAGCGCAGGGCGTCGGCCATGGCGTCGATGATGCGCCCGATCTCGTCATCGGTGATGACGAGGGGCGGGCAGATCGCCAGGCACGTGCCCATGGGCCTCAGGATGACACCGGCCTCGAGCATCTTGTCGCGGGCCGATACGGCGTCTCGGCCCAGTTCGGCTGCGTAGATGGCGCCCATTCCACGCCACGACTCGATGAGACCGTCACCCTCCAGGGCGGTGAGGCCGGCCCTCAGCCGTTCACCGATGTGGTCGACCCGTTCGACCAGGCCCTCGGCCTCCATCAACTCGATGTTGGCGATACCGGCGGCGCACGATGCCTGGTGTCCCGAGTAGGTGTAACCGGTGCGGAGCAGGAAGCCGGGTTCCTCGAGTTCGTCGCAGACGCTCCGCGAGACGATCACGCCGGAGAGTGGCTGGTAGCCGGAGGTGATGCCCTTGGCGAAGGTCATCAGGTCGGGGGTGACCCCAAAGGTCTGGGCACCGAACCAACTTCCGGTGCGGCCGAATCCGCATATCACCTCATCGAAGATGAGGAGCGCTCCGTGATCGTCGCAGAGACGCCGCAGGCCCTCCAGGTAGCCGTCGACCGGTGGATACACCCCGCCGGCTCCCTGGACCGGTTCGGTCAGAACGGCGGCGATGCGCTCTCCGTGGTCAGCGAAGACGGTGGCTGCCGCCTCAAGGTCGTCGTGGGGTACCTCGATGAAGTGGGGGACCAGGTCGCCCCAGCCCTCGCGGTTCAGGGAGATTCCCTGGGCCGAGGTGCCGCCGAAGTTGGTGCCGTGGTAGCCGT
Source organism: Actinomycetota bacterium (assembly GCA_018673475.1). Taxonomy (GTDB): domain Bacteria; phylum Actinomycetota; class Acidimicrobiia; order Acidimicrobiales; family MedAcidi-G1; genus UBA3125. The sequence goes on along the minus strand of JABHCN010000068.1, from coordinate 8,902 downwards.
TTGTCCGCCTGATGATGACCTGGCGACCCTCGTGGCCGCGACGCTGTTGCACGAGCCGGGCCAACTTGAGGGCGGTGTCGACGGCCTCAGAGCCTGAGCACCCGAGGAACACCCGCCCATCGGGGTGAGGCGAACGCTCCACGATCATCTCCGCTACCTGTGCAGCGGGTCCGCTGGTGAAGGGGGCGAAGGTGTTGTAGGCCTCGATCTGGTGCATCTGGGTGGTGACGGCGTCGATGATCTCGGTACGGCCGTGGCCCACCTGGCAGAGCCACAGGTTGGCTATGCCGTCCACGTAGCTTCGGCCACCTGAGTCGAAGACGAGCGAACCCTCACCGCGGACGATCTCGATGTAGTCGGCCTCTGGCTTTACGGGTGGCGAGAACGGGTGCAGCAGTGCGTTGGTCATCTAAAAAGCCTCCTGATCGTGCCGAATGGTACGCCGGGCCGCACCGGCTTGTGGTCCTCGGGCCGGGCGAGGACTGCTCCAAACACCAGGAGCACAGCCATGACCGCAGAGGTCGAGATCCAGACGGTCGTGTCGCTGGTGGCGCTGTAGACGGCGGCGAAGGCCAGAGACGCCACGGCACCCGTCGCCACCTCGACCGCTGTCATCAGGCCCTGGGCTGCAGCCTGGCGTTCCTCGGGTACGGCGGCCGATGCCAGCATCGGTGTCGATGGAAAGCCGAAACCCTCGACGACCGATGTGGCCGCGGTGAGAATGATCAGTGCCCACACTCCCGGGACGACCCCGTAGAACCCGACTATGACGGTCATGGTGCCCAGTGTTCCCACCGACCACCGGCGGGCGCCGTAGCGCTGGGCCAGGATGCCTCCGATGGGAGAGAAGATCGGGATTGGCACGGCGGCAATGGTCAGCGCGATCCCGATGAGTGCCTGAGAAGCTCCCCTGGAGTCCAGTTCCAGGACCCACACCGACTCGAATGCGCCGATAAGGACGAAGTAGGCCGAGCCGATGCAGAGTGCACCGATCAGGCGCCTGACCCGTAACAGGCCCTTCATTCCGAGGCCCTCGGTGTCCTGTGCTGCGGTGTCGGGTTGGGCCCGGAAGGCGGCAGGGAGAAGTAGCAACAGGAATATGGCCGATACCCAGAACCATGAGCGGAAGCCACCGACGGCGGTAACGGCCACGGCTACGAGGGGGGCTACGACGAACCCGCCCACGTCGAATGCTCCGAGCCGACCCAGGTTGCGCCCCAGGTTGTCGGGGTCGGCCACGATCACGGTTCGCCGCGCAGCCGGGCTGCCGGCACCGAGGGCGAAACCGAACGCAGCACGGCCGAGCACGTAGTGCCACAGTTGGTCGCCCAGCGCCAGCACAATCAGGGCACCGGCACCGGTAACCAGCGCCCATTTCAGGAGTTGAGGTGACTTGCCCCTGTCGGCCAGCGGTGCCATCACGAGGCTGGCTATGAAGGCTGCGGCGAATCCGGTGGCGATGGCTATTCCGATGCCGAAATCCGAAAAGCCCAACTCGTGTTTCAACTCTGCAAGAAGGGCCACCACACCACCAAGGCCTGCAGACATCCCGAAGACGATCAGGTAGTAGGGAGCCAGATTGGGTCCCTTTTGCACGCCGTCGGTCTGCATCGGCGCAGTCTGGCATAGGGGTCTGCTCTCGGTAGTGCCCAATAGGTCCGTACTGTGTCAGGATCCGGGCACCGATGCTGGAGTTCACACAGGAACAGGATGCGTTCCGCGGGGTTGTCCGCGAGTTCGCCGAGGCCGAGATAGCCCCCCATGCCGAGGCATGGGACCGGGACCACACCTTCCCCACTGAGACCGTGCTGGCTATGGGTGACCTGGGCCTCTTCGGGCTCATGTTCGGATCTGAGTGGGGTGGCGCCGATGCCGGCCTCACCACGCAGTGCATCGCCATTGAGGAGATCGGTCGGGTCGACCAGTCGATGGGCATAACCCTCGAGGCGGGTGTGTCGCTGGGGGCGAGACCGATTGCCGAGTACGGCACCGATGACCAGAAGGCGCAGTGGCTTCCGGACCTGGTTGCCGGCCGCCGTCTTGCCGCCTTCGGCCTCACCGAGCCAGGTGGCGGCTCCGATGCCGGGGCCACCGCTACCCGGGCTGTGACGGACGGAGACGAATGGGTCATCGACGGGGCCAAGACCTTCATCACCAACTCTGGCACCGACATCACGAGCCTCGTCACCGTCACCGCCAGGACCGAACAGGGCGTCTCTGCAATCGTCGTCCCCGCTGACACACCGGGCCTGACGGTCGAGCCTCCGTACCGCAAGATGGGCTGGCACGCCTCGGATACCCACGGCCTGGTCCTGGAGGAATGCCGTGTTCCGGCGGTGAACCTGCTGGGTGAACCTGGCCGGGGCTTCGCGCAGTTCCTCTCTACGCTCGACGACGGTCGTGTGGCTATCGCCGCCCTGGCAGTGGGCCTCATCGCAGGGTGCCTCGACGAGTGCGTGCGCTATGCAAACGAGAGAACAGCGTTCGGCAGATCCATCGGTTCATATCAGGCGATCGCCTTCAAGTGCGCCGACATGGCGACCGCGCTGGAGACCTCCCGACTGGCCACCTACCACGCCGCAGGTCTACGCGATTCGGGCAGGCCGTACAAGCGGGAGGCAGCCATCGCCAAGCTGCATGCCACCGAGGCGGCCGTTACCGCAACCCGTGAGGCGACCCAGGTGTTCGGCGGGTACGGGTTCATCGACGAGACACCTGTCGCCCGTTTCTACCGTGATGCCAAGATTCTCGAGATCGGAGAGGGAACCAGCGAGATCCAGCGCCTGGTCATCAGCCGTGACCTTGGGCTGGAGGAGCCCCGGTAGAGTCGTTTCACAGGGGCAGAAGAGGCCAGGGGGAGTGCGGTGGAGGACACGGAGGTGATTCCGGGGAGGGCAAGACCGCTCGGCATGTACCCCCACTACAAGCGAGCCGGCGACCTCATTTTTGTCTCGGGTACCAGCTCGCGAAGAGCAGACGACACTTTCGTCGGGGCCGAGCCGGATGGCTCAGGTGGAATAGTGTTCGACATACGGGAGCAGACCAGAGCGGTCATCAACAACATCGCCGCAATCCTGGATGCAGCTGGCTCCAGCCTCTCCGACCTGGTCGAGTTGTCCACCTACCTGGTGGACATGGATGACTTCGACGGATACAACGAGGCGTACGGTGAGTTCTTCGACGAGTCGGGTCCGGCCCGGACCACGGTCGCTGTTCACCAGCTGCCTGAGCCACACATCATCATTGAGATAAGGGCCACGGCGTACCGGCCCGCTAATGGATAGGGAGTAGGCGATGCCAGCAGCCAACAGCATGAAGGCCTTCAACTTCCAGGCCTGGATAGACGAACACCGGGACCTCCTGAAGCCCCCCGTCAACAACAAGCTCATCTGGACCGACGGCGACCTCATGGCCTTCGTCGTCGGTGGGCCAAACGTTCGTACCGACTACCACGACGACCCGGTCGACGAGTTCTTCTACCAGATTGAGGGCGACATGATCCTGCGGGTCATGGAGGAGCCGGGCAGCCCACCGGTGGACATCCCAATCAGGGAGGGTGAGGTGTTCTTCCTTCCGGCGCACACCCGGCACTCTCCGCAGCGCCCAGAGGCCGGAAGCATCGGCCTGGTCATTGAGCCGGCTCGGCCCCCGGGTGAGAAGGACGGCTTCGACTGGTACTGCCCGAACTGTCACCAACTCGTCTACCGGGCAGAGGTGATCCTGGAGTCGATCGTCACCGATCTGCCACCGCTGTTCGCCGCCTTCTACGGAGACGAGGAGAAGCGCACCTGCGGATCCTGCGGGCACCTGCACCCGTCCCGGGACGGCTAGTGGAGGTTGACGCCCACTTACATTTCTCTACCGGGGTCAGCGATGTCTGAGCAGTTCGACACCACCCCTGGCTGCGCGGCGCGTCTCGACGCCGAGGACCCGCTGGCGCACATGCGCGACGAGTTCGTCATACCGGTGGGCCCCACCGGACACGACGAGGTCTACCTGGTCGGCAATTCGCTCGGGCTCCAGCCGCGGGCAGTACGTACCTACATGGAGGCCGAACTGGACAAGTGGGGTCGGCTGGGCGTGAGAGGCCACACCGAGGCCGACCGGGAGCCGACCTTCCCCTGGGAGTCCTACGAGGAGTCCCTCAACCACCAGATGTCTGTGGTCGTGGGAGCAGAGCCCGAAGAGGTCGTGGTAATGAACGGTCTCACCGTGAACCTCCACCTGCTCATGACGACCTTCTACCGCCCCTCGCAGGCACGCTTCAAGGTGCTCATCGAGGAGCATGCCTTCCCATCAGACCATTTCGCTGTTGCCTCCCAGGTTCGCCATCACGGCAGGTCGGCCGAAGAGGCCCTGGTGGCCGTTTCGCCCCGCCCCGGCGAGGACCTGCTCAGCACCGAGGACCTCATGGCGGCCATCGCCGAGCACGGTGACGAGCTGGCCCTCGTCCTGTTGCCGGGGGTGCACTACTACACCGGTCAGGTGCTGCCTCTTGCCGATCTGGTGGAGGCTGCACACGGGGTGGGTGCCATGGTTGGCTTCGACCTCGCCCATGCCGTCGGCAACATTCCCCTGGGCCTCCACGACAGCGGGGCCGACTTTGCCGCCTGGTGCACCTACAAGTACCTCAACTCCGGCCCGGGAGCCACCGCTGGATGTTTCGTCAACCAGCGTCACCTTGGCAGGACCGACATCAACCGGCTTGAGGGCTGGTGGGGCACCGACAGGGAGACCCGCTTCCAGATGGAGACGGTGTTCGACCCGATACCGACAGCCGAGGCGTGGCAACTCTCCAACCCTCCCGTCTTTTCGATGGCGCCGATCCGCGCCTCCCTGGAGGTCTTTGAAAAGGCAGGTGGAATGGGTCCGCTGCGGGAAAAGAGCGAGAAGCAGATCGCCTACCTTGACCATCTCCTGGACGAGGTGCTGGTAGGCCGTGTCGAGTCGATTACGCCGAGGTCTCTGACAGAGCGGGGATGCCAGTTCTCACTTCGGGTCATTGCGGACGGCCACAACGGACTCGACGTGTTCAATGCCCTCGAGTCGGCCGGTGTCGCCTGCGACTGGCGGCACCCCGATGTGATCAGAATTGCGCCGGTGCCCCTGTACAACTCGTTTGCCGACATCCATCGATTCGTCCAGGTCCTCGACGGGATCCTGTCATGACCGACCACGTGACCATCGTCGGAGGCGGGCCGGCCGGGTCGATGCTCTCCATCCTGCTTGCCCGCCAGGGCCTGTCGGTGACCATGTACGAGAGCCGCCCGGACATGCGCACCACCGACATCTGGGCTGGACGCTCCATCAACCTGGCGCTCGCCACCCGGGGTATCGAGGCGCTCAGGGAGGTCGGGGTGATGTCAGAGGTCGAGGAGATCCTGATCCCGATGATGGGGCGGCTGATCCACGACGACGGTGGCACCTCGATGCAGCCCTACGGCAGCCGCCCACACGAGTACATCAACTCGGTTTCACGCACGGCGCTCACCAGCATCCTGCTGGATGCGGCAGAGGCCACAGGACAGGTCGAGATCCACTTCGACATGCGCTGTCGCGGTGTCGACTTTGAGGCCAACACCCTCCAGTTCACCGACTCCATCTCGGGTGAGGCGAGCAGCGTTCCGTTCACGACGGTCTTCGGTACCGACGGGTCGGCATCGGCGGTCCGCGATGCTCTGCTGGAGGCCAACGGTGGCAGCGTTGACCTCGAACCTCTGGTGCACGGCTACAAGGAACTGACCATGCCTGCTGGCTCTGACGGCGGGTTCCAGATTGAGCGGGAGGCCCTCCACATCTGGCCTCGGCGGGACTTCATGCTCATCGCCCTCCCAGACCTCGAGGGCTCGTTCACGGTCACCCTGTTTCTGGCCAACGAGGGACCCGTCGACAGCTTCGAGTACCTGGCATCGGGTGGCGACGTGCCCGGCTTCTTCGAGGAGCACTTTGCCGACTTTGCTCCCCTGGTGCCGGATCTGGCAGAGCAGTTCACCACTCACCCCCACGGCCACCTGGCAACGGTCCGTACCACCGGCTGGACGCACGACAGCCGGGCGGTGATCCTGGGTGACGCCTCCCACGGCGTGGTGCCATTCCACGGCCAGGGGATGAACGCCGCATTCGAGTCCTGCATCGTGCTGGACGCCTGCATGCGTGACCACCCCGATGACTGGGCCACGGCGTTCGCCGAGTTCGAGCACGGTCGCAAGCCCGACACCGACGCCATCGCCGACATGGCTGTCGCCAACTACGTGGAGATGAGCTCGAGCGTGGTTGACGAGCGCTACCAGCTCAAGCGGGCCGTGGCCCTCGAGCTGGACCGCCTGTGGCCCGAGCAGTTCACACCCCGGTACGCCATGGTCATGTTCAACACCATCCCCTATGCCGAAGTTCAGCGACGGGCCGCCCTGCAGGGAGAGGTCCTCGACCAGCTGACAGCGGGCCTGACCGACATCGACGGGGTCGACTGGGCTGCCGCAGAGAAGATGATCTCCGGACTCGACTTCAACCAATCATCTGGAAGGGGAACCTGACCATGGACCTCACCTACGGCCGCTATCTCAAGGTGGACGAACTGCTGGACCTCCAGGAGTGCCGCTCCGACGGGCCCGAACACGACGAGATGCTGTTCATCGTCATCCACCAGGTCTACGAACTCTGGTTCAAGGAGGTTCTCCACGAGGCCGACATGTTCGTCGCCAACATCGAGGCGGGTCGGTTGGACAGCGGAGCCCACCAGCTCAAGCGCATCCTGAAGATCCTCAAGACCCTGGTGGCCCAACTGGACGTTCTTGAGACCATGACGCCCCTGGAGTTCCAGTCCTTCCGCAGCTTCCTCGAGAGTGCCAGCGGTTTCCAGTCGGCGCAGTTCAGGGAGTTGGAGTTCGTTCTCGGCGTCAAGGACCCTCAGCACCTTGAGCGTTTCGAGGAGGGCTCACGGGAGCGGCTCCGCCTCGAGGAGCGCTATAACTCGCCGAGCATCTGGGCCACTTTTCTCGTGCATCTAAGCAGTGCCGGGTTCGCCATTCCCGCCGACATCCTTGAGCGGGATGTCACCGCACCCACGGTTGCATCGTCCGGGGTGCAGGCCGTTCTGTCTGATATCTACAGGACCCGTCCGGACCTCACTGAGATGTGCGAGTCCCTGACCGATCTGGACGAGGGCCTGCAGGAGTGGCGTTACCGGCACGTCAAGATGGTGCAGCGCACCATCGGAGCCAAGATCGGCTCCGGGGGGTCGCTTGGTGTCGAGTACCTGCAGTCCACGCTGTTCAACCCGGCGTTCCCCGACCTCTGGGAGATCCGGACCGGGTTCTAGGCTGCCGCAGCCGAACCAGTTGCACCCGGGGAGCCACCATGAGCCACGACCACCACAGGCACGACCACGACAAGGGCTTTATGGCCAACGTCCACTGGTTGTTGAAGATCCGCAAGTTCTGGCAGGCAGACACCAACCGGGCAATCGTCGACATGGTCGACCCTCAGCCGGGGGAGAACCTGCTCGACATAGGCGCTGGAATGGGTCCGGCCACGGTGTTGGCTGCGGCCCGGGGTGCATCGGTCGTGGCAGTGGACCCGTCAGGCCTGATGAGGTCGATCTGCGGAGTGAGGCGCCTGTTCCAGCGTGGTCGTTCCCGCATCACCGTCGAGTCAGGTACGGCCGAGAACCTCCCGGTGGCTGGTGGCTCGATCGACGCCCTCTGGACCGTCAACTCGGTTCACCACTGGGTCGATCTTGACCTTGCGTTCGCCGAGTTGGCTCGGGTGCTCACACCGGGTGGAAGGCTCGTGCTGATGGATGAGGACTTCACACACCCCGATCACCCGATGCACGAGTCCCACCACGGCCACGAGGACGAGATGACAAGCGTCGAGGTGGACGAAATCGCCGCATCCCTTAGTGCTCTGGGCCTTGAGGCGACCGGCCAGAAGACCGTCGCTGCAGGTGTCCCCGTCAAGTTGATCCGGGCGACCAGGCCGACCTGATCGGGGGTCGGGTCAGGCTGTGACCGGGTCAATCGGGGTGATGTTTCCAAGGGCGTCCTCTATGTCGGCGGCGCCCTCCAGGCAGAGGTCCTCCCGGTAGCGGTCCGCAATGACCTGCACCCCCTGTGGGATGCCGTCAGACACCCCGACCGGGACTGCGCACGCCGGGATCCCCAGAAGGTTCACCGGGGTGATGCAGCGCATCAGGTCCAGCATCAGGTCCATCCCGCCCTCACCCACGTCGGCGTCGTGGGCGAACGGCAGTTGGGTCCAGACGGGCGTTATGAGTACCGGATTCTCGGCGAAGAATCCGGCCCACGCCGCACCGAGGCGGTGGTACTCGGTGTGAATCAGGATGGCTGGAACGTCGTCAGGTGAGAAGCGATCGATCAACTCGTTCAGGAGGCCGAGGGCATCGTCGCTCATGATCTCGGCTGCCGCCCCCACAGTTGCAGGCATGTCGCAGCTCAGCATTCGGGCCCAGACCTCCTGGCACTGCTCCATCTCGGGTGGCGTCGCCTCGACAATCTCCCAGCCGGCCGCCTCGAGGGCTCCCGCCGCCTTGGCGACACCGTCGGCCACAGCCGGGTGGATCGGACCGCCTGGAACCTCGGTGAGGACAGCGGCCCTTCTCGCAACCGGTGGACCGTCGAAGGGCACCGTCACGGACTTCGGGTCGCGTGGGTGGCGGCCTGCCATGACCTCGACGCCCAGTCGCAGGTCTGCGACATGGCGGGCCATCGGACCCTCGACACCCATCAACTGAAACGCCAGTGTGGGCGTGTCGGCCGGCGGCATGGTGCCTGCACTGGGGAAGCGCCCGAAGGAGGTCTTCAACGAGGTGATGCCACAGCAGTAGGCAGGGTTGCGCAGCGAGCCACCCAGGTCATTGCCCAGCCCGAAGGGCGACATGCCG
>JABHCN010000010.1 GCA_018673475.1 Actinomycetota bacterium | reverse complement strand
GGCCGGCCCGAGGTACTGACCAACTGGTTCGATCCATCCCTGACAGACGAGAACGACCCGGCATCGGTGGACCCGGCGCTTGACATGTACGACCCGACCAACGGCCCGCCCTACCCGCCCGAGTTCGTGGAGAGATACAGGGCCGCCCAGGTAGCCAGGAACAACCGCATCACCGACTGGGCGTTGGCCGAACTGGAGCGTCTGCAGGGGCTGGGCCTCTACGACCGCCTGTTCTCCATGTCGCGCACGTGGGCGGACCTGCGCTTCCTGGACGGCAGCATCGACCCGTCGGACCGTGAGGTCGGTACCTGCTACGCGGGTGACCCCAGGTTCGCCAACTACAGCCCCTTCGGAATCGGTTCCTCGAACACCATCCGGACATGGCTGTCGATGTGGAGCCTCGAGTACTCCCAGTGCCGGGGCGCCCCCAACCTGGCCGAGGTGACCGTGCCGTCACTGGTGATCCAGAGCATGGCTGACGCAGGCGTGTTCACCTCAGATGCCCAGATGATCTTCGACGGCCTGGCGGCCGATGACAAGCAACTGGAGTGGGTTACCGGAGACCACTACCTGCAGGACCCCTCCAATGCCAGGGACAACGTGGCGGGCATGGTCCACGACTGGGTCTCAGACCGCCTGGGGTAACCCGATCTTCCGGATACTCAGACGTAGTCGGCGTACTTCTCCAGGTGGCGTACCGGGGTCGACATGGCGTCCTTGCGGAACGGGTCGCCCAGTTCCTTTGTGCACATGATCTCGATGACCGTTGTCCTGCCGTCGTTCATCTGGGCGTCGATGGCCGCCGTCAACGCCGGGCCGACCTCGTCAAGCTGGTCGACCCGCACTCCGGTTGCTCCCATGGCGGTGGCGATGTCTGCATAGCTCTCGCCGCCCTCCAACTCGCCGGCGACGAACCGGTTGTCGTAGAAGTCCACCTGATTCTTCTTCTCGGCACCCCACTGGCGGTTGTGGAACACGATGGCGGTGACGGGGATGTCGTGGCGGACGGCGGTCATGATCTCGACCATGCTCATCGCCCAGGCGCCGTCGCCCGCATAGGACACGGCCGGGCGGTCCGGGGCTGCCGCCTTGGCGCCGATGATCGTCGGCAGCGCGTAGCCGCAGTTTCCCCAGCTCATGGCGGCAAAGAATGACCGTGGCTCCTCAAAGCGCATGTAGCTGTTTGCGACCGAGTTGATGTTGCCTATGTCTGTTGACACCATCACGCGGGGCGGCATGGCCTTCTCGAGTTCCCGGAGCACCTGGCGGGGGTGAAGCCAGTTGCCCTCCTCGTCGATGGACTCCTTGATCATGTCGATGCTGAAGTCGTCGGTCTCGTGGGTCCATTCGTCGAGCTCGGCCTCCCAGGTGGCCTTCTCGCCGGCGGTCGTGGCGGCCCTCTCGTCACGGGTGGCGTCACAGGTCAGGGTGCGATCGGCGAGACGTGCGGTCAGCGCCCGTGCGGCAGCGCCGGCGTCACCGCAGATTCCGACGGTGGCCTTCTTCACGAGCCCGATCATCTTGGCGTCGGCGTCGACCTGGATGACCTTGGCATCGGCGGGCCAGTAGTCCATGTCGTACTGCGGCAGAGTACCGAACGGGCCCAGGCGCGTACCGAGAGCCAGCACCACATCGGCCCTTGCGATCAGGCGCATTCCGGCCTTGGAGCCCTGGTAGCCAAGAGAGCCACACCACTGGGGATGGCTGGCCGGGAACGAGTCGTTGTGGAGATACGAGTTGACCACGGGGCAGCCGAGGCGTTCAGCCAACTCGATGGCCTCGGCCATGGCGTCCCCCATGACGACACCGCCACCGGAGATCATCACCGGGAACTCGGCTGATGCCAGCAGGTCGGCGGCCTCGTCGAGGCTCTGCTCCCCTCCGGCGCCGCGCTCGATGCGAATCGGTTTGGTGATCTCCACGTCGATGTCGCCGAAGAACCGGTCGCGGGGAATGTTCAGCTGTGTCGGACCCATTTCCAGGATGGCCCGGTCGAAGCATCGGGCGGTGATCTCGGCCATTCGGTTCTCGTTGGCGACATGACCCTGGTACTTGGTGAACTCCTCGAACATGGGGAGTTGGTTGGCCTCCTGGAAGCCACCCAGCCCTATGCCCATGGTTCCGGTCTCGGGTGTGACTATCACGACGGGGCTGTGTGCCCAGAAGGCGGCTGCTATGGCGGTGACGCAGTTGGAGATGCCGGGGCCGTTCTGGCCGATGATGACCCCGTGGCGTCCGCTGACCCTGGCGTAGCCGTCGGCCATGTGGGCGCCGCCCTGTTCGTGCACTACGGGTACGAGGCGGATTCCACCGGGGGCGAAGATGTCCATGGCGTCCATGAACGCCGAGCCCATGATGCCAAAAGCGGTGTCAACGCCGTTGGCAACAAGTGTCTCGACGAACGCCTCACTGGGGGTCATGCGGGTCATTGGCTTCTCCTGAAGATGGTCACTGGCGCACGGCAAAAGGCCACCGTGCAGGTGAAGTGAGAGACTATAACTATTCCGTGAGTATGTCTACTCCGAGGCGTTCCAGGACCTCCAGGCAGGCCTCCAGGTCGGTGACCTCGACGTACTCGTCGGGGCGGTGGGCAACGGCGATGTCGCCGGGGCCCCACACCACGGCCGGTATGCCGGCCACCTGGAACAGACCGGCCTCGGTGCCGTACGAGACCACACCGGTCGGGGTCTCACCCAGGAGCGCCTGCATCACCTCAAGCGCCGGCGATGTCTCATCCCAGACAAGGCCGTCCACCTCGCAGACCACCTCGGTCTCTATCAACGCCCCCGGATGCACGGTCCGCATCTCGGCCAACAACTGCTCCTCCAGAACCGTCATCGAGTCCTTGACGAACGAGACGTCAGACGGCTGTACGGGTCGCATCTCCCACTCAAAGGAGCACTCCGCGGCCACCACGCAGCGACCCTGGCCACCGACGATCGTTCCGACATTGGTCGTGGTGTGGGCCGGCTCGTACGGGCTGTCGGCCGGTGCCAGAGCCACGAGTTCTGTTCCCAGAGCCATCAAGCCGGCAATCCAACGGGTGGCGTAGTGCACGGCACTGACGGCCGTAGCCGGTTCGGAACTGTGGCCGTTCAGGCCCGTGACCGTCGTGGTGTACTCGTAACAGCCCTTGTGGGCGCCGATCACCTGCATTCCGGTGGGCTCGCCGACAATCGCCGCCGCCGGCCTGGGGCCCTTTCGCAACAGGTCATCAAGCAGAACGGGTGCACCGTGGAAGCCGTCCTCCTCGTCGAAGGTGAGCACCACGTGCAGGGGCCTCGTGAGTTCCAGTTCGGCAAAACCCGGCAGCAGGGCGAACACACAGGCGATGAAGCCCTTCATGTCGGCTGAACCCCGCCCGTAGACACGCCCGTCACGGCGCGACGCCTCAAACGGCGGCGTGGTCCAGTCGTCTGGATCCACGGGTACGACGTCGCTGTGCCCTGAGAGCACGATGCCACCGTCGCCACCGGGACCGATTGTTGCGAACACGTTGGCCCGGGTGCCGTCGGCGTTGTGGGTCAACCGGACATCTGCACCAACCGCCTCGAGCCGGGCGACGCAGTACTCGACCATGTCCAGGTTGGGCGTGAGCGCCACGGTCTCAAAGGCGATCAGATCGTCGAGGATCGCCAGCGCCTCCTCGAGTAGGGGGTTGCCGCTCACGACTTGACGAACAACTCGCGCGGATAGTTGGCCAACGTCTCAGCCGCCCCCTCGTCGCGGATCACGAAACTCTCGGTGATCTCAAGGCCCCAGTCATCCATCCAGAGGCCCGGCATGAAGTGGAACGTCATGCCGGGTTCCAGAACCGACTCGTCGGTCGGGCGGAATGAGATGGTCCGCTCACCCCAGTCGGGGGGATAACTCATGCCGATCGGGTAACCGCATCGACCCTCCTTGTGGAGGCCGTACCTCTCCATTGTCTCGTAAAGGGCGTTGGCGACGTCACAGGCCCGGTTACCGGCACGAGCGGCCTCCAGCCCCGCCTCGAGACCCTCGATGAGGGCCTTCTCGGCCTCGAGCATCTCGGGCGGCGGCGTCCCCAGATAGGCCGACCTGCACAACGGCAGCTGGTAACGCCGGTGTGCGCCGGCAATCTCAAAGAAGGTGCCGGCTCCGCGCTCGAACGGCTTGTCGTCCCAGGTCAGGTGCGGTGCCGAGGCATCTGCACCGGTAGGGAGCATCGGAACGAACGCCGCATAGTCGCCACCGAACTCCTCTGTGCCCGAAATCCCCGTGCGGTAGATCTCACCCACCAGGTCGCACTTTCGGATGCCCGGCTCGAACAGCTCGCGGATGCGGTCGTGCATGAGCTCCACAATGCGCGCGGCTCGGCGCATGTACACGAGTTCCCGGTCGGACTTGATGCCCCGCTGCCAGTTGACCAATCCGGTGGCGTCGAGGACCTCTGCCTCAGGAAGAGAGGCCACGAGGTTCTGGTGGGCCGCAGCCGAGTAGTAGTAGTTGTCCAGCTCAACCCCGATCCGTGCAGAACCGAATCCGAGGTTGGTGAGCAGCCCACCCAGCTGACCGAAGGCGTGGCGTTCAGCGGACATGACATGGTCGTCGGAGTAGTCGAGGATGCGCGATTCATCCATGTACACGGTGCGCCGAGCCCCGTTGGCGTCCATTCGCCTTCCCCACCACCACGGCTCTCCGTCGTGTGAGACCACGACCGCCTGAGGCGTGTAGAAGGACCAGCCGTCGTAACCCGTCAACCACCCCATGTTGGACGGGTCGGCAGCAACCATCACCTCGATGCCACGCTCGTCCATGGCCGCCCGCACCTTGGCCAGGCGCTGCGCGTACTCGTCACGGCTGAACGGAAGGTCTACGTCGGACACCGGCACAAGATAGCCGTCACGTCGGAGCCCCATCCGTGCAGCCGCGATGGACGACGGGGTTGACCTTGAACCTCAGACGCGACACGATTCCGCCGCCCTTCCAGAACTAGTTCCGAATCCAGGAGCACCATGCCAATCCACTTCACGCCCGAGGAGATGCAGGCACGCAAGGACCGTGCCGCTGCAGCTATTGCCGGCGCGGGTCTTGATGCCCTGCTGGTGTTCAAACAGGAGTCCATGTACTGGCTGACCGGCTACGACACGTTCGGCTTCTCGATGTTCCAGTGCATGGTCGTCACAGCCGACAGGCACATCACCCTCCTCACCAGGGCACCCGACCGGGGTACGGCGCTCTACACCTCCGATGTCTGTGACCTGCGCATCTGGGTCGACGTCGAGGGAATGAACCCGGCTATCGATCTGAAAGCGGTGCTCGACGATCTGGGCCTTGCCGACTCCAGGGTCGGCATTGAGTTGGACTCATACGGCCTGAAGGCCTCCAACTGGCGCCTCGTCGAGGCCCAGCTGGACGGCTACCTGACCTGGACCGACGCCTCAACGCTCATCCAGGAACTGCGCCGCACCAAGAGCCCAGCCGAACTGGCCTACGTGCGCCGCGCCGCAGAGCTGGCCGACGACGCCTGGGACGAGGCGGTACGCCTGACCGCCGGCGGTGTCAACGAGGCCGAGATCCTCGCAGCCATGCAGGGAGCCGTATTCCTGGGCGGCGGCGACTACGCCGGCAACGAACTCATCATCGGCTCCGGACCGGGGGCGCTGATGGTTCGCTACACGTCGGGCCGCCGCACCCTCGACCCGGACGACCAGCTCACCCTGGAGTGGTGCGGTGTGCAGCGCCGCTACCACGCAGCCATGATGCGCACGATCCTCGTAGGTGATCCCGACCCTGTACAGGTCGACATGCACCGGGCATGCGAGGAGGCACTGCTCGCATGTGAGGCCGCCATCGCCCCCGGCAGCACCATGGGCGACGTCTTCACGGCCCACGCCGACGTGCTCGATGCCGCCGGCTACCGGAAGCACCGCCTCAACGCCTGCGGCTACGGCATGGGTGCCGTGTACGCCCCGGTCTGGACCGACTGGCCCATGATCTACGAGGGGAACCCACTGGCCTTCGAGGCGGACCAGACCTACTTCCTGCACATGATCCTGTTGGACCTCGACGACCAGCGGGCAATGACCCTCGGCCATACCGTCGTCGTCACCGACGGAGGCTGTGAGCGCCTCAGCCGATCGAACCTCGACCTGGTCATGGCCTAGGGATGCTTCCCAACATCGACTTCGACGATGGTCGCCACAGCCGGGCCAGGCTGGGGTTCGTGTTGCTGGCCATGGAGCAGACCATCGAAGAGGACATGACGCACCTCGCCCCACCCGGCGTGGGCATCCACTTCTCACGGGCTCCCATGTCCAACGAGGTCACCGCCGCCAACCTTGCTGCCATGGTTGACGGGCTGGCCGACTCAGCGGCGTTGATCCTTCCCGACGGCGACCTGGACGTTGTCTGCTACGCGTGCACGTCGGGTTCGGTGGTCATGGGCGAGGACGTCGTACGTGCCGAGTTGGCCAGGGGCCGTCCGGGGGCTGTCCCAACGACGCTGGTATCAGGCGTGTTCGCCGCCCTCGAGGCCCTCGGAGCCCGGAAGGTGGTGGTAGCCACCCCGTATCTGGACGAGGTGAACCGCATCGAGGTCGACTACATGGAAGGCCTCGGCTACGAGGTGCTCGACCTGGTCGGCATGGGCCTCACCTACGACGCAGACATGGTGAGGGTCACCCCCGACTACATCCGCGACCTGGCCATCAGCGTCGACAGGCCCGACGCCGATGCCATCTTCGTGAGCTGCGGGGCGCTGCGCACCGTCGATGTCATCGACGAGATCGAGGAAGCCACCGGCAAGCCCTGTGTGGCCAGCAACCAGGCAATGCTGTGGCACTGCCTGCGCCTGGCCGGAATAGACGATCGGCTCGAGGGCCTGGGCCGCCTCTTCAGAGAGCACTGATCACAGTTCAGCGCGACCGATAGACATCCCTTCGGTGCTGAATCCGGTGGATCACGACGACCTGCTCGTCTTCGAGGATCTCGTAGACGACTCTGTAGTCGCCGCGCCGCGCCGATTGCAGACCGGCAAGTTCGCCAACCAGGGGCTTGCCAACCCGGTAGGGGTTGTGGGCGATCACACCGTGGACCGTCTCAAGCGCTGCAGCACGAACCTTGTCCGGTAGTTGGTCGAGGTGTCGACGTGCGACCCTGGTTACCAGGATTTCGTACATACCCCGACCTCAGCGGTCGTCGATCAACGGTTCCAGGTGTCCTTCGGCGGCTTCCTGCCGCGACTGGCGAATCGACGCCATGAGGTCGTCGTCACGCATGATGTCGAGTGACTCCTCGAGGGACTCGAGATCATCGGGGCTGACCATCACAAACGATGGCCGTCCGTTCCGGGTTACCAGAACACGATCGTGTTGGACCTCTATCCGGTCAGCCAGCTCTGAGAGATGTGTCTTCACCTCGGAGAACGGCAGCGTGTCAGTCATTGGTCAATATTATGACCTATTTCTTCCGACAAGACAACACCACCGTGACCACGAAGTCCACAACCAGTCATCCCAGCCTCAGAGAGCGCCCCGGGGGGCCTCAAGGGACTCAAGCAGGGCCCTGAAGTGTTCCAGAGGGGGAATCTCGACACCGGCCCGCTTGCCGTGATCGTCTTCCAGAATCCGCAGCCGAACCGCATCGTCGGCAAACTCGTTGGACTCGAACTCGTCGACCTCGACGTCTGACATCACCCCGCCCTGCATTGAGAGCGTGTACTGCGAGGCCGGCGACAGCCGGTCGTGGTAGCCGGGATCACGTGCACACAGGAAGCGCTTCGCCGCCACATGCAGGCGGACCGGTTCAGAAACCGCCGGGCCAAAGCGTTCGGCCACCCAGGCTCCGCCACTGTCGGCGTGGGAATAGATGCCGAAGTCGTCATCGGGTTCACCCAACCAGTGCCCAACGTCGTGCATGAGGCAAGCGGCGACAAGAGAGTCAGGGCATCCCTGCTCATCTGCGGCCGCCGCGGTGAGGAGTGCGTGCTCTGCGATGGTCACGTTCTCGCCGTAATTGCACCGTCCCAGATCGGCCATCAACGCGGCAAACTCCTCAAAGGCGTTGTTCACGGCGTGATCGTCAACCCTGGCGTGTGGAGAAAACCAGCGATACGCCAAGGCCAACCATGACAAGGCCTCCGGCTCCACCGATCTTCTCGAGGCGACGCGGCGAGCCCACGAACCAGGTTCTTGCCATACCCGCCACCAGGCCCCAGGCACTGTCAAGAACCAGAGCGATCACCACGAACACGAGGCCCAGCACCGCCATCTGGGAGGAGGCAGGCGCCCCGCCGGCCTCAACGAACTGAGGCAGGATCGCCGTGAAGAACAGCACCGTCTTGGGATTCGTCAGACCAACCACGAATCCGTCCAGCACCAATGACCGCCGACGCCGGACAGTACCGGCGGCATCAAGAACCTGTGAGAGCTCCCTCCGGTGTCGGACGGCCTGCACGCCAAGCCATACCAGATAGCCGGCGCCTACCAACTTGACCACCGTGAAGGCAGCTACCGAGCGCTCCACCACCGCACCCAGGCCGACCGCCACCAGCAGAACCTGCAGGTAGAGGCCACCGGCGTTTCCGACCACGGTCAACAGGGCCGCCCGGCGACCCAGTGACAGGGCACGGCTGATGACGAACATGACGCTCGGCCCGGGAATGGGAACCAGAATGATTGAAAGTGTGGCGAAGGCGACAAGGGCTGCGACCGGGGGCATCGGCCCAGCCTTACAGTCGCGGGGAGGTCAGTGCCTACCGGATTTCCGGGCGTGCCCGTTCAGGAGAGCCGCCCCCGCCTCTGCATCATCGACCGTGACGATCAGGTCTGGTGCTCCATGCCGATCGACCTTCAGCGAGGTGCCGGACCTGATGACAATCGCCCGCACGCCCGGGCGGGCCCGGTAGCCCCAGCCGCCGTAGCTGAACGGCCGGAGATCGATCACCTCGGCACCGGCCACATCTGCAATCGGAACCTTCCAGCGGGGCCAGCGGGCGGGCCCCACCGCAACGCTCAGGCCGTGTTCATCAACGCGTACGACCACCGACGAAAAGGACAGCACGATCAGTGCAATGACCGCCTCCAGGGCCCGGGCCCACAGTGCCAACCCCGGCATGAACAGCGCACTGACAGCCACACCCAATACCACCAGAAGCAGGCCCCACGACGACGCCCGTCCGCTCCACACGCCGGGTACTACCTCAACCATCTCGAATCGACTCCCTACTGGCTCCGGTGATCAGAGTACGAGAAGAACCACGGGCAGGGTCAGGGCCGACACCAGAGTTGTCAGGACCACCGCCGCGGTAACCCGTTCAGGCGCAAGGTCGCTCTCGATAGCTATGACCGCAGCGAACACCGCCGGCGGCATCGCCGACTGAATCACGACGGCATCCAGGAAGTCGCCGCCTAGCGACAGTGCAGAAGCCGCCAACCCTGCGACAAGGGGCGCCAGCGCCAACTTGGCGATCAGCACCACGCCCAGGTCGTTGGACCATGACGGCCGTCCGCTCTTGATCAGCTGCATCCCCAGGGTCAGGAGCATCACAGGGATGAGGGCATCAGCCAGGAGCCCGATCGAACGGTCGACCACGACGGGCAGATCCACACCAGAGAGGTTGACCAGGAGCGAGATGGCACCGGCGATTGCCATCGGCGTGGCCAGTGCACGCCCGAGAGCCGGTAGCGGCGACCTGGACCGCGCTTCGGCGAGGCCGACGCTCAACACAAGGCCGGTCAAGTTGATGGTGAGCATCAGAACGCCTGCAATGGGCAGTGCCTGCTCACCGAGGAAGAACGCCACAATGGCCAGACCGGCGTTGCCGACGTTGCCATAGGAACTTGTGATGGCCGCCGCCGCCGTCAGCTCGTAGCCTGCCCCGGTGATCCGTGACCACAGGACCGCCAGCGCAACGGCTGCCGCCATCCCGGCCAGACCCGCCAGCACCAGACGAACAACCACGCCGCGCTCCAGATCGGCTCCCGCCAGCACGGCAAAGATGAACGCCGGCCCGAACACGTTGTAGGCAAGACGGGAGAGCCCACCGATGCCTACGTTCAGCCTCGGCCCGAGTGCGGCACCCAGACCGACGAGGATGGCGACCGGCGCCAATACGTCAAAGATCACGTTCGCCACCGACATGGTCACCAATGATGCCCGACAGGCCGACCTCTACGGCCTACCGGGCACCGATGGTCATCAAATTCCCGTAACGGACTCCACCAGGTACCTGCCAACCCGCACCCGGCTCTCACGGCCAGGAACCGGATTCTGCGACATGAGCATCACACCCTGTGCCCATCGTCAGCCTGACTCCAGAGAAGTGAGAGGGACCAAGGTCCCGATCCAGCTGCAACACCGGTCACCTACCATCCAGAGGTGTGTTGACATGCTGAGACGGTGTTCGGTATCTGTTCTCGCCAGTTGAGGCCGCAGAACACGGACTCAGTCGGCAATCAGGTCACCTCTGAACCGCCCGGATCAGATAACGATCACACGACCTTCTCGAGAAGGGAAACCGACCATGCACGACATATTCAACGCCTGTGAGTGGCTCCTGGATCGCCACATCGCAGAGGGGCGTGGTGACCGTACGGCGATCCGCTGCCATGGCGAGTCCGTCAGTTACGCAGAGGTGCTCGAACACACAGAGGCGGTAGCCACTGGCCTGCGGGAACTCGGCCTGCGGCCCGAGGAACGAGTGGCGCTGGTCATGCTGGACTCGGTCGAGTACGTCGCTGCCTTCCTGGCCGCACTCCGCATCGGCGCCGTCCCGGTCCTGACCAACCCACTCCTTCCGGGACGGGATCTGGGAATCATCATCGCCGATTCAAGGGCTCGGATTGTGGTTGTTTCGGATGAGCAGAGTGCCTCCATCCAGGACCTGTGCCAGGGAGCACCCGAGGTGGAACACGTAGTCACCACGTCCGGCGACTCGGGAACCGTCTCCTGGGCCGACTTCACGGCATCGACCGGCGACGGTGGACTCCACGAGACCTGGGCCGAATCCCCGGGATTCTGGCTCTGCACGTCGGGCACGACGGGGCTGCCCAAGTTGGCCATGCACCGTCACGGTGACCTCGTCGCCGCCTTCGAGGCGTACGCCACAAACGTACTGGGCGTTTTCGAGACAGATCGCTTCTACTCGGTTGGTCCGATGTTTCACGCCTACGGCCTGTGCAACTCGGTCACCTACCCATTCGCTGTCGGAGCAACATCCATCCTTGAACCGACCCGACCGCCGACACCGCAGCTAGTTGCCGACATAGTCAGCACTGAGAAGCCGACGCTGTTCTTCTGCATTCCCACCTTCCTGGCCGCCCTGAACAATGCCGAGATTGCAGACGACACGTTTGCCTCGGTCCGGTATGGCGTGTCCGCCGCCGAACCGCTTCCGGCAGAGACCTTCGAGCGGTTCAGGGAACGATTCGGAGTGACCGTCCTTGACGGAATCGGCTCAACTGAACTGCTCCACATCTTCCTCTCGAACACACCCGAGCGGTATCAGCCCGGAACCAGCGGGATACCGGTACCGGGCTACGAGATCCGGATCATCGACGAGGATGGAAACGACCAACCGGACGGGGAACTGGGGCAACTCCTCGTCCGCGGCGAGTCTGCGGCAACCGGGTACTGGTGCCGAACCGAGATGAACCGCTCCACCTTCCTCGGAGAATGGGTCCGTACCGGCGACCTCTATGTCCGCTCCAGCGACGGCTACTACACATACCTCGGACGTGCCGACGACATGATGCGCATCGGGGGTGAGTGGGTGTCGCCGGCTGAGGTCGAGGCCACGCTCATCGAGAACCAGACGGTGCTCGAGGCCGCTGTGGTAGGTGAACGCGACGAGGGCGACGTGCTCCGTGCGGTCGCCTACGTGGTCCCCGCGCCGGACGCCGAAGTGGACCCGGAGGAACTCACCGAGTGGTGCAGGAAGCGACTGGCCGGCTACAAGCGGCCACGACGCTACGAGATCGTCACAGACCTGCCGAAGACCGCAACCGGGAAGATCCAGCGCTACAAGTTGCGGTCATCCTGACCCACCACCACGGCCTGAGGCCCGTCCACACCCCGCTGTTCCAGAGGCAGACCTAGTCGTCTGTCACGAAGCCGGACTCCACGGCCGTACCATCGTCCCCGTTTCGCCATCTGGAGAACACGGACTCGAGCGTCGGAATCACCCCGCGTCGAAACCCCAGGAACAGGGCAACGATGACGATGCCGTACAGGACGACACGCAACTGGGCGAGCGAAATCAGGGCCTCGTCGAGAATGGTGAACACGACCGCCCCCAGAACCGGAGCCAGCAGCGAACCGATACCACCAAAGACAAGCATCACCAGGACGCGCACGTCGACGTCGCCGAACGCGTAGGTGGACGGCCCGATGAATCCGCGATGGAACGCAAACACCGCACCGGCGACCCCGAGCATCGCAGAACCGATCAGGGCCGCGTAGACGCGGTAGCGCGTAACGTCGACGCCGGCCAGTTCGGCCGCCACCTCATCGTCGCGGAGGGCCCTGAAGGCCCAACCGATGTGCGATCTCTGGAGTACCCGGTAGAGGACGAGATAGGCGACGACGAGTCCCAGGAACACGTAGTACGCCCCGACCTTCCCATCCAGCACCGTGTCGGATCCCGCATCGATCACCATTCCGGTCTCGCCACCGGTGAGGTCACGCCTTCCCAGGATGATGCTCTGGAAGGACAGCGAGAACGCCAGGGTGACGACACCAGTGAAGATCACATCGAGAGAACGGCTGACCGCTACCCAACTGAGCAGGCCACCAACCAGTCCGGCAAGCACGCCCGCGATCAGGATGCACACCAACATGGGAACCCCGGCCCGCTCGCTCAACATTGCCGCCGAGAATCCACCGATCCCGGCGAGGGCGCCGACACAGAGGAACAGTTGAGCGGTACTACCGAAGATCACGTTGAACGCGATCGCATACGCGGCGAACAGAAGGCCGGTGATGATCACCGTCATCATCGAACGCGAGTCGTGGTAGTTGATCGGCAGGAACGCCAGTAGCACTGCCACGATCAGGATGGGTGCGAAGTCACGACCAAGGGACCTGCCCGTCGTCGCTCCGGCATCGACCACGTCCTGAGCCAGGTGCGCGGCTCGACTTCTCACGTCCTACCCCCGAACAGACCACTCGGCCGGATCAGAATGGTGATGGCGGCTGCAGCCAACAACACGATCGTGGTGATGTAGGAGCCGATCGTGAACGCGCTGACCGTGTTCACTATACCGAGGAGGAGGCCAGCGAGGAATGCGCCCGACACGCTACCGAGCCCACCGACTACGGCGACGACGAGTGCCAGGATCGTCAGGCCGAACCCTGAGGTCACGGTAATCGGGGCGGTCATGGACCTGGTGACGGCCACCAGGCCGGCCAGCACCGCGCTCAGAACGAAGATCGTGCTTCGCACCGTCGCTGGACTCACACCGCACAACCGGGCACCCTCCTCATCCTGGATCACCGACCGCGTGGCCCTCCCGAAGGCGGAGAACTGTAGGAAGATGAAGAGAAGGAATCCGGCGACGAGGGCAATCGCCGAAGCCATCAGGGCGCCCCGGCTCATGGCTACGCCGAGGACTGAAACTGGGGCACCGGTGATGCGCACGCTCAGGGCCTCGATCGGATACCTCCACTCGAGGACACCGTCGATGATGGTTCCGACCCCCAGCATGAGGAGCAGCCCGAGGAGTACACGGCTCTCGCCGCTGAGCCGATAGACCGCCCGCATGAGGGTCAGGTCGACCAATAGGCCGAACAGGCCCACGGACAGCAGGCCCAGGAGAATGGCGACGCCCATGGACAACCCGGCATTGGTGGCACGGGCAATGACTATCGCTCCGAGAACCGCTATCTGCCCATGTGCCAGGTTCAACACCCCGCCGAGCCCGTACACGAGGGTCAGACCAACACCCAGGAGGCCAAGCTGCAGGCCCAGCACAACACCATCCAACAGGACAGCTGTCATATACGTCTCCTCATGTCACTCCCAGATAGGCACGTCGAACCTCGGGGTCGTCTGCCAGCTGGTTGGCCGTCCCGGTGAGTTGAATCCGGCCATGGTCCAACACATAGCCACGGTCTGCCAGCCCCAGGACGAGAGGGACCTGTTGTTCGGCGACAAGGATCGTCAACCCCTGCCGGCGTAGTTCACCCAGGGCTGCATAGGCCTCGATGGCGAGTTTCGGCGCCAGTCCCGTAGTCGGCTCATCCAGCACGAGAAGGCGGGGCCGAGACATCAGGGCCCGTGCCACTGCAAGCATCTGCTGCTCACCTCCACTCATCTTTCCTGCGTGCTGGGTCTTCCGCTCGCCAAGGCGCGGGAACAACTCATAGACGAACTCGAGCTGCTCAGTCTGATGCCGCTCCGGATATGCACCCAGGACAAGGTTTTCGCGTACCGACATCGTCGGGAACAGGTGCCGCTCAGCCGGCACGTAGGCGAGGCCGGAGCGTGAAGCCCTATGTGTAGCGAGGCCGGTGATGTCGATCCCATCAAAGTGCACCGTGCCCCCGGAAGGCCTCACGAGTCCACAGACTGCACGGAACAAGGTGGTCTTGCCGGCGCCATTGGAGCCGATCACAGCCACGACCTCGCCTTGACCAACGGTGAGTGCCGCACCATGGAGGACGTCCTGGCCCAGGTAGCCGGCAGAGACGTCGGAGACCCGCAGCAGTTCGTCAGCCATCCTCACCGATCTCCGCACCCAGGTACGCAGTCACAACTGCTGGATCGCGCATGACGACCTCCGGTACGCCATCCACCAGGCACCTGCCGAAATCCAGGACCACAACACGCTCAGCGAGGCTCATCACCGCCTTCATCACATGCTCGACCCAGATGACCGTCACACCAAGTTCATCTCGGGCCATCCGGACTATGTCGATCGATGCCTGGAGTTCGGTGTCGTTCAGCCCGGCCATGACCTCGTCGAGCAGGAGGAGCCGTGGGCGCCCCGCCAGCGACCGGGCAAGCTCGAGGAAGCGCTGCTGGTGCAGGTTCAGGGTTCCGACCTCCTCGTCGGCACGCCCGGCCAGGCCTACGAAGCCAAGAGCCTCCCTGGCGCGGGCGAGTGCGACCGAATCGGGCAGTCGACCATGGGCCGTACCGAACATGGCTCCCACGATGACGTTCTCCAGCACCGTCATCGATTCGAAGGTTCGAGGTGTCTGCAACACCATGGCAACGCCACGTTGCCTCACGGTGTGGGCCTGAAGTCCACCGATCTCCCCGCCGAGGAACCGTATGTTTCCACGGGTGGGCGGCTGAAGTCCGCTGATCATCTTCAGAAGGGTGCTCTTTCCGGCGCCGTTGGGGCCGACGAGGGCGAGAATCTCGCCCTCGTCAACCTCAAGGCTCACACCGTCTACGGCTGGCAGGCCTCCGAAGTGCTTCTCGACGTCATCAAGTTCCAGAACCGTCACCGGACCACCTCGTCGCCATCTCCACAGGCCTAAGAGGGTACGTGTGGTGGGATGGGTGCTGCCTGGATTAGGAGTTCGGGATACCAGCCTCCGGGGGTTTCGAGGCCCTCGGGGGCGGAGCCGTCTCCTACGACGACCATGATCGGCTGCGAGTTGGCGATCTCACCCCACTCGGTCCATCCCAACTCATGTGCGTAGCCGGGTAGGTCGTAGGTCTGCCCGTGCAGGTACTCCGCTATCGCAGCGGAATCGTCACCGACGTTGGAGATGGCATCAGCAAGCATTGTCACAATCCCGAACCCGGCAACTGCATCGTCCTCCATGAACGGGTTGCCCGAGAATGCCAGATAGCGCCGAGCCAGATCCTGGTACGAGTCGCTGAAGTAGTCGGCACAACTGAAGTCCGAATAGCGGCCGATACCTGAATCTCCGAGACCCTCCATCACCGCAGCCAAAGACGCCCACGGACCGGTGATCGGGACACCCATGCCCAGATCACCGGACTGGATTGTGAGCGCACCCGTACCCGGCGGATGACCCGTAGCAACCAGGAACTCAGGGTCGAACCCTTCGAGGCTCCGCAGATAGGTGGTGAAGTCCTTCTCAGGAACCGGAGCCACCTCGATCTGCAGATCCACGCCGGGAAGTGCAGCGAACTCAGCCTCCAGAGCCCCCTTGATCGACTGACCCCAGCCGTAGTCAGCGATTACGGCACCAACCCTGGTGAGCCCCTGGGCCTGCGCGTACTGGGCGATCGGTGCAGCCACCATCGCCGCCGCAGGCATACAGGTACGGAACGTGTACCGGCTGTCGGTCGTGAGGATCGCCGATGACCCGGCCTTGGTCATGAACAACGGAACCTGGGCCTCCTCGGCAATCCGCGACGTTGAGAGCCCCACATCACTCGAGATCGTGCCGGCAACAGCAACGACACCATCCTCGATGAGACGTTCAATGGCGTTGGTCGCCTCCTCGGCATTGGACTGGTCATCGACGACGATCAACTCCAACATCCGCCCACCAACACCACCAGCAGCGTTGATCTCATCAACCGCCATCTGCATACCGTCACGAACCTGAATCCCCCACGGCGTGAAAGGACCCGTAAACGACGTCAGGTTCCCAATCCTGATCGGCTCAGTACTCACAGGCTCAACAACCGGAGCCGCGGTCGTCGCCGCAGGAGCCGCGGTCGTCGCCGCAGGAGCCGCGGAATCACCTGTCGCATCGTCATCGCCGCCACACGCAGCAGCAACCAATGCGAACACCACCAACAATGCAACCCAGATCGAGCGCTTACGGCCCATCAGAAAACCCCTCCCGAGTAGTGCCCCCACCACGTTCCAGAGAAACGTCCTGACCTATATATGTCCTGCATCCGACCAACCGACCGACTGACCGGTATGGTCCGACGATGTGACGATAGGGCAGTTCTCGTCGGTAGTCAACCGGTGATAGGCAACCTCAACAGACCATCCACCGGCACCCGGTCAGGCACCCAGCCTTGTGCGCACCGACCACAATTCGGGAAAGTAGCGAAAGTCGGTGGTGTGCCTCAGCCACTCGACACCAGCGGACCCGCCGGTACCCGGCTTGTAGCCGATGATGCGCGACACGAGCACGAAGTGGCGCCAGCGGTACTGGGCCATCTGGTCGTCGAGGGCAACGAGGACCTCGCCCAGCCTGTAGAGGCCATTGCCAGTGCTGGCGTCGCCGATGATGTCGAACCAGGCCTGCTCAACGCTCTCATGGGGGGCGTACTGGTCGGCCCAGTCACGCTCGAGGGCCTCGGGGGCGATCTCGAAACCCTGTCGCGACAGGAGACGAACAACCTCGTCGTAGAGGCTCGGGCTCTCCAGGGCCTCTTTCATGTAGGGCCAGACGTGGGGGACGTTGCGGTGGGCGCTCGCCAAGCGGCGGTCCTTATTGCCGAGGATGAACTCAACGTGGCGGAACATGAACGAGAGTTGCCCCGAGGCCTGATCCAGGTGGTTGCGGAACTGGTTGAAGCCCTCGGCCGACACCGTCGCAACGACATCCCATGCGTTGGTGAGGAACTTGGTGATCTCAAGCGCCCTGTCGGCAATGAATAGGGCGTCAGCGAGCTGGTCCTCCATGACAAGATGCCTGACGTTGTGCAGTTCGAAGTGCAGCGACTTGAACAGCAGTTCCTTGACCTGGCCCATGATGTAGAAGCACATCTCGTCGTAGGCATCGCTGCGGGGGTGCTGGAGCGTCAACAACAGATCGATGCTCTGGTAGTCGATGTAGGGGTTCGAGGTATTCTCGAAGTCGACAAGTGGCAGACCGCCCGTCTCATCGACCACCTCGGCCCGACTGGTGTCGGTGGTCTGGCCCATGGGCCTGACCGCGTTGCTGGCATCCACACCTGCAGGGTCGACGATCATCGGGGTCTGGGGCTTGAATGCGGGCACTACGCCTCCTTGGGCAACTTGAGCAGCGAGGTTACTTCCATCCCCGTCAGTGACCCGGGGTCGGCCAATTCGAACACCACGTCGAAGTGGTTCCTCCCCGACACCTCAAATGACGTGCACGGAGTCCCGGCCTCATCCAGACGCGCTGCGAAGTCCCGGCTCTGCGACTTGAACTCGTCGGTCTCCACCTCACCCCAGCAGACGACGCTCGGAGGAAAGTCTCCGAGTTGGAGTCTGGTGGGGCTCAGCTCGGCCACATCCTGATCCGTGAGGCACAACGGTTCGGCGATCGCAGTACCGAGCAGTGGCTCCAGGTTGAAGATCCCCGACATCAGGACCGTGGCGGCCACCGGATCGTCGGGAAGGCCCGTGCCCTCCTGCCACTCAGGCACCGCGACCATCGCGGCAAGATGCGCTCCAGCGGAACTACCGGCGACCACCACTCGCCGCTTGTCGACCCCCAGGTCGCCCGCGTTCTCATACAGCCATAACACCGCCCTGCGGCACTCGGCCACGATCTCAACAAGCGACGCCTCCGGGGCCAACGTGTAGCCGAGGGCGGCGAACGCCACACCCCTGTCAACCCAGGCAGGTGCCGAAAACGAGGAGTCGTCCTTTGAGAGTTCCTGCCAGTAGCCGCCATGGATGAACACGATCAGCGGCGCAGGCCCACCATCGCCAGCCGCCGGGAAGAAGTCGAGGCGCTCCGAAGGCGCTGGCCCATACCGGTATTCGCACCATCCGGCTACGCACGCCCGCGCCTCGGCGCTGCGGTCCCGGTAGGCGGCAATGAACGGGGTGTAGTCGCCACCGATACAGGAACTAGGCGAGTAGGCCACCTCCCGTTCCTCGGGGCTCATCTCCCGCCACCGACGCGCCGCTTCCCCAGTGTCCAAGCTCAATTTGCTACCAACAGCCCGACTCTTGGGTCAACCCAGGGTGCAGGCAGAAGTGATCCAGGCGACACCGGCAGACAAGGCTACGGGTTGGAGTACTCGGCCTTCGACCTCAGGTAGTACCAGCGATTCAATACCAAGCAGGCGGCGTAGAAGGCCGCAAACGCATAGAGGGCGACCTCTGGGGTCGTGTTGGCGATCTGCTCACCGAACTCCTGTGGCACCACAAAGGCCCCATAGGCCGCCACCGCCGAGGTCCAGCCCAGCACCGGTCCTCTCTGCTCCTGTTCGAACACGATGGCGATCGTGCGGAAGGTGGAACCGTTTCCCACGCCCGTAGCGGCGAACAGGACGAGGAACAACAGGAAGAACGGAACAAAATGGTCCTGTGGCGTCGCCGACTGGTACGCCTGCTTCATGAAGTAGGCCACACCCAGGGCGCTGGCGATCATCGTCACCGCAACCCATTCGGTGACCCGGGCTCCACCCAGCTTGTCGGCAATCCACCCACCGATCGGACGGATGAAGGCCCCGATGAACGGCCCCATCCACGCATAGGTGAGAGCCGACGGACCGTCGGGATTAATCAGGTCGTGGGTCATCACGCCATCCACCATCACGTGCTGGAAGCCGAAGATGACCTTGATGGCCAGGGCGAACCCGGCCGAGTAGCCGATGAAGCTGCCGAACGTCATCGTGTAGATGACGCTCATGACCCAGGTGTGCTTGTTGCTGAAGATCTTGAACTGTCGTTTCAGGTTTAGCCTGACATCGCCCCGCAACTGCTTCAACAGCAGGACCGTCGACCAGATGACCAGGCCGATGATCGGGTACTTGGCCCATGTCCAACCCAGTCCGGTGGGGTTGGGAAGGATGACGTACAGCCCGGCGGCGGCCGGGATGAAGGCCATGCCCAACATGCCGCTGATTCTCCCGAACGATGTCAGCGTCGAACCGATGTCGGGTGAGACGCTCTCGGTCCGAATAGTGTCCATCTTGCGCCAGCCCAGGAAGCCCAGCGGAACGAGCAGCAACAGCCAGACGAACCCGGCGTTGTGGATCCAGGTCTCGGTCCCGGCTGCGATCTTTCCGATGAGCGTTCCCGAGGTCCTTTCCAGGACCATCGGGCTCTCGAACACGCCGAAGGTCATCACCAGCGGAATCAGGATCTGCATGGTCGTCACACCTGCGTTGCCGAGGCCGGCGTTCAGCCCGAGGGCAAGGCCCTGGGTGCGCTTGGGGTAGAAGAAGCTGATGTTGGACATCGAAGACGCAAAGTTGCCGCCGCCGAATCCGGAGAGGAAGGCCAGCAACTGGAAAGCCCAGAGCGGGGTGTCCTGTGACAGCAGCGCGAAGCCGGTGCCGACCGCCGGGATCATGAGCAACGCCGTGGTGAAGAAGATCGTGTTCCGACCGCCGGCGATACGAACCAGGAAGCTGCTCGGAATCCGCAGGGTGGCGCCCGCCAGGCCGGCTATCGCCGACAGCGTGAATAGTTCGGCAGTGGTGAATGGGAAACCCAGGTTGAGCATCTGGACCGTGATGACACTCCAGTAGAGCCACACGGCAAACCCGCACAACAGGCTGGGAATCGATATCCAGAGGTTCCGGGTTGCGATCTTCTTACCCGTGCTCTCCCAGAAGTCGTCGTCCTCGACCTCCCATTCGTGGATGTCAACCATTCTGGTTCCTTCTCCTAGGCAGTGAGCCGGCACTTCTGGGTGAGGCCTCCGCTCGTCGCCCACACACCGCTGCACGGGTGGTCGGCCGGATGCGCTCCCGGGTGTTCCTGATGGTCGGGGTCAAACCCCCCCCTCGAAGGAGCCCTCCGGTTCTTCCAGCATGAACAACACGACGACGAAGCTGGCCAGGGCTCCACCCGCCATGATGAAGAAAAAGGTCCGCGAGTCGACCAGCGAGAAGATGACCAGGTAGATGACGGCACCGACGTTGCCGTAGGCACCGGCCATGCCGGCTATCTGACCGGTCATCCGAGGGTTGATCATCGGAATGACGGCGAACGTGGCGCCCTCGGCGCCCTGTACGAAGACCGAGGCGAAGACGGTGATGGCCACCGCCACAACCAGCCATCCGATACCGCCGAACGTCGGCACGACAGTCCGCAACCCATCGGCATCCACCCCGGAACCCCACTTCCCGATAAATGCCATGAAGAAGAACCCGACGACGATCCCGATCATGTACACGAGCATCGTCTTCTTCCGGCTGGACATCAGGTCCGAGAGATAACCACCGAGGGGCCTGGCAACGAGGTTCACGAAGGCAAACGAGGCGGCCACGACGCCTGCCACGGTTGCGGTCACGATCTGCTGCCCTGAACTACCCGTCAACGGGACGAAGGTGTTCTCAAAAAACGACGGAAGCATCGAGACCACGGCCAGCTCGGCACCGAAGTTGGCGAAGTAGGTGCTGTTCAGAGCAGCGACACTTCCCCAGTGGTACTTCTCGTCCTCTGGAACTCCGGCCTTCAGATACGGCAGGTTGACCTGGAGCACCTTGACCACATGCCACAGGTAGGCAACCGCCAAGAGGCCGTAGACGGTCCACAGGACCCTGCTGGACAGAACCGGATCGCCGTCGATCTTCACACCACCGACCCGCCACGCCAATACCCCGAGGGCCCCGATGAGTGGGAACGACCAGACGATGTACTGGAGGAGGTCGCCGTACGACGAGACCATCATCGGCTCGGTCCTGTTGGACTTGTGCAGTACCTCGCCCTCCGGCACGTCCCTGACGAGGAAGTAGTAGAGGACGCCGTAGGCGCCCATTACGACACCGTTGAGGGCCATTGCCCAACGCCAGGCGTCGTCGCCCAGGCCCAGCCAGTCGCCCATGATCGTGATGGCGAACCAGGGCAGGGTCATGGCGGCAAAGGCCGAACCGAAGTTGCCCCAGCCGGCATAGAAGCCCTCAGCCCTACCGATGTACTTGGGCGGGAACCACTGGGCAACCATCTTGATACCAATGACGAAACCGGCACCGACCGAACTCAACACCAACCGGGCCAGGAGCATCTGAAGGAACGAATCGGCGAGCGTGAACACCACCGTGGGAACCGCCATGGCGACCATCAGGCCTGAGAACACAATACGGGCGCCGTAACGGTCGATCAGCGCACCGATGATGATGCGGGCCGGAATGGTCAACGCCACGTTGGCAATCAACAAGATCTTGATGTGCTCGGTGGTGAGCCAGCCAACCGAGTCCAGCATCGTGGTCGCCAGGGGCGCCATGTTGAACCAGACGTAGAACGTCATGAAGAACGCGATCCACGTGTAGTGGAGGGTCCTTATTCGTTCCTGCCCCAGATCCAGCAGTTTCGGCGGTACCTCAGATGTGGCCGACCCTGTGTCCTCGTCCACGATCAGCGCGGCCCGTCACCCGAGGTGCGGGTCAACTTCTTGTTCCAGATCACCACCTGGTGCGGCCTCCACAGGTAACTGATGGGCCAGATCACAGCGTGCACGAGGCGTGTGAACGGAAACACGCCGATAATGGCGAACCCGCCGAGGATGTGGAGTTTGACCACCCACGGAAGCGTCGTGACGGTTGCGGCGTCGGGCTGGAACTTCACGAGGGAGACGACCCACGGCACCGTCGTGTGCAGGTACCAGTCGGCACCCCAACGGAAGAAGAGAGCCACCCAGAACCCCAGTGCCACCTGGGTCAACAAGAGGGCGAGCAGCAACCAGTCGGCTGGCGTCGTCACGGACCGCACCGTGGCCGTGGTCAGACGCCGATAGACGAGCACGCAGAGCGCAAAGACGGCCACCAACGCCAACGACAGCCCCGTCACCTCGAGGATGTACAGACGAATCGGTGCCGAGATCGCTGATGCCCAGATGGACGGAACCAAGAGGGCTACGAAGTGGGCCGTCAGGATCGTCAGGATCGCGTAGTGCCATGGCGCCGAACCCCAACTCAGCATCCGGTTCTCCAGGAACTGGGATGACTGGGTTGAATAGGAGAAGCGGTCATTTCGAAAACGGTAGATCCCGACCCAAACGGCGGTGATAAACGTCAGGTACGGGAAGACCACGAACAGCACGTCATCCAACATTGTCAACCTCTCCTCACGTTGTCGGCCACCCCACAGCAGTGGTTGCTGCGAGCGGTTGAGTGCTACCGGATGTGGAGGCCCGCACAAACAGAAGCAGGGAATCCAACAACTCGTGGTAGGGAAGGGGGGCTGCCGCCGGCGGTCCCTCTTCTTCCGGGTCCGCGTCGTCATCGGTGTCCTTTGAGATCATCTCAAGGGTGGGCCAGACCGCGTCATAGACGATCTCGTCGACCATGTCCTGGTCGTCGCACACGGTCAGAAACCGCAGAACCACCGGCAGGTGGTCGGCCAGTTCCCCAGCCGACTCCATCCCGTGCGCCCGGTACCGCTCCATGAACTCAAGGAGCATCGCGCTTCTCTTGTAGCTCTCACCCAGCAGGTGATAGCCCACGTACAGGCTGCGGGATTCGTCCATGTCGAATGCCCGGGTGTACTCCTCCTGCAGGCGGCCAAAGGTTGACCCTTCGACGAACTCCTGGAACCGGGCCAGCAGGGCATCGGCCTCAGGCGAAACCCCTGCGATCAGGCTCCGACACTCCCCGATGGCGTCCAGAGGGTTCTCAGACGGGTAGTCGAGCAGCCCGGCATAGAGCCCCCAGACAGACCTCGCTGTTGCCCGGTCCTCCACGGTCACCACCTCCTGCCAGGAGCGGTGCGGCTACCGAACCCGCCCTCGCGCTTTCGGTCGTAGGGGCTCTCGATCTGCTCGATGGCCACCTCACGGGCCAGCGGAGGCACGACGAAGCGCTCCTCGAATGAGGGCAGCGCCGTGAGACGGAAGATGGCCTCAGCCTCCTCAGCTGTCATGTTCCCCAACGCCAGAGCCTCCTGCGCCTCCTCCTGGGTTATGTCTCCGACCTTCTCGGCACGCTTGTAGACACGAACGGCGATGAGCTTCCGGTAGACCTCGGTCACGATGTCCTCGTTGCCAGCCGAGAACAGGTTGGCCATGTAGGCCAACGGAGCTCTGGCGTTCTCCAACGACGTCAACTGTGGCTTGAGACCCTCGACCTCTGCATCGGCAACGTCGTACTTGCCGTCCTTCATCTTGGCGAGGACCGGCAACATGGGGGGCACGTAGTAGAGCATCGGCACCGTACGGAATTCGGGGTGGAGCGGCAGGGCCAACTTCCACTCCTTGACGAACTTGTACACAGGCGAATGCTTTGCTGCCTGGAGCATTCCGTCGGTGACACCGTTGGCCTTTGCCGCAGCAATAACCTCTGGGTCGAACGGGTCCTGGATGATTCCCCGCTGTGCCTCAACCAACTCGGATTCTGGCGAACTCGCAACCTCCTCTATCCGGTCGGCGTCGTACAGCAGTACCCCCAGATAGCGGATTCGGCCGACGCACGAGTGGAAACAGGCCGGTGCCTGACCGCTCTCAAGCCGTGGGAAGCAGAGGACGCACTTCTCCGACTTGCCCGTTGACCAGTTGTAGTACACCTTCTTATAGGGACATCCTGAGATGCACATCCGCCATGCACGGCACTTGTCCTGGTTGACGAGAACGATCCCGTCCTCGCCACGCTTGTAGGCGGCCCCGGCAGGACACGCAGCCACACAGCCCGGGTTGATGCAGTGGTTGCAGATCCGAGGCAGGTAGAAGAACATCACCCTCTCGATCTCGTTCAGCTGGGTCCTCTCCTCGTCGGTCAGCGAACCCACGTTCGGGTCGTTGGAGGCGTACACGGGTGAGCCACCCAGATCGTCATCCCAGTTTGGGCCGGACTCGATCTCCATGAACTCACCGGTGATCAGCGAGATCGGCCGGGCAGTCGGCTGGTCATCGCCCTCAGGCGCGTTGAAGAGATGCTCGTAGTCGTAGGTCCAGGGCTCGTAGTAGTCGTTGACGGTGGGCAGCCGACGGTTGTAGAAGATGTTGCCGAGCGTGCCGATCTTGCTCTGCAACTTGAGTTGCAGCCGACCGTCCTCCGCCTCCCAGCCTCCCTTGTACTCGTCCTGGTTCTCCCAGAGGGTGGGGTAGCCGGTACCGGGCTTGGTCTCCACGTTGTTCCACCACTGGTACTCAACGCCTTCGCGGTCGGTCCAGATGTTCTTGCACGCGACGCTGCACGTGTGACAGCCAATGCACTTGTCCAGATGGAAGACCATCGATACCTGGGCCCTAATATCCATCTCAGGTGCTCCCGTTCGTCTCGTACATCACCATTCCAACTTCTCCATCTTCCGGACGACCACGTACGTGTCACGGGTAAAGATGCCGATCGGACCCCAGTAGTTGAAGCCGTAGGTGAACTGGGCATAGCCACCGGCCAGCAGCAGTGGGTTGATTCGGGTTCGGGTCAGGCTGTTGTGGCCGCCGGCTCGCCTTCCCCCACGGACCTGTGACTTGGGGATGTAGACGGTCCGCTCGACAGCGTGGTAGTAGAGACAGATCCCGGCGGGAATCCTGGAACTCACCGCAGCCCTCGTCACCACAACCCCGTTGTCGTTGTAGATCTCGACCCAGTCGTTGTCCACGATCCCGACCTTGGCGGCCTCCTTGTCGTTGATCCAGACCGGGTCCATCCCACGAGACAGGGTCAGCATCCGGAGGTTGTCCTTGTAGGTGGAGTGGATGTTCCACTTGCCGTGTGGCGTGATGTAGTTGAGCACCAGAGACTGGTCGTCGATAGGGCTGCGCACAATGTCGCCCGTCGCCACCGGGTCCAACTTGGGCTTGTAGGTGGGCAGGTGCTCGCCGAAGTCGATGTAGTAGGGGTGGTCGTTGTAGAGCTGCTGTCTCCCGGTGAGCGTGCGCCACGGCACCAGCCGTTCCACGTTCAGGGTCCATGCCGAATAGGTGCGACCGTCCCTGACGTCACCCGACCAGCAGGGGCTCGTAAGGGTCCGCCTCACTTGACGGGTGATGTCGTGGAAGGTCATCTTGACCCCACGTGTGTCATCGGCCAGGTCCGTCAGGGGAACCCCGATCCTCTCCTCTTCAGCCTTGAACGCCGCATACGCCTGCTCACCGTTTGTCTCGGGTGCCAGGCGGAGGAGGATGTTGGCAGCGTCGAGCGAGTTCTCCAGGCCCGGGTACTTCCGGCCACCCCACTCGACAGCGCGGGTCCGGCGCGGATCGGGCGCAGTGCCGATCGGACTCTCCAGGAGCTCGTCGTAGGCCTCAGCTACGGGGATGTGCACACCGTGGCCGCTCACACCGTCCTCTCGGATCCGCGGACCGAGGGAGATGAAGCGGTTGTACAGGTTCGCGTAGTCCCGCTCCACGACGTGGAGGTGGGGTGCGGTGACGCCCGGGACGAGGTCGCACTCGCCCTTGCCCCAGTCCAGTGGCTGCGGCTGCGCCAACTCGTCGGGGGTGTCGTGCTTGAGCGGCGATGTGACGATGTCCTTGATCGGTTCTGGGAACACCGATGGAGCCATGTCGCTGACACTCTTCGCGAACGCCTTGAAGATCTCGTAGTCGGTCTTGGACTCCCATACCGGGGGCACCGCCTCGCCCAACGGGTGGATGAAGGAATGCAGGTCGGTGGTGTTGAGGTCGTTCTTCTCGTACCAGAAGGCTGCGGGAAGCACGATGTCGGAGTAGAGGGCCGTGGAGTCCATCCGGAAGTTGAGGTCCACGATGAGGTCCATCTTCCCGCGCGGTGCCGGCTCGCGAAACTTGACGGTGTCGGTCAGACCCGCGGCGTGTTCGGTCGCCTCGATGTTGTCGTGGGTGCCCAGGTAGTGGCGGAGGAAGAACTCGGCTCCCTTGGCGCTGGACTGTAGGGCGTTGCCCCGCCAGACGAACCAGACCCTCGGCCAGTTCTCCTCAGCGTCGGGATCCTCCACCGAGAGCGTGATCTCGCCACTGCCCAACTGGTCGGTAACGCGTTCGATGATCTCGGCGTCGCTCACGGCACCCGCCGCCTCGGCGTCGCTCACCAACTCCAGCGGGTTGTTCCCGAACTGGGGGAAGAACGGCATCCATCCCATGCGTACCGAAGCCGCTGCGAGGTCCACGGCGTGACCCTTGGCCCACTTGGTCTCAGGGGGTACACGCGCGTAGTCGGTGAAGTCACCCTCATAGCGCCACTGGTCACTGTGGATGTAGTGCCAGATCGGCGTCTGCTGGAGGCGGGGGGGCTTTGACCAGTCCAGGCCGAGCGCCAAGCTGGTCCACGGCGCAACCAGGGACAGTTTCTCCTGACCCACATAGTGGTTCATGCCACCACCGTTGCGGCCCGGACATCCGGTCATGATCAACGCTGTGATCGGAGCCCGGTAGGACTGGTTGTTGTTGTACCAGTGGTTGATGGAGGCACCGATGATGACCATCGATTTTCCGTTGGTGGCTTCGGCGTTTCCCGCGAACTCACGTGCCAGGCGTGTGACCGTGTCCCGACCGATACCGGTGAGCTTCTCCTGCCACGCCGGGGTATAGGGACGCTCGTCGTCGTAGTCGACCGGGTAGTCGCCACCGAGGCCGCGGCTGACACCGAACTGGGCCATCAACAGGTCGTACACGGTGGTGACCGCGACCCTCCCGCCGGTGGTCTCCACATACCTGACCGGTACCTCGCGTTCGTAGACCCCGCCCTCGGCGAACTCGTGGAACGAGACCATCTTGATCTCGTCGTGCTCGTCGATGAAAGTCAGGTCCGGGTCGATCGGCTGGTGGTCCAACCCGTCTTCCATCTTGATATTCCACTGGCCCATTTCTTCCTGCCAGCGGAACCCGATGGTGCCCTTGGGCATCCGCAGGGCCCCGGAGTTGCGGTCGTGAACCAGCATCTTCCAGTCGCCGTTCTCCACGTCCGTGTAACGGTCCACCCGGTCGGCACGCAGGAACTGGCCAGCCTTGAGTGAGCCACCTTCAGGCGTCAACTCCACCAGGAACGACGAGTCGGTGAAGCGCTTGACGTAGTCGATGAAGTACGGCACCTGCCGGTCGGCGTGGAACTCCTTGAGGATCACGTGGTTAACCGCCATCCAGAGAGCTGTGTCCTGACCCGCCTCGACGGGAATCCACCAGTCGGCGTACTTGGCGACCTGGTTCAGGTCGGGGGCGATCACCACGAACTTGGCTCCCTCGTGGCGTGCCTCGGAGATGAAGTGGACGTCAGGTGTCCGGGTCATGCTGAGATTGGAGCCCATCGAGACGATGTACTTGGAGTGGTACCAGTCGGCACTCTCGGCGACATCGGTCTGGTCTCCCCAGATCTCAGGAAAGGCGTTGGGGAGGTCGGCATACCAGTCGTAGAAGCTCATGTTCACGCCGCCGAAGAGTTGCAGGAAGCGTGAACCGGCGGCATAGGAGAGGTACGACATGGCGGGTATCGGGGAGAACCCGAACACACGGTCGGGCCCGTACTGCTTGGCGGTGAATAGGCAGGCTGCGGCGACTATCTCGAGCGACTCGTCCCAGGTGGAGCGCCTGAAGCCACCCTTGCCACGGGACTGCTGGATGCGGGAGCGCTTCTCCTCGTCCATCGCTATCGATTCCCATGCCTCGACCGGGCTGTCATGGGTGGCCAGCGCCTCGCGCCACAGGTCCAGGAGCGCTCCGCGGATATAGGGGTACTTGACCCGAATCGGGCTGTAGACGTACCAGGAGGCCGACATTCCACGCTGGCAGCCGCGTGGCTCGTAGGGAGGTAGGTCATCGCAGAGCAGCGGGTAGTCGGTTTGCTGCATCTCCCAGGTGATGATCCCGTCCTTCACATAGACGGCCCAGGAACACCCACCGGTGCAGTTGACACCGTGGGTGGTGCGAATGACATTGTCGTGCTGCCAACGGTTCCGGTAGAAGTCCTCCCAGTTGCGCGCTTCGGGGTTGACTAGGTCCTGAATCCAACCCACTTGTCTACCTGCTTTCCGTTTCGGAGGTCGTGCCCCGTCGCTCGTCTTCGGCCTGCCTGGAGCGTTCGATCCGGGCACGTGACCTGGCCACCATCGGCCGACGCACCTCTCTGAGGCGCCGCCTCCAGAGGAGTTGCGTCGCCAGGAGGAGAACTACCGCTCCGGCTGCGCCCAGCAGCGCCAGCTGGCCCACCGATGCCGCCGTCCGGCTGCTCACCGCGGCCTGGCTCAGGAACAGTGCCAGGTGCGCCTGCTCCTCTTCGGTGAGCGGCCGATCGTCGAAGATCGGGCTCATGGTCTGGAAGGGGGGGGCGGCCAGGATCGAGGCCATGCCGCTTTCGCCGAACTTGCCGTACGCGCCGGTCAGGTCGGGTCCGAGCGCTCCTCCACCCAGGGCGCCGATGCCGGCGATGCTGTGGCAGGCCAGGCACGGCGGGCCGCCGTTGTCGAATCGGTCCGAGCCCTCGAAGAGGCGCTTGCCGGTGTCGCCGCTCGGCTCGAACGGGCCGACCACGATCGGTTCGACAGCCTGCACCTGCTCCGGTTCGGACACTGCGGTGGCTCCGGAGCGGGCATCCAGGTAGGCGACGAGGCTTGCTACCTCGACGTCGGTCAGGCCCAGGTTGGGCATTGGAATGTTGTTGAACTCGGCGAGCATGTCGGTGGCGATCGGCTCACCCTCTGCCAACATCAGGTCGGGTTCCGCGATCCACCTCGAGAGCCACTCCGGCTCTCGCCGGTCGCTCACCCCCTCCAGGTCTGGTCCGACCAGGGTCCCGCCACCGATCGTGTGGCAGGCGGCGCATTTCGCGCTGAAGACGGCTTCGCCATCGTCGGCCGACTGCGCTGCCGCAGGGGATCCGGCAGCGAGCCAGACGGCTGCCAGTAGTGCCAACATGGGTACGGGCAACCACGCACGAAGGCGTGTCCTGCGGGGAACCGTCGACTGCACCTGTACTGCCCCTCTCGATTCCAGAATGCGGCTGTCCCCGTCTTCTGCTCGCATGCCATCATTCGGTCTGAGCGGGTACATGGATAGGGACGAAAGTCCTGATCTCCGGCGTGCGGCCAGACAGATGCCGTAACGGAGTTTGCGATTCAGGTCCCCAGAGTGGACCTCCGTTGTGGGATCACCACGACCGATCGCAGTGGGTCTGGCCAAAGAGGCCCTCGGATGTGGCACACGCTGCCCGGATGGGCGACGCTGGGACGGTGAGCGACAACGGGTCTGAGCACTTTGACGTACTGATCGTGGGTGCCGGAATCTCCGGCGTGGGTGGCGCCTACCACCTCTCCCAGCAGTGCCCCGACAAGACCTTTGTGATGATCGAGACCATGGACGGCTTCGGCGGGACATGGAAGACCCACACCTACCCCGGTATCCGATCAGACAGCGACCTCTACACATTCGGATACCGGTTCAAGCCATGGACCGGTCCACCCATCGCCACCGCCGACGAGATCCTCACCTACATGGGCGAGGTGATCGACGACAACGACCTGGACCGCCACATCCGCTACAACCACACCATCACGGCCGCCACATGGTCGACCGACAACAGGCGTTGGACGCTTGAGGTCACCCGCACCGACACCGGTGAACAGGCCACGTTCACAGGTGACTTCCTCTGGATGTGCCAGGGGTACTACCGCCACTCCAGGGGCT
Source organism: Actinomycetota bacterium (assembly GCA_018673475.1). Classification (GTDB taxonomy): domain Bacteria; phylum Actinomycetota; class Acidimicrobiia; order Acidimicrobiales; family MedAcidi-G1; genus UBA3125. Next base: position 76,871 of record JABHCN010000010.1, on the reverse strand, counting down.
ACACACCCGAGTGGGAGGGCATGGACCGCTTCGAGGGCCAGATCGTGCACCCCCAGACATGGCCAGACGACCTTGACTACACGGACAAGCAGGTGGTCGTCATAGGTTCAGGCGCCACGGCCGCGACACTCATCCCGGCCATGGCCGACGAATGCGGCCACGTCACGATGCTGCAGCGCTCGCCCACGTTCTTCGTGGCCCGGCCCAACAGCAACGAGATGGCCGACACGCTCCGGGAACTGGACATCCCTGAGGAGTGGACCCACGAGATCGTGCGACGCAAGATCCTCCACGACCAGGCGGCAGTGATCGAGCTGTCCTTCGAGTACCCCGACATGGTGCGCGAGGAGCTCTACAAGGGCATCAGGGACATCCTGGGAGAGGATTTCGACGTCAGCCCCCACTTCACCCCTGCATACCGGCCATGGCAGCAGCGCCTTGCCCTCATCCCCGACGGCGACCTGTTCCACACCATTGCCGCCGGTGACGCCTCGGTGGTTACCGACGAGATAGTCGAGTTCACCGAGACCGGTATCCAACTCAAGTCGGGTGACCACCTCGAGGCCGACATCATCATCACCGCCACCGGCTTTGAGCTGAGCGTGCTGGGCGACATCGAGTTCAGCATCGACGGCGAACCCCTCGTGTTCTCAGACACGGTCGGCTACCGGGGGATGATGTTCACCGGCGTCCCGAACATGGCATGGATCTTCGGGTACTTCCGGGCCAGCTGGACCCTACGCGCCGACCTGATCGCCGACCTCGTGTGCCGGCTGCTCAAACACATGGACGAGCTGGGAGCCTCTGTGGCCACACCAGTGCTCCGCGACGAGGACGCCGACATGGAACTCCTCCCGTGGCTGGACTCGGAGAACTTCAACCCCGGCTACCTGATGCGTGCCATGCACCTGCTCCCCAGCCAGGGCTCCAACGAGCCATGGCGGCACACCCAGGACTACTGGGCGGACCGTGAGGCGTTGCCGGTAGCCGACCTCGACGACGGAGCCCTCGTCTACGACTGAGTCTGCGACCCGGTCGACCCCCAATGACCCTCAGGTGGCCCTAAGCGTCCTGGCGATGTCCTTCATCAGGAGAACGAGGTGGAGGTTGTCTGTAGGCGACGGCTCGAACTCCGGAACCAGGTGCTGGTAGAAGGAGCGTGCATCCTCGGACTCGCAGTGGACGAGGAGGCCCCGGCAACCGATCTCTCCACCCAGCGCGAGGGTTCGGAGTATGACGTCCCGAAGTAGCGCCGCACCCAGCCCGCGCCCCTCATGGCCTGTATCGACGCCGAGGCGTGCCAGCAGCGCCACCGGTTGGGCATACCTGCCTGCCCCACGCCTCAGCCGCTCTGGAGCATCTGCGAGTTCGATGTCTGCCATTGACCATCCGTAGTAGGCGACGACTGCAAGAGACCCGACGCCGGTGACCACGAAGACCCTTGCGGTGCCGGTCGACGACGCCTGCCTGGCGTGCCTGTGCAGCCAGGCCGACTGCTCGTCTGATCGGCACTCAAAGTCATCAAGGAGGTGACCGGGGCCGAGGGAGGTCGGTTCGCTGTACCGCCCGGTCACGAAGCCGCAAACGGCGAAGGTCGGGCCATCAGGTCACGTAGCCCGGGAAGGTCCCGGGCAGGTCGACTGTTCACGGCCTCCCAGGCCGCAACAGCGGACTCGTCAAGAATGAACTCGGTGCGGTCGGCAAGCACCCGTCTGGAGGCCTCGAGCAGGCTCGTAACCGCGAACTCGGTCAGGTCGGTTCCGTTGGCCTCAACCGCCATGGCGATCAGGGCCCGGTCCTCGGGCGTCGTCCTGAACTCGAGCCGGGCCGACCGCTGCCTCTTCTCTGTGGTTGTCATCGCAAGGTTCCTCTATCTGTGTACGGCCATCGTACGGCCAATACAAGAACGACGCAAGGCAGACCCCTACCGTTAGCCGACCGCATGGCTGGCGGTCAGGTCCAGAGGGGCCCCTCGGACAGGACCGTGCCGACGATGGCCTCGATCAGCTCGAAGCTGGACTCGGCGCTGACGTCCTCGAAGTACACGGTTCCCGGCCACGGTGGAATCCTCAAGTCGTACCCGTCAGCGGCAATCGACCGGGCCACCGTCCCTATCGCATCCACATGACCCCTCGTCAGGTCGGTGATCTCGGCTACGGCTGCGTTCAGGTCCACCACGCTGTGGCGGTCGATCTGGGTTGCCCCGATTCCGGTGAACAGCGGAACGCCGCGGTCGATCGCCTTCTCCACGTAGAAGTCAACGGGTATCCGATCGTCGGCGAGCCGGATCACATAGTCGCGACAAATGCTGTTCTTGAGGTCGAACAGTTCCTCCAGGGTGACAGATGCGGTGCCCTCACCCCTGGGCCTTCGGCGCCTGGTCGGCGAGCCTCCCCGCTGCTTCGCCCGGGTCACGTAGTCGCCGCGGTAGTTGGCCACGTAGACCCTCTCCCCCCAGGAGTTTTCGGCAATGAGCTTCTGGACCGACCTGATGGCGATGTTGCTGCAGTTCCCGGGGCCGATGAAGAACGGCGACCCCGAGGCATCTGACAGTTCAAGCCAGCCGTCGGGGTGTCTGGCAAGGAAGTGCTCCGCCCAGGGCCTGTGGACCGTGTCGGCGAGGTGGTCGAGAAGACCATTGACGAACGCCGGATCCTCGGTGAGGGCGTTAATCAGGTGCTCCTGTCCGAAGATGTCCGCTGCAAGGCTGTACGGCGCCGACAGGTGTAGCACTGGAGAAAAGCCAGTCAGCCTGGCGTAGAACGCAAGCGTCTCGTCCAACAGCGCCGGGATCTCGCCGGTCAGGTCCAGGGGTGGCAGGTCCCTCCAGTTCCCGGCGTCCACCAGGGCGACCTCGGGATCGGTTCCCGGAGAGAACCGGTCCGAGTAGATCATCTCCTGACCCAACGCTTCGGCAGTGAAGCCGTAGACCGGCCAGCTCAGGTAGCTCTTCGGCATGCCCAGCAGCCTCAAGGTGAGCATCACCGAGCGCACGTAGCGCTCCGGGTCTCCCTTGTAGAACTCCTCAGCCGTCAGGCCGAAAAGGTTGAAGACGATCCCCAGGCTGAGCAGGTCGATGGATCCACAGACATGGACCGCATCGTCTGGCGCCGGTCCAGCCAGGGCCTCGTCGTGGTCACCGCTGAGACCGGCTCTGAACGCAGCCGCGAGCCTCTCCTTCGCGTCCGATTCACCGGCCTGCCAGCGCGCCAGCAGGTGTAGGCCATCCGGGAACCCCAGGTCCTCGATCAACATGTTCTCCCTCACCCCTGCTGGAGGTGCCCGTTGTGTGACGGTTGCCGCGCTTGTGACCTCGCTGCATACAACACCTAGCCTCGGTCCGTGGCAACAGGAGCGATCTCCGACGAGGTGGTGGACGTGCTGGCAGCCGACGGGGTCGTCTGCCTGCGCGGTCTGTTTCGCGACTGGGTCGACGTACTCGCAGCCGGCGTCGCCCGCAACGAGGCTGAGCCCAGTGAGTTCTTCAACGAAAACGGCACGGCCGGAGACCCTGGACGGTTCTGGGACGACTACTGCAACTGGAACCGGATACCGGAGTTCGAACAGTTCGTCTTCGAGTCCGATGTGGGGACGGTCGCCGCTGAGCTGATGGGGTCCGAGACGGTTCAGTTGTTCCACGACCACGTTCTCGTGAAGGAACCGGGGGCACGGCTCCACACTCCATGGCATGCCGACGGCCCCTACTACTTCGTGGAGGGCCGCCAGACAGTCAGCCTCTGGTTGCCGCTGGACCCGGTGCCGGTTGAGTCGACGCTGCGCTTCATACGCGGCTCACACCTCTGGGACACCGCCGTAATGCCCGTCAACTGGACGACCGGCTACGGCTACTACGGCGGCGACACGAGCGCTGACGAAGGGTTCCAGCCACTACCGGACCCGGATGCGGAACCCGACCGCTACGAGGTGATGGAGTGGGCGATGGAGCCCGGCGACGCCGTGGCGTTCCACTACGACACGGTCCACGGAGCGCGGGGTTCAAGCGACCTGCGTAGGGCATTCTCACTGCGCGTCGCAGGTGACGACGCCAGATACGTGGAGCGTCAGGGCCGAACCTCGCCACCGTTCGACGGCCACGAAATGGTCGCTGGCCAACGCCTCAGGGAGGACTGGTTCCCATACCTGCCTGCAGGAGGGAACTGACCTGGTCCTGGCCAGGTGGTTACTTCACCAACTCAGGGCTGCCGGTGCGTCGGCCGGAACAGTCGGGGACCGTGGCGACGTCGATTGAACCCTCTCGTAGGCCGCTCCGAGCGGCGGCCGCTGGTCGGGCTCGCCCCGGTTCGGCCACAACGCCATCGCCCTCTCGGCCTGGGCGGTGATGGTCAGCGAGGGGTTGACGCCCAGGTTGGCACTGATCGTGGAGCCGTCTGCGATGTGCAGGCCGGGGTGACCGAACACCCGGTGGTAGGCGTCGATCACGCCGTGGTCGGCATCGGTACCGATCACACAGCCGCCAAGGATGTGGGCTGTCACCGGCACGTCAAGGAGGGCCTCGTTGAGGGAACCGAAGGCGTCGCCACCCATGATGTCGGCTGCCTGCCGGGCGGCTTCGGACGCCTCGGGTATGAACGTGGGATTCGGCTCACCGGTGCCCTGCTCCGAACGCAGCCTGACTCCTCGCCTCCTCCGTCGCCAACGCAGGTTGATGCTGTTGTCGTGGCTCTGCATCACCAGCAGGATCACCGTGCGTTCCGACCAGCGGCGCACCGAGAGGCTCCGCAGGAAGCGGCCCGGGTGGCGAAGAACCTGGCCTAGGAAGCGGACCTGTCGCGGCACCCTGCCTCCCCCGTCGACAAGCACGGTTGCCAACAGGGCCATGGCGTTCGAGCCGGCCGGGTAGCGGACACCCTCGATGTGGGTGTGGTTATCGGGGTAGATGGACGAGCTGATGGCGATGCCGGTCGAGTAGTCGACGTCTGAGCCCCGTGCTGAGCTGGCTCCGGGAATGGACTCGGAGTTGGTCCGCGTCAACTCGCCAAGCCGTGACGACAGGTGGGGCAGGCTGCCCCGCTCCTTCATGTCCGCGAGGAGGCGAACGGTGCCCAGCACACCGGCCGAGAACACGACCTGCTCGACACGGTGGTATCTGACGGCACGTCCGCGTACCGGACCGGGGCGTTCGGACACGACCTCGTAGCCACCCTCGGGAAGGGGCCTCACTGCGGTCACCTGCCGCTCAGGGAGCACCGACGCACCGGCCTGTTCAGCCAGGTACAGGTAGTTGCGGTCCAGGCTGTTCTTGGAGTCGTGACGACAACCAACCATGCACCCCCCGCAGCCAATGCAACCTGTGCGGTCGGGGCCGGCACCACCGAAGAAGGGGTCACCACTGACCTCGCCCGCCTCGCCGAAGAAAACCCCCACCTCGGCTGGCCTGAACGAATCGGCCACCCCCATACGTTCACCCAGCTGGCGCATCACATCGTCGTTCGGGGAACCACCCGGGGCCGTGCAGACACCCAGCATCCGGCTGGCCTGGTCGTAGAACGGTTCAAGCTCGTTCCGCCAGTCGGTGATGCCCTCCCACTGGGGGTCGGAGTAGAAGGCATCGAGCGGTCGGTAGAGGGTGTTGGCGTACACGAGCGAGCCACCACCCACGCCGGCTCCAGACAACACGAGGGCGTCGCTCAACAGGTCGATGCGCTGGATGCCGTGAAGGCCCAGGCGGGGGGAGTAGAGGAACTTCCGCAGGTTCCAGTTTGTCTTCGGGAAGTCACCCGACGAGAACCGCCTTCCGGCCTCGAGGACCCCGACCCGGTATCCCTTCTCGGTCAGCCGCAGTGCACTGACGCTGCCACCGAAGCCGCTGCCGACCACAAGTACGTCAAAGTCGAACTCGTCCTGCTCACGACCCATCTATTGACCTCCTCGCCAGCGTCACCGTGCAGAACCAACCGTTGCACGACCCGAAGCTGCCAGACAAGCCGCCCACAAGAAGATGGACACCCGCCACAAAAGACGCCCAGCAGCACAAGATCTCCATCACCCTATTCTGAGACCAAAGGCTGGAGAGCCGGATTACCCTCCACGCAGAGTCGGAGGAACGGGAGTTCACGCCACCCGGAGGCCTCAATACGACGGGAAACAAGACGATGGACATCCTCCACATTTCAGACATCCATTTCGGTCCCTACCACTGGTCGGCCGATGACAGCCTGCTACTGGACCGCTTGAACGCGTTCAAAGCCGACCTCGTGTTCAACACAGGTGACCAGACCTCAGATTCCCTACAGGGAGAGTTCGAAGAGACTCGGGCTTTCCTGTCGAAGCTGAACTGCCCCAACATCGTGTCGATCATCGGCAACCACGACAAGTACTCGAGACGCTCCCATGAGATGTTTCGTGAATTCATCCACGACGGTCAGCTCATCCAGCCAAAGGACCCCTCCAAGGTCGACAAGCACAAGTTGTTCCTGGATGAGACCAAGATGAACCTGGACTCCTACTTCACCGACGTGAACTACCTCCGCCAGATCAAGGTCGACGGAGAAGACATTCTGCTGGTCTGCATCGATACCGCTCTCTTCCAGAGCGACTTCGGACTCATGGAGGAACAGATCCTGCGGTCGCTCGCAGACGAGATGACCAAGCTCACCTACGACCGTGCACTGCTGCTGTCGCACCATCCGATTCTGTCCACAGACAACGATCCCCTTATCAGTTCCAGGCGTGTCACGGATTTCGTCCTGGATCAGGGCATCGAGGCAGTCTTCTGTGGCCATACACACGAAGTGGACATCGTGAAGCTGTCCGACCTCGTACGGGGGCGCGGCTTTCGCCAGTTCACGAGTGGGTCACTGTCGTCGGCCAACGTCTCACGGGACACGAACATGTTCTGCACCTACGAGAACTTCGGTACACCTGCCGAGGTCATCACAATCACCCGGATGACTCCAACCGTGGATGGATTGGAATTCACCGAGACTGTGGTGGGTCGCTGACAGCCAGTCAAGTTGCGGCACACCTGGTCGAAAGCGGCACCACCAGCCGGTCGGTAGGATGGCTCCCCTACCTCGGCACCATGCATTTCCGGGCGGCATCCCCTATCTCTGGGCCATCCGTACCGGCTCCCCGCAAGCGGCCACCGAACCCGAGAGGCGACCAGCCACCAATGACGATCTACCCGGAGTTGAAGCTCTACGTCGATGGGGCATGGCACACGACCGCCGATGACCTGCCGATCGTCAACCCGGCAACCGAAGAGGTCATCGGCAGGGTCCCGGTCGCCTGCCCGGACACCCTCGACGAGGCGCTGGCCGCTGCGGCGAGGGGGTTCGAAACGTGGCGTCGAACATCCCCGAGGGACCGCGCCGCCCTCATCCGATCAGCCGCCACCATCCTGTGCTCCCGTCAGGACGAGATAGCCCACTCCATCACCCTCGAGCACGGCAAGCCGTTCACTGAGGCACAGGCCGAGGTGGTCCGCGGCGCTGAGTTCTTCGAGTGGGACGCCGGCGAGGCCATGAGGACCTACGGGCGCGTCATTCCGAGCGGCCCAGGCGTCAAGCACGTCGTCACCCACCAACCGATCGGTCCCGTGGCGGCGTTCTCGCCCTGGAACTTCCCGATGAGCCAGCCCGCACGCAAGATCGCCGGTGCCCTCGCGTCGGGGTGTTCGATCATCCTCAAGGCAGCCGAGGAGACTCCGGCGGGTGCCATGCACATCGCCGAGGCGTTCCACGACGCCGGTCTCCCACCGGGTGTCCTGAACCTCGTATTCGGGGTCCCGGCCGACATATCACAGCACCTCATCTCCAGCGACGTGATCCGGATGGTGGCCTTTACCGGCTCCACGGCGGTCGGCCGTCACCTCACCGGTCTCGCATCCGATCACATGACCCCGGTCCTGATGGAACTAGGTGGACATGCCCCGGTAATCGTCTGCGAGGACACCGACGTAGACGCAGCCGCGGAAAGCTCTGCGATCCGGGCCATGCGCAATGCCGGTCAGGTCTGCACCTCACCGACCCGGTTCTTTGTCCACGAGACGGTCTTTGACCAGTTCCTCGACGGCATCACCCGACGCACCGCTGCCACAACCGTCGGCGACGGAATGGATCCCGGCATCGAGATGGGGCCGGTCGCCAACGACCGCCGCCTGGCTGCCGTGTCCGAACTGGTCGCCGACGCGTGCGATTCCGGAGGCGAGTTGACGACCGGTGGAGGTCGAATTGGCACGACCGGCTTCTTCCACGAACCCACGGTCCTCGCCAACGTCCCCGATACGGCCCGGATCATGCAGGAGGAGCCCTTCGGGCCGGTCGCCATAGTGAACCCGGTCGACTCACTCGACACGGCCATCGAACGTGCCAACTCGCTCCCGTTCGGGCTGGCCGCCTACGGGTTCACCAACCGGGCCGACTACGTGGACCGCATGGTCGACCGGGTCGAGGCCGGCAACCTCTCGATCAACACACTCGAGGCGTCACTCCCGGAGACCCCCTTTGGCGGAATGAAGTCCAGTGGTTACGGCCGTGAGGGTGGGACCGAGGGCCTCCACCACTACATGGTGGTCAAGAGCGTCTCCCACAGCATCTCCATTGTGTGACCCCGGATCGGAGCACAGGACATGAACTACACCAGGAGTAACGCCAAGGCCTACGCCCGCCAGAACATGAAGGGCATCTGGGCCGCTGCCCTCATGCCATTTACCGAGGACCTCCGAATCGACGAGGACGGCTTCCACCAGAACGTCCTGCACTGGACTGAGGACCTTGGAATCGAAGGCCTCTTCATCTCCGGCAAGCAGGGAGAGTTCTTCTCGATGACGGTGAGCGAACGGAAGCGGTCGTTCGAGTTGGCTGTCGAGGCGACCCGCGGGCGGGGCCAGACGATCATGTCGTGTTCAGACCAGAACCTGGACGTCGTCATGGAACTGGCCCACCATGCCGAGGACGTAGGCGCCGACTACATCGTCGTCCACGCACCGGCGCTGCACTTCACCACAGCCCAGGACGACACGCTCATGGGCTACTACCGGTCGATCTCCGAGAACGTGGACATCGGCATCGCCCTGTGGAGCCATCCAGACAGCGGCTACCTGATGTCGCCGGAACTGTGCAACCGTCTCGCCGACCTCGAGAACGTGGTGGCGATCAAGTACAGCGTGCCGCGCCCGATGTACTCGGAGCTCTCCTCCATGGCCTCCGACCGGATCCACGTGAGCACCGCCTCCGAGGACGAATGGCTCGACAACATCATCGAGCTGGACTGGAAGCTCTACCTGTGCTCCTCACCGCCGTTCCTCCTTCAGACGACGAATGACCGACGGATGCACGAATACACGCAGGCTGCGTTCGAGGGAAGGGTCGAAGACGCCCGGCGAATCAGCGCAAGCCTCGACCCGGTGCGGGCCGCCCTGAAGGGAACGCGTCCTCCCGAGAAGCCCCACGCCCACCAGAAGTACTGGCAGGAACTGCTGGGACAGATCGGTGGTCGCGTAAGAGCTCCGTTGCTGGAGCTGACCGACAATGAGAAGCGGATCACCCGTGAGGCGTTCGAGCAGTGCGGGCTCAGGGTGTGAGCAAGGAGGTCGTGGCGACTGGGGCTGTGCTGCGCATCGCCTTCGTGGGTTGGGGCGCAATGGCCCGAACTGCGTCGCGTCTGCTCGACGACTCACCGGTCGAGATCGTGGCCGTCGCTGTACGGGACGGGTCAGAACCGCCTCCTGACCTGCCACCCGGTGCCCACCTCATCACCAGCCCAGATGAGCTGGCATCGAGGTTCCCCGACGTGGTCGCCGAGACCGCCGGTCGCGCCGCCGTAGGCCCCTGGGGACGAGCCACTCTCGAGGCTGGGGCCGACTTCATAGTGTCGTCAGCATCCGCCTTCGCCGACTCGACGCTGCTGGACGAGTTGAGTGCCATCGCAGCCGCCAACAACGCCCAGGTGCACGTCCAGCCCGGTGCGCTTGGTGCCGTCGACGCGATCGCTGCGGCAAGCCTTCTGGGGCTCGAAACCGTCGAGCACCGGATCATCAAGCCGCCCGGAGCATGGCAGGGAACACCGGCCGAGGGGCTATGCGTTCTGGACGCCATCGAGGAGCCAGAGGCCTTCTTTACAGGCACGGCAGCCGAGGCAGCATCGCAGTTCCCCAAGAACGCCAACGTGGCCATCACGACAGCCCTCGCCGGTGTCGGCCCCGAAGACACCAGGGTCACGCTCGTAGCCGATCCCACGGCGACCCAGAACAGGCACGAGATCACGGCCGTTGGCGACTTCGGCCGCCTCGATGTCTCGATCGGCAGCCGCCCGCTGCCGGACAACCCAAAGACGTCGACCATGGCGGCCCTCAACCTTGCCCGCTGCATCAAGAACCGAGTGGTGCCGCTCATCGTCTGACCACCGGTTGCCACGAAGGGCCTTGACACACCAGGCCACCCTGGGAGCAGCAAGGTCTCGAACCGTTGAGATTCCGGGCCACTCACCTGCAAGCGGGTGTAGCGCTGTGGTTCAGGAACTTGTGACCACATGCTTCGAGACATGTGCTCACAAGTTCCTGGCACATCACAATGGTGGGCCGGGGAGGATTTGAACCTCCGTAGGCAATGCCGACGGGTTTACAGCCCGTTCCCTTTGGCCACTCGGGCACCGACCCAGAAGGTCGGAGGATACCGCCCACCCCGGGCCCAGCCACCGGCGACCGGTAGGCCGGAAAGCGTCGCTAGGGTTCGGCCATGGCCTCCTTCGACGTGGTGTCAGAGATCGACCTGCAGGAAGTCCGCAATGCGGTCGATCAGGCCGCCAGAGAGATCCACACCCGGTTCGACTTCAAGGGCACCGATTCGAACGTCGAACTTCAAGATGGTGCCATCGCCCTCGAGTCCTCCACCGAGGAGCGGCTTGCCGCCCTCGTGATCGTGCTCGAGGAAAAGTTGGTTCGCCGCAAGGTCTCTCTCAAGTCCCTCGACTGGGGAAAGGTCGAGTCGGCCAGCGGTGGCCGCTCACGTAAGGCGGCCGGGCTCCGGGCCGGAATCGACAGCGACTCATCCCGAACTATCAACAAGATGGTCAAGGACCTGGGCATCAAGGGCATCCAGACCCAGACCCAGGGCGACCAGGTCCGCGTCAACGGCAAGAAGCGCGACGCCCTGCAGGAGGTAATTGCGGCTCTGAAGGCCGCCGACCTGGACCTGCCCCTTCAGTTCACCAACTTCCGCGACTAAGAGATCGGCCCTCCGCTGAGCGTCTCGCCTGACCTCCAGGAGCCGCCCCGGAGGCGATCAATACGGTCCTCGGTCGAGGGGTGGGTCGAGAACCACCTGGAGCGCCTACGGCCCCCTACGGCCTGAGCCTTGAGCGGATCAATGATGTAGGACGAGGCCTGATTCGGGTCGACCCCTGACGGGATGCGGCTGGCAGCCACCTCCAACTTCTCGAGTGCGAGGGCAAGGGGCTCACCGTCACCCATCAGCTGCGCCGCGGAGGCATCGGCCTGAAACTCGCGGCTCCGGCTGATAGCCGCCTGGATCACCATGGCGGCTATCGGAGCAAGAATTGCCAGAGCGATCTGGCCGATCGGGTTGCGGTCACGGCCCCGGCCGCCGCTGAACATGGAGGCCCACATGGCCATCCGGGCAATCATGGTGATGGCCATTCCAACGGCCGCAGCCACCGAGCCGATCAGGATGTCCCGGTTGCGGATGTGCATCAGTTCGTGGGCCAGCACCCCACGGATCTCGTACCAGTTCATTCGGTCCACGAGGCCCTGGGTGATCGCCACGGCGGCGTGGTCTGGATTGCGACCGGTGGCGAAGGCGTTGGGCTGGTCATTGGGCGAGATGTAGAGCTTTGGCATTGGCAGGCCCGCAGCAGTGGCGAGTTCGGATACCACACGGTGGTAGTCGGGGTGGTCGGCCGGGTCGGCCGGAACGGCACGTGCGGACGCTATTGCGATGCGATCGCTGCCCCAGTAGGAGGCGCCGACGACCACCAGCCCGATGATCATGCCAAGGACCATTCCGCCGTTGCCGCCCATGGCGCCGCCGATCACGATGAACAGGCCGCCAAGCAGGGCCAGCAGGGCGAAGGTCTTTGTTGTGTTGATCATCGGTTCCTCGGGGGTGTCAGCTCACTCTGAAACCCAAGCGTACGCCCGACACCTGCACCGTGGACATCGCCCGGAGTGCCCGGCGACCGTCCGGGAACCCATGGCACACACAGCGAGCGGAGGTGGCAGAGAACGAGGGCGGGTGTCGGGTATTTCGGAGGCGAACGTCCTCTGAGCCGCAGGAGTGCCCGGCGACCGTCCGGGAACCCATGGCACACACAGCGAGCGGTCAGGCGTCGTAGTAGCCGGAGTGGACGTACACCGTCGGAACGCCCTCGGACCTGTACATGACCAGGTTCCCCGGGTCGTCGTCAACAGCCAGGATCGGCTCGTAGCCATCGCTCCGCAGGTCCGAGAGGATCGCCCGCTTGACCTCGGGTGAGCTTCCATGGTCGTTCTCGTTGCGCATGGCGAGCAGGTCCCAGTTGACGCCATGGCGACCCAGCCACTCCAGCGTGGTGTCAGCCGAGCCAGATGGCCGGGCGGTCAACAAGACGACCGTGTGGTCCTCGGTGAGGCGCTCGACCAGGCGGATTGCCTCGGGGATCGGAGGGTCATCCACCGAGGCCTCAAAGAACGCCCACCAGTCCCTTGTCGGTCCATCCAGGAAGTGCTGGCGCCCGGAGGCATCGGAGAGGACGCCGTCGACGTCGATGATGACGACCGGTCCCTCTGGCGGCCTTCCATCCCGCTCGAAGCGAACTCCAGACAGGGCTCAGTCCTCGTGCTGCGGCTCAGCTGCCCGGGCGCGGATCTCGTCGACGACGCCGGAGTCGGCGAGGGTGGTGGTGTCGCCCAGGTCGCGGCCCTCGGCAACGTCGCGGAGAAGGCGTCGCATGATCTTGCCGCTGCGGGTCTTGGGCAGGTCGGGCACGAGGAACACGGCCCTCGGTCGGGCCGTGGGTCCCAGCTTGACCGCCACGTGGCGACGAATCTCCTCGCCAAGTTCGTCGGAGGCCTCGTGTGTGCCCCGCAGGATCACGTAGCCGACTATCGCCTGGCCTGTGATCTCGTCGGTTGCACCCACCACGGCCGCCTCGGCGACCGCCGGGTGGTCGACGAGGGCCGATTCGACCTCGGCTGTTGAGATGCGGTGGCCGGACACGTTCATGACATCGTCGACCCGACCCAGCAGCCACAGGTAGCCGTCGTCGTCGAGCTTTGCTCCGTCACCGGCGAAGTACCTGCCTTCGAACCTTGACCAGTAGGTCTCGTGGTAGCGCTCCGGGTCGCCCCAGATGCCACGCAGCATGGAAGGCCACGGCCGGGAGATCGTGAGATACCCGCCACCGTGGTCGACGATGTTGCCTGCATCGTCGACCAGTTCGGCGAACACGCCGGGAATGGCGTGGCACGCCGATCCCGGCTTGGTGGTCGTCACCCCCGGGAGGGGTGAGATCATGTGGCCGCCGGTCTCGGTCTGCCACCAGGTGTCGACTATCGGGCATGAGCCGCCGCCGATGTTCTCGTGGTACCACATCCAGGCCTCCGGGTTGATCGGCTCACCGACCGTTCCAAGTACCCGCAGGGAGGAGAGGTCGTGGTCGGCCGGTTCGGACTCGCCCCACTTCATGAAGGTCCGGATGGCAGTCGGCGCCGTGTAGAGCTGGGTCACCCCGTAGCGCTCGATGATGTCCCACAGGCGGTCCTTGGGCCACTGGCTACGGTCGCCGTTTCGGTGCTCGGGAAGTGGGGTGTCGGGGGTTCCTTCGTACATGACCGACGTGCAGCCGTTCGCGAGCGGCCCGTAGACGATGTAGCTGTGTCCGGTGACCCAGCCGATGTCGGCTGCACACCAGTAGACGTCCTCGTCACGGTTCAGGTCGAAGACGTACCTGTGGGTGTAGGCAACCTGGGTCAGGTAGCCGCCCGTGGTGTGCATGATGCCCTTGGGCTTTGCGGTGGTGCCAGATGTGTAGAGCAGGTAGAGCAGTTGCTCGCTGTCCATCGGCTCGGCTGGGCAGTCGGTTGACGCGTGGGCCATCAGGTCGTGCCACCAGAGGTCGCGTCCCTCGGCCATGGTTACGTCTGTGTCACAGCGGTTCACCACGACAACGTGCTCGACAGAAGGAGCTCCCGAGTCGAGGGCCGCATCCACGTTCACCTTCAGTGCGGACGGCTCGCCCCGGCGGTAGCCGGCATCGGCGGTGATAATGAGGCGGGCATCGGCGTCCTCGCACCTGTCGACGATGGAGTCCGGTGAGAAGCCGCCGAAGATCACGCTGTGGACGACGCCGATCCTCGTACAGGCGAGCATGGCTACCGGGAGTTCCGGGATCATGGGCATGTAGATGGCGACCCGGTCACCCTTTTCGAGACCGAGACCCTTCATCACGTTGGCGAAGGCCGATACCTCGGCAAGCAGGTCGGAGTAGGTGATCTGGCGGGTGTCGCCGGGTTCGCCCTCCCAGTGGAAGGCAATGCGGTCGCCATAGCCGGCATCGACGTGCCGGTCGAGGCAGTTGGCCGAGAGGTTCAGCTTTCCGCCGACGAACCACTTGGCGAACGGCAGATCCCACTCGAGGGTGGTGTGGAAGTCCTCGTCCCAGGTCAGCAGGTCGCGTGCCTGGCGTGCCCAGAAGGCCTCGTAGTCGGTTGCCGCCTCCTCGTAGTGGGAGTTGTCTGACAGCAGGGCGGCAGCGGTGAAGTCCTCTGACGGAGGGAAGGTCCGGTCCTCCACGTAGTAGTCCTCGATGGTCGGCTCGCTCATCGCCGCTTCTCTCCCGTCGTGTGTGCTCTCGTTCCAGTCTGGACGATAGTCAGTTGGTGTTGGCGTGTCAGGGGCCGGCCACCCATTCGAGGGCGGTGAACCCGCCGAGTCCGTCGAGGTCCACGAGTGCTGCTGCCTCGATTGTGCGACTCCTGGCCCTGATGGCCTCGAGGTCTCCGATTCCCGCACGCTCGGACCAGGCCAGCCTGCCGGCGTCCACAAGGTCTCTGATTCCGTGGTGGGTGAGGAAGTCGGCCTGGCTCATGGTTGATGCTCCAGTTGGCAGCTGGTCGATCGCCACGTCGACCGTGATGTCCTGTCGGCCCGGCGCGTCCAGCGGGTTGCCGCCCCGTTCATGCCCGGCGTAGGTGCGCAGCCACTCCCCGGGGGACTGCGAGGCCATTTCCGCTGTGGTGGTGCAGTAGTCGAACGCCAGCAGCGATCCGGCTTCGAGGATGGAGAGGGCCCGCGAGACCCATTGCGATGCCTCCGTCTGTACGGCGATTCGGGCACCGTCGACCGGTTCGAGCGGCACCGGTGGATCGCAGGGTTCTGCAGTCACCTCGACCAGGCCACCCTGATCGGCCCCGACCCTCACCTGGTGCCACGTGTCGTCGACGCCGTGCAGGAGGCTGAAGGCGAGGTTGTCCAACAGTTCGTTGGCAAGAACCACGCCCGTGACCGGTCCGGCCGGCAGGTCGACAAGTGGCTCAACGCCATCTGGATGGTCCGAGCGAAGCCGTTCGGACCGTTCCACGGCAAGGTAGCGGCCATGGGTGAGGCACTGAGGGGCTGCAGCCAGCACAGACCGTGCGAGCGTGCCGCTGCCGGCACCGGCCTCGACAACGGTGAACCCGTGGGGACGGCCAAGGCTCTCCCACACAGAGTCCATCCATCGCGCCAACACGGCTCCAAAGAGCGGTCCGACCTCGGGGCTGGTGATGAAGTCTCCCCTGCGTCCGGCGGATCCTCCGGTGGTGTAGAAGCCGTCGATGGGGCCGTAGAGACATGCCTCCACGTACTCGTCGAAGCGAATCGGTCCATCTGCCCGGATGCGTGCGAGCAGTCGCTGTGCCAGCCCGTCACCTGGCGGGCTGGGAATGTCAGCCTCCGAGAGCCAGGAGGCTGACGTCGGTGAAGCGGGCCACCACCTGTGGCAGTACCCCGAAGACGAGGGTCACGCCACCGCAGATGACGAGCGCAGAAAGCAGCGACGGGGTGAGGGCCACGTCTGCGACCCCCTCATCGGGTGCCTCGTCGGCCCACATGCGCAACAGGACCGAGGCGTAGTAGTAGAGGGCGATCACTGCATTCACAGCGGCGACCACCGCCAGGGCGTACCCCCAGGTGTCGCCTGAAGAGGTCAGCACGCGGAACACCTCGAACTTGGCGAACCAGCCCCCGAGAGGAGGTATCCCCGCGAGGGAACCCAGGAAGATCGTCATGGCCACGGTCATTGCCGGTGCATACCGGAACGCCCCGGCGAACGATGACATCTCGGCAGATCCTGTCCTTCGGGCCAGGGAGATGATCACCGCGAACGCTCCCAGGTTCATTGCTGCGTAGATGGCGAGGTAGGTCACGGTCGCCGATAGTGCCTGGTCGCCGAGAGCAGTGCTGTGGCCGGCCACCGCCAGCGGAGCGATCATGAAACCGGTCTGGGCGACGCCCGAGTAGGCCATCATGCGCACGATGTTGGTCTGTCGCAGGGCGATCAGGTTCCCGACGGTCATGGACACGGCTGCGAGCGTCCACACAAGGGGCTCCCAGACCTCGGGGCGGCCGTAGAAGCCGACGAAGACGAGGGCCAGAAGTGCCACGAAGCCAGCAGCCTTGGATGCCACCGACAGGAAGGCCGTGACCGGGGTGGGCGCACCCTGGTAGACGTCGGGAGCCCAGGTGTGGAACGGAGCCGCCGAGACCTTGAACCCGAACCCGGCGACAACGAACACGATGCCGAGGGTTACCACCGACACCGATGCTCCGCCGGCTGTGACCACCGAGTTGATGTCGGTGAGAAGCGTGGAACCAGAGACGCCGAACAGCAGCGACATTCCGTAGAGCATCACCGCCGAGGCGAACACACCCATCAGGTAGTACTTCAGGCCGGCCTCGGTGGAACGTATGTCGCGCTTGCGCCAGGCGACCATCAGGTAGGCGGGTATGGAGAGAAGTTCAAGGGCTACAAACAGCGAGATGAGGTCGCGTGACGACGCCATCATGACCATTCCCATCAGCGATGCCAGGAGCAGGCCGTAGTACTCGTTCTCCCAGTACTCGCCCTCGGCTACGTAGTTGGTCGACAACAGGATCACCACGTAGCCGGCCAGGATGAAGATGGCCTTCATGACGAGCGCGAACTCATCGACGACGTAGGCGCCTCCGAACATGACCCTGTCGCTTCCATCCAGGGCGAGGGTCAAGAGGGGAATGGCCGTGGCCAACAGGCCGAGGCCGGCCACCGCTGCCGTGATCGGCCTGGCCCTCTCCAGGAAGACGATGTCGATCAGGGTCACCAGGCCGCCCACGCTGAGCAGGACTATCTCGGGCGCGAGGGCATGCCAGTCGAGGGCGGGCCTCTCAAACGCCAGGAGCAGGAGTTGGGAACCCACCCCTAGTTACCTGCCGCCGCGTGATCGTCGTGTCCGCCGCCGCTACCGACCTCGTAGACCGCAGCACAGCCCAGGGCCTCTGCCTCGGCGTCGGTCAGCTCGGCCGTGTTCACCTGAAGGCAGTCGTTCAGGGAGGCATCGACCGCACCATCGGTTACCCGGAACACCAGGTTCGGGTAGATGCCGATGGCAACGATCAGAGCCAGGATCGGTGCCCATGCCATCCATTCGTGCCTTGTCACGTCGACGATTTCGGGGTTGTCGGCAAACTCCTCGGGCGGGTTGCCAAAGGCCACGCGTTGCAACAGCCACAGCAGGTAGCCCGCTGCCAGAACCGTGCCTACCGCAGCGACAACCATGAAGGTCCGGAAGGTCTCAACGGGGAGACCATTGGCCGGGCTGTACGAGGACAGGATGGCTGGGAACTCGCCCCAGAATCCAGCCAGTCCGGGCAGGCCCAGCGAGGCCATGACGCAGATGCCGAAGATCCAGCCCATGCGGGGGGCCTGGACCAGCAGACCACCGAGGCGGCTGATCTCGAGGGTGTGGTAGCGGTCCTTCATGGAACCGGCGAGGAAGAACAGCATTCCCGTGATCAGGCCGTGGGCGACCATGCCCATGATGGCGGCGTTGATCCCGAAGTCGGTGAGCGTTGCTATGCCGAGCATCACAAAGCCCATGTGGGCGACCGAGGAGAAGGCGATCAGGCGCTTCACGTCGGTCTGGGCGAGGCAGCCGAGGGCGCCGTAGATGATGCCCACGACGGCCAGCAGGCCGATCCACGGTGCCCACTCGACGGCGGCTTCCGGCAGGAGCGGAATTGCGATGCGGATGAACCCGTAGGTGCCCAACTTGAGCAGTACTGCTGCCAGGATCACCGATCCGACGGTGGGTGCCTGGGTGTGGGCGTCGGGTAGCCAGGTGTGGAACGGGAACATCGGAACCTTGATGCCAAAGCCAAGGAACATGCCTCCGAAGATCCACAGCTGTGCTGTGCGCGAGACCCCGTGGGCCAGCACGTTGTCGGCCACCTCGGTGAAGGCGAACGACTCGGCGCCGGTGAGGAAGAAGAGCGCCAGGAAGCTGACGAGCATCAGTGCCGACCCGAACAGGGTGAAGAGGAAGAACTTGAGCGAGGCGTAGCGGCGGTCGTCGCCTCCCCAGACCGCGATCATGAAGAACATCGGCAACAGGACAATCTCGAAGAACACGAAGAACAGCACCATGTCCTGGGCAACAAAGGTTCCGATCATCCCGGTTTCGAGGATCAGGATCAGGATCAGGAAGGCCTTGGGGTTGCGGGGCTCCGGAAAGTGGTTCCAGCTGTAGATGATGCACAGCGGAACAATGAACATTGTCAACAGGATCAGCGGCAGCGACATGCCGTCGATACCGACGAGGTAGCGGCTCCTGATCACGTCGATCCACATCTCGTCGACCACGTACTGGAGGCGGCCGGTTTCACCCATGTCGAACCAGAGCAGTAGGAGCACACCGATGAACGCCACCCACAGAGATGTGGCGAGCGCGACCACCTTGTGTCGCTCCTCGCGCTCCCCGGGGATCAGCAGCATGATCGCCACACCCACCAGGGGTGAGAATGTGGCGAGGGTGATTCCCCAACCGTCGAGCAGGTTTTCCATCTCGGCGTCTCCTAGACGATGACTATGAGTATTCCGGCGAGGACGGTCGCGGCAGCGAAGAGAATCGCTGCGTAGTCCTGGACCCTGCCGGACTGGATCTTGCGGAGTTCCTCGCCCGTGTCAGATGAGACACGACCCGAGGCATTGACTATGCCATCGACCACGACCTGGTCGATCTTGTCGTATACGAACCGGCCCGCCGAAACCGCTGTCTCACCAGCGAGGTCGACTGTCCTGTCGATGACATTCTGGTTGACCCGATAGGCGGCGGCCGCAACGGGTCCCTTGGTTCCACCGGCGATGATCCCGGTGTAGAGGTGGTCCAGGTAGTACTTGTTGGACAACAGGGTGTGTCCCCTCCTGGCGAGTGCCGACCTGGTGGTGATGCCGTCGGGGAGCTCGGTGAGGCTCTGGCCCGCGGCCGCCGAGGCGGCCTCCACCCTCCCGAAGTAGTAGCGGCCGGCAACGGCGACGCCTGCCAGCACAACGAGCGTGGACACGATTGCAAGGGACCAGCTGGGGGTGGCGTGGGTGATCGTGGGGAAGTAGCCGGCCACCGGTTCCACGAAATGGCCAAACCGTTCCTGGAGGGATTCGGGTGCCAGCTGGAAGCCGGACGGAAGGTTCAGTAGGCCTGCGACCATGGCGAGGCTGGCCAGGATCCACAGTGGGACGATGATCCGTGGGCCCGACTCGTGTGGATCGCCGTGACCCCGATACTCACCGTGGAAGGTCAGGTACACGCACCTGGTCATGTAGGCGGCGGTCATCGCTGCCGTGACCATGCCCATGACCAGCATGAGGGTGTAGGCACCGTTGCCACCGGTGCCGCCGAGCAGCCCCCAGCCGCCGGTCCCAGCGAGGATCTCATCCTTTGACCAGAAGCCCGCGAACGGCGGCAGGCCTGCCAGGGCGATGCTGCCTATCACGAACGTCTTGTATGTGTGCGGCATGACCTTCCTGAGGCCACCCATGTCGGACTTCATGTCGAAGCTGTGGACGGCGTGTGCTGCCGAACCTGAGCCGAGGAAGAGGCAGGCCTTGAAGAAGGCGTGGGTGAACAGGTGGAACATGGCTGCAGTCCATGCGCCGACACCAAGGGCCATGACCATGTAGCCGAGCTGTGAGATGGTCGAGTAGGCGAGCACCTTCTTGATGTCGCGTTGCACGAAGGCGAGGCTGGCTCCGACCAGGGTGGTGACGCCTCCTACGACGGCCATCAGGTTGATGGAGCTGCCGCCGATGCTGAGGCCCGAGAAGAAGACGCCGTAGAGGCGGGCGATCATGAACACGCCGGCCACGACCATGGTGGCGGCGTGGATGAGGGCCGAGACCGGGGTTGGTCCGGCCATGGCGTCGGGCAGCCAGGTGTGCAGGAAGAACTGGCCAGACTTGGACATGACGGCTGCCATGAGGCAGCAGGCAGCCACAAGCAGGGCGGTGTGGGGCAGCATCCCGGCGGCTGCGAGGGCGTTGGTCTCGGCGATGGAGAATGAGCCGAAGCGGTCCGGCAGGGCTGATCCGACGATGAAGAACAGGATGCTCACGCCGACGATCAGACCCATGTCGCCGACACGGTTGGTCAGGAACGCCTTGAGGGCCGCGTCGCTGTTGGGTTTCTCCTCCCACCAGTGTCCGATCAGGGCAAAGGAGCAGACACCGACGAGTTCCCACGAGGTCAACAGCTGGAGCGTGTTCTCGGAGAGGACCAGCATCAGCATCGAGGCGCTGAACAGCGACAGAAACGCGAAGTAGTGCGTGTAGCGGCGGTCGTCGTGTACGTACTCGGTTGAGTAGATGTGCACCAGGAGTGACACCAGGGTCACGACCAGGAGCATCATCACGGCTGGTCCGTCGACGAGCGTTCCGACCGAGAACTCGACGCCGCCAGTCTGGAACCATGTGACGGTGCTGACTACCGCCAGCGAAGGCTCGGCGTGCCCGCCGCCGTGACCGGCCTCGGCGTGATCACCGGCTTCGCCATGGTCGACGGCTACCACCGAGGCGTGAACCTCTTCGCCGTGGTAGTTGTCGCGGTGGTCAACCCAGGCTGCGGCGGTCAGGATCGAAAGTATGAATGCGATGCCGAGAACGGCTATACCCAGCTCGGATCCACCCCTCGGCATGCGCTTTCCAAAGAACAGGATCGTGACGAACGAGAGTGCCGGCAGAAGCGGGATGAGCCAGGCGTTGCGCAGGAACCAACTGCCGCCCTCGGTGATTCCGAGCGGCAGATCGGCCGTGGCCACAGCCATGGTGAGAAGGTCGATCATCGGCGGTTCAACCCCTCATCAGGTCGATCTGGGTCAGATCGATGCTCTTGCGGTTCCGGTACAGCAACAGGATCATTGCCAGGCCCACGCCCACCTCGGCGGCAGCCACGGCGATCACGAAGAGTGCGAATACCTCGCCTGCCAACTGGTTTCCGAAGGCGGCGAACGCCACGAGGTTGATGTTCACGGCGTTCAGGATCAACTCGATCGACATGAGCACCAGCACGCCGTTGCGGCGGGCCAGCACCCCGTAGACGCCAATCGCGAACAGGGCGGCCGACAACAGGAGGAACTGGTTCAGGTACATGGTCAGTCCCCTCTCGCCACGACGATGGCTCCGATGAGGGCTGCCAGCAGCAGCACCGAGATCGCCTCGAAGGGCACGATGTACTGGCTGAAGATGAGATCCCCGATGTCGGCGGTGAGGCTGGGTTGGGCCCGGCTCAGCTCGGCGTCGCGGAAGGTGTCAATCAGGGCGGCTGCCATGACGGCCAGCACCAGGGCACCGACCATCGCCGCCATTGAGCGGCGCTCCCCGTCGACGCCGTCGTCGTCGCCGAAGGATCCCTTGGTGAGCATGATTCCGAAGAGGAACAGGACGACTATGGCGCCGATGTAGACCATGACCTGTGTGACGCCGACGAACTCGGCCCCCAGGAGGATAAATATTCCGGCGGCTCCCGCCAGCACGATCACCAGATAGAGGGCCGCATGCACCACGTTGCGGGTGGTGACCATGCGCACGGCGCTCACAAGCATCGTCACCGCCATGATGGCGAAGGCGATGTTCTGGGCGACCATCACCTCACCTCCCGTGAGGGAGTCGAAGCCACTGGTTGCGGCGAACAGGGTCGAGGTGCTCACCTTGGCACCTGCGCCTTCTTGGCCTCGCTGCCCGACTCATAGTCCTCAAAGTCGGGGACGGTCTCCATCCACTTGCCGAGAAGCGACTTGTCGTGGAGGAGGTCGGCGATCCTGGGCTCCGAGTACTCGTATTCGGGGGTCCAGAACAGGGCCTCGAACGGGCAGACCTCGACGCAGATGCCGCAGTACATGCACAGGGCAAAGTCGATGTCGAAGCGGTCGAGGGCGTTCTTCTGGCGTGGCTTGCCTCCGGGGCGTCGGGGCGGTGCCTTGTACTTGTGGCCCTCGATGTAGATGCACCAGTCGGGGCACTCGCGGGCGCACAGCATGCAGGAGGTGCAGTTCTCCTCATGGAGGGCGATCACGCCCCGGGCCCGCGGTACCGGCGCCTCTTTCACCCTCGGGTACTGGACCGTGTGGGAGCCCTTTACGAGCGTGCGCACCATGGTCCTGAAGGTGACCCCCAGGCCCACGAGCATTCCCGGCAGCTTCGGCATTGCTGGCATCAAAAGACCACCTTCAGGACGCCGGTAGCCACGATGTTGACCAGCGACAGGGGAATGAGGAACTTCCAGGCCAACTGCTGGAGCTGGTCTTCGCGGAACCGCGGGTAGGTGAAGCGGAACCAGAAGATGAGGAATGCCACGAGAACCATCTTGCCTATCAGGACGAGGGGGCCGATGACGTTGAACAGGTTGTCGGTCGGGTCCAGCCCCGGGACGTACCAGCCGCCCAGGAACATCGTGGCAGCCAGCGCCGAGAAGATGCCGGCCGTGGCGAACTCGCCGATGAAGAACATGAGGAAGCGCAGGCCGCTGTACTCGGTCAGGTAACCGGTGACCAGCTCTGACTCGGCGACCGGCATGTCAAAGGGCGGCTGGGTGAGCTCGGCCTGAACGGCAATGAGGAAGATGGCGAAGCCAACGAACTGGGTGAGGATGAACGGGTTTCCGATGCCTCCCCACCCGAAGATCTCGCCTGAGGCCTGGGCCATGACGATTCCCTGGACGTTGAGCGTCCCGGCCTGGATGACCACGCCCATTACCGCAAGGACGAGGGGCAGTTCGTATGCGACCAGCTGGCCTGCAGCCCTGAGGCCACCTATCAGCGAGTACTTGCTGGCAGAGGCCCAGCCGGCCATGAGGATGCCGATCACCGATATTGAGGAGACGGCGAGGGCCAGGAAGATGCCGGTGTCGATGTCGATGAACCAGAGGTCGGGACCAGCCGGGATGACCAGCACCAACAGGAACGTTGAGATCAGCACGACGAATGGGGCCAGCTTGAACACGACCCGGTCGGCCGCCGCCGGTATCAGGTCCTCTTTCTGGAGGAACTTCCCGACCTCGGCCAGAAGCTGCAGCGACCCGTATGGGCCGGTCTCCATAGGCCCAAGCCGGCTCTGCATGAAACTCATCATCTTGAAGAGGAACAGGTAGACGAGTGTTCCAGCAGGCAACAGAACGGCAACGAGGCCGAGCAGCGCCCTCAGCACGGTCTGTTGCCAGTAGGCCAACTCAATGGCGAGGATCGCGCTGCTCACCGGTCTATGTCCCCGAGGATGAAGTAGAGGCTGGCCAGGATCGACACGACGTCGGGTACGTAGGTACCCTCGAGCACCCACGGCGTTATCGAGATGTTTGAGAACGACGCCGACCTGATCTTCACCCGGAACGGCACCAGGTCTCCCTTGGAGACCACGTAGTAGCCCATCACGCCGAGGGGGTTCTCGGTTTCGACGTAGGCCTCACCTGCCGGGACCTTGATGATCCTGGGGACCTTGGCCATGACGGGCCCTGAGGGGATGCCACCCAGGAGTTGTTCGATGATGCCGCAGGCCTCGCGGACCTCCTGGAGGCGCACCCAGTAACGCGAGAAGGAGTCGCCGTCGGGATGGGTCCAGACCTTCCAGTCCACCTGGTCGTGGGCAAGGCCAACCCCGCCGTCGCGACGGAGGTCCCAGTCGACACCGCTCGCCCGGATATTGGCCCCGGAGAGTCCGTAGGCCAGGCCGACCTCGGGTGGGATGACACCGATTCCGCGGGTCCGTGCCTGGAAGATCTCGTTGCCGGTGACAAGGTCCTCCATTTCGTCGCAGAAGGTGCGGATGCGTCCCAGGACACCGGTGGTCTCCTCTATCCATCCCCTCGGGATGTCGTCCTTGAGCCCGCCGATGCGGTCGAAGTTGGGATGGAACCGGCCACCCGTTACCGCTTCGATCTGGTTCAGCACGAACTCACGGTCACGGAAGGCGAAGAAGACCGGTGTCACAGCCCCCAACTGCACACCCATGTCGCCCAGGAAGAGGATGACGTTGGAGATCCGGGACAACTCGAACAGGATCGTGCGGATCCACTGGGCCCGGGGAGGCGCCTCGACCTCCATGAGCTGCTCGGCGGCCAGGATGAACGGCACCTCGTTGGCGAAGCTGCCCAGCCAGTCGATGCGGTTTACCAGGGCGGTGACCTGTGGATAGGTACGGACCTCGGCCAGCTTTTCGTAGCCGCGGTGCATGTAGCCCATCATCGGGTCGGCCCTGAGTACACGCTCGCCGTCGAGCTTCACGATCACCCGGAGGGTGCCGTGGGTGGCCGGGTGCTGGGGACCCAGGTTCAGGGTCATTCCCTCTGTCTCGAACTCGACGTTTACCCGTGCGTCGCTGGCCTGTGCGGCTATGTAGGCGAGTTGGTTCCTGTTGGAGACGTCGGTCATGACCCGTCCCCGTCGTCATCGGGCTCATCGCCGTCACCGGGCATCGCCTCTACATCGACGATTCCGGGCCAGGGCTTCACCCTGCGGGCCAGGAGCGGGTAGTCCTTGCGCAACGGGTTTCCCTCGAACTGCGACGGCAGGTACAGGTTCACGAGGTTGGGGTGGCCCGTGATGGCGATACCGAACATCTCCCACGCCTCGCGTTCATGCCAGTTGGCTCCGGGGTACACCGGGAGCCAGGAATCCACCCGGGGGCTGTCCGAATCGAGGTCGGCCTTGACGGTTACCCCGATGTGGCCGACCGGGTCGTGCACCCTGGCGATCATCTGGAAGCGGGTTGACCCACCGGTGATGCCCCAGGTCATGGGTTCGGGATCAGCCTGTGGCTCATCGGTCCCGACGAGGTCTACCTGGGCGTCCATGTCACGCCCGAAGGGTGACGGCATCCAGTCGATCGCTGACAGGAAGTTGAAGTAGGCCATTCCGCAGGTGTCGCGCAGGACAGTTGCTGCGGCCAGCCACGAGTCGGCTGTGACCCTTACCCAGACATCGGTGCCGGCCAGTACCTCGCTGGCCACGAGGCCATCGCCGAGTTGGGCGGCGAGGGCCGCCACGATGGCGTCGCGCTCCGGGTCAGTCACCGGCTCAGAGCCTTCGGGGACCTCGTCGAGGTCGGTGTCAGGAGACGACAATTGGGTCCCTCGTCCATCGGTCCGTCATGTCCTCGGAGGCGATTCGCTCCTGCAGCAGGACAATCCCCTCCAGCAGGGCCTCGGGACGTGGTGGGCAGCCGGGCACGTAGACGTCGACCGGAATGATCTGGTCAACGCCCTTTGTCACCGAGTAGCTGTCCCAGTAGGGGCCACCGCAGTGGGCACATGACCCCATCGAGATGACGTACTTGGGTTCGGGCATCTGCTCGTAGAGGCGGCGGACAACAGGGGCCATCTTGTCGGTCACGGTTCCCGAGATGACGACCATGTCGGCCTGTCGGGGACTGGCGGGGAACGGGATCACGCCCAGCCTCATGACGTCGTAGCGGGGCGACGCGAACGCAGCACCCATCTCCATCGCGCAGCAAGCCAGGCCCCACTGGTAGACCCACAGCGAGTACTTGCGGCTGATGTTGAGCAGCGCGGTGAGGGGCTTCGGCATCTTGCCGTTCTCGACCAGTCCCATCAGAGTCCCATCCCTCCAGCGCCCATCAGATCCACCGCAGCAGGCCCTTGCGCCAGGCGTAGAACAGGCCGAGTGCCAGGATGAAGATGAAGATCGCCATCTCCACCAGCCCGAACACGTCGTAGACCTCGAGCCTGGTTGCCCACGGGAAGATGAACACGGCCTCGACGTCGAACAACACGAACATGAGGGCAAAGACGTAGTACCTGATGTTGGACTGGCTCCACATGTCGCCCTGGGGGTCAACACCGGACTCGTAGGCGACCGCCTTCTGGGGGGTCTGACGGGTGGGCCGCAGGAGGCTTCCGAGACCCAGAAACGTACCTACCAGGAGAACAGCCACCCCACCGAAGACGACGAGCGTCAACCAGTTGCGGAGGTAGTCGGACACGAGGGGAGAACCTACCTATCCACGGGGGTTGTAGCCAACGTCATCGAAGGCGTCATGGGTGGCTTTTGATACCGGAGGCTGCAGGTCGTTCGCACGGCTCAGCCCGCCACCAGGACCGGAACGGCATCGCGTGCCAGTTCCAGCAGGGGTCCCGGGATGAGGCCGACAAGGAGAATCGCCGCAGAAGAGACCACGACAACGACCAGCGCCCCGACGGGTATCGCCGCTGGTGCCTCAGATCCGGTCGGTGTCTCTTCCAGGTACATGGCCACTAGAACCCGCAGGTAGACAAAGGCGGCTACCGCCGCTGCCAGCATCGCCACCCCAGCCAACCAGTAGGCACCGGCGTTCACGGCTGCTGCGAGGACACCCAGTTTCACCACGAAGCCTCCGGTGAACGGGATGCCCGCCTGGCCCAGCAGGAGAACGGTGAAGGCACCGGCCAACAACGGCCGACGTTGACCGAGGCCCCGGTATGAATCCAGCCCGTGGGCACTGTCCCCGGTTCCGCCCACGACGGTGACAACCGCGAAGCTCCCAACGGTCAGCAACGCGTAGACGGCCAGATAGGCCAGCACCGACGAGTTGCCCCGATCAGTGGCGGCCTGAAGGCCCACCAGGATGAAGCCGGCGTGGACTATCGACGAGTAGGCCAACATGCGCTTCACGTCGGTCTGTACCACGGCCACGACCGCACCAACGAGGACTGTGGCAGCGGCGATCATCTGGAAGGCCGGCTGCCAGTCAGATACATGGGTTCCGAACGTGAGGACGAACACCCGCATCATCGCAGCGAACCCGGCCGCCTTCACGCCTGCAGCCATCCACGCCACCACGGGGGTCGGCGCACCCTGGTACACGTCGGGGGTCCAGGCATGGAACGGAACTACAGCCACCTTGAAGCCGAGACCCACAAGTAGCAGGGCCAGCCCCGCCAGGAGCATGGCATCGTCGATCAGGACGTTGTCGGCCAGGTAGGCGCTGATCCCGGCCATGTTCGTCGAGCCCGTAGCGCCGTAGACCAGGGCGATTCCGTAGAGGAGGAAGGCCGATGAGAAGGCCCCCAGCAGAAAGTACTTGAGGGCGGCCTCCTGGGATTCGATTCGCCGCAGATGCATGGCGGCCAGGACGTAGGCGGCGATCGAGAGAACCTCGAGGCCGAGGAACAACACGATCAGGTCGTTGGCAGAGGCCATGACGATCCCGCCTGCGGCAGACAGCAGCAACAGCACGTAGAACTCCACACCGGGCAGGTCCTCGCGGGGCAGGTAGTCGTGGGCGATCAGCGCTGCGGCAATCACCGCAACGGCCAGGATTCCCGTCACGAACACCGACGATGCATCCACCCCGACGGCACCCGCCAGGAAGGAGCCGGCACCGTCGCTGCCCACCTTCGACCACATCGGCACCAGGTACACGAGCACCGCTACCCCGGCAGCGACCGTCCAGGCCGGTGCCAGCACAGCAGGCAGCCGGCGCACGAGCGATGCCATGGTCAACAACAGGAAGCCGGCCGCGGCGAAGGTGACAAGTGGGATCAGGGCCCACCAGGAGACATCGGGAGAGGCGACGGCGGCGATCATTCGTGTTCACCGTGGTCATCGTCGGCGTGACCGATATCGGAACCCATCTGCGTGACGGGCTCGCTGAAACCGTCGACGTGCATCTCGACGTGTTCCACCAGCGCATCCACTGCCGGCTCCATGCGCTCGATGACCGGCTTCGGGTACACGCCCATGAACACGATCAGGGCCAGAAGCGGCGCCATGACCAGGGCCTCCCGCAGGGTCAGGTCGGGCATGTTGGCGTTGTCTCCCTCGGCCGGCCCGTGGAACACCCTCTGGTATGCCCACAGCAGGTAGAGCGCGGCCAGGATCACGCCGCCGGCGGCCACCACGGCCCACCAGCGATGAGCGTTGAAGGCCCCCAGCAGAACCAGGAACTCGCCGACGAACCCGTTCAGGCCCGGTAGTCCGATCGAGGACAACATGACAACCATGAAAATTCCCGCCATGACAGGTGCCGACTTCTGCAGGCCACCCAGTTCGCCGATCAGGCGTGTGTGTCGCCTCTCGTAGATCATGCCCACCAGCAGGAACAGGGCACCGGTCGAGACGCCGTGGTTGACCATCTGGAGCAACCCACCCTCGATGCCCTCGGTGTTGAGGGCGAAGGTGCCGAGGACGATGAACCCCAGGTGGGCCACAGACGAGTAGGCCACCAGACGTTTCAGGTCGGCCTGCATGGTCGCCACAACGGCCCCGTAGACAATGCCGACCACGCCGAGGGTCAGGAACACGGGTGCGAAGTAGTGGGAGGCCTCGGGGAACAGGTAGAGCCCGAACCGCAGGAAACCGTACGTTCCCAACTTGAGTAGCACGCCGGCCAGGATCACCGAACCGGCGGTGGGGGCCTCGGTGTGGGCATCGGGCAGCCAGGTGTGCAGTGGGAATATCGGCACCTTGACGGCGAAGGCCAGGGCGAAGGCGGCGAAGATCCATCTGGCTGCACCGGTGGACAGGCTCTGGGACTCGGCGATCGCCACCAGGTCGAACGACAGGTCGGAACCGGTGGCGCCTGCATGCAGGAATGCCAGCGCCAGGATGCCGACCAGCATCAGCGCCGACCCGGCCATGGTGTAGAGGAAGAACTTGGTTGCCGCACGGGCGCTGTTGCCGTGGCCCCACCTTCCGATGAGGAAGTACATCGGAACCAGGACCACCTCGAAGCAGAGGAAGAACACGATCAGGTCCAGCGAACTGAACACGCCCATCACGCCCGCCTCCAGGACCAGCATCCAGGCGTAGTAGGGACGTGCGTCGTGCCCGGGGTCGATGGCCATGAGCGCAATCGGAAACAGCAGACCGGTCAGGACAACCAGGAAAAGTGAGATCCCGTCTATTCCGAACAGCCATGCAATGCCCAGGTCGCTGATCCAGGAGGTCTCTGAGAGGAACTGGAAACCGGGGTCACCGATGTCGAACGCGCTGAGCAGCCAGAACGACATGGCTCCGGTGACCGTCGAGGCCAGGATCGCCACCAACTTCAACAACTCGGGGCGGCCACGGGGGAGCACGAGCACCATGAGGGCACCCAGGGCCGGGGTCACCACGAGCGCCGGCAGCACCGGGAACGACCCGGCCCCGGCAGAGGCGAGAAGTGCTACAGCGGTCACAGTGTCGACCTCGTCAGGAACCAGGCGAGCAGGGCCACTGCACCCAGACCGATACCTGTCGCATAGGTGCGGACCATGCCGTTGTGGAACATGCGTAGGACACCAGCCAGCCTGCGAACCAGCCCTGCAACGCCGTAGACGGCTCCGTCCACCACCTGTCCATCGAACCTGTTGGTCGCCTCGAACCCTCGACGGCCGGGTCCGCCCATGAACGCGGCTACCGACCGATCTATCCGCCAGGCGTCGGCGAAGATGGGCTGTTCGAACGGCTCTCGGGCGATCCGGCCCTTCACGTACACCGCCACGGCCACACCAATGCCCACCAGCCCACCGACCACGGCGATGGCAGCCAGGAGGACCTGTGTGGCACCACCGGTTCCGAGGTGCACCTCGTTGGCGTAGAGGGACGGCTCAAGCCAGTGCTCCAGCCACCTGGTTGACGAGGAGAACGGCAGTTGCACGAAACCGGCGACCACGGCGAGGACCGCCAGCACCACGAGCGGTGCGGTCATCGTGCGGGGAGACTCATGGGGGGTGTGGTCGGCCCGCCGGGTCGCCGCCTCGGCATCCTCCTCACCGGTTCGCTGCTCGGCGTAGCGACTCTCCCCGGCGAAGGTGAGGGCGATCAGTCGGGTCATGTAGAAGGCCGTGAGCACCGCTGTCAGGAGACCCAGGGCCCACAGGACGGGACTCTTGTTCCATGCGAAGGTCAGGATCTCGTCCTTTGACCAGAATCCCGAGAAAGGTGGCACACCGGCGATTGCCAGCCATCCGACGACGAAGGTCCCGGTGGTGACCGGCATGAACCGACGCAGGCCGCCGTAGTGGCGCATGTCCTGGTCGCCGTCCATTCCGTGGATCACCGAGCCGGATCCGAGGAACAGGAGGGCCTTGAAGAAGGCGTGGGTGACCATGTGGAACACGGCCGCCACATAGGCGCCGCTGCCGACGGCCAGGAACATGTAGCCCAGCTGGCTGACCGTGGAGTAGGCCAGAACCTTCTTGATGTCGGTCTGGGCCATTGCGATGGTGGCGGCGAACAGGGCGGTTCCCACGCCCAACCACGCAACCATGTCGGGCACCCATCCGGCCGAGTCGGCAATGAGCGGGTTCATCCTGGTCAACAGGTAGACGCCCGATGTCACCATCGTCGCAGCGTGGATCAGGGCCGAGACCGGTGTGGGGCCCGCCATTGCGTCGGGCAGCCAGAGGTAGAGGGGGAACTGGGCCGACTTGCCGACAGCCCCCACGAGGAGCATCACGGCAATGAGGGTTGCGGTGCCCTGAGCGACCGTTCCAGCGGTGCTGGCATCCAGCACGTCCACGTAGTTGAGCGACCCGAACGTGAAGAAGGTGGCGAACATGGCGACCATGAAGCCCCAGTCACCGATGCGGTTGGTGACGAACGCCTTCTTGCCGGCTGTTGCATTTGCGGGTTCGGTGAACCAGAACGAGATCAGCAGATAGGAACAGGCACCGACCCCCTCCCACCCGAGGAAGGTCAACAGGAGGCTGTCGCCCAGGACCAGCATCAACATGGCGAACATGAACAGGTTCAGGTAGGCGAAGAACCTGGCGAAGCCGTCGTCTCCGTGCATGTAGCCGACCGAGTAGAGGTGGATGAGGGCACCCACGCCCGTGATGAACAGGCACATCGTGATTGAGAGTGGATCGACGAGGAAGCCGATGTCGACCGAGAGGTCCCCCGCCGGTATCCACTCGAAGAGGGTTACCACTGCCCGTCGGTCGTGGGTTGACCGACCGGCCATGTCGATGAACACGCCGAGGGTGGCCAGGAATGAGCCACCCATCACACCCGTAGCCAGCCAGCCGGCACCGGGCTCGCCGATACGGCGACCGGCGAAGATGAGCACGATGAACCCGGCCAACGGAAGGGCGGGCACGAGCCAGATCAGGTCAACCATGGCCCTAACCCCCCAGCACCGAGAGGTCGTCGACGGTTGCACCTGAGCGACGCCGCATGATTGCAACGATCACGGCCAGGCCCACAACTACCTCGGCGGCCGCAACCACGAGAACGAAGAACACTGAGAGTTGGCCGCCCAGGTCACCCAGTTCGGCGCCCAGGCTCACGAACGTGAGGTTCACCGCGTTGAGCATCAACTCGACGCACATGAACATGACGAGTGGGTTGCGCCTGACGAGAAGGCCAACCGCTCCCATCGAGAACAGTGCCGCTCCGAGCGCCAGGTACCACCCCGTGGTTACGACCATCAGGAATCTTCCCCTGTCGCCCCGGCCGGCTCATCGTCAGCCTCGGTCGGCTGGTCATCGGACTCCGCAATCGCCACCACCGGCAACGGCTGCATCGGGCCACTGAGGCGTCGGGCCAGTGCCACGGCTCCGACCACGGCGACGGTGAGCAGTATCGCCGTCAGCTCCACAGCGAAGACCATGTCGGTGAACAGGGCCTCTCCGAGACGGCGCGTGTTGTCGCCGGCATCACCGAGCGGGGTTCCTCCACGGGCACCGGTGAGACCATCGACGGCCACGAGAAGCACCGTCGCCAGGAGCCCGGCGAGAGATACGCCGACCACTGCCGCCATCGGCCTCTGGCCTGCGATCGGCTCGATGCCGAGGTCGTCGGCACGGTCGACGCCCAGGAGCATGATTACGAACAGGAACAGGATCACGATCGCACCCGCGTAGACCATCACCTGGACGGCTGCCAGGAAGGTGGCTTCCAGGAGCACGAACAGCACGGCCACGCCGAACAGGGTCTGCACGAGGAACAACGCCGCGTGAACAGGGTTTCGGGCCAGCAGCACGCCAAGACCTCCCGACAACACGATCACCGCTCCGAGGGTGAAGACGGCTACCTCCATCAGGTGCCCTCCCCCGGTTCACGGTCGGCCGACTGGCCCACCTCGGGGCTGCGAACGCCGTATCCGAGTTCGCCGGACCATGCCACCCGCCCCACCTGCGTGGCATCGCCGCTGGGTGAGGTCGCCCGCATCCATCCCGAGGTTGCCAGGTCCTCACCCTCGCGCCAGTCCTCCCACGGAAGATGCTGGGGCCTGCCGGTTTCAGCATCGACGACCAGTTCGTCCTTGGTGTAGATGGCGTCGGCACGGTTTGTAAACGAGAACTCGAACAATTTGGTTTCGGTGATCGCCTGTGTCGGACAGGCCTCCACGCACAGGTCACAGTGGATACACCGCAGGTAGTTGATCTCGTAGACGTATCCGTAGCGCTCGCCCGGTGAGACCGGATCGTCCACTGGATTGTCCGCACCCCTCACGTAGATGCAGTTGGCAGGGCATACGCCGGCACAAAGCTCGCAGCCGATGCACTTCTCCATGCCGTCCTCGTACCGGTTCAGGACGTGTCGACCGTGGAGGCGTTCCGGCTTGGCGCGCTTGGCGTCCGGGTAGGGCACGGTGACGCGCTTCTCGAACATCTTGGCGAACGTGACAGCGAAGCCTCTCAGGTATCCCATCAGGCCTCCCCGTGTCCGACCGTGCTGTCGGCACGCTCGTCCCGGTGGGCCTCGGCCTCTTCGAGCCTCTCGGCACGGGCCTTACGTACGGCACCCGAGAGAAGGGCAGCCCCGCCCCACAGGGCCAGGACACCGACCACGACGACCGGCAGTGTGGGCCAGCCGAGATCCCTCGCTGTGTCGAGGGTGGCGATCAGGAGGAACCACCCCAGAGCCGCCGGGATCAAAACCTTCCAGCCCAGGTCCATGAGCTGGTCGTACCTGAAGCGGGGAAGGGTCGCCCGTAGCCACACAAAGGTGAACAGGAACGCCATCACCTTCAGGAAGAACCAGAACAGCGGCCACACCCAGGCCAGCCGCTGGGTCACGATCGGTCCTGCGGGGCCGCCAAGGAAGAGGGTCACGGCGATTGCCGACATGGTGATCATGTTCATGAACTCGGACAGGAAGAACAGGGCGAAGCGGATTGAGCTGTACTCGGTGTGGAATCCACCGACCAGTTCCTGTTCCGCCTCGACCAGGTCAAACGGTGGACGGTTCAGCTCGGCGGTGCCTGCGATCAGGAAGATCCCGAACGGGACTATCCCTGTGGCGAGCACGTTCCAGGTCGTGGCTGACTGGCCGACCACGATCTCGTGGGTTGAGAGGGAGCCGGAGGTCAGGAACACCGTGGCTATGGCGAGGCCCAGCGCCGCCTCGTAGCTGATCATCTGGGCTGATGCCCTTACAGAGCCCAGAAGCGGGTACTTGGAACCTGACGACCAGCCGGCCAGCATCACCCCGTAGACCGCTATCGACGACAGGGCCAGGAAGAAGAGGACGCCGACTGGCGGATCGGCCACCTGGAGGAGCGTGGATCGGCCAAACATCGACACCGTGCCATCGCCTCCGTTGGTGAAGTCACCTCCGACCGGAATGATTGCGAACGCCACGAAGGCGGGGATGATCGAGAGGTACGGGGCCAGCCTGAACACGACACGGTCAGCCCTCGTTGGCAGGAGGTCCTCTTTGAAGAACAGCTTGATCCCGTCGGCAAGGGTCTGGAGGATCCCCCATGGACCCGCCATTGCCGGACCGATCCGGTTCTGCATGTCGCTGATGAGCTTTCGCTCGAACCAGATGACGAGCATCACCGAAACCAGCAGCATCGCGAAGGCCACACCGGCCTTCAACAACACGATCAGTGCCACGGTCAGATCGATGCCGTCTACGAGGAGCGGGTCGGCGGCCAGGATCATCGGGACCTCACCAGCCTCACGTCGATGACCGCCATCGAGGCATCGACGAGCTCTCCGGCGTCCAGCCCGTCCTGGTTGAACAGGACATGTGCCGTGCCGGGGGTGACCCGGGGAGAGGAGACCACCTCGGCTGTGACCGTCCCCCGGGGCCCGGAGATCTCTACTGTTGATCCGTCGGCGAGCCCCAGGCTCTTCAGGTCAGATGGCTCAACGCCGATGTGGGTACCGGGTGCGAGGCCGGCGAGAGAGCTGCTGTGTCCGTTCAGGACGCCGTTGTCGAACATCGAACGGGTGACGACGAGACGCAAGGTGGACCGGCCGGGTGCCGGCACGGTGGTCTCCTCGGGCCTCACGAGGGGCAACTCTCCGGCCACCAGAATGCCCTCGGTGCCCGAGGACAGGATTGCCTCGGGGTTGACGTCGGCGTGAACCGGGGAAACGGACGCAATCTCGGTCCAGACCCCTTCGAGGGACGTAAGGCCAAGGCTGGTTCCGAGCCGCTCGGCCAACTCGGCGGCGATCATCCAGTCGGGTCGGGAGGTGCCAGGCGCGGAGGCTCCACGCGCCACAGCGCTTATCCGGCCCTCGAGGTTCGTGAAGGATCCATCTACCTCGGTAGGTGCAGCAGCAGGTAACACGATGTCGGCGCGCTCCACCGTCGGTGTGATGAAGAGGTCGACGGCGACCACAGTTCCAACAGCGTCGAGCGCCCGGCGCGCAAGGTCGTGGTCGGGAAGGTCTGCGAGGACATCGGCCCCGAGCAGCACCAGCACGTCCATGTCACCGGCTGCTGCGGCCTCGAGGGCGGCCACACAGCCAAGTCCCGTCGAGGTGGGGGTAACGGTCCAGCAGTCCTCAAACCTGTCGACTCCGGTCTCCAGGGTCGTGCGGCCCGGAAGCAGGCCCGGCGACATACCCATGTCGAGTGCTCCGTGCACGTTTCCGCGACGTAGCAGCGACAGGAACCTGACGTCGTCGATGTGGTCGAGGATGACCACGGCGGCTGCGGCGACAAGGCCGGCATCCTCGGCAAGGGAGGTCCGGCCCAGCAGCACCGTCACCGGCCCGGCCGCAGAGATTGCGTCTCCGGCCGAACCCAGGTCGCCTGACCCGCCCTCGAACATGGCCCGCACGACATCTGCGGCCTCGCCGGGGCGAACCCGGATGGAGTGCGTGGCGATGTCGGTGAGACCGGTCGGCTGGGGGGTCAACTCGACGAGGGTTGCCCCGTCGTGGACAACGGCATGACGTATACGCAGGTAGAGGCTGCCCAACTCCTCTTTCGGGTCGGGACCCAGCAGCACAATGGTGCCGCCGGGTGTACATGCCCGGTTGATGGTGGCCCGTGGGAGGCCCAGTAGGACGTCGGCTGGAAGCCCGTCGCCCAACTGGGCGTCGACGTTGTCGGTGCCGAGCACGCCCTTGGCCAACTTGGTCCAGGCGTACTGGGATTCGTTGGTGAGGCGGGCGCCTCCGATCACGGCTATCCGGTCAGGATCGGTACCGGTAAGTGCCTCGGCCGCTGCTTCGAGGGCATCGGACCAGCTGGCCGGCACCAGCTCTGGTCCTCCGGGTTCCCGGCTGCCCTGATCATCGCCACGGAGCAGGGGCCCGTCGAGGCGGTCCGAGCTGTCGTAGGCCTCGAACACGAACCGTTCCCTGTCAGACAGCCAACCCCAGTTGACCGCATCCGAGTCAACGCCCATGAAGCGCAGCACACGACCGCGTGACGAGTGCACAGAGATTCGGCTGCCGACGCTGTCGAGCACGCTGGTTGACCCGACCTCTTCGAGGTCCCAGGGTCGGGCCCTGAACCGGTATGGGGCAGCAGTCAGCGCTCCGACGGGGCAGATCTGGACGGTGTTGCCGCTGAAGTAGGAGCTGAACGGCTCGCCGGGGAAGGTGTTCACCTGGGTCCGGGAGCCACGATCCAGGAAGTGGATGAGGCGATCGCCCGCCACCTGGTCGGCAAAGCGGGTGCAGCGATCGCACAACACGCACCGCTCCCTGTCGAGCAGCACATTGGTGTTGACGGGGATCGGCTTCACGAAGTGGCGCTTTTCCTCGACGTACCTGCTCTCACCGGGACCGTACGTCATGGTCTGGTCCTGAAGAGGACACTCGCCGCCCTTGTCACACACGGGACAGTCCAGTGGGTGGTTGACGAGCAGGAGTTCGAGGACCCCGTTCTGGGCACTACGGGTACGTTCGGACTCGGTGTCGACCTGCATGCCCGGTGTGCACTTGATCATGCAGGAGGGCTGCAGTGCGGGTCCCCGGCCGGTGTCAACCTCGACGAGGCACATGCGGCACATTCCGACCGGATCAAGCCTGGAGTGGTGGCAGAACCGTGGGATGTAGGTGCCTGTCCGTTCGCATGCGTCGATCAGCAACTCACCGGGCTGGGCGGTCACCTCCGTGCCGTTGACGCTGATCTCCACCGTGTCGTCCACTGTCTCGTCGCTCATGCGCCAGCCTCGGACGCGACGGGGATTGAGTCGCTGCGGGTGATCAGGGCCTCGAACTCGTGGCGGAACCGACGAATCGCGGATGTGATCGGCGCCACCGACGACGGCCCGAGCGGGCAGATAGTTGTCTGGCTCGGAGGAAACGGCACCGCCTCGAGACCCTCGGTGTCAAAGGACGCCACGGGATAGGGGCCGGGGCTTATGTGGTTGCCGACACTCAGCAACAGGTCAATGTCGGATGGCCGCCCCTCGCCGTCGTGGATGCGCTGGAGGATCTTCTGTTCCCAGCTCGTTCCCTCGCGACATGGTGCGCACTTGCCACAGGACTCGTTTGCGTAGAAGCGGACCAGCCGCAGGCATGCCTTCACGGCGTCGGTCGTTTCGTCCATAACCACGATGGCGCCGGAGCCGAGCATTGAACCCGCCTCGGACACGGCGCGGGCTTCGAGCGGCAGGTCCAGGTGCTCTCCGAAGAACCACGGTGCCGAGCCACCTCCCGGGATGAACGCCTTCAGTTCGTGACCACCGCTGATTCCGCGGCAGTAGTCATCTCCGTAGAAGAGGTCGCGGAACGTGGTGACACCCTGTTCCACCTCGTACACACCTGGCCTGACGACGTGGCCAGACACCGCGAACAGCCGGGTTCCGGGAGATGCCTCGGAGCCATACCCCTTGTAGGCATCGGCACCGTTTTCCATTATCCAGGCCAGGTTGGAGAGGGTCTCGACGTTGTTGACGATCGTGGGCTGCCCGTAGAGGCCGATGGCCGCCGGGAAATACGGGGGCTTCAGCCTCGGCATGCCGCGGTTGCCCTCAAGGCTCTCTATGAGCGCTGTCTCCTCTCCGACTATGTAGGCGCCGGCACCCCAGTGCAGGATGATGTCGACCGAGAAGTCCGATCCGAGCACGTTCGCTCCGACCAGGCCTGCCTCGTAGGCCTCGTTGAGTGCGATGGCGATCCGTTCCTGGGCGAGGGCCATCTCGCCACGTACGTACAGGAAGCACTGCGACAACCCGAGGGCGTAGCAGGCTATGAGGCAGCCCTCTATCAGCTGGTGCGGGTCCCGCTCCATCAGGAGGCGGTCCTTGTAGGTACCGGGTTCACTCTCGTCGCCGTTGACGACGAGGTAGCGGGGCCAGACCCCCTCGGGGCAGAACCCCCACTTGACACCCGCCGGGAAGCCGGCGCCTCCACGCCCGAGGAGGGTTGCCTGCCTCACCTCGTCGTGTACCTCGGCCGGGGCTCGCGAGAGCGCTGTGCGCAGGCCCGCGTAGCCGCCGGTCTGCATGGAACGCTCCAGGGTGTGGGAGTCCTCGAACAGGAACCTGCTGGTCAACAGGGTCGGGCCACCGTTGACCACGTAGCCGGGGGCGTGTGGCACGTAGCCGTCAGCCATCTGGTTGGCGTCAGCCATCGGCGTCGACCTCCCCGTTGCCGGGCAGCCACACGGGTTGCTCCCCCGCCTTCTCGGGTGGGACCACGCCGGCCATCTTGTCGGCGGGGATCTCCTGGCGCACCCGCCCAAGGGTGCCGTGTTCGGGCATGTCGCCGGAATCACCGGCGCTGCCCCGCTCAACGGGGCTGTGGCCGCCACGAAGGTCGGACACCACCTGGTCGAACACCTCAGGGGTGGCCCGGTGGAAGTACCTGTAGTTGACCGTGAAGCACGGGGCCTCGGTGCATGCAGCCACGCACTCGACGTCCTCGACGGTGAACATTCCGTCCTCGGTCGTATCGCCGGCACTGACACCAAGGGTGGACTCGACGTGATTCAGGAGTTCCTCGCCACCCAGGAGCTGGCAGGAGATGTTGGTGCAGACGTTGACCATGTACCTCCCCACAGGGTGGAACTTGAACATCTCATAGAAGCTTCCTGTTCCGAGAACCTCTGCGGCGGTCACTCCTGTGAGGTCCGCAATCTGGAGCATTGCCTCGCGGGTTACCCACCCCTCCTGTTCCTGGGCCAGGTGCAACAGGGGGATGACGGCCGACTTGGGCCTTGGATACCTGTCGATGATCTCGGTGGCCAGAACCTCGTTGGCCTCACTGAAGTAGCCCATCAGCGGTCCACCTCGCCCATGATCGGGTCCACCGATGAGATCACGGCTACGGCGTCGGCAATGAGACCACCCTCCATGAGGTGTGGAAGCGTCTGGAGGTTGACGAAGCTGGGGCCCCGGATGTGCATCCGGTAGGGGTTCGGCCCACCATCGGACACCAGGTAGCAGCCCAGCTCGCCGCGGGGGGACTCGACCGCCACGTAGACCTCGCCCTCGGGCACGTGGAATCCCTCGGTAAAGATCTTGAAATGGTGGATCAACGCCTCCATGGAGTCGTCGATCCGGACCCTGGGCGGGGGCGTGACCTTCTTGTCCTGGGTGCGGTAGTCGCCGCTGGGCATCTGGTCGAGGATCTGCTCGACGATGCGCAGCGATTCACGTGTCTCGTTCAGGCGTATGGCGAACCGGTCGAAGGAGTCGCCGTAGGTGCCCACGAGGACGTCGAAGTCGACCTGGTCGTAGGCCAGGTACGGCTCGTCGCGTCGCAGGTCCCAGGCGTATCCGGTCGAGCGCAGGATCGGGCCGGTGGCTGAGAGAGCCAGGGCCTCGGCGGGTGTCATGACACCGACTCCCTGGAGGCGCTCCCTGAAGATGGGCTGGCCGGTCAGCAGGGTGTCGTACTCGTCGAGCCTCGGCGGAATCAGGTCCAGGAGCCGACGAACGTCGTCCTGCCATCCATCGGGGAGATCGGCCGCCACGCCGCCGGGTCGGATGTAGTTGTGGTTCATTCGGAGGCCGGTGACCTTCTCGAAGAACCGCAGCACCTCTTCGCGTTCGCGCCAGCCATAGATCATCATCGAGACGGCACCCAGGTCCATGCCGTTGGTCGCCTGGAACAAGAGGTGTGAGGCCACCCGGTTCAGCTCGCACATGAGCATTCGGATCCATGTGGCCCGAGGAGGAACCTCGATGCCGAGCAGCTTCTCGGTGGCCAGCGAAAACGCCAGCTCCGAGAAGAGCGGAGCGGCGTAGTCCATCCTGGTGACGTTGGTGGGTCCCTGGAGGTAGCTCAGGTTCTCGCCGGTCTTCTCCATGCCCGTGTGCAGATAGCCGATGACCGGCTTGGTCCGCAGCACGGTCTCGCCCTCCATCTCGAGCATCAGGCGCAGGACGCCGTGGGTCGATGGGTGCGACGGCCCCATGTTGAGGATCATCCGCTCGTCGTCGTCGGGATTGTCAGGATCTCCGGCAAGGTGAAATGCCCCGGCCTCGCTGACCCGCAGGACCGCGCTGCCGTCGCGACGGTGAACCCGTTCGGCACTGCCGAGGCCCGTGTCGGTGCCTTCCGGCGCCTCGGTGCTCACCGCTGCACCGGGGCTTCCCTGAACTGGACGGGTATCCGACCGGTGTCCACGTCCTTTCGGAGTGGATGGCCTTCCCATTCCTCGGGAAGCAGGATTCGGGTCATGTCCGGGTGGCCGTCGAAGGAAATGCCGAAGAGGTCAAATACCTCCCGCTCCATTGCCTCGGTTCCCGGATACAGGTCGAAAAGGGAGGGGACGACCGGATCATCGGCGGGGACCTGAACACGCAGTCGAACACGTTCGTGGCGCTGGTGCGCGTGCAGGGACACGACGACCTCGAAGCGTTCGGGGCAGACATCAGCCGGAAGGTCGGTTCGGCCCGGGTGTGTCAGGTAGTCGACAGCGGTCACGTCAACCGCTGTCAGGAAGCCCTCGTCGTGGAGGTCGCCGACCGTAGCCAACAACTGGTCGGGCAACGGGTGCAGCACCCGCTGATCGAACGACGATGTCTCAGGGACGATCGTGGTCATCGGCGGCCCAACTGGACCGGTTGTTCCGTTGTGCCTTCTGGGGGCGGGGCCTCAACGTGGATTGCCGCTCCGCCGTCATTGTCGATCCGGCGCCGTGTCAGCTCACCGGTACGAATGTTTTCGTGGAGGGTGAGGATGGCGTGCATGAGGGTCTCGGGTCCGGGCGGGCAACCCGGGGCGTACACGTCGACCGGGACCACCTGATCGACGCCCTGGACGATGGCGTAGTTGTTGAACATGCCGCCACTCGATGCACACACGCCCATGGAGATAACCCACTTGGGTTCCATCATCTGGTCGTAGATCTGCCGCAGTATCGGCGCCATCTTCTGTGAGACCCGCCCGGCCACGATCATCAGGTCGGCCTGCCGGGGAGAGGCACGAAAGACCTCCATTCCGTAGCGGGCCAGGTCGTAGTGGGCAGCACCGGTGGCCATCATCTCGATCGCACAACATGCCAGCCCGAACGTGGCTGGCCAGCAACTGCGTGCCCGCGACCATTTCACGAGGTCCTCGATGCGCGCCGTCACGAAGTTGTGTTCGAGGCCCTCGAGGCCGTCGTCGGCCACCCTGGACACGTCGCCCAGGATCGGTAGGCGTCTCATCAGGCGTTACCCCCGGGTCGGCCCTCGAGGCCAACCTGGCGGATGCCTGCACGCGAGACGGTGGTCGAGGAGGTGCGACCTGCCGACACGACACCTCCACCCGGTGCCTCACGGCTGAGCGGTCCCCACTCGAGGGCTCCGTTTCCGATCAGGTAGACGAACGACTCGAACACGGCGAACGAGAAGATGAGCACGGCCACGAGGCCGAACAGCCCGATCTCGTTGTGTGCTATCGCCCACGGGTAGAAGAAGATGATCTCGATGTCGAAGACGATGAAGATCATCGCCACCAGGAAGAAGCGCACCGGGAAGCGCTCGGGTGCCTCGCGCCCGGGAATTATCCCGCACTCGTACGGGGCCGCCTTCTTGTCGTTGGGGCTCCGGGGAGCCAGCAGCCGTGAGGCGAAGAAACTCAGCGCAGCGAAGAGGAACGCCAGCGCAAACAGGAACACAAGGGGCAGGTACTGGCCGAGCACGTCAGCCTCCCGGCCGCCGGCAAGCGGCTCTACAGGCGGCTACCACGGATCAGGCCCCTGCCGCTTCGAACTCCTTGCGCCGTGCCATTACCTCCTTGTCACGGACATGGAGCCAATGGCACAGGGCGAGGAAGACCAGCAGTGATCCGATGGTGACGAGTGCCGGTCGGAGCCTGACGTTGCCAAGGTCCCGGACCATGATCACCGAGACGACGGGCTCGTCGGTGTCTGCGACCGGCCGTGGCGGTGCCTCGCCGGGGATGGTCGGCTGGTCGACTACCGACTGAAGCTGGACGACCGTGTACTTGACCGGGTTGGTGATGCGGGCGGAGTTGGTGGCCCACAGGCTGATGCGGTCCCAGCGGTTCGGGTCCGTGGGCAGCGTCGGTTTGCCGCCCATGGTGTAGGCGTCCAGCAGCTTGAAGTCTCCGCTGGAGCCGAACCCGAGATCGCTGTGTGACAAGACATCAGCAACGGCCTGGGCCTGGGCGTCACCTGCCTCGGTGGTTGCAAGCAGTCGCCAGCCGCCGAGGTTGCCGAGGCCGGCAGCACTGGTCACCTCTGGTGCGACTGCCGCCAGCTCGGATCTGGTGACCGTCTCATTGCGTACCTGCCGGTCAGAACGGAGCCGGTCGAGATCCTCGGTGGCAAGGTCTGGGTACTCGTCGGCTGTTGGGAGTGAGCCGTACTCGGCAATGGCCCGTGCGTCGCCCGAGGATGTGACCATCTGGTATCCGGACGGTAGGGCATCAGGGTTGGGCAGCTGTCTGGCCTCTGGCAGGCCGCTGGCGCCCAGGTCACCGACGTTGATGTCGACGGTGATCCATGCGGCGCTGTTCCCCTGCCAGCCCTTGCCGTACATCCACCAGGTGGACCCCATGATCGCCATCCACCCCATGAGGGCGGTTACGGCCAGCAGCGTTCCGACCCTGATGCCGGAGTTGGTGGCGAGAAGCAGCCACACGGACCCCATCAGCACGGCTATACCGGTTGCGACAACCAGAATCCCGGCGATGTGCGGGTTGTAGGCGAGGCCTGCGAGCATGACGAACGCACCCATCAGAGGCTCCTCTCGTAGGCCACGATGGCGTCGATCTGTTCAGGTGTGAGCAGTTGGCTGCGCTCAACGGTTCCGATCACGTCGAGGTCATCGACGCGCCCG
This sequence comes from Actinomycetota bacterium, assembly GCA_018673475.1. Lineage (GTDB taxonomy): Bacteria > Actinomycetota > Acidimicrobiia > Acidimicrobiales > MedAcidi-G1 > UBA3125. Next base: position 33,998 of record JABHCN010000010.1, on the reverse strand, counting down.
CCATAACCGGGCATGCCGCCCGAACCGGTCCGTGCGTTGCCGAAGCCGATACCCACCTCGGAGCCGGTGCGGATGAACTCGGACTGCCGCTTGCTCGTGGAGAAGTGGGCCTCGACACCTGCAAGGTCAGGGCCTACGTGGCCAGCTCCGGGCTGCCAACCGGTGAGGATGCCGGACTCGGCGAGCCGTGGCCAAGTCTCGAGCAGGTCGGCCGTGGCGGCCTCGCTTGTAGCCCCGAAGGAGAAGCCGGGGGTGTGGCAGCGGGCGCAGCTGTTGGCGTCCTGGGCTGAGGCGTTATTGAAGAGGACCTCGCCGTACAACAGGTAGTCGTCGCTGGCCGGGTCGGCTGCACCCTCGAGCCATGCGTCGACGGTGGCGTCGACGGCATCACGGTCGGTGAGGGACGGATCGGCTGCCGTGACCATTGCCCCGACCGCGGCCCGGATGCCTGAATCGATCTCGGCGGTTGCGGCGCCCTGGCTGAGCTGGATGGACCGCAGGTACACAACGAGCTGCTCTACCTGCTGGGTGGTGAGCGGGCCACCACCGGGAAGGCCCCATGCCGGCATCGGGGTGCCCGGGCGTCCGTAGTTGAGAATGTCGGTTACCTCTGCCTCGCTGAAGCGGGAGAGGACCGTTGTGAGTGCAGGCGCCTTCCACTCGACCTGGGCCACGAACTCGCCGTCGGGGTCAGCGATGGTGAAGGCTGCAACTCCACCAACGCCACCGGGTCCGTGGCAGCTGGCACAACCGTCCTCGAAGGTTCGGCCGCCCTTGATCTCGAAGCGGCCGACCCAGTCGATGGCTGCGTTTTCCTGTCGGGCCGGCTCCATGAGCCAGTACATGGGCAGGACGAGGGAGATAGCCGCAAGCGTGACGAGCGACCAGGCGAGGCTCCGGTCGAGCACCCTGGTTTCCAGTTCGAGGTCATCGACATGGGGTGTCCGGTTGGCAGCAAGGTCGATCTCGGAGCCGACCTCGCGCTTTCCGATGCGGAAGCTGAAGAGCAGGTACACGACGAGCCCGACCATCACGAGGACGGCCAGCACCAGGCCGACTGTGCGTTGTGTGCTTGCTGCGAGGATCATCGGGTTGTCTCTGGTTCTCCTGACGGGGCGGGCCTAGTGGCCGCCGGCGGCGCCTATGCAGTGCGGACCCTCGGCCTCCTGGCCGGTGGTGTTGGTTCCGATCGGGGGTCCCTGGACGATCGTTCCTGTATCGACCGTGAGCACACCGTCGACCACGGACATGGCGAACCTGTCCATGCCCCTCGGTGCCGGGCCACCACGCTTCTCTCCGACCTGATTGAACTGGGAGCCGTGACAGGGGCACTCGAACCACTGCGACGACACGCACTCGGGTACCCGGCAGCCCAGGTGCGGGCACTTCTGGTACAGGGCGACGACCCCGCTCTCAAATCCGCTCTCGACCCCGGCCGCCATGCCGGTCAACTCAGGTGAGGAGTAGGCCGTCCGGGCTTTTTCCACGGCGCCGTTCGGATACGCGGTGATCCACATTCGGCCCTCGGGCCTGTAGACGAAGCCGTTCTTGTCCTTGATCTCGGCCAGAAGCTCGATCATGTTGCCGACCTTGATCTTGGAGCCGAAGCCGCTCACGCCCTGTGGCCAGAGGAAGGCTATGCATGCGCCGCCGAAGCCGGAGAGGCCGAGGCCCATCATGCCGACGATGCTGCGATTGAAGAACTGCCGGCGGGACACGCCCAGGGCCAGCGGGTCGGGTGCCACGAACGGCTCGGCGGGTGCCGACTCGACGACCGGCGCGTCTACCACCTTCCTGGTTGCGATGGCTTCCTGTTCCACCTGGCGGCCAGTTGGGGCAGTGTCGCCGTCACCTGCCGAAAGGACGAGGCTGGCCTTGTCGCTGCGACGGGCCTCGCGGGAGAGGCCGGCCGCCCTTTGTTCACGTCGCCGGGATGTTCCTACAAGCAGCACCCCTGCGAGCGCCACGAGCAGGACGATTGGGATCACGACTACCACGGATCAGCTCCCGGGGTTCCGGCCTGAGGCCGCGAGGTGGGTGGGCATGGACATCACAGTTCGAAGAACAGGCCGCTGTTCCATGGGAAGATGAAGTTGAAGCCGGGACCGCGGAAGAACGAGCCGATCATCACGAGAACGGCCCAGAACATTAGGTGGACGGTCATGAGCGAGATGGCGAACTTGCGGTCCTCGGGTGCCTTGGAGGGGTTCTTGTCGATGTAGGGCGCCATCACCAGGAGGATTAGACCGATGCCGGGGATGGTCACGCCCGCCACCATCGGGTGGAACATGGTGAGCATCTCCTGGAGTCCGAGGAAGTACCAGGGTGCCTTTGACGGGTTGGGGGTCTGGTTGAAGTTCGCCAGGTCGAGCAGGGGTGCGTTGACGAAGATCGAGAACGCCAGCAGGAACAGGGTGACGGCCAGGGCTGCCAGGAACTCAGCCACCAGCAGGTGGGGCCAGACGTGCACCTTGTCCTGGGGAACCGACTTGGTGTCTTGGATCGAGCCGGACTTGACGACGGTGAGGAGGCGCTGGTTGTGCCCGTCGGGGCCGCTGCTCGGCGCGGGCGCTCCGCCACCGCCCGGAGCCGGATCAGCCCCCGGAGACGGTTGGTTGGCTGCTGCCTTGCTGCGGTCGAGCAGGTGGACCGGGATCCGACCTTCGGTCGCCTCGCTACCGGGCGCTGTCGCCTCGGATGGGGCCGCGTCGGCTGGCTTGTCGGCGCCGGATGCCGCCGCAGCCTTCTGGCGGGCCTCGTCGGCACGCTTGCGCAGGTGTTCGGGGATTTCAGTCATCGTCGTGTCCCTGGCCTAGAGCGGTCCGGAGATGCCGCCGTCCTTGCGGACGCGCCAGAAGTGGATTGCCATGAAGATCACGGTCACAAAGGGCAACATCAGCACGTGGAGTACGTACCAGCGCAGCAGGGTGTCGGTTCCGATCTCAACCCCTCCGAGGAGGACGAACCTGACCTGTGAACCGAACACCGGCGTGAAGCCCATCATGTTGGTACCGACTGTCACCGCCCAGAGCGCCAGTTGGTCCCAGGGCAGCAGGTACCCGGTGAACGAGAGAAGCAGGGTGAGCTGCAGCAGCATCACGCCGATCACCCAGTTGAACTCGCGGGGCGGCTTGTAGGCGCCGTGGTAGAAGACCCGGGCCATGTGCAGGAACACCGAGAGGACCATGAGGTGGGCAGCCCACCGGTGCATGTTGCGCACGAGGAGGCCGAAGCCGACCGACGTCTGAAGTGTCAGGATGTCATTCCACGCCTGGGCCGCTGTGGGCCGGTAGAAGAACATCAGGAAGATGCCGGTGACCGTGAGATGGATGAACAGGAAGAAGCTCAACCCGCCCAGGCAGAGCGTGTAGCTCACCTTTACGGCGTGCCTCTTCACCTTCACAGGGTGCAGGTGGTAGAGGACGCTGTTCATGATCACGTATGACCGGTTCCGGGGGCTGTCGCTGTAGCCCTTCCGGAAGATGGAACCGGGCCTGAAGATGGATCCCCAGGCCTGTGATCCCTGAACGCGCTCTGCCAGCGCCTGTCCGGTCGGCTTGCTGCCGTTGCTATCGACCACTGTCGTCGTTCTCCTGTGAACCTGTGTGGGTGTTCATGTTGCGCATAGTTCCCGCCTACCGCCGATCAGCCGAGGCGCATGCCGTAGCCATAGCCATGGCTGTTGGCGCGTTGGTGTGCGTCGCCGTCTGCCGGTGGGTCGCTCATCTTTCCGAGGATGATGACACCGGTGGGACAGCGATCGACACACAGGGCGCAGCGGGTGCAGACGTCGTCGTCGATGGTGAAAATGACGTTGTCGCTGGGGTCATCGCCGGGCATTCCGGTTCCGACCGCCTCGGCTATGGCACCGGGGCTGACCATGTGGATGCACTTCCAGGGGCAGATGTCGACACAGCCCTCACACATGATGCATTCGGACTGATCAATGTGGATGAACTGCTTGAGCTTCACTGCCGTAGCCATCCAGGCGGCGTCCACCTCGCGAAGCGAGTAGTCGTCGACGAAGGTCGGGGGTGCCGGGTTGGCATCGATGACGCTCATGTGCCGGCCCCCTCGCGTACGAGCGGCCGGCCGTATTCGGAGGTGGGTGTGGGCTCGACAACCTCTGCGCCCCGGTTCTGCCACTTCTTCCAGAGCACGGCGTTGCCGCCGATGCCCACGAGGTAGATGAGCACGACTACGAGGTCGCGGATCACCTCATAGGTCATGGTGAAGGGAAGTGCCCACTCGACGATGCCCTGTTCGCCGGTCCACGGCAGCGACGGCCCGACGAGGAAGCGGTCGGGGCGCCAGTTGAGTTCACTGTCTGCCCATGTCAGCCACTGGTGGGGGACGACCCCGTAGACCCAGAACATGATCATGAAGACGTAGGTGGCGAAGAGCATGGCCTCGCCCCAGGTGAAGTCCTTGTCGGCGGGGCAGCGGTCACGGTAGACACCGGCACCGACAACCATGAGACCCAGCATGATGACGGATACAACGAACGCGACCATCGTTCAGGCTCCTCCTCGGCAGGTCTCGGCGACTGGGTGGTTACAGCGACTTAGTGAAGCGATGCACAAGCGCTGTGCCCGCACCATGTTAGTGGGTGGTCCAGGGACTCCGCGACCCTCTGTTGATCCCGTCGTGGCACCCCTGCACAGACGCTGTGTCTACCACGCCGAGCACGCTGCGACTACCCGGGCACGGAGCATCTGGCTTGTCCGGATCGGTGCCGGACGACCTACAGTGCCAGCTAGCCTGCACCTGTCCGACCAGAGGTCGGTGTCAGGCCAACCGCAAACCGACTGAACCGAACACCACGTCGCCCCGGAGGCCACGTTGACTGAAATCCCCGAGCACCTCCTGAAGCGCTCACGCCAGGCGCGCGGCTCCACCGCCGACGAACCGACAGACAAGGCCGCCGACCCGGCTTCGGTAGCTGGCACCGCTTCGGCCCCGCCCACCGACGAGGTACCCAGCGCACCTGAGCCGGCTGAGCCCCCCGCCGCACCGGTGGCCCCGTACAACGCCGCAGCAAACGACCGCAGGAAGATCCCATGGTGGGCCGCAAGTGCACTGATCCTGCTGCCGGTCTGGGCAATCACCTACGTGGGAACCCTTGAACGACCCCCCGAGTCCGGCTCAGCCGGACTTCTCGCCGACGGTGCCCACGTCTACGAGGCACGCTGTGCCGCCTGCCACGGAGCCGGTGGTGAGGGTGGTGTCGGACCGGCAATGACCGACGGTGAAGTGTTCGTCACGTTCCCGACCGTTGCTGAACACATCGTCTGGGTCGTATCTGGATCAACCGGCGCTGGCCTCGGCAACCCATACGGCGACGATGCTGCCGGCCGGGTGGTGGCTGGCGGAATGCCCGGCTTCGGTGACGCCCTGACAGCAGAGGAGTTGATTGGTGTGGTGCTCTACGAGCGTGCCCACCTGAGCCACTCCGAGTTCGACGAGGGCCTTGCCGATGCCATGGACGAGGCAATCCACTCTGGCGATCTGGACCTCGAGGGTCACCTCGATCCTGAGACGGTCACCGTCGACGAGGTTCTCGACCTGTTGCGGTCTGCCTCGTTCGGCACAGACGACCAGTTGGCCAACGGCTGAGCAAGTGACAGGCGCTCCTGTCAGGAGGCCGAGATGATCACCGCCGCCACTCGATTCCCCGGTCATGTCTGACCACGTCCACGACCTGTTGGTCATCGGCGGTGGACCCGCAGGTGCAGCAACCGCCTACTGGGCAGCCAGCGCCGGCCTCGACACAGTCGTTGTCGAACGCAAGGTGTTCCCCCGGGAGAAGACCTGTGGCGATGCCCTTACACCGCGGGCGGTCCACCAGCTGGAGGCGATGGGGCTTGGCGGGCACCTTGAGCGCTACCACCGCTTCGATGGACTGCGGGTCGTCGCCCATGAACGCACCCTTGAGATGGGATGGCCCGACCATCCCGTATTCCCGTCCTACGGCTATGTGGTGCGGCGCTCCGACCTGGACACATTCGTCGCCCGCCACGCCGTGCTCGCAGGAGCGACCCTGCTCGAGGGAACAGACGCCGTCAGGCCCATCGAGGCCGACAATCCCGTCAACGGTTCCAACCCGACGGAGTCCAGCCTCATCTCGGGTGCAATCGTGGTCGACCGGGAAACCGGAGTCGAAAGGCCCATCCATGCCCGCTTCGTGGTTGTGGCCGATGGCGCCAACTCGCGCTTCGGCAGGGCGCTTGGAACTTCACGCGATCGCTCCTATCCGATGGGCATGGCCATCCGGGGTTACTTCGAGAGCCCAATGCATGACGATCCGTGGATCGAGTCTGCGCTTGACGTAAGAGACCGGAGGGGCGCCACCATGCCCGGGTACGGGTGGATCTTCCCGGTCGGCGACGGCACCATCAACGTCGGCATTGGCCTGCTCTCGACCTTCCGCGACTACCGGTCGGTGAACACCACCCACCTTTTCAAGGAGTTTGCCTGCACCCTCCCAGGCCACTGGCAGATCGACCCCACCAGGCCACTCGCCGCCCCAACCGGTGGTCGGCTGCCGATGGCAGGGTCTGTCGGCCCCAAGGCCGGCCCCAACTGGCTGCTGGTAGGTGACGCCGCAGGCTCGGTCAACCCCTTCAACGGCGAGGGAATCGACTACGCCTACGAGACAGGTCGCCTCGCAGCCGGACTGATCGGCGAGGCTGCGGCACGGGGCGCTTCGGTACTTGCCCGGTACCCGGGGATGCTCGACGATGAGTACGGCACCTACTTCAAGATGGCCCGCATCTTCGCCAGGGTTATCGGCAGCCCTGCTCTGATTCGGGAGTTGACAAGGGTCGGCATGCGCTCCCAGCCACTGATGGAGTGGGCGCTGCGGGTCATGGCCAACCTCCTCCGCGACGGTGAGGTTGGCTATTCCGAGACCGCCTACAGGGCACTGGCTGCAGCCGTTCGGATGGTGCCGGACAGGTACGCCCGGATACCACCACAGGCCCCCTCAACCGCGTCTGATTTCTCACCGCCTGAGGCCCGGGTCGGGTGATGCCGCACGGTCCGGTGCCTGAGCGGGGAGAATGTCCCTCGTGACCGGATCTGAAACCACCGGCGGAGCCGCCTGGTCGAACCTTGAACGACACCGCGACCAACTGGTCGGCGGATCACTCCGTGACCTGTTCGCAGCCGACCCGGAACGCGGCGAAAGGCTGACGGTCAGCGTGGGCGATCTGTGGGTCGACTACTCAAAACACCCGGTCACCGACGAGACCATCTCCCTGCTTGTCGACCTGGCTGCACAGCGGGACGTTCCCGGTTTCATCGGGCGGATGCTGTCGGGTGAACGGGTCAACACGACCGAGGACAGGCCGGCCCTCCATACCGCGCTACGTGCACCTGCCGACACGGCCATCGTTGTCGATGGAACCGACGTGGTGCCCGGCGTCGAAGAAACCCTTGGTCGGATGGCTGATGTCGCCGTACGCCTGCGAAGTGGTCACATGTCGGGTGCCACCGGCAGGCCGATCACCGCCATGGTGAGCCTTGGTATCGGTGGTTCACACCTGGGACCGGTCATGGCGACAGAAGCACTGGCCCACCTTGCCCACCCAGGACTCGACATCCGCTTCGCGTCGAATCTTGACGGTGCCGAGATGGATCGGGCCCTCGATGGTCTGGACCCGGCCACAACGCTCATCCTGATCTGTTCCAAGACCTTCACCACTGCCGAGACGATGATCGCGGCCGAGACCGCCCGGGCATGGCTTGTCGATGGGGTTGGCAGCGACGTGTCTGCCCACATGGCCGCCGCCACAGCCGCAACAGGTCTTGCAGCAGGCTTCGGTGTCAGCCCCGAACTCACCTTTCATGTCCCTGTCTGGGTTGGGGGCCGCTTCTCACTGCCGTCAGCGGTCGGCCTGAGCGTGATGGCATCTGTCGGCCCTGAGGCCTTTGCCGAAATGCTCGCCGGGATGAGGGTCGTAGACGAACACCTTGCCTCGTCCACCCCGGACTCGAACGGACCGATGCTGCTCGGCCTGCTCGATGTCTGGCACCGGTCGTTCCTGGGGGCATCGTCGCTGGCGGTGGTTCCCTACAGCAGCCAACTCGGCGGGTTCCCCCCGTGGCTCCAGCAGGTCTCGATGGAGAGCCTCGGCAAGCGGGCCGGCACCGACGGCGGCCTCGTCGCTGGGCAGACTGGTCCGGTGGTCTGGGGTGCCCCCGGCACAGACGGCCAGCATGCCTTCTTCCAGATGCTCCACCAGGGCACCGAGGCGGTTCCGTGCGACCTGATCGGCTTCGCACGCCCACTCGCCGACCCGCGCCTCGCTCACCATGACGCCCTGATGGCGAACCTGTTCGCCCAGGCCGAGGCACTGGCCTTCGGCTTGACCGCCGACGAGGCTGCCGCCACCGGAGTACCGCCTGACCTGGTGGCCCACCGCTCCTTCCCGGGTGGCCGACCCAGCACCACGATCCTGGCTCCTGAGTTGACGCCGTCGGTTCTGGGTCAGTTGGTTGCCCTCTACGAGCACCGCACCGTGGTCGCCGGTGCCGTCTGGGGGATCAACCCGTTCGACCAGTGGGGTGTCGAGTTGGGCAAGTCCCTCGCTGTGCGTATCACCGCTGAACTTGATGCCGACGAGGGCCGTCTGGCACATGACTCCTCGACGAACTCGCTGATCAGGCGCTACCTGAAACTGCGGGGACGCCCCGGCTGACCGACCCCGACCATTCGCTCCTCAGGCGAGGTCGGATGCCACCGCCACAGCAGCCTCGGCGGCGATGGAGATCGTCTCGTCGACCACAGCCTCGGAGTGGGCGAGGCTCGGGAACAGGGCCTCGTAGGCGCCAGGCGCCCACGCCACCCCCCTGTCCAGGAGGGCGTGAAAGACCTTCGGGTACACACCGTTGTCGGCCAGACGTGAGGCCTCGTCGAAGTCGGTGGGTTCCACATCGCCGAAGAACACACCCAGCAGCGACCCCAGGCGCGGCATGACACAGGCCAGCCCGGCCCCGGTGAACCCCGCAGCGAGACCGTCGGCGAGACTCTGGGAGGTGCTGGTCAGGCGGTCGTATGCGTCCTGGTCGAGCAGGTCGAGGGTGGCACGGCCGGCTGCCATGGCGAGGGGATTGCCGGAAAGGGTGCCTGCCTGATAGACGCCGCCCAGGGGTGCAAGGTTCGACATGAGGTCGGTAGAGCCACCGAAGGCCCCGACAGGCAGGCCACCCCCGATGACCTTGCCGAAACACCAGAGGTCGGGGGTGACACCCAGGTGGTCGGCGGCACCACCGCGAGACAGCCTGAAACCGGTGATCACCTCGTCGAAGATGAGCAGGGCACCCGCTGCGTCGCACGCTGAACGGAGCCCCTCGAGAAATCCGGGAGCAGGTGCCACGAGGCCCATGTTTGCCGCCACCGGCTCGACGATGACTGCTGCCACGGTGTCGTCCAGATCGGGAACGACGTTGTACGGGGCGACCACCGTGTCGGCCACCGCTCCGGCGGTCACGCCGTCGCACCCCGTGAGACCCTGGTTCGCCACACCGCTTCCTCCCGCCGCAAGCAGGGCGTCGGAGTGGCCGTGGTAGCAGCCGGCAAACTTTACGATCCTGGATCGGCCCGTGGCCCCACGCGCCAGCCTGATGGCCGACATGGTGGCCTCGGTACCGCTGGACACAAACCGAACTGACTCCATCCCGGCGATGCGGTCAACGACCATCTCGGCCAGGATGACCTCGGCCTCGGTCGGTGCACCAAAGCTGGTTCCGTCGCCTGCCGCAACGGCCACTGCCTCTACGACGGCCGGGTGGGCGTGGCCCAGGATGCCGGGACCATATGACTGCACGTAGTCGATGTAGCGGCGGCCCTCGGAGTCCCAGACGTAGGGCCCTTCACCCCGCTCCACGAAGTACGGGGTTCCGCCGACCGAGCCGAATGCCCGAACGGGTGAGTTGACCCCGCCAGGAATGACCCGCTGAGCGCGTCGGAAGAGCGCTTCGTTCGAACCGGTCATGACCCGATCAGCTGTGCTGCCCTACGTGCCAGGTAGGTAAGGATGAAATCGGCGCCGGCCCGCTTGATGGCCAACAGGTGCTCCATTGCGACGGCGTCGCCGTCGATCCAGCCGTTGGCTGCAGCCGCCTCGACCATCGCGTACTCGCCGCTGACGTGGTAGGCGGCGAGGGGTACGTCCACCTCGTCTCTCACCCGGGCGACAACGTCCAGATATGCCAACGCCGGCTTGACCATGACCATGTCGGCCCCCTCGGCCAGGTCGGCGCGTATCTCAGACAGGGCTTCGCGGGCGTTGGGTGGGTCCTGCTGGTACCCGCGCCGGTCGCCGCCGTCGGCTATCTCGACGTCAACTGCATCGCGGAACGGTCCGTACAGGGCCGAGGCGTACTTGGCCGCATAGGCCAGTATCGAGACCTGATCGTTGCCAGAAGAGTCGAGTGCGGAGCGGATGGCCGCCACCTGGCCGTCCATCATCCCTGAGGGGGCACAGACGTCTGCACCTGCGTCGGCCTGGGCAACGGCGACCTGCTGGTAGAGCTCAAGGGTGGCATCGTTGTCGACGGTGCCGTCATCTGCGACGACACCGCAGTGGCCGTGGTCGGTGTACTCGTCGACGCACAGGTCGGCCAGGAGCACCATGTCGTCGCCAACGTCGTCGCGGAGGTCGCGGAGTGCGACCTGGACGACACCGTCGGGGTTCCAGGCCTCTGACCCGACCGGGTCCTTGCTCAGTGGAATCCCGAACAGGATCACGGCGGGAATCCCCATGTCTCTCAGCTCGGCCACCTCGCCGCGGAGGCTTGAACGGGAGTGCTGCACGACCCCGGGGAGGGATGAGATGGGAACAGGGTCGGCTATGCCCTCCCGAACGAACAGCGGTGCCACCAGATCGTCTACACACAGGCGGGTCTCGGCGACCAGCCTCCTCATGGCGGCGGTACGCCGAAGGCGACGGGGCCTCTGTTCGGGAAAGGTCACCGTAGGAGCCTACGAAGGTCTGCTCAGGACCCGGACAGCGTGCATGCGGCGGCGACCAGACCTGCAAGCGAGCAGGGGTCCGCCTCGGTGACCCGGAAGCCCATGTCCCGGGCGGCCGCGGCACTGATCGGACCGATACAGACGGCATCGGGTGGCATCGATCGGCCTACAAGGTCGACGTAGCGGCGCACGGTCGACTCCGAGGTGAATGTGACGGCGTCCGCACCACGGGCCCTTGCCACCAGGTCGGGATCGGCGTGGGGCGCCACGTTGCGATAGGCAGCCACAACGTCGACCTCCCAGCCGGCGGCCCGCAGCCCATCGGGCAGGACGGGCCTTGCGACCTCGGCCCTGGCCACCAGCACACGACCTCCCGAAGGAGGCGCTGGAAATGCACCGAGGAGGGCCTCGGCTACCGACGGTTCCGGAACCAGGTCGACGACCATGCCCGCCTCGAGAAGCGGAGCCGCCGTCCTGGGTCCGATTGCCGCAAACCGGGGGCAGTCGCTACCTCCAGGAGTTGGGTCCTGGGATGAGATCGCGTCAACCAGGCGGTGGGATCCGTTCGGCGAGGTCACGACGACCCAGTCATAGGTTCTGAGACCCCTCACCGCCGCCTCAAGCGCTGCCCCCCCGTCTGCCGGATCGGTGATGGCGATCACCGGCAACTCAACAACCGTGGCACCCAGTTCGACCAGCGCGGCCGTGAGGGTGGCGGCCTGGTCGGTCGCCCTGGTTACTACGAACGTGGCGCCTGAAAGTGGCCTGTTCACGACCGTGCCATCAACTCGGCACCGCCACGCTCGTCGAGCAGGTATCTGGCTATGGCATGACCTATGGCCACACCGTCGGTGCCGGTGCGTTCCTCCCTTACGAGGACCGCTCCGTCGGGTGATGCGATTGCGCCGGTCACCGTGAGGGCCGATCCGAGGGGATCGTCGACAGCCGGACGAGCGTGTGCAGCTACAGGAAGGTCACAACCGGTGCCCAGTTCCACCAGGAAGGCCCTCTCGGCCTCGACCGCCCGCCGGGCGGCCGGGTCATCCATGCCTTCAAGTGCCTGGAGCAGTTCGAAATCGGTCCGACATTCGACCGCCAGCGCCCCCTGGCCCACCTGGGGTAGGAGAACCTCCGGTTCCAGGGGGTCCACGATCTCTGGACACAGGCCCAGCCGGTCAAGGGCAGCCTTGGCCATGACGGCAGCGTCGACCTCCCGGGCCTTGTCCAGACGAGTGCCTATGTTGCCCCGTAGGCCAGTGAACCGCAGGTCGGGTCGATGGTTGGCGAGGTGGGCCCGGCGACGGATGGATCCCGTGGCAACGGTGGCCCCCTCGGGAAGGCTGGTAAGGCGACAGCCCACCAGAACGTCACGCGGGTCTGCACGCTCAGGCACCGCTGCCAGCGCCAAGCCGTCCGTCTGGCCGCCGGGTAGGTCCTTTGCAGAGTGCACGGCAAGGTCGGCGCGGCCGTCGAGGACCGCCGCCTGGACCTCTTTCACGAACACTCCGAGACCACCCATCTGCTCCAGGGGAGTTGTCTGATCGCGATCTCCGGTGGTTTCCACGGTGACGATCTCGACCTCGACACCTGGAAGGGTCCGGGTCAGCAGGGAGGACACGCGGTTGGCCTGCCACAGGGCCAGGGCACTGCCCCGGGTAGCCACCCGGATGCGCATGGCTGTTCGCCTCGGCCTAGAGGTCGAAGAGGTCGCGCATTGCCTCAGCCAGGCGCTCGCCACGTGCCGTACCCGCGGCGTCTTTCATGCGAACCGTGGGCTCGTGCAGCAACTTTCCGACTATGCCGACCGCCAGTGCCTCGACGGCGGCCCGCTGGCGGTCGTCCAGTTCGCCGAGTCGGTTGGCCAGCCTCTCCAGTTCGCCGGCACGGACCTCTTCGGCCCGACCATGCAGTTGGGCAATGAGCGGAGCAACCAGCCGGGCGGTGGACTCGTCGACATACCGGTTCAACTCGACGTCGACAATGGCCTCGACAGCGGTGATCTCACGCCGACGTTCGCTGATTCCGATGTCGGCGAAGGCGCGCAGGTCGTCCATGTCGAGAAGGGTCACGCCATCAAGGTCACCGGCCGCCGGGTCGACGTCGCGGGGAACCGCAATATCGACGATTAGGAGGTCACGGCCGTTTCGGCTGCCGACGACGCCGTCGATGTCACCGTGTTCGAGGATTACCGATGATGCACCCGTCGAGGTGAGGAGCACGTCGACCTCTGCAATATGTCGTGGAAGTTCCTCGAGCCGCACCGCCGTTCCCCCGAGCCTGGTGGCAACCTCGACGGCCCGCTCCCAGGTGCGGTTGGCCACGAGAATCTCGGACACGCCGCCACCGTGCAGAGCCATTGCCATGCCCTCGCCCATTTCGCCGGCACCGACAACCAGGACCCTCCGGCCGGTGAGGCCTCCGAGGCGTTCGCCGGCCATCGCCACGGCTGCCTGTGAGACCGACGTGATACTGCGGGAGATCGCTGTCTCGGTCCGTACCCGCTTGCCGACCTCGAGGGCATGCCTGAACATGGGGTTCAACACAGGGCCAACCGCACCTTCGTCGGCAGCCACCTCCCACGACGTGCGGACCTGACCCAGGATCTCGTGTTCGCCGAGCACGGCCGAGTCCAGCCCGGAGGCGACAGCAAAGAGATGCCGAACGGCGTCGGCGTCGTAGAGACCGGTCAGATGGTCCGAGAACTCCTCAGGGGCGAGATGTGAGATCTCGGCGAAGAAGTTACGGATGTCCTGGTAGCCGCCGTGGAACTTCTCTGCGAAGGCGTAGACCTCGATTCGATTGCACGTCGAGAGCAGCACCGCCTCGGTGACGTGCTCACGTGAGACCAGATCTGCGAGTGCCTTGGGAAGCAACGAAGACGGAACCGTCATCCGCTCGAGCAGGTCAAGTGGCACTGTGCGGTGGTTCAGCCCAACGACCACTACCGACACGACTAGGTGCTCCTGTTTCTCGACTACCGGTCGAATCGGGGACGACGGCCCCCAGCATTCCCGAATAGACCCCCTGGTGCCAACCCCCCGGGGTCATCCCCTCGGATAACTGTCATCCGGCAGCCTGCTCGCGAGCCTCGCTCGAGGTTCGAACGTGCTCGTAATAGCCAAGGATCTGCAGTTCGGTTGCAAGGTCGACCTTGCGCAGCTGGACCTCGGGAGGGACTGAGACCACGGCCGGTGCGAAGTTGAGTATGGACCGCAGGCCTGCCCCCACGAGGCGGTCGACGGCCTCCTGGGCGGCATGGGCCGGTGTGGCGACGATGCCCAGCCGGCAGCCTGTGGCGCACACCACCTCGTCCATGTGGTCGACGTGTGTGATCGACACTCCGGAGATCACTCGACCCTCGAGTGAACGGTCGGAGTCGACAATGGCAACCACCGGGAATCCACCGGCCATGAAGCCGTCGTACCTGCTGAGGGCCCTACCGAGATTTCCGGCACCAACAATGACCACTGGTGTCAGCGAACCACCGAGTGCTCCACCTATCTCGGCAAGCAGGCGATCGACGTCGTAGCCCACCCCACGCTTGCCGTAGGCCCCCAGGTGGGAGAGGTCCTTGCGCACCTTTGCGGCGTTGACTCCCGCCAGGTCGGCGAGTTGGCGGGATGAGACGGTGCCGATGCCCTCGTCGGCCATCTCGACGAGGCTCCGCATGTAGACGGGCAGGCGTGCGAGGGTCGCTTCGGGGATGGGAGAGGAGGATCCCTCGGGTTGAACAACGCCCATCTCGGCTATGGGGAGGTCTCGGTCGGGTGTGCTGCCGCCGGCTGCCATGGCCCAACGCTAGGCGCTTGTGCGCTCCTTCACAGGTCACCTCCTGGCGGGTTCGGCCCATGCCCACCGGTGCAGGATGGCGGATTGCCGCGAAGGGCCGTACCGTGCGCCTGCGTGAGCATCCAGATCGCCCTCGCCTCCGCAGCCACGCTCATCTCGCTGGGCTTCACAGCCACTGTCCTGGAACGCTGGCTGGACAGGCACAGGCCCCAGGACATGGCATGGACCGTGGCACTCATGTTGTTCAGCCTGGGTGCCGGCTCGATGTGGCTCGGCGCATCCGTGGGCTGGTCGGCAGGACCGTTCCGGGCCTTCTACATATTCGGAGCCGTCCTCAACGTTCCGATTCTGGCGTTGGGAACCGTCTACCTGATGATGCCGCGGCCGAAAGCTGATCGGATTGCCCTTGTCACAGTCGTGGCCTGTGCCTTCGGCGCCGGGATCGTGTTGATGGCACCCACCACCGGCACGTTCATCGCCGACGAACTGCCACAGGGCAGCGAGGTGTTCGGAGCCGGACCGAGAATCGCAGCGGCTCTGGCATCGTCGCTCGGGGCGCTGGTCGTGGTCGGGGGTTCAGTCTGGTCGGCGACCCGCCTCTTCCGCACCGGAGGGGCATCTGCCGTCAGGGGCGGCACGGGGAATGTGTTGATCGCGCTGGGTGCCGTAACGCTCAGCCTCGGTGGGCTCCTCAACTCGGTCGTCGACGAGATGACCGGCTTCTCTATTTCGGTGGTAATCGGCATTGCCCTCATCTTCGCCGGGGCGCTCACGGCGACAAGCGCCGGCAATGTGCCAGCCGACAACTAGTCGAGCAGCAGTACGAACTGGACGACTGCGGCACCCAGGATGGCGGCAAGCAGGATCGCCGTGACGATTGTCGTTCCGAACCGCATCAGACTGGTTCGCTCCTTCCGAGTTCGACCCGGGTGACAGAATCCGAGTCGTCACCGGTCGGCGCCAGCACGAGGGAATCACCTGCCGACACGCCCAGGTCAACCGCAGCAGACGCCCGGTCGACGACGAGGGTCGCCAACCCGTAGGAATCCACCAGCAACCC
This sequence comes from Actinomycetota bacterium, assembly GCA_018673475.1. Taxonomy (GTDB): domain Bacteria; phylum Actinomycetota; class Acidimicrobiia; order Acidimicrobiales; family MedAcidi-G1; genus UBA3125. Next base: position 18,171 of record JABHCN010000010.1, on the reverse strand, counting down.
GAGGCCCCCAGCGGGCACCTCGTCGAAGGCGAAAACCCTCACGACCGGCCTTGCCGTTCCGGCGCTTCGGACCTGACACCGGCCGCCTATCTGACCGACAACGTCGCCGAGTTCGTCGGGACCCACATTCAGTTGGACATTGCCGAACCGGTCCACCCAGAGAACCTCTGCGTGCAGGCCGTCGTCCTCGACTGCAGCGACCGGCATAACACCCGGGAGCAGTGTTGACGGATCCACCTCTTCGCCGAACTCGCCAAGCTCCACACCGTTGGCCAGGTGTGCTGCGACGGGTGCGAACAGGTCACGACCGGCAAAGGTGGGGCCGGGAGCGGGCAGGTGGTATTCGGTGCTGGTCAGCGAAACCGCCCTTGAAGCACCGCCGACGAGCGCCACAGCTGGTGCCAGGAGACCGTTGTCGGGTCCGATGAGCACGGACTCGCCGTCACCTACCTCCACGGCAACGGCACGCCGGGAGGTTGCCACGCCCGGATCAACGACGGCGAGGACGACCCCCGGGCACAGGTACTGGGCGCTTCGGGCCAGCGTGAGACCACCAGCACGGACGTCGTGCGCGGGGATGCCATGCGTGACGTCGACAATTGCCAGGTGTGGTGCGATGCTCCGGACCACGGAGTGGACCACGCCGACGAACTCGTCGTCGGTCCCGTAGTCGGAAAGAAACGAGAGGGTGTCGTAGCGGCGACCCACCCTCAGGTACCTCCCAGTTCCCGGGATCGTTCGCTGGCGGCCGATACCACCGCTGCGACCAGCCCTGAGAAGTCAGCCGCCTCGAACACGGCGATGCCTGCAGCGGTCGTCCCACCCTTGGATGTGACGTTCTGGCGCAGCACCGACGGCGGGGCATCGGACCTACGTAGCAGGGTTGTCGCACCCGTCAGCATCTGTTCAGTGAGCGCCGTGGCGGTCTCATGTGGAAGGCCCTCGGCGACACCGGCATCGATGAGGGCTTCGGCCAGCAGGAACAGGTAGGCGGGTCCCGACCCGGAGAGCCCGGTGACGGCATCCATCATCGGCTCATCCACGACCACGACCGTTCCGACGGCCGAAAGAACCTCTGATGCCCAACGGAGGTCCTCGTCACCGGCGTTCTTGCCGGCTGCGACTGCCGCAGCACCCTCGCCGACCAGCGACGGGGTGTTGGGCATTGCACGCACCACGGCTGCTCCGGCGCCTAGGCCCTCTTCGAGGGTGTCCAGACGGACGCCTGCTGCAATCGAGAGAACCCTGCCCACGCCAGCCGCAGTGAGCGCGGCACACACCGCCGCCACGATGTGTGGCTTGACGGCGATCAGGGCATCAACGCCGTTCAGTGGCTCTGCGCCACAGGTCAGCCCAGGGACAGACGACTCCAGTTCGATTCGGCGGTCGACATCGGGTTCCACGACGTGGATCTCGCCGGCTGTGGCCCATCCCGATGCCACGAGGCCCCCCACGAGGGCCTCACCCATCTGGCCACCACCTATCACCTGCAGGCGCATCGTCACGGGGTGGAACCTAACCGCTGAGTGTCGGCTGCCCGCCGCCGTTTCGGGGAACAAGGGTGCGGGTCAGCGTGGCGATGACGCTGACGACGAAGAGCGCCAGTCCCGAGACGACCAGAACGCTCCCGGTTGACCAGTAGGCGAGGGCCATGGTCACACCGATGGGTCCCACTGTCTGCCCGACGCGAACTGCACCCACCCATGCCGCCAGGACCGCTGCCCTGAGGTGCTCTGGCGCCTCGTCGGCGACAAGGTCCTGCATGGTCGGGATGGTCAGCCCCTCGGCCAGGCCGTACAGAGCCGCGGCTACTACGAGAACCCAGAGCGACGCCACACCCATGATCACGAAGGTTCCTGCGAACACGAACATCCCCGTGTAGACCAGCCAACCACCATGGACCCTGGCACGGGCTCTGGCGACCAGCAACGAGGACACGGTCGAGGAGAGTGCCGGGACCGCAGCGACGAGGCCCCGCTGGGTCGGGCCCAGGCCGAACTTCTGGTCCATGTGGATGGGCATGAGAGAGAGGAAGAGGCCAAAGATGAGGAGGAACACGATGGCGCCCAGCACGATCACCGTACCTGTGACCGGGCGGCGGATTTCTACAAGGGCCGCCCTGACCTGGTCGCGCACCTTCCCGGACTGGACCGGTTGGTCGGCCACGAGGTGGAGTCCCACAAGGCCGGCCACCACGAGCGGTATCGCGTAGGAGACAAACATCCAGCGCCAGCCGAACAGGTCCGTGATGCCGCCACCGAGTACCGGGTAGACGGCCACCGCAACCGTGATGACCGCCGAGTTCTGACCAATCAGTGCTGCCCGGTCCAGGCCATCCCAGTGGTCGACGATCAGCACCACAGCCAGGTTGATGAGGCCGGCTGCCCCGACACCCTGAGCTATCCGTGCCGCCAGCAACCACCCGAGGGTTGGGCTGAATCCGGCCGCCAGGCCGAACACACCGAAGATGATCAGGCAGGGCAGGAGAATCCGACGCCGGCCGTACCGGTCGGCCAGGAAGCCGACTGCGGGTGCCACGACGATCCCCGGTATCGCCCCTGCGGCGACAACCAGACCTGCCCGACTGATGGGATGGCCCAGGTCTCTCAGGATCTCGGGTGTCGAACTCACGAGTACCGAGTTGCTGAGCAGCCCGCTTGCGGTAATCGCAAACACGAGAAGCCTCGAGGGCCGCATGTGGCTCATTCGCCCAACCTATGCCTGTCTGGATGACAGTCTCCAACCCTGCAGCCGGGCACCTGTCACACACCTCCGCCGCAGGCGTGAGCCCGACGGCCTCTTCACCGGTGAACTCACTTCCCCGATCGAACCCCGGTGGTCGGCCGCCGGGCTCGCTGGTCAGCGTAGACTGAAACTACATGAAATACAACAATAGTCGAACTTCAGCCGGTGGGGCGCAGCGCGCCTGTTCGCATCGATGTGGGAGCCGGCAGCCAACGGTCAGGTGCAGTCGACGAGGGAGCGGAAGGAAAGGTCGTCGCAGATCCGGTGCAGTCGCGATGCAGTGGCCGACCAGGTGTAGGACCACGACCGCTCGGCTGCAGCGGCGGCCATCTCGGTGGCCGAGGCCGGGTCTTCGAGCAGTGCTGCCACGTGGCTGGCGTAGTCGGCGGGTTCGCGACCCTCGACCAGGTAGCCGGTGCGACCGTGGTCAACCAACGTCCGAAGGCCGCCCACGGCAGCGGCGACCACCGGAATGCCACAGGCTGCGGCTTCAAGGGCAACGAGGCCGAACGACTCGGAGCGGCTCGGCATGACGAGGACATCTGCCGCCCTGTACCAGGTGGAAAGGCTGTGATGGGGTTGTGGCTGCACGAAGTGCACGCGGTCGGTCAGTCCGAGGTCGCCGACGAGACATCTGATCCTGCGCTCCTCGGCGGGCCCCTCGCGGCCACTTGCGCCACCCACCACGACCAGGCGGGCATCGCTGCGATCGAGCTCGGCGAGCGTGCAGACAGCCACGTCAACACCCTTGAGCGGCTGGATGCGTCCAACGAACAACAGGACCGGTCCGGGACCCAGACCAACAGCATCGCGGGCCCCACCCTGGAATCCGGGGCTGAAAAAGGCGTGGTCGACACCGGGAGGTACGACCTCGATTCGGGAGGGATCGGCACCATAGAGGTTGACCAGCTGGTGGACCTCTTCTTCGCTGTTGGCCAGGATCACGTCGGAACATGCGATGACCTCGGCTTCGGCGTCGAGGCGTCGCTGAGGCTCCGAATCGCCGGTCTCGGCCTTGACGCGGGCAAGGGTGTGGAAGACCGTGGTGAGGGGAAGCTCCAGCTCGTGCTTGAGCCGGTGCCCGGCAACTCCGCTCAGCCAGTAGTTGGCGAGCAGGCCGTCGAATCCGTTTCCATCAAGCTCAGCAGCGACGAGCCGTTCGGCGACCTGATCGGCGAACTCGTCGACCACACCGGGCAGTTCCTCCTTGGCCAGGTCGAACGGTCCCGCCTCGACGTGGACCACCGTTACGCCGGGTTCCACCTCGACGGTCTCGGGTGGCGTCGGGTCGGACCTGCGAACGAACACTGTCGCCTCGCCACCCGCCTGGGCGAGAGCTGAGACGAGCTCGCGCACGTACACGTTCATGCCGCCTCCGTCGCCTGAGCCGGGTTGAACGAGTGGGGACGTGTGAAGTGAGAGGACCGCTATTCGACGCATGGTTCAGCCCCCCGACACGGGAGGGAGGATGGCCACCTCGTCGGATTCGGTGACGGGGTCAGCCGCTACAGCAGGCTCGCCGTTCAGCCAGATTCCACATGTTTCCAGTTGGCTGGCGAACGTGGGCCCGTACAGGCTGCGTGCAGCGTCGACGATCTCGCCGACCGTGGAGCCCGACATTTCGGTCCGACCGGTACCCGCGGCCACGCGGGCCGAGGCGAACAAGCGCAGTACTGCCATCCGGTAAGTGTAGGGAGGTCATAGCCGAGGTCCCGAAGTCGGGCGAACGGGCGGGTACCGTCAACCCTCGTGACAAGCCTCCTCCTGGTCCGCCACGGCCAGTCCGAGTGGAATGCGGTCGGGCGCTGGCAGGGCCGGGCCGACCCGCCGCTCACCGACCTCGGCCGAGACAACGCTGTTCTGGCCGGGCGCTCAAAACATCTCGGGGTCTTTGACGCAGTTGTCTCATCGCCCCTTGAACGGGCACTTGACACTGCGGTGACCCTGGCTGATGCGATTGGCGTCGGACCCGTTCTCAGTGACGCTGACCTGATGGAACGTGATGCCGGGCCCTGGCAGGGACTTACCCGGGATGAGATTGAGGCAGGGTGGCCGGGGATGCTCGACTCGGGCCACCGACCCGACGGATACGAACACGACGACACCCTGTTGATCCGGATCACTGCCTCCCTCTCCCGGCTCGAGGCAAGGGCCGGTGACGGCACGGTTCTGGTGGTCACACACGCCGGCGTCATCTACGCCCTGGAGGCTGCCTGTGACGAACCGTGGGAACGGATGTCGAACCTGGGTGGGCGTTGGCTGGATTTCAGTGACGGCCAGGTGTCGTTGGGCCCGCGGGTTGAACTTGTGGAGGATGCACCGGTTCCGGACCTCCTCTGAGAGTGCCCTCAGGCCTCGGTGTCCCCGAGTCCGGCGATCATCTCATCGGCAACATCGAGGTTGCCGGAGTCGACCTGGTCCATCGCCGCCTCGATCACGGCCATGTCGGACTCAAGCCCGCTCAACTCGACCTCTTCCTCAGGTACCTCGGCCGCCGGAACATCGGGCTCAGCGCCGGACACAGGTTCTTCGATGATGGCCGGATCTGTCACGGCGGCGAGGGTACCGTCGCCGGATGCCCTCGCCGCTGATCCTGCTACCTCCCTCCGAGGGAAAGGCCGCCGGTGGCGACGGTGCTCCATGGAACGAGGCCGGCCAGTCCTTTCCCGAACTGGCCGCTCCGCGTGAAGAGGTAGTCGCTGCGCTCGCCCGGGCAATGAAGGGATCGGTCGATGCACGGTCGAAGATCCTCGGTATCGGTGCTGCCAGGACGGCTGAGGCGACGGCCGCCAACCTGACCGTCGGGTCGGCGCCCACCCTTCCGGCGATCGGTCGCTACACCGGTGTTCTCTACGACGCGCTCGACTACCCGTCTCTCCCGGCGCCACTTCAACGTCGGGTCGACATGCAGGTGATCATCTTCTCGGGTCTCTGGGGTGTGGTTCGACCTACGGATCCGATTCCCGACTACAAGCTCAAGATGGGAGCCTCGCTGCCGGGCTTCGGTAAGCCGGCCCGCTTCTGGAAACCGATACTGACCAACCAGCTGGCCGATACCGAGGTGGTCTGGGACCTCCTTCCCAACGAACACTCGGCTGCGTGGGATCCGGCCGTGGTGCGTCGACGCATGAGGGTCCGGTTCCTGGACGACATGGAGAGAGATGGCGAGCGTCGCCTGGTGGCGGTGTCGCACTGGAACAAGCTCCTGAAGGGATCGCTCGTCCGGTTCGTGGTTGGGGTGCAGGCTGACGATCCCGGACAACTCGTGGACTTCGAGCACCCCGAGGGCTACGTGTACGACCCGTCTCTCACGGTCACCTCGGGTAGGACCACCGACGTGGCCCTTGTGGCACGTAGGTAGGAGTTACCCGCAGGCTCGGGACCCACGCTCAACTGCCGAGCACCCGGTCCAGGTAGTCGTTGGCAAAGCGGCCGGTTGGATCCAGGCGCCTGCGGGCCGCCTGGAACCTGTACCACTGCGGATAGCGACCGCCCAGGGAATCCGAGGTCTGAAAGTGCAGCTTGCCCCAGTGGGGTCGGCCGCCGTAGTCGTCCATGATCTGCTCGACTCCCCTGAAATAGTCCTCGTAGGGGGTACGTCTGAACACATGCACGGCGATGTAGGCGGTGGGACGACCAAATGAGGTGCTGAGCGGAATCTGGTCTGGACCCAGAATCCGGTACTCGATCGGGAAGCTGATTGGGCGCCCGAGGTTCTGTACAAGGTCCATCACCCGACGGAGCGCCTCGATGCCGTACTCGGCGGGCACCCCGTACTCCATTTCGTAGAAGCGCACGCGGCGGGGGCTGGCGAAGACCTCGTAACTGGTGGTCAGGTACTCGGCCCGATCACCTTCGGATGCCACGAGACCGTTCAGGCGGGGAATCAGCGACGGTGCCATCCGGCCAATGTGGTTGAAGGCACCAAAGGCGGCGTTCTCCATGAGTTCCTTGTTCTTGAAGCGCTTCCACCGGCGGCGCAGTGCGTGCCGACGGTTCCTCGGAGGTGGTGGTGCGTCGGTCGTGCGGGTGTTGCGCTTGCGCATTGCAAGGTCGGTGTGGGGCATCCAGAAGAACTCGATGTGGTCGGTGGCCGCCGCCATCTCGTCAAACGAGTCGAGCACCTCGTCTGCGGGGAGGACCTCTTCAACAGCGTGCAGGTTGAAGGCCGGGACACACTGGAGGGTCACCTCGGTGACGATGCCGAGGGCTCCCAGCCCCACCCGGGCAACCTCGAGGAGGTCAGGATCGTCGTTCGGGCCGAGCACGACGACGGTTCCGTCACCTGCCACGAGCCGCATGCCGACCACACCTGCGGCGACACTGGAGAAACCCAGCCCGGTGCCGTGAGTTGACGTGGAGGTGGCACCGGCAACCGACTGGTAGGCGATGTCGCCCAGGTTCGGCATGGCGAGTCCGGCAGCGTGGAGCTGGGGGTTCAGGTTGAACAACCTGGCTCCGGCCTCGACCCTCACCTGGCCGGTGTCGTGGTCGATCCCGACCACGGCTCCCATGTTGTCGAGCGTGACGAGCACGTCGTCGGTCCTGGCAATGGCTGTAAATGAATGGCCCGCACCGACCACCTTGACCCGGCGGCCATCGGCTGCGGTAGCCCTCACCAGTGCGACGACATCTGCCTCACTTCGGGGGCGTTCGATCCTTACCGGGGTGGAACGCTGGTTGCCGGCCCAGTTTCTCCATGATCCGTCGGAGCTGATGCCGCTCACTGGCTCACCACCCCCTCAGGTCCACAGGCCATGTCTCGACAACCTCAGCGTCGCCGCCTGAGTTGATGTCGTCAACCAGGTGGATGTGGTCGTGCTTGGAGATCGTGGGGTCGATGTGGGCGGGGCGCAGGCCAACCCTCTCACCCACGGCCCAGTTGCCTCCCACGACGGTGGTGTGTTCATCGGCGCAGAAGAGCACCCTGCCACCTCCCTGAAGCCCGGGAGGCCCGCTGTCCATGGCAAGCGCCTTCAGCCCGGCGTCGAGCACGGCGTGTCCCCCGGCTCCCACCGAGACAACGGTGCCGGACACGATGAGACCCTCTTCGAAGGGCAGGCCGAGGCGTGCATAGTCGCCGTCCATCAGCACGTATGAGCCGGCCTGCAGTTCGGTGACCGTGTCGTTGCAGTCGAACGAACCGGTGCCTCCACCTGAGACCACCTCGCCACCCACCTGCCTATGAGCCGATTTCAGGATCGCCATGGCCCTGGCCACACCGGCCTCACGGTTGTCCCTGTCGGCCTCGTGCATCATGTGGCCCTCGTAACCCATCACCCCGCGGACGTGGAGGCCTGCCCGTCTGGCAGCATCGGCAATGGAGCCCGCCTCGTCGGGTTGGCACCCACAGCGCGGCATTCCGACATCGATGTCGACCAGCACCTCGGTGATTCCGGCAGCCAAGGCAGCAGCGACGGTCTCGTGTGAGTCGACAGCTACCGTGATCCGGGCCCGCCCGGCAGTGACGTGGGCTGCGAGTGCCGCCAGGCGGATGGTGTCCACCACCTCGTTGGCGAGCAGGAGGTCGTCGCCGAGGCCGGCGGCGACCATGCCCTCGACCTCACGGGTGGTGGCACAACAAAAGGTCGAATGACCCGCTCCCTTGAGTACTGCTGCCAGAGACGTGCACTTGAACGCCTTCACGTGTGGCCGCAGGGCCGGGCCGGGCCGACTGGCAGCCATGTTCGCCACGTTGCGCTCCAGCACGCCCGCATCTGCGAGCAGGGCCGGCGTTGCCAGGTCGCCCGCCTTCACTGGAGCCCCAGCGTCCTGTCGCGCACCCATCGCTGAACTCCCTGGGGAACCACGCCACGGGTGAACCACCTCAGGCGGGCATCGCGTCCGACCGGCCGTCGGGTGGGCAACCGGCGGGAATCGAAGGCAGTGGCCACCACACGGGCGACGTCAACCGGGTCTCCCCCACGTTCCAGTTGACGCCGGTCGGCCTCGGTCATGGCCTCGTGCATCAGATGATACGGGCCATCCTCTGAACCAAAGGAGGTTCCGGCCCGGTTCAGGTCGGTGCCGAAGGCTCCGGGCTCAACGAGCACAAGGCCGATGCCGTTCGGTGCCGTTTCAAAGGCGAGCGATTCCACCCACCCCTCGACAGCCCACTTGGTGGCGGCATACGCAGCCCAGGTCGGCTCACCGACAAGGGCCGATGAACTCGACACGAACACGATCCGTCCGCCGTGCGGTCGCATGCACGCCAGGGCCGCACGGGTAACGGCAATGGTCCCGAACAGGTTGACCTCCATCATGTGTTCAACGGCGACCGGCGGGATCTCCTCGAACGCCCCCACGGCCCGCACACCGGCGTTGTTGACCACCCCGACAAGGCGTCCCTTTTCACCTGCCACCTGCTCCCACCTGTCGACGACGGTGAACACGTCGTATATCGATCCGGGATCGGTGACGTCCATCTGGAGGATCTCTACCCTCTCCAACAGGCCGTCTGCGACGAGGGCCTCATCCAGCCTCTCCCTGCGTGAGGTGTCACGCATTGTCGCTGCGACCCTGCGCCCCCGCCTCGCCAACTCGACGACGATCTCCAGGCCGAAGCCCGTGGAGGCGCCGGTTACGAGCACCACCCCGTCGTCGTGGCGAACAGGAGGTCTGGCGGCCTCAAGCCCCATGGAGCGAGCCACGACGGCACTCTGAAGGCCGGATGCGACGACGCCCCTGGCGGCACAGCGGGCACGTGCCGAGAAGCCCACCGGTTGACGGAGCCGCCGCCGCCCCTCGACGGCCGCCACGACGGCATCGGCAACCGCAATCTGGTCCAGGTCACCACCTGTTGTTCCACCCGGGCCGGAGGCGGCCACCGGCGGCTCAACCAGGGCCACACCCACGCCCAGGGGGTGCAATTCGTGTGCAATGGCCTCGGTCCAGCCCTCGAGCCCCCACTTGGAACCACTGAACCCTGCCATACCCGGAACTCCTGCCAGACCGGCCGTTGAGGAGAGGTTCACGATGCGTGAACCGGCGGTACTCCGCAGGGCCGGCAGGGCGGCCCGGGTCACGTTCATCGCACCCTTCAGGTTCAGATCGAACTGTTGTCGGAGCCCTCTGTCTGACATCTCGTCAAACGGCCCGCTGACCGACACCTCGGCACAGTTGACAAGGGCCCCCAGCCGATCTCCGAATGAGGCGGTAATCCGGGCCATCGACAGCGACACCTGGGTCCTGTCTGTGATGTCGGTTTCGAGGTGCCCCACGGTCTCGCCGACCCCGGCGAACTTCGCTGCCCCCCTGAGGGCCGCGCCGTCACCGAGGTCGAGTCCGATGACGTGCCAGCCCCTGGAGGCCAACTCGACGGCAACGGCAAGCCCGACGCCGCTGGAACTGCCGGTGACTATGGCCGTGCGCATGGCGCCGAGGCTAGAAGAAAGACCCCCTCTGGTGGTGGGCTGCCCCGGTCCGGCTCAGAGTTTCCGGACTGTGTCACCCTTGGTGATGGTTCCGGACTGAACCACCCGGGCGTTGATGCCGCGGAGGTTGAGCGCCTTCCCCGCCTCGGAGTTGACGAACCGGTAGGACTCGACGCCGAACCGACGGCTGAACTTGGCACACGGCTTGTGGGGTTGGTCGGTCACCTCGATGATGGCCGAGCCAATTGCAAGGCGGGTCCATGCGGGAAGGTTGGCCTCGGTGAGGTCCATGTCGACCACGAGTTGATCACCGGCCAGCGCCCTGCGGTCCGGGTCCGGGCAGACAAGGGTCAGAACGCGGCTGTTGATGAGGTTGAGCTGCATGCCGGGGTGGGGGCCGCCGTCGTCGGTCCTGCTGCTGGGCTTCCTGATCCAGTTGTCGCCGACAAGGCCCTCGTCGACGGAGAGTTCGCCCACCTGGAGCACCTCGCGCTCGTCGATGTCGGGCCGCCGGACGATCAGTTCGAGAGTGCCGTTGTCGGTAGGGGAGTTCCTTACATTGTCGAGACCGGCATCGAGCTCTGCTGTCGTCGGCTGTTCCATCGGAATATTCTGCCCGATGGCGACGACATCAGGTGGCTCAGGCCACGACGGGGAACGTGACCTCGACCCTCAGGCCACCGCCACCCACGTCAACGAGGTGGATCTGACCCCCGTGGGATTCGACCAGCGACCGGACTATGGCGAGGCCCAGGCCCGTCCCGGGTCGGCTCTCGTCACCACGCCAGAACCTGCCGGTGGCCCGCTGCTTGTCGGTATCGGTAAGGCCCGGGCCGCGGTCAGCCACTGCCAGAACGTGAGCATCGGCTCTCCGTTCGACTGAGACGGTCACGGTGGAGCCAGGTGGTGCCACAGCGACCGCGTTGTCGAGGAGGTTGTCCAGAACCTGCTCAATTGCACCCGGTGCGACAGCTACGACGGCACCACCACCAGGAGCCTGGAGGGCGATGCCCACCTCCCTGTCTCCGGCGACGGCCGACCATGTGTCGACACGATCCGAGGCCAGGGCCACAAGGTCGACGGGCTCGACCGCAACGCTGCGCTCAGCCCTGCTCAGCTGGAGGAGTTGTTCGACCAGGTCGGTCAGACGCTCGGTCTCATCCAGCAGCGAGGCGAGGTCCTCGTCGTGCCCGGGCTCCAGCAGGTGTCCGATGTTCTCGATCCTGAGGCGCAGCGCGGTGAGAGGGGTCCGCAGCTGGTGTGAGGCATCGGCCACGAACTGGCGTTGGCTCCGGATCAGGTTGTCAAGGCGTTCTGCCATCACGTTGAGCGCCTCGCCCAACTGTCTCAACTCCGGAGGTGAGCCCTCGAGTTGCACCCTCCCCGACAGGTCGCCGGCTGAAAAACCACTGGCTGCCTGCCGTAGACGTTCCACCGGGCTCGTCACCGAACGGGCCAGAACCCAGCTGAGGCCGGCCATCACGACCAGGATCATCGCCCCGAGTGCGACCAGGCCCCACCAGAACCGCTGCACCCTCGCGTCCACATCGGCGGTCGGGAGGGTTATCCGGATGGCACCGTGGACAGTTCCTCCTGAGGCCACCGGAACCGCCACGTAGAGGAGGTCCATTCCGAGGGTCTCCGAATAGCGGGTACCCACGGCGTGACGGCCCATGACTGCAGTCACTATCTCGGGCCTGGTCGAGAAGTCCCTCGGAACGTCTGCGTCGGTGTCAACCAGCGAGATGCCTCCGGGATCGACCAGCACGACGCGGGCCCCGGTGTCCAGCCGGTAGGACTCGGCGTGGACCGGTTCAAGGGGTGCGTCGCCGTCGAGGGTGTCCTCGTAGATGCTCGCCAGGACTGTGGCGTCATTTTCGACGAGAGAGGCGAACCTCTCCCTCTCGCGGTCGCCGAAGAACATCGCCAGTGGGATCTCGAGGGCCACGAGCACAAGGACCGTGACCGTCAGGAAGCTGAGCAGGAGGCGACGCGTCACTTCGAATCAGCCACCAACCTGATACCGACACCGCGCACGGTCTCGAACAGTTCTGGCGCCAACTTCTTACGCAGGGAGGCCAGGTGCACGTCGAGGGTCTTGGTTGAGCCCCACCAGTGCTCGTCCCAGACATCGTGCATGATCTGGTCGCGACTGCACACTGCTCCCGGATCGGCGGCCAGATGGGCCAGCAGGTCGAATTCTCTGGGGGTCAGCGCGACCGGAGACCCCCGGAACGTGACCTCGTGGGCCCGGTGGTCGATGTGGAGTTCACCCACGCTGGTCTCGGTTACGGGGTCGTCGTCAGACCCGGACCGACGCATGACGGCCCGGATTCGGGCTACCAGTTCCCGGAACCCGAAGGGCTTCACGAGGTAGTCGTCGGCACCAAGTTCCAGCAGCTCCACCCGGTCAATCTCGGCCGACCTGGCGGTGACGACGATGATCGGCACGTTCGAGTTCTCCCGGATCTTCCGACAGACTGCCCGGCCGTCCAGGTCTGGCAGGCCCAGATCAAGAAGGACCACGTCGACCGGGTCGGCGGCGAGGGCCGCGGCACCGGTTCGGGCAAGGGTCACCTGGTAGCCCTCACGTGTAAGGCCGTCACGCAGCGAGTCGGCGATTGCCGGGTCGTCCTCGACCAGCAGTATCTGCACACCTCAACTCTTACAGCCGAACCGTCTCGATGCTCGACTCTTTGCCATTCCCTAACCCTGGACTTGCACTCCCCTGTGGAACCCCTTCGTACGGTTCAACCATCAACCTGCGATCCGGGGAGGATCCATGAAGCACCAGACCGTTCTCATCACCGCAGTTTCGCTGGCCGGGCTGATCGTCGCCGGTGCGGGTGCTGCGGCCGCCAATCTGGGCATTCTGGGATCTACCACAGCAGATGTGGGCCAACTCAGCGCCGCCCAGCCGGTAGTCGTACCAACGACGGTCCAGACCATCGAGATCGTGATTGAGGACCTGCCGATACCCGAGGTCGCAGCGGAGCAGAGTGGGCTGACCCCCACCACCCCGGCCGGGGCCACAGCGAAGACACCGGTCTCAGCCGTACCCACCTCGACTGTCGAGGAGGTACCGGTCGCCCAGAACGCGGCGATACCGGAACCAGAGGTCTTCAACTACGCGGTCGGCGAAGCCGGCTCGGTGCGACTTCAGATGGAGACCTGGGTCAGGGACGGTACCGATGCCACAACGAAGACAGAGGTCCACATCGAGGCTGTCTCAGTGGCCACCGGGTGGACCACCAACGATCTGAGAGACAACGGAACGAGCGTGGCTGTCTCATTCGTGTCCGGGAACAGAACACTCGTGTTCTCCGCCGACCTGGTTGACGACCAGATCATGGCGGGCGTCGAAGAGGTGATTACCGAACCTGTCGCCGCCGACGGACCCGGCTACGACGACGATGACGACGACCACGACCATGACGACGACGACCATGACGACGACCACGACGATGGCGACGAGTACGAGGGCCATGACGATGATGACTGAGCGCAGGCCCCGGCGGAGGCACCCGGCAATAGGTGCCCGTATCGCCGCTGCCGGCATGGCCACCACCGCCATGTTGACCATGGTGGCGGTCCTTGGCTACCAGTCCTCACAGGCTCAGCTGGCGGGGACCGAAGCCCCGGCACCGGCCACCACCCCGGCACCGACGGCAACACCGATCACCGTGGTGGTCTACCGCCGTCCCGCTCCGGTGGTCGTGGCAGGGTCGACCACCAGCCAGGGACCGGTGAACGTCGCACTCACAGCTGCACCGGTCCCAGACCCGGCCCCCGCCGTGACCCCAGAGACATCCACGACATCCCAGCCGGTTCAGATTCAGTTGCAGCCCAGCGTGAGCAGGGTCGTGCAGGCTCCGGCCTCGACCCGTACGAACGGCAGTCGCTGACGTGGAGTCCCGGGCAATGGCCAGCGAGGTCCACCTGATCGTCAACGGAGCAGCCGAGCTCGGCTCCATGGCCACCCGGAGGCTCGACGAACTGGAGCGGCAATGGAGCCGGTTTATCCCAGACAGCGAGGTGAGCCGCCTCAACGCCAACCCGGGTCGACCCGTACCGGTGGGAGTTGACACGCTCCTGCTGCTCGATGCGATGGTCGAGGGATGGCGGACGACCGACGGCCTCTACGACCCGACGGTTCTCACGGCCCTTGTCGCCGAGGGCTACGTCGCCAGCATCAATGACCCGCTTCGACGAACCGTCCTGCCAGACTCCACGACCGGACCAGGCCAGGCAGACGGGATCCTCGTGGACCACGCCATGGGCACCGCGTGGCTTCCCTCCAGAACCGCCATCGACCCCGGTGGAATCGGAAAGGGCCTGGCGGCTGACATAGTCGCCGGGGAACTGGTTGCTGCCGGCGCTCTCGGAGCAATGGTCAACATCGGTGGCGACCTTCGGATCATCGGGGAGCCTGTAGAGCCTGCCTGGACGGTTGCAGTAGAGGACCCGAGCCGACGCGGGACGACCCTGCTCACCCTCACAATCGACGGGGGCGGGGTGGCGACCTCGAGCACCTGTAGCCGACGCTGGACCAGTGGCAGTTGTGAACGCCACCACCTGATCGACCCCCGGCTGGGTGCATGTGCCGACACCGACCTGGCGGCCGTGACGGTGGTCGCCCCAACCGCCTGGCAGGCCGAGGTGGAGGCCACGGCCGTCTTGCTCCTGGGGCGGGTCGAAGGCCTTGCATGGCTGGTGGAGCGGAGGCTGGACGGCGTACTCGTCGCAGCCGACGGGCGACTCGACACCACCCCCGCTCTCGGGGCCCTGAAAGCGACATCGGCCTGAGCATGGACGAGAAGATCTGGTGGTACCTGGTACGCAGTTCCGGGATCGTGGCCCTTGTTCTTCTGGGTGCATGCCTGCTCTGGGGAATCCTGCTCACCACGAGGATCCTGCGCCGCATCGACCGCCCAGCCTGGCTGCTGGACCTTCACCGGTGGTTGGGAGCCCTGACCGTGATCTTCACAGTCATCCACCTGCTGGCTCTCGTTGCAGACGACTACCTCACCTTCGGGATCGTCGAACTGTTCGTCCCGTTCACCTCTGAATGGCGCCCGGGTGCCGTGGCGTGGGGGATCATGGCGTTCTGGCTGCTGTTCGCCGTCCAATTCAGCTCCATGTTCATGCGTCGCCTTCCGCGGCCGGTGTGGCGCAGATTCCACCTGCTCGGCTACCTGTCGTTTTGGACCGCGAGCATCCACGGGGCCACATCAGGAGCCGACAGTGGTCATGCGCTCTACCGCTGGGGGTCGCTGGCCGGACTGTCGGTGCTCGTGATGGTCACCGCATTCCGCCTGCTGCCGGTTCCACCGCGCCAACCCGACCCACCGACCGGTACGGCACCGGAGCCGGCACCAGCCGGTACGGTCACCGGGACCTGACCTATGGCTGACACCGACCCGATCCCCACCCCCGACCCACTCCCTGATGGACTGGTCCTGGCACGCACCACCCCCGAGTTCACCGCGCAGACGGTCCCCCCGAAATTGCTGGCGGCGCACCGGACCGCTGAAGGGGTCTGGGGGCACCTTGTAGTTCGCTCGGGCAGTGTTGACTTCGTCTTCGAAGATGACCCTGATCACGTACACCACGTCGAGCCGGGTTCTCCGATGCCCATTCCACCGGGGCGGGCACACCGCCTCACCCCATCTGACGACGCCGTGTTCGCCGTGGAGTTCCACCGACCCGCTTTGTAAATTCCCGGCTAACTAGTGGGGTCTCAGGATCTGGCGGATCGCCGCCCCCTCAGCGAGCGCATCAAAGGCCTCGTCTACCTCGGCTAGCGGACGCGTGCTGGTGTGGAGTCGCTCGATCTGGAGCCGACCCCTGTCAGGACGCCACAGCCAAGCATCGCTCCAACCTCCATTGGGATGTCGTCGTCGATTACGACAGTGGACCCCCGGTCGACCACCGCGTACTGCGAAAATGCCGAGACGCCCAGTTGGTGGTGAATGTCGGTTCCACCGTCATGGAGCCGGCTTCCGCCACTGAGCGTCCTTCCCTCACCGTTCGCAACTGCTACACCGGAGCAGAAGGTGGGACTGCCAGAGTTGCACTCGGCGCAGATTCCACATGACGGCACGAAGGTGAGGACCACGTGGTCGCCGACGCTGATATCGCCGACCCCGTTGCCAACTTCAACCACGATTCCGACGGCCTCGTGGCCCAGGGCCATCGGCACGGGCCTAGGTCGGCTCGCGTCAATGACCGACGGATCGGAATGGCAGACGCCTGCAGCCTCTACGCGGACCAGCAACTCACGTTCGCCCGGGGGGTCGAGTTACAACTCTGTATCCCGACTGGTCGAGAGTCGCTGTAGGACCTGTCCATACCCATGTCTGTGAGCACGGCGGATTGGATCTTCACGGTTGGTTCTCAATCTCTTGACGAATGATCCGATGGGCCTGACTAGTCCCCTTCTTCCTCTTCGGCAAAGCCTGGGGTGTTGCGGAGGCCGGAAACAAGTTGGTTGGCCTCGGAATCAGTCAGGTTGGCCTCGGGGTGAAGGCCGAAGACCGTGTAGTAGAAGGGAGGCATCTCGCCCTCCAGGATCACCTCGATGGTGTCGTCGTCGACCGTTCCATCGGAGTCGAACTCCGAGTAGTTGACCTCGTCGCGGCCCTCGACGACATGCCTGGTAACCGCCCATGAAAGGGGGGCGACACTCGAATACCACCCGGGCCACCTCACCTCGTTGCTGTGACAGTCGAAGCAGGCCCGAACAATGAGTTCTCGTGTCTCAGGAGTCGCCCAGGCGGGCTCACCTGTGATCGCCGGGTTGGAGTGGTCCCGTCCGTAGGGGACCAGTTGAATAGCCACAAGGGTGGCGATGGCAACCAGGCCGAACCTAAAAACGATGCCGAGGGCGCCCGGTGACCCGGTTCCTCCATCTCGACGCTGCTGTCGTACCAGCGAGACGATGCTCAGCGACGCTATGAACCCCACCAGCAGAACCGTGACCGCTGGGCGCAGGCCGATGATCACCCCGCCGATCAGGCTGATGACCAGAACTGTCAGGGTTACGACCAGAACCGTCAGACGAACACTTCGGTCGAACATGAGGACCTCTTGTTGGTGGACACAACTCTCTGCACTGCTCGTTGGCACCCTATGTCGACCCTGTCACCAACACCGTGGCCGAGCGCCGTTAGCGTGCGCTGATGCCTCACCCGAGCCCGGGCCGGATCCCGCTACGCGTCAAGGGCCTACTTGTCGCATTCTTCCTGTCGGCGTTCGCCAAGATCGGCCAGATAACGATCATCGGCAAACAGGTGTACGACATGACCGGCCGGGAACTGGACCTGGGCCTCATCGGCCTCGCCGAGTTCCTGCCGGCAATGCTTGTCGCCCCCCTGGCAGGTGCCCTCGCGGACAGGGTGGACAGGCGCAGGATGTTCGCCCTGGCGCTCACGGGTGAGGCAACCGTGTCCGCTCTCCTGTTTTGGTACGCCTCCACCGGCCCGACATCGGTACTGCCTATCTTCCTTCTGGTCTTCCTGTTCGGTATCTGC
Organism: Actinomycetota bacterium; assembly: GCA_018673475.1. Lineage (GTDB taxonomy): Bacteria > Actinomycetota > Acidimicrobiia > Acidimicrobiales > MedAcidi-G1 > UBA3125. The sequence goes on along the minus strand of JABHCN010000010.1, from coordinate 521 downwards.
CAGGGGTTCACCGCCCCGTCAGGTCGGGCCCTGCCGATCGACATGTCACCCACGGCGCTGGTGCCACGGGTGGTTGCGTTGGAACACGTTGCTTTCCAGGCTGGCCTGATCGCCGGCCCTGTTGCATTCGGATTCCTGTTCGTCGTCGGCGAACCCATCCCCTACCTGACCGCCGCTCTCGGGTTGGCTGCTGCCGTTCTCATCATCATGGTCATTCCAAGTGCCCCGGTGAAGCGGTTGGAGACCGTGGGCGTCCGCCAGGCCGTAGTCGATGCCTTCCTGGGAATGCGCTTCATCCGCCGAACCCCCGTCCTGTTCGGTGCGATCAGCCTGGACCTGTTCGCCGTGCTGTTCGGTGGTGCTGTGGCGCTGCTTCCGGCGATCGCCGAGGACCGGTTGGGGGTCGGGGCAGTCGGGCTGGGATGGCTGCGAGCAGCAGTGGGCATCGGGGCGGGAATCGTGGCGGTGATCCTCTCGATCCGACCACTTCAACGCAACATCGGCCGGACCCTGTTGACGGT
>JABHCN010000067.1 GCA_018673475.1 Actinomycetota bacterium | reverse complement strand
TCGTCGACCTCGAGGCGCCATCCGCCCTGGAGGTGGTAGGCGCCGACGAGGGCCAGCCCGATGGCTCCGACGATGAGGCCGCCGTTGACCACTGCGGAGTCGCCGGCTGCGAGGGTGACCACGATTGTGGCGGCTGCGAGGGCGAGGTAGGTGTAACCGGGGATGCGCCGCCTGGAGTTGTCGGGGAAGATGTAGGGACCGACCATGCCCGTGATGTCGAGGTCGGCGGGCAACTCGTCGGTGTGCTGGTCAGCGTGTTCTTCCACGGGGCGACCCTATCGACCTTGCCGGGGAACGGGCCCTGTTGCCGGCGGTGCCGGGCGGGGTTGCTGCGACCACGACGGCGCTCACTGCGGTGACTCCTGCAGCCCGCAGTGCACCTGCGGCGGCCGAGAGGCTGGCTCCGGTCGTGGTGACGTCGTCGACCAGGAGAACCCGTAGCCCGGCGCCTGCGGACCGGGCCCGAAACGGTGGCCCACGCCTGCGTTCGCGTGCTCCGAGCGAGGTCTGGGACGGGCCCGGAGCGCGGGCCAGCAGGCGGCGGCACGGTCGGTCGGTTGCGGCGGCGACCGCCCTGGCGAGTACCTCGGCCTGGTCAAAGCCCCGCTGGCCACGGCGTTCGACGGTTGTGGGAACCCATGTGACCAGATCGGGCGTGTCGGCAACGAGGGCCGCCATGGCGAAGCCGAGGGCGGCCACGGGTGTGCGGCCGTTTGCGTACTTGATTGAGCGCACGATGCGCCCCCCGGGTCCCGCATAGGAGGCGAGTGCCCAGAGGTGGTCGATGCCGGTGGGGGCCCGCAGCAGGGGTTGGGGCCCGAGGCTGTCGGCGCACGAGGCACAGGGCCCTGCCATGCTCAGAGGACACCGCTGACAGGACGGGCCGGACCGCCTTACAAGGTCACGCAAGTTGCTCAAGCCGATGGACATGGCCAGATCATGTCGAGCCCCTGGGACACCCCTACCCAACCGGAGAAAAGGAGACGGCCAGCGAAGCACGTGGTGGCACCTGCCCCGTCGGAAGTCACCCACCTGGCCTGGGTACCAGTCCGGTAGGGCGGAGCACAGAGGTGCGGACGCGAACGACTTTGTGCCAGCAGGAGGAGCGGACGTGCCTCTGTGTTCCGCCCGGCACAGACGACCGGAGAACTCAGCCGAGACGGGCGAGGATCTTGTCGACGACGGGGCGGGGGTCGCCCTCGCCGGTTACGACAAGGTCGGAACCTTCGCGGAAGGGCTGCACGAAGAGCCTGTGGCTGGGCGCCACCGTGGCGGCGAACTGGGCCTGGACGCTTTCGGCGGTGCGGCCCCTTTCACGGATGTCGCGGTAGACGCGGCGGGCAAGGCGGAGTTGCTCGGGAGCGTCGACGAAGACGCTGAGGTCCAGCCGTTCGGTGATGCCGGGTACGGCGAACAACAGGATGCCGTCGGCCACCACGAGGGCTCGTGGATCGAGGGTGCGTGTCTGGTCGGTGCGGCAGTGGGTGGCGAAGTCGTAGACGGGTACCTCGACAGACCGGCCGGCGGCGAGGTCGTCGAGGTGTTGCAGGAAGAGTTCGTGGTCGAGTGAGTCGAGGTTGTCGTAGTTGACGAGCGCCCGTTCCTCGATGGTGAGGTGACCGTGGTCGCGGTAGTACTCGTCGAAGGCCAGGTAGGTGGCGGCGTCGCCGAGGCGTTCGGCGAGGGCCCTCGCCAGGGTGGTCTTGCCTGCGCAGCTTCCGCCGGCTATTCCGACCACGCGCACGTCGGCGCCCACGTCGTTGCTCAGTACCGGTAGTGGTCGGGTTTGAACGGGCCGTCGGGGCTGATGCCGAGGTAGGCGGCCTGTTCGTCGGTGAGTTCGGTGAGCCTGGCTCCGAGCGCCCCGAGGTGGAGGCGGGCGACCTTCTCGTCGAGGATCTTGGGCAGGGTCACGACGTCGGTTCCGTACGCCTCGGCGTGGTCGTGGAGCTCGATCTGGGCGAGGACCTGGTTGGAGAAGCTGGCTGACATGACAAAGCTGGGGTGGCCGGTGGCGTTGCCCAGGTTCAAGAGGCGCCCCTCGGAGAGCATGATCACCGAGTGGCCGTCGGGGAACACGAACTCGTCGACCTGGGGCTTGATGGTGATGCGTTGCACGTCGGACATGCGGGCAAGGCCGGCCATGTCGATCTCGTTGTCGAAGTGACCGATGTTGCCGACGATTGCCTGGTGCTTCATGCGGCCCATGTGTTCGGCGGTGATGATGTCGCGGCACCCGGTTGTGGTGATGAAGATGTCAGCCGTCTCGAGGACCCGTTCGAGGGTGTTTACCTCGTAGCCCTGCATGGCGGCCTGGAGTGCGCAGATCGGGTCCACCTCGGTGACGATGACACGGGCGCCCTGGCCTCGCAGCGATTCGGCGCTGCCCTTGCCGACGTCGCCGAAGCCACAGACCACGGCGGTCTTACCTCCGATCATTACGTCGGTGCCGCGGTTGATGCCGTCGATGAGCGAGTGGCGTACGCCGTAGAGGTTGTCGAACTTTGACTTGGTTACGGCGTCGTTGACGTTGATTGCGGGGAACGCCAGGGTGCCGGCGTCACGCATCTGGTAGAGGCGGTGCACACCGGTGGTGGTCTCCTCGGATACGCCGCGGATTCCGTCGCGGATGCTGGTCCAGCGCTGCGGGTCCTCGGTGAGCGATTCGCGGAGGCTGGCCAGCACCACCCCCCACTCCTCGGAGTCGTCGTCGGTGGTGTCTGGTACCGCTCCGGCGGCTTCGTACTCGGCTCCCTTGTGGACGTAGAGGGTGGCGTCGCCGCCGTCGTCGAGGATCAGGTTGGGTCCGTCACCGTCGGGCCACATGAGGATCTGGCGGGTGGCCCACCAGTACTCCTCGAGGGTCTCGCCCTTCCATGCGTAGACGGGTACGCCGCGCAGGTCGTCGGGTGAACCGTCGGGTCCGCAGACCACGGCTGCGGCTGCGTGGTCCTGGGTGGAGAAGATGTTGCAGCTGGCCCAGCGGACGCGTGCACCGAGGGCGGTGAGGGTCTCGATGAGCACTGCGGTCTGGATGGTCATGTGGAGCGACCCTGCGATGGCTGCGCCTGCCAGCGGTTGTTCGTCGGCGAACTCGGCGCGTAGGGCCATGAGGCCGGGCATCTCGTGTTCGGCGAGGCGGATCTCGTTGCGGCCGAACTCGTTGAGGGACAGGTCTGCGACCCGGTGATCATCCCGAAGGGACATGACGACTCCTGATTTGTTGCGTGTCTGGACTGGGTGGGTTGTCTGGACGGGGCTGGGGTCGTCTGACGCCGGTTCAGGCAGCCTCCGGCTGGGAGCCTACCGAGGTGGGGCGCCTGCTCAGGTGGCTCCCACGGTTGCCATCCAGGCGAGGCCGTCGGTGTCGATCGTGTAGGGGCCGTCGGCCTCGGGGACCACGGCAGCATGGCCCGGCCCGAGGGTGAGGTCGCCGACGGTGGTGGTACCGGCCATGGAGAGCACCAGGTCCGGTCCGATTCGTTCGTCGACGTCGACGGCTGTGGCTGCAAGCCTCCAGGTGGCGAAGTCGTCGACGGGTACGTCGTAGCGGTGGAGGTCGGCGGTGTCGGCCGCTGGTGCCTGTACGGGGGGTGGTTCGGTTGCGGGGTCGATGGCCTCGACGAGGGCGGGTATGTCGATGTGCTTGGTTGTGAGGCCACCGCGGAGGACGTTGTCGCCGGGTGCCATGACCTCGACGGCCATGCCGGCCACGTAGGCGTGCAGGACGCCGGGGCCCACGTAGAGGGCTTCACCGGGCTGGAGGCGGTGGTGGGCGAGCAACGGGACGACCAGCAGGGCGGGGTCTCCGGGGTGCTGGTTGGCCAGGCGGGCGACGAGGTCGGCTGTGTCGGCGAGGGGTCCGTCAACACCGGCTGTGCACCTCTCTACAAGCGTGTCGATGGTGCTGTCCCAGCGACCGCTGAGGGTTCCTGCCAGCAGTAACGGCCAGGCACCGGGGCCGCCATCAAGCACGGCCACCATGTCGCCGGGAAGGCCCAGCGCACCGGCTACCTCCGTGGCCTCTTCCACTGGCCGGAACCCGCAGAGGGCCTCAAAGGGCGTGACGGCACAGACCAGTTCGGGCTTGGCGCGGTCGTCAACGAATGACCGGTCCGGGTGGTCGATGGGCAGCCCTGCTGCCTCCTCGGCGGCGAATCCCCGGCGTGCCTGTTCGGCTCCGGGGTGGGCCTGAATCGAGAGTGTCCGCTGGACGGCAAGGACCTTCACGAGGCACGGAAGGTCGTCGGAGTCGAACCAGAGCTCGGCCTCGGGCCGTCCTGAGGGTTCGATGCCGCGAAGGTCGGCCAGTGCGGTCGTGGATCCCCAGTCGTAGTGCTTCAGCCGGCCGGCCAGTTGGTGCACGGGTCGGACCCGGTCAGGGCGTGAAGGTGGGCGTGATGCCCTCGGTGTCGGCGAGGGCGGTGAGGCGCTCGTGTTCGGCGTCGTCGACGATCTCGGCCTCGTCGATGAGCATCACGGGGATGTCGTCGGTGATCGAGTAGCGGCGACGCAGGCGCGGGTTGTAGAGGGAGTCCTCGGCCTCGAAGTAGTAGAGGGGGCCCTTATCGTCGGGGCAGGCCAGGATTTCGAGGAGCATGGGGTCTAGTGCCATGACCGTGAGGTTATTGGAATGTGGCGCTATTGGGTGATGAGCGCCGACACCTCGGCCAGGCGGGCGGTGCAGGCGTCGGCGCCTGCGGCCTCCAGGTTGAGGCGCAGCAGGGGTTCGGTGTTTGAGGGGCGCAGGTTGAACCACCAGGTGCCCATGTCGACGGTGAGGCCGTCGAGGGTGTCCTGGGTCCCGGTTGCGGCGTAGGCGAGCGAGACCCGTTCCACTACCGCCGCCGGGTCGTCGACGCTGAAGTTGACCTCTCCGGATGCGGCGTAGCGGTCAAACGGTGCCAGCAGGTCGCTGAGGGTGCCTCCGGAGGTCGAGAGCGCCTCGAGCACCAGCAGGGCGGCGATGAGGCCGGAGTCGGCCCGGTAGTTGTCGGCGAAGTAGTAGTGCCCCGAGTGTTCGCCGGCGAAGGCCGCCCCCTCGGTGGCCATGAGTTCCTTGATGTAGGAGTGGCCGACACGGCTGCGTACGGCCCGGCCGCCGTGTTCGGCGATGGCCTCGGGAACGGTCCTGGAGCAGATGAGGTTGTGGATGACCGTGGCGCCGGGTTGGTGACCGAGGACGGTGGAGGCGACGAGTGCCGTGGTGAGCGAGCCGGAGACGGGGCGGGCCTGTTCGTCCACGAGGAAGACCCGATCGGCGTCGCCGTCGAAGGCCAGGCCAATGTCGGCGCCGGTGGCCAGAACCCTTTCCTGGAGGGCCACCAGGTTGGCGCTCTGGAGGGGGTCGGCGGGGTGGTTGGGGAAGGTGCCGTCGAGGTCTGCGTACATGACCTCGAGGTCGAAGGGGAGGCCGTCGAACACGGCGGGTACGACGAGGCCACCCATGCCGTTGGCGGTGTCGGCCACGACCTTGAGGGGTGCGAGGGAGGCGGCGTCCACAAAGGAGCGGACGTGGTCGGTGAAGGCGTCGAGCAGGTCGAGCGGGGTCGTGGCGCCCACCGCTCCCCCGCCGGTGTCGGGGCCGTCCAGGTCGGCCTGCATCTCGGCCAGGCCTGAGTCGGCGCCGACGGGTCTGGCCGCTGAGAGGCAGAGCTTGATGCCGTTGTAGCCGGCCGGGTTGTGGCTGGCGGTGAACACGGCTCCGGGTGCGTTGAGGTGGCCGGAGGCGAAGTAGAGCAGGTCGGTGGACACCAGACCCAGGTCGACCACGTTGAGGCCTTCTGCGGTGACACCGTCGGCGAAGGCGCCGGCAAGTTCCACTCCGCTCTCTCTCATGTCGCGGCCGAGGACGACTCGCCCTGTGTCGGGTTCGCGACGGCGAACCAGGCGTGCGAAGGCGCCTCCGATGCGGCGGGCCAGGTCGGCGTCGAGGTGTTCTGGCACGAGGCCCCTGATGTCGTAGGCCAGGAACACCGCCGACGGGTCACCCATCGGTCGGGGCTCCGTGCTGGGTGGGGTTCGGGTAGTCGCCACGTCGGGCTGCCTGTCGGACCCGCATCAGGTCGGCGACCAGGCGCAGCCCGTCGTTCACGACGCTGACCGTGGTGCGGTCGGAGTGCTCGACCTCGACGGGCACCTCGGCCAGCGAGAGGCGCCACCTTTCGGCCAGGTGGAACAGCTCCACGTCGAAGGCGAAGCCGTCGAGACGGGAGGCGTCAAAGAGGTCCCGGGCGGCATCGGCCCGGAAGGCCTTGAGGCCGCACTGGGTGTCGTGGTACTGGCCCAGCAGGAGGGCGTGGGTGGCCAGGTTGACGAGCCGCCCACCCGCCTCACGGATACGACCGGCGGCCACGAGGGTCCGCGTGTCGGTGTGGCGGCGGCTGCCGACGACCATGTCGTAGCCGTCCTCGACAAGGGTCACGAGGTCGGCGATCTGTGCCGGCGAGTACGCGAGGTCGGCGTCGGTAAAGGCGATTGTGCGCCCCGTCGCAGCTGCGACGCCTGCCCGGACCGCCGCCCCCTTGCCGCTGTTGACCTCGAGGCGAACGACCGTGTCGGCTCCGGCCGCAGCGGCGGCACCATATGTGTCGTCGTCGGAGCCGTCGTCGACGACGACGATCTGGAGGGCGTCGGGCGTTCCGCCGAGGCGTTCTCCCAGCTCGGTACGCACCCGGGTCACGGTCTCGCCGATTCGGTCGACTTCGCGGTAGGCGGGCAGCACCACGGTGAGGCGGTGGGTGCCATCGGGAACGGGTCGCTGCACGGGGTGTTCCTGCTCGCGGCGCACCACCCGGAAGAGAAGCGTGCGGTAGGCGACGGCGCGCACGATCGCTGCAGCCGCGACTGCGGTGGCCTTGGAGAGGATGTCGTCGGTGACTGTGCCGTCTGCGTAGACCCACGAGAGCACGAGCATGTCCACGAGACCGGCCATTGTGACGACGGCTGCGAACACGCCGGGTGAGCGCATCCATCGTGTGAAGGGGTCGTCGCGCAGGGTTATGGCCCGGTGGAGCGGGTGGGCGAAGGCCGCTGCGACTGCCAGGGCGACGAGGTCGGCCGCAGGCAGGGACCAGCCGCGTCTGAGCAGGGCCACGGCCACGCCGATGTCCACTGCGGTGGCGAGGACTCCCACGACGGCGAAGCGCCTCATGCGGGTCCTCATGCCTGGTCCACGGGCTCGTCGAGGTCGGGTTCGGTCTCATCGATGTCGACGCTCCAGCCTCCGGGGAGGGTCTCGTCGACGGGAAGACCATCGTCGACCGGAACGTCCTCGAGGTTGGCGAGGGCCTCGCGTGCGGCCAGGCGCCTCTCGGCGCAGCCGACCACCCATGCGTCGAGGCCGGCCGAGGCGTCTGACCCCACAGAGAGGAGATCGGGGCCAGCCAGCGACCCTTCCTCGGGCCGCGCTGCCCGGCTGAGCAGGAACAGTCCGAGCAGGCCCACGAGGGTCAGCAGCATCGAGACAATGTCAATCGGGGTGCGGCCGTACCTGAGGGTGACGTCGGGCCCTGTCGGCACGACGACCATCAGGTTGGGTGTGACCCGCCACGGGCCGGCGGCGCCGTCGGCCTCCCAGTTGGGGAAGAACGAGGTGCGCACGACAACGGGCACGCCGATGCGGTCCACGTGGAACGAGATGGAGTCGACGTCGGCAACGATGTCTGAGACCTGCACCGGCTCGAGCGCGCGTTCGTCTGGTTCCTCACCGGCCGCCAGGTGCTGCCATGCAGCCAGGCCACCGACGGTCCACTGGACTGCCTGGGAGCCCTCCTGGAAGACCTCGACGGACGGGTCCAGCCAGCTTGAGTGGTCCACGTCTGTGAACACCACCGGCTCGAAGTCCATGGGTGCGACGAGATCTGATCCATCCACGAGGAACACGGTCCACGGGCCGGTTGTGGCGACCTCGGTCAGGTCGGGGTGATCGCGGGCCTCGTTTATGGCCCTCTGCGAGGACGGCGAGTAGTAGCGCACGCCGAACTGCCTCATGTGGTCGACGCCGGCATCCATGTCGAGTGACCGGTACGGCAGGCTGCGCTGTGCCCGTGATGGACCGGTGGACAGCTCGGACTGCATGAGGAAGTGGTACGGGGTGGTGGTGGATGCCTCGAAGTAGAGGCCCTCCATGGAGCCGATGCAGCCGTCGGTCCAGTGGGGAAGCAGCATCAGCGCCATGGGTGTGCCGTAGCGGGTCAGCTCGCTGCTGTACTCCCAGAGCAGGCGGCCACAGCCGTTGGCCTCGGCGACGTCGGACATTGTGGTCACCATGTCGCGGTATTCGTCCCAGCCGCCGCCGCTGTCGTCGCCGGTGCGGGCCTCGTAGCCGGCAAAGTTCCAGTTGACCCAGGAGCGCCCCAGGTTCAGCTGTTCTGTGCCGAGGCCCATCCAGCGGTAGGTGTTGACGTCCATGGAGCCGAACGGCAGGGCCCGCAGCGGCATACCCAGGAACACGATCAGGTAGAGGGTCACGGCCATGACTCCCCCGCCGGTGATCCATCTGCCGCCGCTGCCGTTTCGGGCCCTGAGGCCATCGAACAGGCGGCCGGTCAGGCGCAGCACCTCGGCGACACCGAGGCCGGCCAACAGGTAGAGGCTGAGGTAGTAGCCGGGCAGGAGGCGGCCGTTGTAGAGGCGCCCCTCGGGCAGCCACGTGAACGCCGCCGCCAGCACGAGGACCATTCCGGCCAGGATCAGGCCGAGGCGGCGTCGGAACACGAGGGATGCCAGCAGGCCGACACCGGCGGTGACGATGACCACCTGCAGTGGCGGATCGTTGGTGAGGAAGTCGGCCGCCAGGTTGCCGCGGTTCCACAGGTACGAGCGGCTGTCGCCGAGCTTGTCCCATGCCATGTCGTTGAGGTGGTCCCGCTGCCACCAGAACGGCAGCACCCAGAACGCAGAGGTGAGGCCGGCCACTATGCCCGTGGTGAGCAGCCACGTGAAGGCGGCCCGGCTGGGTCGGGTGAGCACGGCTACGAACGAGGCCAGCAGGGCGTAGAACGCCACGAGCAGGTGGCAGAGGCCGACCACGGCAAGCGCAAGGGCCGCCCAGCCGCGGCCCCGTCCTGTCTCGATCCCGCGTACGAGCAGGCCCAGGTAGATGAGCAGTGCCACCACGGCGAGGGCGAAGGCGAACTCGCCGGCCATGGTGGACATGAGGTTGCCGCCCATGATGTTGAAGGCCCTGTCGAAGATGAACGGCAGGGTGGCAGCAGCCATGAGGGCGGGTTCTGGAAACACCAGGCCGGCCAGGCGACCCATCAGCCAGGCGGCGACGGGCATGGCTACGAGGCCGGCGACGGTCACCCACTTGAAGGCGATGCCGTAGGAGACGGGCACGACCAGGACTATGAGCACCCCGAGTGTCCAGAGGCCCGGGATCCAGCCGGTGGGTCGGCGGCGTTCCAGCCAGACCCCGCCGGCGACGGCGGCAAGGACCGTTGGCACGGCAAGGGGCACGACGAGGCCGATGTTCACGGCGACCACGGCCAGCATCGGGACGACCATGTAGAAGTGGAATGCGGGGAAGCCCGCGTACCAGTCGGGGGTCCAGCCGGTCAGGCGGAACCTCGGCAGCAGCTCATCGCGTATGAACGCCGGGCCCCAGACATGGGCACCGAGGTCTCCACCGGTTGGCGTGGTGTCGGTGAACAGCACTCCGGCAGGGTTGACCACCCAGAGCACGAACAGGGTGGAGAGGCCCACCACGGCCACGGTCACCCAGGTGGCGAGCGGAACCCGCCTGGTGGCTGCGAGGAGTCGGACCGCTGCGTCGCGGGTGCCTTCCTGGAGGTTCACAGGACCAGCAACATGGCGACGGTCCAGGCGTTGAACCCGACGTGGGCCCAGATTGCCCGCCCGAGGCGGCCGTAACGCTGGGCCAGGTAGCCGGAGATGAGGCCGAACATGGCCAGTGCCGGGAACTGCAGGGGCTGGAAGTGGATCAGGCCGAAGACGATCGACGAGGCACCGAGCGCCACCCGGGGATGCCACCGGTCCTCGAAGGCACGCAGCATGAGGCCCCGGAAGAAGACCTCCTCGATGACGGCGGCGCCGACAACGACGACGAGGACCAACAGGGCGATGCCGAGGCCGTCGGCCTTGTCGACCAGTTCGCGGGCCGGCTCGGAGACGTCGAGGTCGTCGGTGAACAGGAGGATCGGGGCGTACAGCAGCGGCACCAGGGCCGCCTGGGCCCCTACGCCGATTGCCAGACCCGACAGGATGTCGCTTCGCTGGAACGTGAAGCCCAGGTCGGTGGCCCAGGAGACGCCGCTCCTGCGGGCCAGCCAGAAGGGAACCCCCAGCAGGCCGGTCCAGAGCGGCACCTGGAGCAGGGCGATGAGCGTCAGCGGCAGGTCGGCCTGTGAGTCGTAGCCGCCGGCTGCAAACACGACAACGCTGAACACGGCGCTGGCGAACAGGCTGAGGAAGAGGCCCGCCACCACATGGGGGAGGCCCCAGGGGCGCTTTTCGGCCGTGGGCTGGGGATCTGCGCCGATCATCGGCGAAACCCTACCCACGGCGCCACGGCCCCCGGTCTCGGCGCACGGTGACCACCGAGGCACCCGATACCCGAACCACGACTGTCGGACCGTACCTCTACGATGGACCCATGGCTGATCGCAAGAAGCCCACCAAGCCCCGTCAGGGCAGGCCACGCCAGGGAAAGGGTCGCCCCGAGGGGGGTGCCGCCGGGCGCGACCAGGGATGGCCGCGTTGGGGTATCTGGCTGATGATGGGCCTCATCGGTGCTGCGCTGTTCTTTCCCAGCTTCCTGCCCGCCGAAGAGGTTGAGGTCGTCTCCTACGACCAGTTCCTGACCCAGGTGGCCGCCGACGAGGTGGCCGAGGTAGAGGTCGACAACCAGACCGGCCGCATCCACTTCACCACCGCCGACGGCGTCGCCTTTGACACCACGGGCCCACTCAAGTTGTCCGATGCCGACAGGGCCGTGCTGGCCGAGAGCAACGCCGCCGTGCAGTTCGACACCCCCCAGCCCAACTTCCTGCAGACCTGGTTGCCGCTGCTGCTCCCGGTTGGCCTGATCATCTTGTTCTTCTGGTGGATCAACCGCCGCGCCCAGGGCCAGATGACATCCATGATGTCGGTGGGCCGTTCCAAGGCCAAGACCTACTCGAGCGAGCGGCCCGGCACCACGTTCGACGACGTGGCCGGATATGCCGGTGTCAAACAGGAGATCCGCGAGGTCGTCGACTTCCTGAAGGAGACCGACAAGTTCTCTGAGATCGGGGCGCGTGTGCCCAAGGGCGTGCTGCTTGTAGGCCCCCCCGGTACCGGCAAGACCCTCATCGCCCGGGCCGTCGCCGGCGAGGCCGGGGTGCCCTTCCTGTCTGTAACCGGCTCCGACTTCATGGAGATGTTCGTGGGCGTGGGTGCCAGCCGGGTCCGAGACCTGTTCGAGTCGGCCCGCAAGATGGAGCGGGCCATCATCTTCATCGACGAGATCGACTCCATTGGACGCAAGCGGGGTGCCGGCATGGGCGGCGGCCACGACGAGCGCGAGCAGACGCTGAACCAGATGCTGTCCGAGATGGACGGCTTTGAGAGCACCGAGGGAATCGTGATGCTGGCGGCCACCAACCGCCCCGACATCTTGGACCCTGCCCTGCTGCGCCCCGGCCGCTTTGACCGCCAGGTGGTTGTGCCCCTGCCCGAGCTCGAGGACCGCAGACAGATCCTCGAGGTCCACATCAAGGGCAAGCGGATGGGAGACGACGTCGACCTCGACCTCGTGGCCCGTGGCACGCCCGGCATGAGCGGCGCCGACCTGGCGAACCTCATCAACGAGGCCGCCCTGGTGGCCGTGCGCGAGAGCGCCGACGCCATCCACGCCGACCATCTCGAGTCGGCCCGCGACCGCACCCTCATGGGCCAAAAGCGCGAGTCCATGGCGCTCACGGCCGAGGAGAAGGAGGCCATCGCCTACCACGAGGCCGGACACGCCCTCTGTGCCGCCCTGTTGCCCAACGCCGACCCGCTGCACAAGGTCACCATCATCCCGAGCGGCATGGCGCTCGGCGTCACGATGCAGCTCCCCGAGGAGGAGCGCCACATCTACCGCCAGGACTTCATCGAGGACAAGCTGGTGGTCAACATGGGCGGCCGCATCGCCGAGGAACTTGTCTTCGGCGTGGTCTCCACCGGTGCCAGCAGCGACCTGGTGAGCGCCACCGAACTGGCAAGGAAGATGGTGCGCGAGTGGGGCATGAGCGACCGCGTCGGTCCCATGGCGTGGGGAAGCCACAACCAGGTGTTCCTGGGCGATGACCTCATGTCAACGCGTGACTACTCCGACGAGACCGCCACGATGATCGACGAGGAGGTCCAGCGCATCCTCACAGAGGGCGAGGACCGCTGCAGGGTCCTGCTCACCGACAACCGGCACTCGCTGACCCTCATCGCACGTGCCCTGCTGGAGCGAGAGACCATCTCGGGCGAAGAGGTCAACAGGCTGGTGGGCCTTTCCACCGACACCGGTTCAGGTGGCGACGCCGGGCCATCTGCTGCCGAGCCGGCCAACGAGGCCACCGGCGCCGTCGAGGAGCCGTCTCCCACACCGGTCGACTGACCGGTCCGACGGTCCCTCCCCCGCCGGGCACTCCATGGACCGCCTGCTGCTCCTGATCGTCGTTGCGGCGGCCGCCTCTGTTGTTGCGGCGCTTGTGCAGCGGCGTGGCCCCGATGCGCCTGTCCGCACCGGCTGGACCGTTCCCGATCAGCTTGACCGGGCCGACTTCGCACGGCCCGAGGTGCCGTGGCTGGTGGCTGTGTTCACGTCGGCCACCTGCCAGTCGTGTGCGGCCGTGCTGGAACGTGCCCTTCCTTTGGACAGCTCAGAGGTGGCGGTTGTCGAGGTGGAGGTGGGCGCCGACGCGGTCGTGCACGACCGCTACCGGATCGATGCCGTGCCGCTCGTGGTTATTGCCGATGCCGACGGTGTCACCCGTGCCCACCACCTTGGTCCAGTGAGTGCCACCCATCTGTGGGGTTCGCTGGCCGAGGCCCGTGAACCCGGCTCTACACCCGAGGGCTGCGGCAACCACTGACTCCGCTGGTCGGGTGCCTGGACCCGGTCTACGAGGAGGGGCGGGCCTGGGTTCCGGCAATGGCCATTCCGAACGACGACGACCGGCCTGCAGGGTCGACACGCCGCATGACCGACAGCACGGGCACGGTTGAGTCCACGAGGACCGTGGCCTCGGCGGCGATGGCGGCTCCGAGCTCCACCTCTATGTGGCCGGCGGGGTCGATCTCGTAGAGGTCGGGGGTGTCTGAGGGCCATGCGGCACCCAGCAGCGAGAGGCGCACGGTGGCGATCGTTGTCTCGCCCGGGTTGGAGACCACGAGGACCGCCTGGTCGGCTGGTCCGGTGAGGTGCACGATCCAGTCGGTGGCGGCGGCACCCACGGCCGGGAGCACGACGAGGCCGGCAGCTGTCGTGCCGCCCTCGGGACGGCTGACGAGTGATGCGGCGAGGGGTGCGCCGTCGAGGGAGCGGACCTCGACTCCGAAGCGTCCGGCGTCGGCGATGCGGCCAGAGCCGAGGTCGACCACCTGGCGCTGGCGACCCCTGAGGGTCACCCGCCATGGCTCGACGAAGGTGCCGATGGCCTCGGGCCTCACGAGCACCTCGAGTTCGGTGGTGTCCTCGCCCGGGTTCATCACGACAACCGATGAGGTGATGCCCCAGTCCCGGGATACGCCGGGCAGGAACAGGCGGTCTGAGGTCTCGGGCAGGCCGGGTGTGACGGCCAGGCCGGTGCTGCCCCGGGTGCCTCCGGTGTCAGAGGCAGGCAGGTCGGCGATCTGGAGGCGTGCGACGACGAGCTGGCCGACCCTGGCGTCGACGCTTGCCGACACCACCGCCGAGTCCGGAATCAGGTCGTTCAGGTCGAATACGGCGAGGGAGCGGCCGGCCACGACCACTCCCCTCGTGTCGAGGGTCTCGCGACGGCCCAGGTCGCCGATGAAACGCAGGTTGGCGACGGCCGGTGCCCGGAACGGGTTGTAGACGAGCAGCGCCGCCGTGTTGCCGGGTTCGGCAGTGGTTGCCCACGGCACCTGCCACGAGGCTGACGTGATCGTGCCGCAGGGTGCCTCGTCGACCCCGGTGCCTATGCCGGGTGCGGGCCTGTCGCCGGCCCCGTCTCCGGTGGCGCCGCCGGTGATGCGTTGTTCGACCAGCACCCTTCCACCTGGAACCTCGACGGTGACTCCGGCAAAGAAGGCCCCGGGCACAAATGGGCCTGGCCTGATCTCCATGTTCCTTCCGGGTTCAAGCTGGAAGGCCCGCTCCACCTCGGCTCCGTTGTCGCCGTTTACGGTGACCCGTCCGATTGTCGGCTCGTCGGAGATGCTGGTGAGGGTCACGATGCGCTCGGCGATTCCGTCCATGTCGGCGGTGGGCCCCATGCAGAACCAGAGGTCGCCGGAGTCGGGCGTGGTGGAGAGCGCTGCGTGCACCGGTGGCAGCAGGGTGGCCCTGCCTACCGGCTCGGGAGGGCTGGCGAACAGGGTTGCCCCTACGACCATGGCCGCCAGCACCACCAGTGCCGGATACCGCACGGCGTTCATGGCGCTCATGGCCACTCCGGTTCAGGGTCGGTGCGGAGCCAGCTGGCCAGGAGCAGGACCCCGCAGAGTGCTGCAACCTGCAGGAGGCGCCGGGACCTTGACGATGCGCCGTCATGCACGAGCTCGCCGATGGTTCCTGACGCCACCCTCACCGATGGCCGGCCCGGTACGCCTCCGGCCTCGCCGGCGGGTACGAGCGGCCTGGTGATGCCGTCGACGCTGAACGACCAGGACCCCTCCGGGCCGAGGATCCAGCGGTAGGCGCCGTCGGCTGATGCCTGCACCTGGAGGCGGTCGTAGGCCAGGGGCGTGACGGCGGCCGGTACTACGCGGCCTGTCCGGTCTCGCACCACGGCGTGGACCGGTCGGGTGGCGATGTTTTCGAAGATGGTCACGGCGCTGTTGAGGCCCTCGACGCGTGCCATGTCGAGTTGACGTGTGATGGCCGCCGCGTAGGTGGGTGGCAGGGGCGCCTCTATCGCCTCGTGGGGTGCGGGTGCGGAGCGCTCGACGAGCACGACGTGGTCGACCCCCCAGGCTCCGATTGCGGCTCCGAGGCGGCTTGTTCGGCCGGCCAGGGCCTCGGCCAGGGCGTCCCTGATCTCGGCGACACCAGGGGCGCCTGTCAGGTCGTAGGGCCACTGGTCGAGCAGGTCGGGGCTCCCGTCGGTGACCGCCACCGCAACCTCACCAGAGAGTGGGTCGTCAGACAGCGGCACACCTACTGCGGGGAGGATCGTTGGTTCGCCGACCCACAGCACCCTGCCGTCGCCACCTCTGGTGGTTTCGCCTATGCCCGCACGGGGTTCGGCGATGAACGGAAGGGCTGAGGGAAGGTCGGCTTCGGGCATGCCGAGGCGGCCCCCCAGGGAACCGACGACCACGGGCAGCACGGTGAGTGCCAGGGCCAGGCCGGCGACGGCGGGTAGGGCGTTTCTCCAGCTGGGGCCGCGGCGGGGCATGGAGCTGGTGGTGCCCATGTCGGCCACTGCTGCTGCAGCAGCCCATGCCAGGCCCAGGGCGACGGGAACAAGCAGCAGTTCGGGGGGCAGGGTCGGGCCCTGCCACCATCCCTGGTCCACCAGCCAGACCGAGGCGAAGCCGCCGGCCACCACGAATGCTGCACGGATGCTGATTGCCAGGCGCCATCCGGTGGCGGTTACGAGGGCCAGGGCCGGTACGACGAGAACGGTCCAGCCGATGCGGTCGATTCCGAAGGTGCCGGCCCATGAGGGACCCCCGAGGGGGGAACCGGTGTCGAGGGTGAACATGGCTGCCGTGCCGAGGCTGCCCCTCGGCCAGGTGGTGGGTACGGCCAGGGAGTCGAGGGGATGGTTGTCGACCAGGTTGAACAGCAGCGGCAGTTGGACAATGGCCGCCACGACCGCTCCGCCGGCGGCGACGGTAACCAGCCTCGTGAGGCCGGCGACGCTGCCTGCCAGGAGGCTTCCCACGACGAGGCCGCCAACCAGCACGGGAAGGACCACCACGACCGTGGGGTCGATGGCGATGGCGGCTGCAACGACGAGGCCGGTGAGGAGGATGTCGGAACCCATGTTGCGGATACGGGTTCCCGGGCCCGGGTCGCCTCCGCGGTGGCCGTAGGGAACGACGCCCTGGGCCTCGGCCAGGCGGTGGGCGATCCATGGCAGCGATGCGTAGACGGCCAGGGGGGCGAGGCGGCCCTCGCGGAGTGCGTCGTAGGGAAGGGGAACTGCCAGGTAGGTGAGCACGGCTGCAGCGCGTGACCTGCCGCCACCTACGGGCCGCACGAGGCGCCAGACTCCGAGGGCCCCGACCGGTAGTGCTGCGAGAACGACGGCGGTCCAGATCAGGTTGTCGCTGCCGGGCATCAGACGCGCGACAACCCCCAGGAGCGCCAGGGCGTCGGGGCCTGTCGTGGCCACGCCGGTTCCGGTGGGCCGCCAGCCGTGCCACCAGGAGCGCACCAGGTCCATGGGGTCGGCGGGTAGGGCCTGTAGTCGGCCCACGGCCGGGAGGCCACGGGTGAGCAGGTGGCGTGAGCCGAAGCCCAGGACGGCTGCGCTGGCCATGAGGGCGATGCCGCCGGGCCCGAGCAGGGCACTCCAGATGTTGTGGAATGCGATGTTGCCGGGTGCCTCGTCGCCGGTGCCGTAGGGGGCGCGGCCGGTTACGGCCCGCCTGATGGCGTGGTGGGGCATGTCGGGGCCGGCCACCACGCGGGCAGGGTCGACCCGTCGGTGCCTGGCGATTATGCGGCGCCTGTTGCGGACTCCGGAGTGGCGTCCGAGGTTCCAGGGCCATGCGCTGACCAGTCCCCAGACGTGGCGGAAGCGGCCTGTCAGGAGGCCGTATGCGACGCCCAGGACGGTGGCTGCAGCCAGCTCGGCCACGACCGTCGCCGACCTGCCGGCTGCCTGGTTGGTGAGCGACATTCGCAGCCGGTGCCTGGGGCGCAGGATGACCGGGTTGGTGCCGCGCCTCGCCGAGGCGTCTCTGCTGACGGTGCGCCCGACGGCGGTGGGGGCCGTTGTGACCGTGGCGCCGGCCAGGCGTGCCCTCCAGCAGAGGTCGATGTGTCCGTCGAGGAAGCGGATCTCGGGGTCAAAGCCCCCGACGGCGGCGAACAGGTCGGTGCGTACGAGCAGGGCGGCCTCGGCAACGGCGAACACGTCCGGCGTGGCGTCGTACTGGCCCTGGTCGACCTCGCCTGGGTGCAGGCGGGGCACCGGCGACCCGTAGCGGTCGACGGTTGAGCCCATGTCGTGGAGGATGCGGCCGTCGGTTCCCACGAGGACCTTGGGGCCGACCACCCCGGCGTTGGCCGCCACGGCGCGCTCGACCATGCGCCGCACGGCCGTGCCGTCGAGCACCACGTCGTCGTGCATGAACAGGTGGTAGCTGGGTATCCGGTTGGGGCCGGTACCGCCGTCGGCCTGGCCGTCTGAGGCGCCGACGACGGCCCTGTTGGCTGCCGCTCCGAAGCCGGGTGACCCGGGTGCCTCGACGGTGCGGGCATCGGGCAACACGTTGAGCACCCGGTCGGACAGACCCGCCTTGCGGCCGGCGTCTACAACCACCACGTCCAGGAGGCGGTGGTCCTGGGCTGCGAGGCCGGCCAGCACGTCGTCGAACCACTCGCCCGGGTCGTGGGCCACGAGCACCAGGCTGACGAGCGGCGTGGGAGGGGGCGGCGGCGCAGGGGGGGCCGGCGACTGCTGGGGCGGGGCGGGCGCTCCCCTGGGGCCCTGTGTCTCGGCGGCGTCCACGGTGAACGGACCCTAGCCCTGCGGACCCTCCCGTCAGGCAGCATCGCCGCCGATGGGAGGGTCTATGGTGCGCCCGTGCAAGGACATGACGTCGGGACCCGGTGCCTCGACTCCGACGGTGGATGGGTGACCCTGTGAGGGTTCTGGTCACGGGGGCCGCCGGCTTCGTGGGGTGCTACCTCGTGGCCCACCTCTGCGACAGCGGTGACGAGGTGGTCGAGACGGACCGCTCCCACGGCGGACCCGATGTGCTGGACGCCGACGCCATGGTCGCCCTGGTGGCCGAGGCTTCGCCAGAGGTTGTGTTCCACCTGGCCGGACAGGCCGACGTGGGCAGGTCCTGGAAGGCCCCCGTCGAGACCCTGCGGGTGAACGTGGAGGGCACCTTCAACGTGTTGGCTGCGGCCCGGGAGGCCGGCGTGGACCGGGTGGTGACCGTGACCAGCGCCGACGTCTACGGCGTGGTCGACCCGAGCGACCTGCCGGTCGACGAGTCGGCGCCGTTGCGGCCGGTGTCGCCCTATGCGGCCTCCAAGGCGGCCGCAGACATGGTTGCCGAACAGGCCCACCTGGGGTTCGGACAGGACGTCGTGCGGGCCAGGTCGTTCAACCACCTGGGTCCGGGCCAGAGCGACAGGTTCGTGTGCCCTGCCATCGCCTCACGGATCGTGGCCAACGAATTCTCGGGAGACGACGAGGTGCCGGTGGGCGACCTGACCCCGCTGCGCGACTTCACCGATGTACGAGACGTTGTTCGGGCCTACCGGATGCTCGCCGTGGACGGTCGGGCTGGCGCCGCCTACAACGTGTGTTCAGGCATGGCTGTGCCTATCTCGGAGGTGGCTGAACACCTGGTGGCACTGGCCACGCGGCCGATGCGCCTCGTTCCGGACCCGGAGCTGTTTCGACCTGTCGAGGTTCCCGAGCTGTGTGGAGACCCGACGGCGCTGCGCACCGACACCGGCTGGGAACCCCGTTGCGACCTGTCTGAGACCCTTGCCGACGTGATGGCCGACTGGCGCACGCGGGCGCCGTCGTCGGGCCGGGTGCCTCCCGACGGGGATTGACCGGCACAATGGGGGCCATGGCGAAGCGGGCACTGATCACGGGCATAACCGGCCAGGACGGCTCGTACCTGGCTGAGCTGCTGCTGGACAAGGGCTACGACGTGGTCGGCATGGTGCGACGCAGTTCCACGGTCAACACAGAGCGGGTGGCCCACCTGGCCGACAGCGTCGAGTTCGTCCCCGGAGACCTGCTGGACCAGGCCTCGATGATCGACGTGCTGGCGACCCACCGGCCCGACGAGGTCTACAACCTGGCCGCCCAGTCGTTCGTCCACACCTCGTTCGGGCAACCGGTGCTCACCGGTGAGACGACTGCCCTGGGCGTGACCCGGCTACTCGACGCCATCCGCCTGGTCGACCCCTCCATCCGCTACTACCAGGCCAGCTCGAGCGAGATGTTCGGCCATGCCCGCCAGGTTCCCCAGACCGAGGACACGCCGTTCCACCCGCGCAGCCCGTACGGGGTGGCCAAGGTCTACGGCCACTGGATCACCATCAACTACCGCGAGAGCTACGACCTGCACGCCTCGTCGGGGATCTTGTTCAACCACGAGAGCCCACGCCGTGGCCTCGAGTTCGTCACCCGCAAGATCACCCACGGTGCGGCCTCGATCGCCCTCGGCCTGGCCGACGAGCTGCGGCTCGGCAACCTGGACGCCAAGCGCGACTGGGGCTTTGCCGGCGACTATGTGGAGGCCATGTGGCTGATGCTGCAACTTGATGAGCCCGACGACTTTGTGGTGTGCACCGGCGAGACCCATTCGGTGAGGGAGTTCTGCGAGTTGGCCTTCGGTCGCCTGAACCTGAACTGGGAGGATCACGTGGTGGTCGACGAGGCCTTCCTGCGCCCCGCCGAGGTGGACCTGCTGGTGGGCGACTCCTCAAAGGCCGCCGAGCACCTGGGCTGGAAGCCCCGGACCGGGTTCGCCGACCTTGTGGAGATGATGGTCGACGCCGACCTGGCCCTCCTCGAGGGTGCGCCCCGGCCTCCGGGGTGAGGAGCCTGCGTTGATAACCGTGCTGGCCGGCGGGGTCGGTGCCGCCCGGCTGCTGGCGGGCATCGTGCAGGTGGTGCCTCCGGCTGAGGTGACAGCCGTGGTGAACACCGGCGACGACGTGGTCATGCACGGGCTGCACATCTCCCCAGACCTCGACACCGTCACCTACACCCTTGCCGGGGCCGACAACCCCGAGACCGGTTGGGGCCTTGCAGGCGAGACCTGGCAGGCGATGGGATCGCTCGGCCGCTACGGGGGTGAGACCTGGTTCAACCTGGGCGACGTTGACCTGGGCACCCACCTCTACCGCACCGGCAACCTGGCCGCGGGTGTGGGTCTGGCCGAGATCACCGCCGGGATCAGCTCCGGCTGGGGGTTGGAGCCGACGCTGCTGCCGATGACCGAGGACCGGGTTGCCACGATGATGACGCTGGCCGACGGTTCCGGGGGCGGTAGCGACGAGGTGGGCTTCCAGGAGTACTTCGTGCGGCTGCGACACGCCGTTCCTGTCTCGTCGGTGCGCTTCGCCGGCGCCGAGAGTTCGCTTCCGGGGCCGGGGGTGCTAGACGCGATCGGCGGGGCCGACGTGGTCGTGGTGGCGCCTTCCAACCCGATCGTGTCCATCGGGCCGCTGCTGGCAGTGCCCGGCATTGCCGACGCCATCAGGGCCAGGCGGGATCGAACGGTGGCCGTCTCGCCGATCATCGCCGGGGCTGCACTGAAGGGGCCGGCCGACCGCCTGATGCGCGAGTTGGGCCATGAGGCCTCGGTCGTGGGCGTGGCCCGGATCTACCGCGACATCGCCTCGTGCCTGGTGATCGACTCGGCCGATGCCGACCTGGCCGGGGCCGTCGAGACCGAGGGCATGGCGTGTGTGGTGACCGACACGGTCATGTCGTCACCCGAGGTGGCGGCCGAGCTGGCCCGCACGGTTCTGGGGGCGGCCTCGTGAGCGGTGAGATCCGGGTGATTCCGGTGACCGGCCTGCCCGAGGTGTGCGCCGGCGACGACCTGGCGGGCATGATCGCCGAGGCTGCCGATCTGGTCGACGGCGACGTGCTGGTTGTGACACAGAAGGTGGTCTCAAAGGCCGAGGACCGTCTGGTGGATGTGGACCCCGAGTTGGGCCACAAGCCGATCGTCGAGGCCGAGTCGGTTCGGGTGCTGCGCCGCCGTGGCGACCTGGTGATTGCCGAGACCAGCCACGGCTTCGTGTGTGCCAACGCCGGGGTGGACCTCTCCAACGTGCCTGACGGCCGGGCTGCACTGTTGCCGGTGGATTCAGACCGGTCGGCCCGCCGCATCCGTGATGCGCTGCGTCACCGCCTGGGCCTTGACGTGGCCGTCATTGTCAGCGACACGTTCGGGCGGCCGTGGCGACGGGGCGTGGCCGACGTGGCCATCGGCTGTGCGGGCCTGCGCCCGATCGTGGACCTGCGGGGAACCAGCGACGCCCTGGGGCGCGAGTTGATGGTGACAGAGGTGGCCGTCGTTGACGAGATAGCTGCCGCGGCCGAGCTGGTGATGGGCAAGGCCGCCGGTGTGCCGGTTGCTGTGGTGCGTGGCGTGGACCCGTCGTGGTTCGGTGACGGCAGCGTGGTCGAAGACGTGGTGAGGAGCCCCGCCGAAGACCTCTTCAGGTAGGGGCCGCTGACTACAGCTGGTAGCGGGAGTAGGTGTGGGGGCTCGTGAAGGCCTCCGACCCGCTGCAGTTGCCCGACTTGTGCTCGATGCGCAGGGTGTCGTCGTCGACGACCTCGATAAGGAAGTGGTCGGGCCCTCCCTCGCCGGGGCCGTTAGAGTCGGCGGTGAAGGTGTCGTAGCAGTGGATGCCGGACCCGGCGGTGACCTGGGCGAAGTCGCGGTTGGTCGTTCCTGATGACTGCTTGTAGAAGATCCAGTACCCGGCATTGGCCACCAGGGATGCAACCGAGATGGCCTGATGGTCACTGCGGGTGTTGGTGTCGACCAGTGCCAGGTGGTCCAACCACTTCCCGTCGACAGGAACGGTGGCGTACCAGAAGCCCTTGGCGGTGCCGGGCACGTCCTGGAGTACCTTGCCGCAGCCGGTGGCCTCGTCAGAGCGTATTCCGTTGGACTCCATGCGCATCCCGTAGAGCTCCGTGCGCAGGTCGTCTGCGAACCAGTCAAGCGGGCAGGCGGCCCGCAGGATGCTCTCTGGCTGGGCGCTCTGGTCGATTGCGGGCGCCAGGTCGCCTCCCCAGTCGTAGGCCCAAAGGTCCAGTTGGGTGTTGGGAGTGCCCAGGCCCGCAGCGGTCCCGAGAAAGTCACCTGCTGATACTGCAAGGTCGACCGACTGGCCCATCCAGATGCACTCGGTGTGCATGTAGCCGGTGTATCCGTAGGTGTTGCAGGACCTGGCCGGGCCGGTGGTAAGCGCCTGCAGGTCAGGCGAGATAGTGGAAATGTGCCCGAAGCGGATCGACCCGTTGGCACAGTTGCTGATCTCGACCTGCCAGTCGGTGAACGTGGACCCCGTGTACTCGCTGGTGTAGCTGGCCAGCTTGACCACGCTGCCGGTGGCGGGAGCAACGACGTCCACGCTCTGAGCCTGTTGGGTTTCGTAGCCGGACAGTAGGAAGTAGACGTGGTCAGTCGACTGGGTATGACTGGGTGGTGCCAGGTGGCCCAACGGCACCACGCCCATGATCTTGGACCTGTCGACCGGGAGGGTGCTGAGCGAGCCGGGGCACGGAGCCTGAGAGGATGACGATCTCGAGGATCCGCTGGCGGTCGCTTGCTCGCCCTCGGCGATACAGCCGTTCCAGATCGAGTAGAAGGTTGAGGCCGACGGTCCGAGTGAACCCATCTGCCCCAGGGAATCCATAAGGCCGTCGGAGGCCACCAGGTCCCTGGACGGTTCGGGAAGCTGGTCGGCGCTGGCAGCCATGCAGGTTCCGATTACAGGGGCCGCATTCCAGTCGGAGTTGGTGGCCACAAAGCCCTCGATTGCAGTCAGGTAGGGAGCATTGTCGTAGGGGGCTGCCGTGGTCGTGGTAACCGCCGTAGTTGCCGAAGCCGCAGTCGTCGCAGGGGCAGCCGTGGTCATGGGCGCCGCCGTAGTTGCCGAAGCCGCAGTCGTCGCAGGGGCAGCCGTGGTCGTCGTTGCTGGCGCAACCGTGGTGGCGGGCACCACCGTAGTTGCCGAAGCCGCGGTCGTTGCTGGTGCAGCCGTGCTCGTCGTTGCCGTAGCCGTTGTGGCAGCGGGTTCAGCTGTCTGGGTTGAACCGCAGGCGACCGCCAGTACCAGCAGCGGGACGAGTGCCGTCCCGAACCTCGGGCGCCTCATGGAACCGAGGGTAGGTGACCGGGTCAGCCCCTGTCGAACCACGCAAGGGTGTCAGCCACGCCGTCGGCGAGGCCCAGTGAGGGCTCCCACCCGAGGGCCGCTGCTGCTGCGGATGCATCCAGCGCCGAGCGCCTGACCTCACCCGGTCTTTCCTGCGCACGCTGGGGTTCCGCGGCACCGTCGGCGGCCGAGGCCATTGCCGAGTAGAGGTCGTTGACGGTGGTCTCGATACCGGTGCCGATGTTGAGCAGCAGGCCGTCGGCGGCGTCCATGGCAGCCACGAATGCCCGGGCCACGTCGGCCACGTGGACGAAGTCACGGGTCTGGTTGCCGTCGCCGTACACGGTGCAGGGCTCGCCTTCCAGGAGGCTGCGGGCGAAGATTGCGACCACGCCGGCTTCGCCGTGGGGGTCCTGGCGGGGTCCGTAGACGTTGGCGAGCGCCAGGGTCGTGTGGGCGATGCCGTGAAGCGGCCCGTAGGCGGCCAGGTAGTCGCCGGCTGCCTTCTTGGAGAGCCCGTAGGGCGACATGGGGGCGTGGGGCTCAGCCTCTGTGTAGGGCAGGCGCGACGGGTCGGGGGCTCCGTAGAGGGTTCCACCGCTGGTGGCCAGCACGACCTTGCGGGTGCCGGCCCTTCGGGCACCGTCCAGAACCCTGATGGTTCCGATCACGTTCACCTCGGCGTCGTTCACCGGGTCGTCGATCGAGGCCTGCACGTCGGCCTGGGCGGCGAGGTGCATGACCACCTCTGGTGACGCCTCGGCGATCAGGTCTGAGACCTCGGGCCGGCGGATGTCGCAGACCTCGAGGCGGACCAGCCCCGTGGCCATGGCACCGGCAAGGTTGGCCTCGCTGCCGGTTGAGAGATCATCAACCACGACCACCTCGTGGCCCCCGGCGACGAGCAGGTCCACGAGGGCCGAGCCGATGAAGCCTGCGCCTCCGGTTACGAGGACGGACATGTCAGGCCACCTCGGGGCGGCACTGGCCGGTGAGGTGTTCGCCCTCGGCGACGACGGCGTCGGTTCCGAGCACCGAGTGGGCGGTCACGTGGGCCGAGGCCCCAACGGTGGCCCCGGGGCCGATGATCGAATCCTGCACGACCACATTCTCCCCTATCGAGGCACCTGCCAGCACGACGGAGCGTTCCACGACGGCGCTGGCAGCCACCTGGGCGCTTTCGTCGACCACGGAGCCGGATGGGTCCGCCAGCGTCTCCAGGTTGGCCTGCAGGTAGGTGGCCGGGGTGCCGGCGTCGATCCAGGAGGCCTCGGCGGCCATGGCGTAGAGGGTTCCGTCGGTGGCGATTTCGGGGAACACCTGGCGCTCGACGGATACCCGCACGCCTGGGGTGATACGCCGCAACACAGAGGGTTCGAGCACATAGGTGCCGGCGTTGACCAGGTTGGAGGGTGCCTCACCGGGGGCCGGCTTCTCCACGAATCCCAGCACCCTGCCGGTTCCATCGGTGGCGACGACGCCGTAGCGCGAGGGGTCGTCAACTGCTGTGAGTGCGATGGTGGCCTCGGCACCGGCCTCACGGTGGCTGGCCACGAGTGCACCGACGTCGAGGTCTGTGAGGATGTCGCCGTTCTGCACGAGGAAGCTGTCGTGGGAGTTGGGGTCGATGCCGGCGTGGGCGGCGGCGAAGGCGATGGCTCCGGCCGTGTCGAGTGGCTCGGGTTCGACGGCGTAGTGCAGGGGAATTCCGGCGCAGGTGCCGTCGGGGTACCCCGCGGCGAAGGCGTCGGGCATGAAGCCCAGGGAGAGCACCACCTCGGTGACGCCGTGGCCGGCGAGGTGGCCGACCATGCGTTCGATCATGGGTACGCCCCCGATGGGGAGCATGGCCTTGGGAACGTCGTTGGTGAGTGGCCGGAGGCGGGTGCCGTGTCCGCCGACCAGCACTATTGCCCTCACGGTGTGACCCCCTCTAGGGAAGGTCCCTAGCCGTCCGTCGAGGTGGTGGGTGCCTCTTCGGTGTTGTCGGCCTCGGCGGGTGCATCAACAAACGGCACCTCGGACTCAATCGCCCTGGGGTCGACCGACTCGAGGAAGGTGAAGCGCTCGGGCCGCGAAATGGGCGGCACCTCGTCGGCGGGCAGGAAGGCAATCGTGAAGGCCTCGAGGTCCTTCATGAACCTGATGTCCGCCAGGCCCTCGGTGAAGACCTCGGGGTCGCGGTCGCGGTCCTGGGTGTCGTAACGGGCCACCTTGAGCACGGCCGGCTGGCCTCCGCAGTCGAAGCCCTCGGTGATGACCTCGCCCGTGTCGAGGGTGATGGAGGTGTCGTCGATGGCGCCGAAGGACGAGAAGAACTCACCCATTGTGGCGTCGTCGCCCGATGCGAGGGAGTTGAAGGGGTGGATGTGGATGAGGCCGTCGCCGTGGGTGTGGATGCCGTTGGGATCGTTCTCGTTGAGGACCTTGGCCCGCCAGGTGCCGGCATCGGGGGCATTGCAGACGTAGATGTCGTAGATGGAGTGCCAGTGGTCGCCCACGCGTGGGGCCGAGGTGGCCTCGCGGTTCTCGCGGGCCCAGCCCACGAGGAGTACGCCGAGCACCACGACGATGGTGACTGCGGCCGGGAAGCCGTACCTGCGGGGCTCGCCGCTGCCGCCGGACGAACCGGCCTTGGCTGCGCGCGCGACCTTGCTGCGTGAATCTCCTCGTGCCATAGGGCCAACACGCTACCGGTGGCTGGAAGCGATTATGCGGGCCGGATGGGTCCCGTGGGGCCAACCGGACTATCCGGCCGTCAGGTCCTCTGCAAGGGCAGTGAAGGCCGCTGCCACGGCCGCCGGCGAGCGCCGCTGGCTGATCCAGGCTGCACCGGACTCCCCCATCGAGTGCCGGGTGTCGGGGTCGTCGGCGAGGCGCTCGACTGCTGTCACGAATGCGTCGGGGTCCTCGGGCGGTACGGCCAGTCCGGCTCCGGCCTCGGCGACGACTTTGGCCACCTCGGTTCCGGGGTCGATGGAGGCAATCAGCGGGCGGCCTGCAGCGAGGGCCGAGAATGCCTTGGAGGGCACGCTGGAGGAGCCAAGACCGGCCTTGAGCAGGACGAGGTGCACGTCGGCCGTGGCCAGCACCTCGGGTACGCGTTCGGGGGGCTGGTAGCCCACGACGGTCAGGTTGGGCAGGTCGGCTGCGGCCCGGGCCATGTGGTCGGCCATGACCCCGCCGCCGTTGACCAGGTATGCGATGTCGCTGCGGTGGGCGTGGCGTCGGGCACCCTCTATGACGAGGTCCAGTGACTGGGAGTGGCCCAGGTTGCCTGCGTACATGAACACGGTTGCGTCACCCAGCCCCAACTCGTGACGGTAGGCGGTGTCGGTGCCGGTGGGCGTGGGGGCCGTGGTGTCGACCGGGTTGGGTATGACCTCGATGCGGGGCGGGCGCCTCATGCGTGCGACCTTGGCCTCCACGTTGGCTGCCAGGTCGTCTGAGAGGACCCGCACGGCTGCGGCCCTGCCGTAGCAGAAGCGCTCCAGGTGCCGGAACAGGTCCTTGAGCGGTGGCGAGGTGATGGCGCCGACCTCGATGGCGACGTCGGGGAAGACGTCCTGGATGTCGAGGATGAGCGGGCAGCGGTGCCGCTCGGCGGCCAGCCATCCGGCAACTGCCAGGGTGAGCGGAGGCGAGAGAGCCAGCACGGCGTCAAAGGGCCCCTTGGCGCCGACGGCGGCTCCGGCGGCCATGGTGCTGAAGCCGAGGTAGCCCAGCGAGCGGGCGACGAGGCTGGTCTTGTCGGTCGGGAACGGGTGGAGGCGGGTGATGGTGCCGTGCCCGTGGCGGCCGGTGCGCCAGGGGCTGCCCTGCCAGCCGTCTGCCACGGCGTGGTGCTCGTACCAGGGCAGCGAGGTGACCACGTGGGTCTCGTGGCCCATCTGGCCGAGGGCATCGACCACCATGGCGACGACGTCACCGGTGGGGGCCGTGTCGGGTTGGAAGTGGGGTGTGACTACGAGGAGGCGCACGGTGCTCAGGCGGCATCGTTGGCTTCGGGGCCGGAGGCGGGAACCTCCAGGGCGATACGCCAGGCCTTCTCCAG
The DNA here is from genome assembly GCA_018673475.1 of Actinomycetota bacterium. GTDB lineage: Bacteria > Actinomycetota > Acidimicrobiia > Acidimicrobiales > MedAcidi-G1 > UBA3125. The sequence goes on along the minus strand of JABHCN010000067.1, from coordinate 1,211 downwards.
CTGCCTTGCCGAGGCCTCCCACGTGTAGTTCGAGGCCCGCACCAGACCCGACCGGGCCACCTGGCTGCGGTAGCCGGGGTCGGCGATGAGCAGGTCGATCTCTTCGGCCCAGCCGGCCACGTCGTCCGGCTCGAGGACCACGCCGGCGCTGGTGGCCAGGTCGGCCGCTGCGGTTCCAGCGGCCACCACGGCGGGCACGCCTGCGGCCATGGCCTCGAGCACGGGGATGCCGAAGCCCTCGTAGCGCGACGGGTAGGCCATGACGGTGGCGCCGGCCATGAGCGAGGCCAGGTCGGCTGCGGGGATGCGCCCGGTGAAGGTGATGCGGGAGCCGATTCCGCTGGCTTCGGCTGCGGCGCGCACCTCGGCGTCGGCTGGGCCGGGGGCTCCGGTGAAGACGAGGCTGGCATCGGGGTGGCGGCCGGCGACGCGTGCGAAGGCCTCGATGAGGGTGGCGTGGTTCTTGTGGGGGTGCGTGACCGCCGGGTAGATGATGACGGGCGCCCGGCCGGGTTGGGCGGGCGAGTCGGCCCGGTGGTCGGTTCCGCACGGGACCACGACGACCCGTTCGGGGTCGACACCGAACTGGTTGACGACCTGGCGGCTGACCATCTCGGAGAGCACCACGACAACGTCTGCGGTGCGGAGGCTGCGTGGCAGGGACCAGCCCAGGAACGCACGCTTGGCTGGGCTGAGCCAGTCGGGGTGGTCGAGGGGTTGCAGGTCGTGCACGGTTACGACCGCCGGTCTTGTGGTGATTGCGGGGCGACGGCCTCCGAGGTGGTGGACGGCTGCGAAGTCCTGGGTGCGGTTCGCCAGCCAGGTCGACTCGGCCGCAATGCGAAGGGGCCGGTTGGTGCCGTCGAGCGGGCAGACCACGGTCTCGAACGTCTCGCACAGTTCAGGGTGGGCCTCGGGCATGCCGTTGAGAACGAAGAGCACCGGGTGGATGTCGGCGGGCCCGTGGCGGGCGAAGGCCGACAGGGTGCGGACCACGTACTCCTCGGTGCCGCCCACGCCACCGGGCACCAGGTGCAACAAGTTGAGGGCGATTCGGGCGGGGCTGCTCACGATGCCAGCACCCGGTGGTAGACGTCGGCGGTGGCTGTGGCTGCCACCGCCCAGGTCATGGTGGCGGCCCGTTGGCGGCAGGCCTCACCCATGCGGGAGGCCTCGTCGGGGTCGGCCAGCAACCCCGAGATGGCACCCGC
>JABHCN010000066.1 GCA_018673475.1 Actinomycetota bacterium | reverse complement strand
GAGAGCATCGGGTGAACCACCGGCCCGGTTGAAGGGCCCGGTTGAGTGGTCGGCTGGAGGGCCCCTTGTCGACTCAGGTTCGGCACCGGTGCCATGCGCGGCACCCTAACCAGACCCCGCGCGCGCGGGGGTGACCCCCCGAAACTGCCCGTAGCCTTTCCATGTCAGAAGTGCCGGTTGCGATGGCCTGTCGTTTCGGTGCCCCACCCGACTGGAGACCCCAAATGACAGACAACACGCCCGCAGCCGACTCATCAGGAGAGCGTCGAACATCCTTTGACGGTCCGCCCCCGATGACCATCGACCCTGACAAGACGTACACGGCCGAAATGGTCACCTCGCTGGGGTCGATGACGATCCACCTGGATCCCAGGAGGGCGCCAAAGACCGTCAACAACTTCGTGTTCCTGGCAGGCTGCCGGTACTACGACAGCATCGTGTTCCACCGGGTGATCAACGGCTTCATGGTCCAGGGTGGCGATCCTGAGGGAACCGGCAGGGGTGGACCCGGCTACAGGTTCGAAGACGAACTCCCGGCACCGGGGCGCTACGAGATCGGATCCCTCGCAATGGCCAATGCCGGGCCAGACACCAACGGCAGCCAGTTCTTCATCGTTACCGGAGCCAGCGGCATGGGCCTGCCCCCCAGCTACTCACTGTTCGGACAGGTGGTAGCCGGCGTCGAGGTTGCCGATGCCATCCAGAACGTGGCCACCGGTCCCGGCGACCGACCGCTGACCGACGTGGTGATCGAGTCGGTGACCGTAACCGTCGGCGACTGACCCCAAGATCGAACAGAGGGAGCAACTGTGGCAATCCAGCGAGTTGGAATAGTCGGTGGTGGACAGATGGGCGGCGGCGTCGCCGAGGTCACGGCCAGGTCGGGCCTGGCGACCGTGGTACGCGAGGTCAGCCCCGAGGCTGCGGAGAGGAGCCGATCCGGGATCGAGCGGTCTCTCGGCCGGGCTCTCGACCGCGGCAAGATCGACGAGGCGACCCATCAGGCGATCCTCGACAACCTCACGTTCACCACGGAACTGTCAGACCTGTCTGACTGTGACCTTGTCGTGGAGGCTGTCATCGAGTCGTTCGACCTGAAGGCCGAGATCTTCGCCGAGCTGGATGCCATCGTCACCTCGCCTGATGCGATCCTTGCAACCAACACCTCGTCGATTCCGATCATCGACATCGCCATGGCCACGGACCGGCCTGATCACGTGGTGGGCCTCCACTTCTTCAACCCGGCGCCGGTGATGGCACTCGTCGAGGTAATTCCTTCAGTGCGAACCGATCCTTCCGTGACCGAACAGGTCACTGCCTTTGCCACCGACGTGCTCGGCAAGACCGTGGTGGCAGCCAAGGACCGGGCCGGCTTTGTGGTGAACATGCTGCTCGTGCCGTACCTGCTCGGCGCCATGCGCATGTTCGAGGACGGTCATGCCACCGCCGAGGACATCGACACCGGCATGACCCTGGGTGCGGGCCACCCGATGGGCCCTCTCACCCTCAGCGACCTGATCGGCCTTGACACGATGCTGCTCGTGGGCGAAACCCTCCAGGCCGAGTACGGCGATCCGGCATATGCCCCTCCGGCCCTGCTGCGGCGCATGGTCGCCGGCGGCCATCTGGGCAGAAAGACCGGCCGGGGCTTCTACGACTACTCCTGACGTCGACCGTCGTCCATCCGTGACGCCAGGCCGGCTGCCACAAGGGCAGTGGCGGCGGCCAACAGGTGAAGAACGAGGAACCTGGTTCCGCTCACCGAGTCGCCCATCAGCGAGGTCAGCACGGTGATGCCGACGGCTGCACCGATCTGTTGGAGCATGTTCAGCGACCCACCTGCTATGCCGAGGTCGTCGTCGCCGGCTGCGAGCGTCACCGAGTTGGCGACGGCCGGACGGATATAGCCGCTTCCGGCGCCGGCCACCGCGGCGCCCAGGATGAACACGGGAAGCCATCGCTGCTGAGCCCCGATCCCAGCCAGAACCATTGCCGTGGCAAAGGTGAACATGCCTGTCATCACGACTCGACGGGCGCCGTGGCGGGGGTCGTGGATTCCCCCGATTCTGGCCGAGAAGGCGAAAGCCAGGGGCCTCGGAAGCATCAGGAGTCCGATGATCGTTGGGCGAAAACCCCATCGCCTCTCGAGCAGGAACGGTGCCATGACCATGGCTCCCATGTAGCCCGACTGCAGGACCGCCTGGGCGGCCATCGGGAGGATGAACGTTCGTCGTCTAAGTAGCCGCGGTGCGATCAACGGGTTGGCGACGCGTCGCTCGACCCCGACGAAGGCAATGAGGGCGATGGGCGAGACGGCGAGACAGATGAGGACGAGGGGGCTGTCCCAGCCCGAGTTGAGACCCCTGTTGATGGTGATGAGCAGGCTGGCCGTACCCACACCGAGGAGGACCGATCCCGGTATGTCAAAGCGGGTGTCCGGGCGGGCCCGGGTCTCCGGCACGATCTGGATTGCCGCAACGAGGGCGATGACGACCGTTGTGCCCTGCACCACGAACAGTGCCCTCCAACCGACCCATTCGATGAGCGGCCCTCCTGAGACCACACCGATTGCGGGGGAGAGCGCCACGACGGCCGCCCAGATTCCGAGGGCACGCGGCCGATCCCGCTTCGGGTAGATGGAGAGGATCATGGCCATTGCCGATGGTCCCGAAACGGCGATCGCTGTCTGTGCGAGGGTCCGGAGCACGATGAGCGACGTCACATCCCATGCCAGGGCGGTTGCGTAGGACAGCACGCACCCGGCCATGAAGCCGGAGAGGTAGATGCGTCGGTGGCCGTGGAGGTCACCCATCTTTCCGGCGATCGGGGTCGCCAACGCAAAGGCCAACAGCGGTGCGGCGATTACCCACGTAATCGTGTTGTCGCTGGTACCGAGACTCTGTGCGATCGTCGGTAGCGATGCCGAGAGCACGGTGACCGGGTAGCTCCCGGCCGCAGCACCGAACAGGGCCACTATCAGGACGAGCCTCGGGTAGTCGGGTCTCTGCCTGAGCGCTTCCCGCCGTGCCCCAAGGCTGGTGTCAGGCCTGTCGGTGTCGTCGGTCATCTGACGGTGAACCTATTGCGGGCCCGCTGCGAGCCCAGCAGCGGCTGCCGGTACGGTCGTTGGCCGTGCCGGCTGGATGTGCCCCCATTGGAATTGTCGTAAACCCGCGAGCGGGTACCGACGTGCGCCGGGCCGTGTCGGCAGCAGCCAACGTGACCGTCGAGGCCAAGGCCAACGTCGTTCGCAGGGTCGTGTTGGGTGCGATGGAGGCGGGAGCGGACCGCTTCGTGGTCCAGGAGGACCCACACGGCATTGTGCGGCGGGCCACCGAGACGATCCGGGGCATCACCCTCGATTGGGTGGACGAGCCGAGGGTCTTCACCGAGGAGGACACCGTTTCGGCTGTCTCCGCCATGAGGGAGAGCGATGCCGCCGTGGTTGTCGTGCTGGGCGGCGACGGAACCAACCGGGCAGCTGCGAGGGCCTGGCGGGACATTCCCGTGATCCCCGTGTCCACGGGAACCAACAACGCCTTTCCCGTGTTCGTCGAGGCGACGGTCGCCGGCTCGGCCGCAGGACACCTGGCCTGCGGAGTGTGCGACGTCGACGAGGTCTCGTTGCCCGCCAAGGTGGTACGCCTCACAGTCGATGGTCCCGGTGCCGAACAGCCGCTCAACGACATGGCCCTGATCGACGCTGTCGCTGTCGACGACCCGTACGTGGGTTCGTTCGAACTGTTCAACCCGGAGACGCTGGTGTTGGCGGTTCTCACCAGGGCGGACCCGATGTCGATCGGCTTCGCCGGCGTCGGTGGCCGGGTGCACCCGGTGTCGTCATCAGATGATGCCGGGCTGCTACTCCGGTTCAGTTCGGCGCAAGGCTGTCCGACTGTCGTGCGGGCGCCGACCGCTCCCGGCCACTTCGACAACCTGGGCCTTGCTGAGGTTCGCCGACTGGATCTTGGTGAGGAGGTCCGCATCGATGGACCCGTCCTGTTGGCCTTCGACGGCGAGCGCAAGCGCCACCTGGTGGATGGGACCTACGCGGTGCTGACGGTGCGGCGGGACGGCCCACGTGTCGTCGACGTTGCCGCCGTGATGGAGGCTGCCGTGTCGGGAGGCGCCTACATCAGGTGACCGGTCAGGTCGCAGGGACCGCCGCCTGGTCGCTGGGTGTCCCCGATCCGTCGGGTTCGCGGAACTACCGTTTCGGTCATGCGGCACCTGTGTATGCGGTCCGCCTGCACGGGCTCTGCCTCCGTGCTGGTCGAGATGAACGCAGTCGAACTCAGCTTCACCATCCGCGACCTCGCCGAGGTCGATGGCCCGGGTCGGGTTGTCCTCTGTGCGGTCCACATGGACCGCATGCGTGCACCCAGGGGTTGGGCCCTGATCGATGAGCGTTCCGATGCCAGCCTCCTGGTATTTCCTGATCGGCCACCTCCGGAAGAGTCCGAGGCGGGTCTGGGTAGTGAGGACACACGTCAGGAGGCCTCGGTCACAGCGCTTCAGCGTGGCAACGAGCCGGGCAGGGCTCCTCAACAGGTCCGGTCGGTCGACGCCGCCGTACATCCCCTGGATCTGGCCAGACCCGAGAAGCCCCACGTGTCCGAGCCGGCCGAGATGCCGTTGCTGGCCCGCGCCTTTCTCGGAGTCGACCGTCACCCTTCGACCTCGGAGTCTCCGGCCGGCGACCGGGGCGATGCCGAGGTGGTCGACGCGTTCCCGTCCGATGACACAGACTGGGACCAGCGTGAGCACCTCGACGAGTACGACGACGAGCAACTGTCGCTCGGGCCCCACGAGCCCGAACACATCGCCTGAACCGACCTCTCGGCCGGACAGAGCGCCCGGACCGGGCTGCCTGACATGACCAGATTCCGGTGGGTGTTGTCTGCGGTTGGCGTTGCCTTGTTCACCCTGCTGCTGGGAGCAACGCTGGTCTGGCCGACTTCGACAACTCCGCCTGTGGAGACCGTTGACACAACGGCAACAGTGCCCGACCAGTCGGGTCCGCCGGCTGCACCGACAACGGTTACGACCTCGACGCTGCACCCGACCACGACACTTCCGTCACCTTCTTCAAGCGCGCCGCTACTGGCCACCACCAGCCCACCGCCTCCCACGTTGGCCCCAGTGGCTACGCCCGTTTCCCGGGTCTCCTACGACGGATGGGTTGATCCGGCATCGATGGGTGATCCCTGGGGCGACATCGTGCCCGGAGTGTTGACCTTCAGGGGTTCCCCCACGCGCCGGTGGCACGGCACCGGCCCGGTGCCAACCGACCCGGCCGTGGCCTGGCGCTTTCCGACAGAGGGACAGATGTGTTCCATGTCGAGCGTCGCCGGGGTGGAACAGGAGTGGTGCGGCATGGGTTGGACCGGCCAACCGGCGGTCTTTGAGAGGCAGGGCCGCACCTGGGTCGTCTTCGGGGCATTCGACGCCAGGGTCCACTTCCTCGACGGCGGAACCGGCGAGAAGATCATTCCCGACTTCGCCACGGCTGACATCATCAAGGGGTCCGTGACCGTGGACCCCGACGGATACCCGCTCGTGTACGTGGGCTCACGCGATGACAGGCTGAGGATCCTGGCCATCGACCGGGTGAGGCCCACCGAGTTGTGGGGGCTCGACGCCGATGACACCGGACCCAGAATGTGGAACAACGACTGGGACGCCTCACCCCTTGTGCTCGATGACCACCTCTTCGAGGGCGGAGAGAACAGCCGCTTCCACGTGGTTCGCCTGAACCGCTCCTACGACGACGATGGCCACGTCGCTGTAGACCCGGAACTGGTGTGGGACGTCGCAGGCTGGGACGACGACCTCCTGGCCGAGGTTGATTCCAACGTCTCGATTGAGAACTCGCCCCTGATTGTGGGGAACACCCTCTACTTCGCCAACTCCGGCGGTCTGGTGCAGGGCTGGGACATCGCCGGCCTGGCCGATGGCGTCGAACCGACGCGTGTGTTCCGTTTCTGGGTGGGAGACGACGTCGACGCGACGCTCGTGCCCGACGATGACGGGATGCTCTACGTCGGGGTCGAGTACGAGCGGGAAACCGTGCGTTCGCTGGAACTGGGCCAGATCCTGAAGCTGGATCCGTCGAGGCCCGACGACCCGCTGGTCTGGGCCGTGGAGGCCCACACGAAGGTCGGCACCGGCGTGTGGGCCACCCCGGCCATCTACGGCGACCTCGTGGTTGTCCCGACGGCCGACGGCGAGGTCCTCGGAATCTCGCGTGCAGACGGAGAGGTGCGCTGGAGGCTGGAGATTCCCGGCCCTGTCTGGTCGTCTCCCACCATCGTCGACGATGTGATGGTGATAGGAGACTGCAACGGCACAGTGCGTGCGTTCGACCTTTCCGAAGCCGGATCCGTGCCAACACAGATCTGGGAGGTTCCAACGGGAGTCTGTGTGGAGTCGTCGGCTGCGGTCTGGGACGGAACCATCTACGTCGGATCACGTGACGGGCACCTCTACGCACTCCGCGACCCGTCCTGAGGTCGTTGCGGTCGAGTTGTCCCGGATTCTTCCTGACGACGACCTCTTGGTAGGTTTTCCGTCGGCCCACAGACCCTGAACCAGAGAGCAGCCGCAGATGCCCGAACTGACAGAAGCAGAGGTCCGAGCCCTTGCAATGCAGCTGGTCGAGGACGTGCCCCCCGATCAGGTCGACCAGTTCGAGTTCAGGGGTGCCCAGTTCGACCGGGGCCTCGCCATGGTCCAGTTCCCAGAGGGTCTCGGCGGGCTGGGTCTCTCCAGCCGGCGCCTCCAGACGGCTGTCGACTCTGAACTGCGTTCGGCCGGGGTCACCTACAACGACCTGCTCATCAATCCGATCGGCATCGGTATGGGCGGTCCGGTTGTTCTCACGTATGCGACCGATGAGCAAAAGCAGCGCCTGCTCCGGCCGATGTTCACCGGCGAGGAGATCTGGTGTCAGATGTTCAGCGAGCCCGGCTCGGGTTCCGACGTTGCCGGCCTGTCAACCCGCGCAGAACGGGACGGCGACGAGTGGATCGTGAACGGCCAGAAGGTCTGGACGACCCTCGCCCATGTCTCCCGGTGGGGGATGCTCGTGGCCCGAACCAACCCCGACCAACCCAAGCACAAGGGCCTCACCTACTTCCTTCTTGACATGGAATCGCCCGGCGTCGAGGTCAGGCCGCTGCACCAGATCACCGGTGAGGCCGAGTTCAACGAGGTGTTCCTGTCCGACGTCCGCATTCCCCACGACAACGTCTTCGGTGACGTTGGTGGTGGCTGGGGCGCAGCCGTGACCACGCTCATGAACGAGAGGGTGGCTCTCGGCGGCGGTGTGCCCAAGAAGGGTTCGGGACCCATCCAGGACCTCGTCAACATCTGGACCGAGACAAGGGACAGCCTGGATCCCGTGACAGCGGCGGTCCTGAGGGACCGGGTTGCGGACCTGTGGGTTCAGGCCGAGGCCCTGCGGCTGACCAACTGGCGGGCCAGAGAGGCCAGCCGCGGCGGGAACCCCGGCCCTGAGGGATCTGTCACCAAGTTGATGTCTGCCGAGATGAACCAGCACATCTACGAGACCTGCATGGATGTAATCGGCGCAGGCGGGATGCTCTACGAGGCCGGCTACGAGCGCAAGCGGCCCGACGGCCTGCGCGGTCCCGACTCGCATATCAGGTACGCCTTCCTGCGTGCCAGGGCCAACACCATCGAGGGCGGCACCTCCGAGGTGATGCGAAACATCCTGGGCGAGCGGGTCCTGGGCCTCCCCGGCGATGTCCGGGTCGACAAGGAACTCCCTTGGTCCGAGGTTCCCCGGAACTGACCGGACCGTGTCGGTGACCTGATGCCCCTGAACACCCTGCTTGACAGGCACGCCGCCTACCGTCCCGACCACCCGGCCCTGGTCTTCAACGGACAGCAGGTCACCTGGGCCGAGTTGCGCCGCAGGGTCGACAGCCTCGTCCACCAGCTCAGGGATGAGGGCATGGGGGCGGGCGACAAGGTGGCCCTCATCCTCGACAATTGCCTCGAGGTGCTCGAGATGTACCACGCAGCCGCCAAGGCCGGGTTCGTCGTTGTTCCGCTCAGCCCGATGTTGCGCGGTAGCGGCCTGACAACGCTGGTCAACGACTCCGATGCCGTGGCCGTTGTCACGATGCGGCGCATGGTCGAACACCTTGAACCGGTTCGCTCGGAGCTTGTGAACGTGGCAGGGGACCGGTTCTTCCTGGTTGACGGAGAGGCGGATGGATACCGCCGGTATCCAGACACGTCTGTCGAGCCACCCGAACCGGTTCGTGCAGCCGACCTGACCGACGACGACCTCTACAACATCATCTACTCCAGCGGTACGACCGGGCTGCCGAAGGGGATTGTGCACACCCACGGAATACGCAAGGCGTATGCAACCGGTCACGCAACCGGCTGTCGGATCCACCCTGAGAGCGTTGCGGTCCATTCGGGATCGCTCGTGTTCAACGGGGCGTTCCTGACGCTCATGCCGGCCATGTACATGGGTTGCACCTTCGTGCTCATGGAGGCATTCGATCCGGCGGAGCTGATCGACGTGATGATCGCCAACGACGTGACCCATGCGGTGTTGGTGCCCTCCCAGATCATCCACCTGTTGGCCGATCCCCGCTTCGACGAGGACCACATCCCCTCTCTCGAGATGGTCCTGACAGTTGGTGCGCCGCTGCACCTGGAGCACAAGGAGGAGCTCGTGCGTCGCATGCCGAAGCGGTTCTACGAGCTCTACGGCCTGACCGAGGGTCTCTGCACAGTGCTAGACCGTGATGCGCCGCATTCCAAGTTGGGGTCGGTCGGGGTACCTCCGCCTTTCTACGAGCTGAGGATCGTGGATGACGACGGCAACGACGTACCGGTCGGCGAGGTGGGTGAGATCGTTGGCCGTGGCCCGGTCCTGATGCCCGGCTACTACAAGCGCCCGGATCTGACCGCCGAGGCGATCCGTGATGGCTGGCTCCACAGCGGGGACCTTGGGCGACTTGATGAGGACGGCTACCTCTACCTGGTGGACCGCAAGAAGGACATGATCATCTCGGGCGGCGTCAACGTCTATCCCCGCGACATCGAGGAGCTTGCCGTGGCGCACCCATCGGTCCGGGATGTGGCCGTGTTCGGCGTGCCCCACCCACAGTGGGGTGAACAGCCGGTGGCGGCCGTGGTGCTCGACGGGCCGGTCGACCCTGCCGAGGTCATGTCATGGGTGAACGAGCGGGTCGAGGCCCGCTATCAGAAGGTGGGCGTGGTCTACGCCGTCGACGCCTTCCCGGTGAACGTGGCCGGCAAGACCCTGAGACGCGTGCTGCGCGAGGAGTACCTGGCTGGTTGAGGTGTCCTGAGGTCTCAGGCCCTGCGCCAGGTGGTGCCGGCAGGGTTGTCCTCCAGTTGGATGCCGCGGGCGGTGAGGACGTCGCGGATGCGGTCGGCATCGGCGTATTCACCGGCAGCCTTTGCTGCGCTCCGGTCTGCCACAAGGCCGTCGATCTCAGTGGCCTCAGGGTCAGGGGTGGTCGACCCGCGGGAACCCAGGTCGAGGCCGAGCACGGACGCCAGGGTCGTCACTGCACAGGCAAGAGCGGCTGCGCCGGCGTGGTCCTCGATGTCGATGGCCCTGTTGGCGTCTCGCACGGCGTCGAAGAGCACCGCCACCGCTGCAGGCGTGCCAAGGTCGTCGTCCATGGCCGAGCGGAACCGCTCCACGACGGCGTGGTCCGGTGTGGATGCAGGGAGGTCGGCCTGTGCCGCCCGGTCGGCGAAGGTGTCGAGGCGTCCCAGTGCAGCCGCCGCCTGGTCGAGCGTGTCGGACCCGATCTCCATGGTGCGCCGGTAGTGGGTCTGCAGTACCAGGAGCCGGAGGGCCCTTGGGTCCCAGGCCTCAAGAAGGTCAACGAGGGTGGTGAAGTTGCCCAACGATTTGGACATCTTCTCGCCGCCTACCTGAACCATGCCGTTGTGCACCCAGTGGTTGGCGAACGCACGCCCGCAGCCGAGGGCCTCGGCACGCTCGTTCTCGTGGTGGGGGAAGATGAGGTCGTCGCCGCCACCGTGAATGTCGAAGCCGTCGCCCAACAGGTCGAGAGACATTGCGACACACTCGATGTGCCAGCCGGGGCGACCCGGCCCCCACGGTGAATCCCAGGACGGCTCACCCTCCTTGGCTGCCTTCCAGAGGGCGAAGTCCAAGGGGTCGGCCTTGTCGTCGTCGACGTCGACGCGTGCACCAGCCCCCTCGCGCAGGTCCTCGACAGACCGGTGGACAAGGGCGCCGTACTCGGGCAGGCGGTCAACTGCGAAGTAGACGCCGGAGTCGGTCGTGTAGGCCATCTCCCTATCGACCAGATCGGCAACCACCGCGATCATCTGCTCCAGGTACTCGGTGGCCCGGGGGCGTAGATCGGGGTGGGCGATGTTGAGGAGGTCCATCTGGTCGATGAACGCCTTCTCGAAACGGGCTGCCAACTCGGGCTCGGTAGACCCCTCCGAAGCGGCCCTGGCGATGATCTTGTCGTCTATGTCGGTGATGTTGGACGCTGAGCAGACCTCGTAACCGGACCAGCGCAGGTAGCGGACCAGGACGTCAAAGGCCAGGGTGCTGCGGGCATGGCCCAGATGTGGCAGGTCGTAGACGGTCGGCCCACACCAGTAGACAGATGCCTTCCCGGGGTCGCGGGGGACGAACTCGGTCTTGTCGCCGGTGAGGTTGTCGGTGAAGCGCAGCACCGGGTCAGGATACGCGGAAGGTGGCCCGGGAGTGGGGGTGCCTGCCGCAGATCAGGTTGTCCGCACCCAGGACTCGGGCACACTCTCATCGAGGCGGATGCCGAGCAGGCCGGCGGCTTCGGCCAGGCCCGCCGCCGACGCTGGGTCATTGCCGGCCCCGGCCAGGATGGCTCCGGCCAGCATGTCGAGGGCATCGCGTGCAGCGGCCGTGTTGAGGTCGTCGTCGAGGGCGTTCCTGATCGTTGCAAGCGTGGGTGCCGGGTCGGGCCCGGTCGGTCGGGCAGACGCGGCGATCAGGCGGTCGAGGCGGGTGACACCGTCGTCTATGTCGTGGTCGAACCATTCAAAGCCGGCCCGGTAGTGGTGGCCCAGGAGGGACAGGCGTATTGCCCTCGGATCGTGGAGGTGGCGCAGGTTGCGGATGAACACCAGGTTGCCGAGCGACTTGGACATCTTGATTCCCTCGTAGGCGACCATGGCAACGTGCATCCAGTGGCGTGCCAGGGGGGCACCGTTTGCGGCGCCGCTCTGGGTTTCCTCGCACTCGTGGTGGGGGAACACCAGGTCGTCGCCACCTCCGTGAATGTCGATCGTCTGCCCTAGTTCGGCCATGGCCATTGCCGAGCACTCGATATGCCAACCGGGCCGGCCCGGGCCGAATGGCGAGTCCCAATACGGCTCGTCGTCGGCGCTGGCCTGCCAGAGGATGAAGTCCAGTGGGTTCCGCAGGCGGGGGTCGTCGGGGTCGGCGCCGCGTTCGGCGGCGTAGGCGACCATGGTGGACTCGTCGTAGCCGGACACCGACCCGAACCCGTCCCAGGTGGAGACGTCGAAGAAGGTTGTTCCCTTGACGGTGTAGGTGTGTCCTGCCACTTCGAGGCGGCCTATCAGGTCGAGCATGGACTGGATGGATTCGGTGGCCCTGGGTTCGGCGACAGCGGGTCGAAGGTCGAGTGCAGCGAGGTCCTCGTGGAAGCTGGCGACCTCGCTGGCGGCCAGCTCCAGGTAGTCCACGCCGAGCGCCCGTGCCTTGCCAAGGATGGAGTCGTCGACGTCGGTGACGTTGCGGACCATGCGCACCTCGTGGCCCAGGTCCTCGAGGCGCCTGATCACCAGGTCAAAGGTCAGGTAGGTGAAGGCGTGCCCCAGGTGGGTGGCGTCATAGGGGGTGATGCCGCACACGTACATGGTGACCGTCGGGCCCGGTTCGAACGGAACGACCTCGTCGCGGGCCGTGTCGAACAGGTGCATCGTCATGGGGCCGCACGGTAGCGGGCGCACCGCAGTTCGTTCGTGCCCGGTCCTGCGGCCGGGTGTGGCCTTCAGGCCCGCTCGAAGGGGACCGAGTGCTCCCAGTCGGCGAGGAGGGTCCGCAGGGCCGTGACAACCAGCAGTGGCTGGTCCAGCATCATGTGGTGGCCGGCGAGTGGTATCTCGATGACGGGCGCCACCCGGCCCAGCTGTTCGTACATGTAGGCGCCGATGTCGGCGGTGACGAGGCCGTGTTCGGCCCGGAACAGGGCAATGCGACAGGTCACCTGGCGGAGAAGTTCGTTGGCAGTGGAGCGTGGCGACAGGAAGATGCGGGGGTCGAACTTCCAGGTGACGCCGCCTTCGACCTCCGTAAGGGAGTTGGCTGCGACGTGGGCCATGACGTAGGGCTCACATTGCACCTGTTCGGGCACGGTCCGGAAGCGGGCGATGGCGGCTTCCCTGTCCGGGTACACCTTGGGGTTGGCGAACTGGCTGCGGGTGGTGGTCTCCATCTCCGGGTCCGGCTTGCGCACCGGTGAGTCCAGGATCACCGCCCCGGCGATCTGGTCACCGCGCGTGGCAGCCGTGGCGAGGGCCACGAAGCCACCCATGGAGTGGCCGATCACGATAGGCGGGCCGGCCATGTCGGCGTCCTCGGCGACCGTGACGATCTCGGCGCACCAACTCTCCAGTGAGTACCTGTCGCGCCTGTCGCTGTCGCCGTGGCCCGACATGTCGATCGCCGCTATCCGGTAGACGCGGGCGAACTGGGCGGCGATGTGGGTCCACCAGTGAGCGTGGGCGGCGCCACCGTGGACGAATACCAGGCCCGGAGACCCGGGTTCGCCCCAGACCAGGTAGTGGATGTCAACGCCGCCAACGCTGACTGTCCGGTCCGTGTACGGCACTGCCATGGCGGCCGTGTACCAGGCGGGTGTTGTCGGGTCTGGGCTGCTGGTTTCGGTCATGGTGTCCTTCAAGAAGTTGCGCCCTCGACAGGAATCGAACCTGTGGCCTACCGCTTAGGAGGCGGTCGCTCTATCCGACTGAGCTACGAGGGCGGGGGAGGCGCGTTATGTGGCGCGTTACTGCTGATAACGGCCAGTGTCGCTGTGAAGGCTATAGGCGGGGTTGGTTTGCTTCCTTGGGATTCGACTTTGGAGGGGGTGTGGCTGTTTTGGGGCGCGGCAAAGCCACCGGGTGCCTAGTTCTCGGGTGGTGCCGCGGCTCAGGTGGTGAAGGGCAGTTGCTGACCTGTTCTCAGCATCCTGGCGATGGTGGTCCTGATGTTGAGGTACAGCGCCTGGAACAGCAGGTGGACTCGCATCCGTGCGTGGCCGACGACCGGGGCGCGACGGTGGGGTACCTGGTGGTTCTTGATCCACGAGTTCAGTGACTCAGACCTGGAGCGCAGAGTGATCATGTTCTTGAATGCGGGGGTGCCTTCGGGGTGTAGCCGAAGGTTCTCGGCTCTGTGGAGTTTGCGGTTCTTGTCTTCGGCGGTGGTGTCGAGCCGGAGCCGGAACGTGGCGGTGTGCAGTTCAGGGTTGATTCGGGGGTCGCACGGGATGGTGTAGTCCCGGTACCACCGGTAGCCGGTG
>JABHCN010000065.1 GCA_018673475.1 Actinomycetota bacterium | reverse complement strand
CTCCAGAACCAGGTTCTCCCGGTCTGAAGCGTCTGGGCCAACGAGTCGGCATTCATCCAGGCCATCATCAGGACACGGCCTGTGTCGGCCTCTTGAACTATTGCGGGCACGAGGCCGTCGTCGTTGTATGTGACAGCAGCCAACTGTTCCTCCGAAGCGAAGATCGGGCTGCCCTGACGGGTTGTGGGGTCGGTCATTGCCGCAGCCTACGGTCACGCAGATGTCACGCGAAGTCCATTTGACGGGCCCCTCATGATGAGGGTCGATCAGAGGTAGAGGCCGGTGCTTCCCTCTTCGAGACGCTGAGCAGCCACGGCGTGGATGTCACGCTCCCGCACGATGATGTAGTCCATGCCCCGCACCTCCACCTCGTAGCGGTCCTCAGGGTTGAACAGCACCTGGTCACCGACCTCCATGGCCCTGACATTCGGCCCCGTTGCGATCACCTCTGCCCAGGCCAGGCGCTTGCCCATCTGAGCCGTCGCAGGTATCAGGATTCCGCCCGTCGAACGCCTTTCGCCCTCTGCTCCGTCGATGCCGACCAGTATCCGGTCGTTGAGCATCTTGATGGGTAGTCCCTCGGCGTCTGACGGGCCCGGGACTGCTGCTATCGCTGGTTTGTCCACCGCGGGAACGGTACCCAGTGGGGCGGCCATTGTGTGAGGCACTCAGGAACCGACAGGTCGGACGGAAACCCCTGCTGTGGCCATGTGTGCCTTTGCCGCAGCGATCGTGTGTTCGCCGAAGTGGAAGATCGATGCGGCCAGCACGGCATCGGCCAGGCCTTCCACCGCCCCTGCAACAAGGTGATCGAGGTTGCCCACCCCCCCGCTCGCAATCAGGGGAACGCTGACCGCCCCTCCGACCGCCAGGAGCATCGGTATGTCAAATCCGTCACGTGTGCCGTCGCTGTCCATGGAGGTCAGAAGGATCTCGCCTGCTCCCATCTGGTCGGCTCTGGTGGCCCATTTGACGGCATCGAGACCTGTCGGTGTCCTACCGCCGTGGATGAACACCTCAAAACCGCTGTCGACCTCGCTGTTGCGTCGACCGTCAACGGCCACAACTACACACTGTTCTCCGAATTCGGCAGCCAGTTCACCGATCAGGTCCGGCCTCTCGACGGCTGCGGTGTTGACCGAGACCTTGTCGGCTCCTGCACGCAGGATGGCTCTGGCATCCTCGACGCTGCGGATCCCGCCTCCGACGGTGAAGGGTATGAACACCTCCTCGGCTGTGTGGCGCACCATGTCGATGGTGGTCTCCCGGGAGTCCGAGGAGGCCGTTATGTCAAGGAAGACCAACTCGTCGGCGCCCTCCTCGTCGTAGCGTCGCGCCAACTCGACCGGGTCACCGGCATCGCGTAGGTCGACGAAGTTGACCCCCTTCACAACCCGTCCGCCGTCGACGTCGAGGCAGGGAATGACCCTCACGCTTCTCATGTCTGCGCCATCGCCCTGACAGCCTCTTCCAGGTCGACCGTTCCCTCGTAGAGGGCCTTGCCGAGGATGATCCCTCCGATGCCGCTTCCGCCTTCGCTCAGAGCGGCGAGCTCCTCCAGGTGCTGGAGTTGCCCAACCCCACCGGATGCGATCACCTCAACGTCTGTCTCTCTGAGAGCAGCACGCAGGAGGTCGGTATCGGGGCCTTCGAGGGTGCCATCCCTGAGAATCTGGGTTACGACGAAGGCATCAACCCATGCCGGATCAAACAGTCCGATTGCGTCAGCGAGCGTCAGGCCACTCCCCTGTGTCCAGCCTCGTAGGGCCACCTCGTCGCCCTTGACGTCGATTCCGACCGCCACGGCACCCAGTTCAGCGACCTGGCCGACGATGGCAGGGCTCTCGAGGGCGGCCGTTCCCATCACGACACGCCTGACACCCGCGTCAAAGAGGACCTCCGCATCTGCGATGGATCGAACCCCACCCCCTGCCTGTACCGGTATGTCCAGAGCTGT
This sequence comes from Actinomycetota bacterium, assembly GCA_018673475.1. GTDB lineage: Bacteria > Actinomycetota > Acidimicrobiia > Acidimicrobiales > MedAcidi-G1 > UBA3125. Next base: position 5,881 of record JABHCN010000065.1, on the reverse strand, counting down.
CGCCACTGCTCCGACAACAGCCCTGTTGGTGGGGTCACCGGTGAGAGCTGCATCCAGGTCGACCACGTGCAGCCATGGCGCTCCGGCGGCCTCGAAACGGCGTGCCTGTTCAACCGGATCGTCGCCGTAGACGGTTTCGCGGGCAAAGTCGCCCTCGATGAGCCTCACACACCGGCCACCCCTCAGATCGACAGCCGGAAACAGCGCCGGGCCCATCAGCTACCTCCGGGGAGCGAATCGACGAAGTTGCCGAGGACCTTGAGTCCCGTGCGTCCGGACTTCTCGGGGTGGAACTGAACTCCCCAGAGGTTCCCCCTTCGGACGGCGGCACACAGCGGCTTGCCGTATTCGCATGTGGCGACGGTGGCCGGGCCGACCTGTGCTGCGTATCCGTGGACGAAGTACATCCAGGCAGCGTCCGGCAGGCCCGCAAAGAGCGCATCACCGTCTGTGATGTCCAGGCGGTTCCACTGCATCTGCGGACACTTCACGTCACCTGTAATGCGTCTGACACGCCCTTCGATCACGCCGAGACCCCGACTACCGGAAGCCTCGTCGCTGCCATCGAACAGCATCTGCATGCCCACACAGATTCCGAGGAAGGGCCTGCCGCCAGCGGCAGCATCGACGGCGGCCTCCCGTGCAATATCGGTCAACCCTGACTCGTCAAGTGCCTCGAGACAGCGCCCGAAGGCTCCGACACCGGGCAGGACGATTCCGGCCGCTTCGTCGATGAGGCCCCTGTCTGCCGTGAGGGTGGCATTGGCTCCCATCCGCTGGAGCGCCTTTTGAGCAGACCTCAGGTTGCCGATGCCGTAGTCGAGGACAGCGACAAGTGGCCCTTCGGTCACAGGCTCCCCTTGGTCGACGGTACGGCATCACCATCGACGGCTACTGCGTCGCGGAGGGACCTGGCAACTGCCTTGAAGCAGGCCTCGACAATGTGGTGGGTGTTGGCCCCGCGGATCGACTCGACGTGCAGCGTCAGGGCTGCCGAGACGCTGAATGCGCGCCAGAACTCCTCTATCAGCTGTGGATCGAAGGGGGGATCGCCAAGGATCTTCTGGCCGGGGAACCCAACCTCATAGTGCAGATAGGGGCGTCCGGACAGGTCAAGCGAGACGTCGACCAGAGCCTCGTCGAGGGGAACACGGTTGGACGCAAAGCGCCTGACCCCCGCCTTGTCACCGAGAGCCTCTGAGAACGCCGTGCCAATGGCGATACCGACATCCTCGACTGTGTGGTGCGCGTCAATCTCGAGGTCGCCGCGACACTCGACAGCGAGGCCAAAACCGCCGTGTCGCCCCAGCTGGTCGAGCATGTGGTCAAAGAACGGGATTCCGGTCGAGGCAGAGACTGATCCACCATCAAGGTCGATATCGACCTTCACCGCCGTCTCGCTGGTCGTGCGCTCACATGAACCGGTTCGGCCTGTCACAACAACACCTCCCTGAGAGCGACCAGGAATCGGTCGTCCTCACTTTGTGTACCAATGGTCACCCGTAGGCAGTCCTCGAGACCCGCCACCGACGAGAAGTCACGCACGAGAACCGACCTGTCGAGGAGTCCCTGCCATGCCTGAGTCCCCGACATCGCCTCTGGCCGGAACAGGATGAAGTTGGCCTGCGACGGCCAGACGGTGACGGGCAGCTCCCCGAGAGCCGCGGCGAGGCGACCGCGCTCGGTGATTACGGCCTCGACACGTTCCTGCATCTCAGCACCGTAGGCAAGAGCAAGGATGCCGGCCTCCTGTTTGATGGAGTCGAGGTGGTACGGCAGCATGACCTTCTCCAGTTCGCTGAGACACCACGGCGGCCCCAACAGGTAGCCGAGGCGCAGACCTGCCATGGCCCATGTCTTTGAGAAGGTCCTTGTAACCACAAGCGACCTGTCCTCGCGAAGGAGGTCGACAGCGGATGTGGGCGAGAACTGTCCGTAGGCCTCATCAACGACAAGGAGGCCGCCGTGGGGCTCAAGCAGGTCGAGTGCACTCTGCACCAGGCCCTCGGGGTCGAGCAGACCGGTCGGGTTGTTCGGGGAGCACAGGAACAAGATGTCGGGCTGTTCGGCCTCGAAGAGATCGGTCAGAAGGTTCCTGTCGAGCGAGAAGTCGGCACGGCGGGCAGCCCTGACCAGACGGGTACCGGTTATGCGGGTGATCTGGGAATGCATTGCGTAGGTGGGCTCGAACACCGCGGCGGAGCGGCCTGGACCTCCGTAGGCCAGAAGCGTGGCCTGGAGCACCTCGTTTGAGCCGTTGGCGCAGAACACCCAGTCGGGGTCGAGGCCGTACCGCTGGCCCAGGGCGGCACGTAGTCGAACCGCACCCCTGTCGGGGTATCTGTTCAGGTCAACGCCGTCCAGAGCCCTGCGCAGGTCGGACATGAACTCAGCCGGTGGCGGCTCGGCCGCCTCATTGGTGTTGAGGCGAACGTCAACCTCGACCTGGGGAGAGTGGTAGCCGACCAGCGAGGCGACATCTGAACGTGCGCGTGCCCTCTGCCTCGACGGGATCTCGGATTCAGGCATCGGACAGACGCATCCTCACGGACTCGGCATGGGCATCGAGTCCCTCGACCTCGGCAAGGGTCACGATGTGGGGGCCCAGCCGCTCAATGGCTGTCCGGTCGGCGGTGACCACGTGCACATCCTTGGTGAAGTCCGAGACCGTCAGGGCCCCGGCGAACCTGGCCGTTCCTGCGGTTGGAAGCACATGGCTGGGCCCGGCCATGTAGTCGCCGAGAGAGGCCGGTGACCACGGGCCACAGAACACGGCACCGGCGTTTCTCACCTTCAGAGCCAGCTCACCCGCATCGGCACACATCAACTGAAGGTGCTCGGGAGCGATTTCGTCGGCGACGGCAAGGGCCTCGACAGGTCCGTCGACGAGCACGCAGATACCGGCCACTGCGAGAGTTGCCTCAATATCGGACCTGCGGGGTGATGCAGCGACGATCTCCTCGATTGCGCCCTCAGCGGCATCGGCAACCGCCTCGTCCCAGGTGATGAGCCATGCCAGGCCGTCGGGTCCGTGCTCGGCCTGCACAACCACGTCGACAGCGGCGAACTCGGGTGGGACGGTGGCATCGGCGATGACTACGACCTCAGAGGGACCTGTGAAGCCCACGGGGATTCCGACCGCACCCGCAACCTCCTGCTTTGCGACAGCCACATAGACGTTGCCGGGACCCACGATCACGTCGACCGGGTCGATGCTTGCCGTTCCGTAGGCAAGCGCGGCGATTGCCTGGGCTCCACCGACCGGGTGCACCGCGTCGACTCCGGCGACAGCTGCCGCAGCAAGAGTTGCATCAGGAATCAGACCATCGGAGCCTGGCGGTACACACACGACGACCTCATCTACCCCGGCGACCCTCGCCGGAACAGCCGTCATGAGCAGCGTGGACGGATAGGTGGCCCTTCCGCCGGGTACATAACAGCCGGCCCTACGCACCGGCCTTGGAATCGAACGGACCTCGAGGCCACCTGCCTCATGCCTCATCTCTGGCCGGACCTGAGTCGCGTGATGTCCACGTATCGCCTCGGCCGACGCCAAGAGGGCTTTCCTGACCTCAACGCCCACCCTCTGGAGAGCCTCTTCCATCTCGGGGCGACCGATGCGGGGGCTCGGCGGAGACGCACCGTCGAATCGCTCTGTGAACTCCGCCAGTGCCTCGTCGCCGCGCTCTCTGACCGCGGCGATAATCGAACGGACCACCTCGGTCACGTTGTCGCTGACGGGTTCGGGACGCGGCAGAACATCGGTGAGACAGCCGGTAAACCCGCGGAGGTCGAGTCGGGTCAGCACCCCGCCACGCTACCGGGCGGCGTGGTCGTGGACGGCGGCATTTCGAGTCGCCGGTGGCAGCCGCTACGCCGCTGGGCAAGACTCCCGGCGTGGAACCCGACCCGGAGGCAGAACTCTCCTCGCTGGCCAGCCAGCTCGACGAGTTGATCGGACGCGTCGGAACCATTCTGAGAGGCATGGAGCAGGGTGACCGGGCCGACGGCCAGTCGGCACTTCTGGAGGTCGAGCGTCACCTCGTGGGTGCCCGCAGGGAGTTGGAACGCCGTACCCGTCAGACGGTCGATGACGGGCAGTAGTCGTTCAACACGCAGTCCTCACAACGCGGAGAACGGCTCGGGCATACTCGCCGACCATGGAGTATCAGGAGCAGGCTGAACAGGCCTCTCTCGGCTGCTGGAACCATCGGGTTGAGGACCATCTCGACCTTCACCGGATCGGTCTCATCGGTTATGGCGAGCCGTCTGGCCAGGCGACCGACATGTGTGTCGACGGGAAGGCCTGGCAGGTCGAGGGCCACGCTTCGAACGACGTTCGCCGTCTTGCGTCCGACTCCGGGTAGCGAAACCAGATCAGGCATGGCCCCGGGGACCACGCCGTCGTACACGTCGGCGAGCCTTCTGGCCATTCCCATCAGATTGCGCGCCTTTGCGGAATAGAAGCCAGTGGAATGCACCAACTTCTCGAGGTCTTCGGGAGCGGCATCTGCAAGGGCGTCAGCATCCGGATAGGCGGCAAATACCGCTGGGGTAACCATGTTGACCCGCTTGTCCGTGCACTGGGCCGACAGGATCGTGGCTACAAGGAGTTGAAACGGGTTGGCGTGGTCGAGCTCGCACTGGGCGTCGGGATACTCCCCACCGAGGCGCCTGTGCGCCTCCCTGGCTCGTCCCCGGGGGGTTCTCGGTGTTCCCACGTCGTCGGACAGTATCCGGCGCTGCGGCCTCCCGGCGGTAGCCTCCTGCCAAATGGAGCGACTTGTTGTCTCGGACGGAACGGACACCGCCACCCTGGTCGCCACCCTCGACCACTGGGTCCTCACCGTCGACGTCCCCAGAGGCGAGGCTGAGCGCAGACAGCGCCTCCTCGAAGCGGCAGCTCAGGCCCTCGGCGCCGAGGGCGGTGGACGCATCGTCTTCTGGGTCGACAACGCCGACGAGGCCGGAGACCGCGTACCGCTGGCCGCCGGCTACACGCCGTTCAGGGACCTGTGGAGGCTGGGTCGGCAGCTTCCGGCCATTCCGGGTTCGCTCACAACCCGACCATTTGTCGAACAGGACAGCGCTGCATTCCTCGAGGTGAACAACCGTGCATTCGACTGGCACCCGGAGCAGGGCGGCATGACCGAGGCCGACCTCGAGTCCCGGATGTCCGAACCCTGGTTCGATGTTGATGGTTTTCGGATCTGGGAGAATGATGCCGGTGGGTTGGGAGGCTTTTGCTGGACCAAGGTCCACAACGACGTCAAGCCGCCGGTGGGTGAGATCTACGCCATTGCGGTCGATCCCGACCTGCGGGGCCGGGGCATCGGCCGTGAGCTCACCCTCGCCGGCCTGGAGTGGCTCGCCCACCGGGGACTACGCAGGGCCATTCTCTACGTGGAGTCAGACAACCGTCCGGCCAACCGGATGTACAACGAACTCGGGTTTGAGCACGAGGCCACCAACCGGGCCTACCAGCGCATTCTGCGATGACCGGCGACTCCCCCACATCTGACCCACCCAGCAGGACCGACCGGGGCATTCCCGTCTCCCGCTACGACCACGACCGCACCGAGTTGGATGCCCTTCTTACAGGTCTGCCCACCTACCGGACGGAGCAGCTCTGGCAGGGCCTCTACAGCGATCTGGCCGACCCGGACGACATCACCACACTTCCGGCGACACTTCGAAGCGAGCTCGTCGAGCAGTTGCCTGCTGCCCTCCACCTGGATCACCGGTCGGTCAGCGACAGCGGTGAAACTGTCAAGTGGCTCTGGCGTCTTGCCGATGGCTCCCTTATCGAGACGGTGCTTATGCACTACGAGGAGAGATCCACCGTCTGTGTCAGCTCCCAGGCCGGATGTGCCATGGCCTG
>JABHCN010000064.1 GCA_018673475.1 Actinomycetota bacterium | reverse complement strand
GGGAGGCACCGATGGGGGCTCTTGACGGTGTCCGGGTGGTGGAACTCGCCGGAATCGGGCCGGGTCCGTTCTGCGGGATGATGCTCTCGGACATGGGGGCCGATGTCATCCGCATCGACCGTGCCGGTTCCGTTCGTGGTGGCGACCCGGCCGAGCCCCCGATGATGGTCAACGACCGGGGACGCCGCAGCGTGGGCGTCGACCTCAAGTCGCCCGAGGGACTCGAGGTCGTCATGCGCCTCGTCGAGGGTGCCGAGATGGTCTTTGAGGGCTTTCGCCCCGGGGTGGCCGAGCGGCTGGGAGTCGGACCCGATGACTGCATGGCCCGTAACCCGGCTGTCGTGTACGGGCGAATGACCGGATGGGGCCAGGAGGGTCCCTACTCGCACGCAGCGGGTCACGACATCAACTACATAGCTCTCGCCGGTGTGCTGGCCCACATGGGCAGGGACGACTCGGGACCCGTTCCGCCGCTGAACCTGGTGGGCGACTTCGGCGGTGGTGGCATGTACCTGGCGTTCGGCATGGTCTGTGCCCTGCTGGAGGCCCGGTCCTCCGGCAAGGGGCAGGTGGTCGACGCTGCAATGGTCGATGGGGCCGCCAGCCTCATGGGTATGTTCCACGGGATGATGGCAACAGGCTTCTGGGACCCTGCTCGCGGCGCCAACATGCTCGACACGGGCGCCCACTTCTACGACGTGTACGAGTGCTCCGACGGGGGCTGGATCTCGATCGGTTCCATCGAACCGCAGTTCTACGCCGAGTTGATCGAGAAGTTGGGCCTCGACCCCGAGGAGTTCGCCGGTCAGCACGACCGGTCACGCTGGCCCGACCTGAAGCGCCGGGTGGCCGAGGTCGTGGCAACCCGAACCCGCAGCGAGTGGGACGAGATCCTCGAGGGGAGCGACGTCTGCTACGCGCCGGTTCTCACCGCCCACGAGGCCACCGAGCACCCACACAACGTCGAGCGCGGCACGTTCGTCGAGGTGGCGGGGCTTGTCCAGCCCGGGCCGGCACCGAGGCTGAGCCGCACCCCCGGCGAGGTGCAGGGCCCACCGGCCCATCCGGGCCAGCACACCGACGAGGTTCTGTCCATGGCCGGCTACGACGCCGGCGAGATCGCCACCCTGCGGTCGTCAGGGGCGGTGGCCTGATGACCTACCCGGTCGTGTTGACCCTCGCCAGCCTGCGCGGCATCCACGAGGGAATGGCGTGGATGATGGTGATCGGCAACGGCATGGCCGGCGCCTGGGCGCTCGCAGCCCACCGTGTCGTTGTCCTGCGCGGCCGGGCGCTGTGGTGGTTCGTGGCCCTGGTGCAGTTGTCGATCGTGGGTCAGGTCACGATCGGGGTTGGCCTGGTGGCGGGCCAGGGAATCGACCCGCCGCAGTTCCACCTGTTCTACGGGTTCGTGGCGTTCATCACCGTGGGAATCGTGTACAGCTACCGCCAGAGCATGCGGGCCCACCGCCACCTGCTCTACGGCTTCGCAGGCCTGTTCCTGATGGGGCTGGGAATCAGGGCAATGCTCGTCGGGGCCGGCTGAGCGCCACTCAGGTCGAGAGCCGCCTGCGGAGGTCGGCCAACTGGTTCTGCAACTCCTCGGGGAGCCTTTCGCCGGCGCGGGTGTAGTGCTGCTCGATCAGGTCGGCCTCGTGCTGCCATGCATTCTCGTCGACGGCCAACAGGGCGGCCATGTCGTCGTCGGTCAGGTTCAGGCCGTCGCGGTCAATGGAGTCGAGGCCGGGTACGAGGCCGATGGCGTTCGGTTCGGCTTCTGCGGTTCCGTCGAGCCTCTCCATCACCCATTTCAGGATCCTGGAGTTCTCGCCGAAGCCGGGCCACATGAAGTCTCCGTCGATGTCCTTGCGGAACCAGTTCACCCAGTACATGCGGGGAAGCTTCTCCGGGTCGGCACCGGCTCCCATCTCCAGCCAGTGGGCGAAGTAGTCGCCGACGTTGTAGCCGATGAAGGGAAGCATGGCGAACGGGTCGAAGCGAACCTCGCCCACGGTTCCGGCGGCTGCAGCGGTTTTCTCGGAGCTCATGATTGAACCGAGGAAGACCCCGTGTTCCCAGCTGTGCGCCTCTGTTACGAGCGGCACGTTGGTGGCCCTGCGGCCACCGAACAGGATCGCCGATATCGGAACCCCTGCGGGGTCCTCCCACTCGGGGGCGATCGATGGGCACTGTGACGCGGGTGCCGTGAACCTGGCGTTGGGATGGGCGGCCGGTGTGTCGCTGTCGGGGGTCCAGTGCTCACCCCGCCAGTCGGTCAGCTCAGATGGGGGATCATCGGTCATGCGCTCCCACCAGACGTCACCATCAGGCGTGGCAGCCACGTTCGTGTAGATGCAGTTGCCCCACAGGGTCCGCATGGCGTTGGCGTTGGTCTCAAACGAGGTGCCGGGGGCAACGCCGAAGAACCCGGCTTCGGGGTTGATGGCGTAGAGGCGACCGTCGTCTCCGAACTTCATCCATGCGATGTCGTCGCCGACGGTCTCGACGGTCCAGCCCGGGAGGGTCGGTACGAGCATGGCCATGTTGGTCTTGCCGCAGGCCGACGGGAAGGCGGCGGCTATGTAGCGCTTCTCGCCGCCGGGAGGCGTGATTCCGAGGATGAGCATGTGTTCGGCCAGCCAGCCGTCGTTGCGGGCCATGGTGGAGGCGATGCGCAGGGCGAAGCACTTCTTCCCGAGTAGGGCGTTGCCGCCGTAGCCCGAGCCGTAGGACCAGATCTCCCTGGTTTCGGGGAAGTGGGAAATGTACTTGTTGTCGGCATCACAGGGCCAGGGGACATCCTGGGCTCCGTCGACCAGGGGGTGGCCGACCGAGTGAATGCAGGGAACGAACGGGTCGTCGCCGAGGACGTCGAGGACCGCCTGGCCCATGCGGGTCATGATCCGCATGTTCACCACCACGTAGGGCGAGTCGGTCAGTTGAACGCCTATGTGGGCGATGGGCGAACCCAGCGGCCCCATGCTGAACGGGACCACGTACATGGTCCGGCCCTTCATCGCCCCCCGGTACAGCCCGAGCATCTCGGCCTTCAACTCGTCGGGGTCGCGCCAGTTGTTGGTTGGGCCGGCGTCTCCGGGGTTGGTGGTGGAGATGTAGGTGCGGTCCTCGACCCTTGCCACGTCGGCCGGGTCGGACAGGGCCAGGTAGCTGTTCTGCCTGAGGTCGTCGTTGAGGCGCTCGAAGGTGCCTGCCTCGACAAGTTCGCCAGCCAACCTGTCGTACTCGGCCTCGGAGCCGTCGCACCAGTGGATCTGGTCGGGAGTGAGGATCTCCTGCCAGTGGGAGACCCAGTCGATCAACTGCTGGTTGCCGGTTGGTGCCATGCAATCCCATTGTTATGGCGGCGGAGGTGAAAAAGCCACACGATCAGGTGTGACTCCTGTCAATGGCCCGGGGTCGACGCTCGGGTCGGGCCCCGTGTGCTCAGGTCAGGTCGGGGGTTCCCATGTCGACCTCGGAGCCGAGGCACAGGCCGGTGGCGCGGCCGTCACCATCGAGGTCGAACACGACCCGCTGGCCCTGGCGGAGCATTCGGAAGATGGATCCCTCAATGGCATTGTCTGCCAGATCGAACTCGGCCAGGTCCGACTCGCGGACAAGGATGCCGTCGCCGGTGCCCGGGTCGTAGGACTTGACAACACCCTGCACGGAGTTTCCTGCTCTCTGCCTGGTGCCGGGAGGGATCAGGCCCGGTTGGCCGACTTGTGCACGGCCTTGGTGACCTTGCCGGCCTTGATGCAGCCGGTACAGACGTCGATGCGCCTGGTGGTCTTGCCGACCACGGCACGCACGCGTTGGATGTTGGGGTTCCAGCGACGGTTGGTCCGCCGATGGGAGTGGCTCAGGGACTTGCCGAACCAGGGCTTCTTGCCACATATCTCACAGATGGACGCCATCACACACCTTGGTCTTTGTTGTATGGACAGTCAGCTCTCTGGTTGGCCGACTGGACCGGTTATCGAACCGTGAAAGCGTACGGCCGGGCACCCCGTGTCTCCAACCCTTGGCCATGGTGGGCGTCAGGGTTGGACTACCTCCACCGCGCCGGTGGTTACGCTCGCGGACCGTGACGCTCACCTCTCTTGATGCCGGTGCCCTGCGATCGGTGATGCAGGGCTTCTCCGAGGCGCTCTCCAGCCACCGCGAGGTCCTGAACCTTCTGAACGTCTATCCGGTCCCCGACGGCGACACCGGCACCAACATGTACATGACCGTCGAGTCGGTGGTGTCCGGGTTGGATGCACTCGAAGACGGTTCGGACATGGTCGCTGTCACCGGCGCCATCTCGCACGGATCCCTCATGGGTGCCCGTGGCAACTCCGGCGTCATCCTCTCCCAGATCCTCCGTGGCCTGATGGAGGTCATGTCCGGTACCGGCAGCAGCGACGGTGTGGTCGACGGCCGCATGCTGGCCGACGGCATGGCCAGTGCCTCGACCGCCGCATACGCAGCGGTGATGCGGCCCGTCGAGGGCACCATTCTCACCGTGGTCCGTGAGTCGTCCGCGGCAGCGCTCAGCTCAGCCGACGAGGGCAGAGATCTCCTCGCCGTCGCCGAGGCGGCACGCACCGCCGGTGGCGATGCTCTCGAGCGGACCCCCGAACTCCTTCCCGTGCTGGCCGAGGCCGGTGTGGTCGATGCGGGTGGCAGCGGTTTCCTACTTCTGCTCGATGCATTGTTGACAGCGGTCGACGGCCGGGCACTCCCCGAACCGCCCGAGGTCTCAGGCCCGGTGTCCGGGTCGGTGGGCGATTCACACCCTTCCGGACAGGACGGCACCCGTTACGAGGTCATGTACTTCCTCGACGCCGCCGACGACGACGTCCCGGGCTTCAAGGAGGCATGGGACTCCCTCGGCGACTCGATCGTGGTGGTGGGTGGCGACGGAATCTGGAACTGCCACGTGCACACCGACGACATCGGTGCCGCCATAGAGGCTGGAATCGCGGTTGGACGGCCCCACCGGATACGGGTCACCGACCTCTACGAGGAGGTCGAGGAGCAGACATGGGTCCGCAAGCACATCGAGGACGACGGCCCGACCGATCCTGTCGACTGTGCCGTCGTTGCCGTGGCAAACGGCGATGGGCTCCGTCAGATCTTCAGGTCCCTCGGGGTGCGCAGGGTGGTTCTCGGCGGCCAGTCCATGAACCCGTCCACCACCGACCTGCTTGAGGCGGTCGAGGCCGTGCCGGCCGACGAGGTCGTGATACTTCCCAACAACGGCAACATCATCCCCGTAGCCGAACAGGTCAACAGCCAGACCACCAAGAATGTGAGGGTCGTGCCGACCCGGGGGGTCACAGAGGGCTTCGCATCGCTGCTCGAGTACGACCCGTGTGGCACCGCAGACGGCAATGCCACCGCAATGGCGGCAGCAGCATCAGCGGTGGTGGCCGGTGAGGTCACCGTGGCTGTACGCGATGCGGGCAGCGAAGCGGGGGTCATCAGCGAGGGAGACCACCTGGGCCTCTCCGGCGGAAAGGTCAGGGTCATTGCAGACTCTCTCTTCACCGCCACGACCGGGCTCTTTGACACCGTGGTGACCGACGAGCATGAATTGGTCACCCTCATCGAGGGCGCCGACGCCGACGAGGCAACGACGGCCGCCATCGTCTCCTGGCTCGAGGCCGAACACCCCGACCTCGAGGTCGAGACCCATGTAGGCGGGCAACCTCTCTACCCCTACTACCTGGGAATCGAGTAGGGGGCAGCAGGCGTGGCCGGCAACGGCGTAACCCTCAGAGAACTGGACGACCGGCCCGTCACGGACCTGAACGGTGTGGGCGAAGAGAGGGCGGCGGCCCTGGCGAAGGTCGACGTTCACACCGTGCTGGACATGCTCTGCTACTACCCGCGCCGGTATCTGGACAGGAGCCGCGAGGCCACCATCTCGGCCCTCCCGGTGGGAGACGAGGGGATGGTCCTCGTTCGGGTCACCTCCGTGGCGGCGCGCCGCACCAGGAACCGCCGGACGCTCGTCGAGGTCAGGGTCGAGGACGAGACCGGTTCGCTGGGCCTGACCTTCTTCAACCAGCCGTGGAGGGAACGACAGTTGTCGGTCGGGACCGAGGCGGTGGTGTTCGGCAAGGTCGATCAGTACCAGGGTCGCAACCAGATGACGAACCCGCTGGTCGACCTGGTGGGTGACCAGACGGGCAGGATCGTCGCCGTCTACCCGCAGTCCGAGGCGGCGGGCCTCCATACCCGGCAGTTCGACTCCATGGCAGCCGAGGCCCTCCGGAGGGTGACCGGGGGCCGTGGGTTCGCCGATCCGGTGCCGGCCTGGATTCGTGACACGTACCGCCTGGTTGGCCGCTCAGCCGCCTTCAGCGGCATCCACAGGCCGGGCTCCATGAAGGAGGTGTCCGAGGCCAGGCGGCGCCTGGTGTTTGATGAACTGCTCCGCATCCAACTTGAGCTGGTCCAACGAAAGGTCGAGCTGGAACGAACAACGAGGGGGATCGCCCACAGCGTCGAAGGCGATCTGGTCGGAGCGTTCCACGGTGCCCTCGGATTTCCCCTGACCGGAGCCCAGATCCGGACAATCGACGAGATCGGCTCCGACCTGGCCGAGCCACACCCCATGCACAGGCTCCTGCAGGGAGACGTCGGCTCAGGCAAGACCGTCGTGGCCGTCACCGCAATGCTGGCTGCGGTGCAGGGTGGCCACCAGGGGGCACTGATGGCCCCCACCGGGGTGTTGGCCGAGCAGCACCACCTGGGCGTGGCCGAACTGCTCGGAGACCTCACTGTCCCCGACCTGTCGACCCTGCTGGGGACCCGACCCCTCAGGGTGGACCTGCTCACCGGTCGAACACCGGCCCCGGAGCGCAGACGCATCACCGCAGAACTGGCAGCAGGCAGCGTGGACATCCTCATAGGCACGCATGCGCTGATCCAGGAGGGTGTCGAGTTCAACTCCCTCGGCGTCGTCGTGATCGACGAACAGCACAGGTTCGGCGTCGAACAACGTGCGGCACTCCGCGAGAAGAACACCGACGCAACCGTTCCCGACGTCCTCGTCATGACCGCCACGCCCATTCCCAGGACGGCAGCCATGACCGTCTACGGCGACCTCGACGTGTCGGTGCTGGACGAGATGCCACCCGGGCGGACACCGATCGTCACCTCGTGGGTCGAAGATGCCGGCGAGGACGTCTGGCAGGCCGTCAGGTCCGAGGTCGCTGCCGGGCGACAGGCCTACGTGGTGTGCCCCCTGATCGAGGAGTCCGAGAACCTCGAGGTCCGATCGGCCGAGGAGACCCTTGCAGAACTGTCCGCCGGGCCGCTGGCCGACCTGCGGTTGGGGCTGCTCCACGGGCGTGTCGGTCAGGCCGACCGAGAGGAGGCGATGAGCCGGTTCCGTGCTGGCGACCTCGACGTGATGGTCGCCACCACGGTCATCGAGGTCGGCGTGGACGTACCGAACGCCACCATCATGGTGGTACTCGATGCAGCCCGCTTCGGAATTGCACAGTTGCACCAGCTTCGGGGAAGGGTGGGTCGCGGGGTGGTGGCCAGCAGCTGCATCCTCGTCGGCGAGGCGCCGACACCAGTTTCCGAGGAGCGGCTGAGGGCGCTGGTCCGCAGCACCGACGGCTTTGAACTGGCCGAGGTCGACCTGGACCTGCGTGGGGAGGGAACGATCATGGGTGAAAGGCAAAAGGGCCGCAACGACCTGCGGCTGGCCTCGTTGCGGCGCGACCGGGAGTGGGTCGAGGTCGCCCGTGAGGTGGCGGTGGGACTCGTGGGCGACGGAGGCGGCATGGCCCGCCATCCCGACCTGGCAGACGAGGTGGCGTTGCTTCTGGGGGAGGCCGAGTCGGACTTTCTTCTCAAGTCCTGAACCCTGTGGGTACGCGGTCGCTACAGGTCGGGCTCGTCGTCGGCCATGACGATGTCCCAGCGGTCCATGCAGAGCTCACATCTGTAGGCGACGGAGTCACCCGGCTCCAGATCGTGGTCAGGATGGCCGAGCAGATGGCATGTTCCGCCGCAGTCGACACAGACAATGGTGGCAGGTGCTCTCACGGGTTGGACCGTAGCGGCCCCGCCGCCACCGCCCACGACGAAGCGGGCACCATACTGAGCCGATGAGGGTGCGTAGCCAATGAGGGTTGTAGCGGGAACCGCCGGAGGTCGCCGCCTGGCCGGTCCCACCGGCCCGGGGCTGCGACCGACCAGCGACAGGGTCAGGGAGTCCATGTTCAACGCCCTCTACAGCCTCGGTGCAATCGACGGAGCCGTGGTGCTCGACCTGTTCGCCGGAACCGGGGCCCTCGGAATCGAGGCGCTGTCGCGTGGAGCCGAACGGGCGGTGTTCGTCGAGAACTCAAGGTCCGGTGCCGATCTTGTTCGCCAGAACGTGGCAACCTGCGGCATGGACGACCGGGCCGAGGTCGTCGTTGCCGACGGCACATCATGGGTCCGGGCAAACCGCACCGAGTGGGACCTCGTGCTCCTTGATCCGCCGTACGGCTTCGACTCCTGGCCTGATCTCCTCGACTCGGTGGCGGGCGGTGCACCGGGGTCGGTGGTGGTCGTCGAGTCGAACCACGAACTTGATCCCGGCCCAGGGTGGAATGTCGAGTCCACCCGTCGCCACGGGAGTACCGTGGTGATGCTGATGAGGCCAGCCCCCGAAGCCAACCAACCAACCGACCCGACTGGGAGCCACCACAAGTGACCCGAGTCCTATATCCCGGATCCTTCGACCCTGTCCACAATGGCCATGTCGAGATGGTCGAGACCTCGGCACGCCTGTTCGACGAGGTGGTCGTGGCCGCCCTGATAAACCCGTCCAAGGGCGATGGCCTGTTCGACCTCGACGAGCGCATGGGCCTGCTCGACGACTGCTTCGACCACCTGCCCAACGTCTCGACCACCTCTTTCGATGGCCTCGTGGTCGATCTGGCCCGAGAGCTCGGTGCCGACTTCATCATCAAGGGCCTGCGGGCGGTCTCCGACTTCGAGAGCGAACTCCAGATGGCCCAGATGAACTCGGCGATCTCCGGGGTCGAGACGATCTTTCTGCCCACGGCGTCCCGACGCTCGTTCCTGGCATCGCGGCTCATCCGAGAGGTGGCGCGCCTGGGCGGCGACGTCTCCACAATGGTCCCAGACCCCGTCTCGAGGCGTCTGGCTGACCGGTTCACGTCATGACCGATCAGCCAACTCCGGTCCCTCCTGCCTCAGGGACCTTCCAGGCACCATCGCCGGTGTCCCCCGATCCGTATCGCCCGCCCCAGGTCGAGGCCATCCTCAGGCAGGCACGCGAGGTCGTGGCGTCGGCCCGTCCGATGCCCCTGTCCACCTCGTCGATGATCAACAAGGACGAACTGTTGAACATGCTCGACGAGGCTGTCGCACGCCTCCCCGACGAGCTTCGGGCCGCACGCTGGCTCCTCAAGGAACGCGAGGAGTTCCTGGCGAAGGTCCGCGGCGAGGGCGACGACATCCTCGAACTGGCCAGGTCCAGGGCCGAGCGTCTCGTGCAGCGCACCGAGGTCGTCAGGACCGCTGAACAGCGTGCACGACAACTGCTCGAGACTGCCCGCGAAGAGGCCCGCCGGATGCGTCGCGAAACCGAGGACTACTGCGACCAGAAGCTTGGAAGCTTCGAGACCCTGCTCACTAGCACCCGGGATGCCATCGCCAACGGTCGCCGGCGCCTCCAGGAGACCGTGCTCGACCGGGATCGCGAGAACCGTGCGGCCGAGGCCGAAGAGGCCGCCGAAGCCGAGGCCGCCAGGTCCCGATCCACCTCGGTCTTCTTCGATCAGGACCTGGAAACCGACGAGCCCGGCTGACGCCGGCATGACCCCGACCGCCTGGTGACGTTGCTGCCATGACCCGGGACCTCCTGTTCCCCATCGAGGCCCTTCGGCGGCGTCGCGACGTGGTCCGAGAGGTTGACCTCGAGGTCAACCTCGACGACCTGGCCGTCGGTGGTGTCGACGTGACCGACGGTCGTGTCACCCTCTCGTTGGCTGTAGAGGTCCGGGGAAGCGAGGTTGCGGTTACCGGCAGGCTGCAGGCCGACTGGACCGGTGAGTGTCGACGTTGCCTCGAATCCGTGTCGGGCCACCTCGACCTCGAGGTCGGCGAGGTGTACGTGCCCGACCGCCCCGACAGCGAGGGAATCCTCCCCGACACTGGCAACGTCTACCTGCTGACCGGAGAGAACCTCGACCTTGAACCGGTCGTACGAGACGCAGTGCTCCTGGCACTTCCCCTCTCGCCACTGTGTAGAGACGAGTGTGAGGGCCCCGACACCGAACGATTCCCCACAGGGGTCCCACCCGACGGCGATTCCGCAGGCGAGAAACCCATGGATCCGAGATGGGCGGTGCTCGACATCCTCCGGGAGGGTGCTGTCGAAGACGACGACGCCCATGGAGCCTCATCCTGACCCCAGGCCGCAAGGGGACACCGGGTGTGGCCCCGGTGCGGGTTGCGCGGTCTCCCCGCTAGCCTTGCCGGGTCGTCAGGACAGCATCCTGTTTGCCCTGATACCCAGTTCAGACCACCGATCATCACCGAGGAACCGACGATGGCCGTTCCCAAGAAGAAGACCTCAAAGGCCAAGGGCCGCAGCCGCAAGGCGGCCGCCTGGACCCTCAGCACCGCATCACGTAGTGCATGCGACCGGTGTGGCGCTACCAAGCGACCTCACCACGTGTGTGGCAACTGCGGCTGGTACGCAGGACGCCAGGCAGTCGAAGTCGACTGACCGGCACACGGCCATACCCCTGTGTCC
Organism: Actinomycetota bacterium; assembly: GCA_018673475.1. Classification (GTDB taxonomy): domain Bacteria; phylum Actinomycetota; class Acidimicrobiia; order Acidimicrobiales; family MedAcidi-G1; genus UBA3125. Next base: position 21,882 of record JABHCN010000064.1, on the reverse strand, counting down.
CACCTTTTGACAACAGGCCTTCTGACAACAGGGTCCTGATGCTCCCCATCGCCGTAGACGCCATGGGAGGCGACAACGCCCCGTCCGAGATCGTTGCCGGCGCGCGCCTCGCCGCCGACGAGGGCATACCCGTCCTGCTGGTGGGTCGTCCCGATGAAATGGGCGACACGGGTGACCTGCCGGTCATCGAGGCCTCAGAGGTCATCGCCATGGACGCCGAGCCCGGCTCCAGCGTGCGCCGCATGAAGGACTCGTCGCTCGTCCGTGCCGCCGAGGCAGTTCGCGACGGCGCAGCCTCGGCCATGGTCAGTGCCGGAAACACCGGTGCGACCATGGCAAGCGCCCTGCTCCGGATGGGCCGAATACGCGGGGTTTCGCGGCCTGCCATCGCCACCCTTCTCCCAGCACCCGGCACAACACCCACGGTGCTTCTTGATGCCGGCGCAAACTCCGAGTGCAGCCCCGAGTGGCTGGTTCAGTTCGGGCAGATGGGAGCCGTGTTCGCAACAGACCGTCTCGGTATCGCCGAACCGCGTGTTGCGCTGCTCTCCATCGGCGAGGAGGCCGGCAAGGGCAGCCCGCTCGTGAAGGAGGCCTACAAGGCCCTCGCCGAGGCTGCGTTCAGGCAGGGAGCATTCATCGGGAACGTCGAGGGCAGGGACCTGCTCACCGACGCTGCCGACGTGGTGGTCACCGACGGTTTCACCGGCAACGTGGCCCTCAAGGCACTCGAGGGAAGCATGAAGACCCTCATCACCGCCCTTCTCACGAGCATGTCGGCCCGGCCCGAGGCCATCGAGGCCGCCGACGTCCTGGCGCCCGAGTTCGACGCCCTCTACCGGCAGTTCCACCCCGACACATACGGCGGGGCGATGCTCCTCGGCGTGAGGGGGGTCTGCATCATCAGCCACGGTTCCACCGGGGCCACGGCGATGAAGAACGCCATCGGGATGGCTGCCGAGATGGTCGAGGCCGGCGTGGTCGACCACCTGGCGGCGGCCGTGGGCGGAACGGGCTGAGGCCTGCACGACAATCCAGGTGGTTTGACGACATGTCGCATCATCTGAACCAATGCTCATCAGGCATATCGCTCCGCTAGGATTCGGGCGGTCGTTTACGCAGCAGATGGCGACAAGGAGCCTCAGGTGCCAGCAGAAACCCATGTCGAAGGCACCCCTGTGGGGCGCGACGAGGTACTCGGAATCATCCGGGAGCGGCTTGCCGACATCCTCGAGATCGAACCGTCCGCAATCAGCGAGGGCGCATCCTTCGCCGACGACCTGAACGCCGACTCCCTGGCGCTCATCGAGCTGGTCGAGGCCCTCGAAGAGGAGTTGGGCGAGCGTTCGGTGGGCTTCAGGTTCGACGACGACGACCTCGACGACCTCAGGTCCGTACGCGACGCCGTCGACTATGTCGTCTCCCGCCTCGGCTGAGAACCTGGTCATCGACCACCCGACCAGCGAGCAGCCCGGTGAGGGCGCTGCCGCCTCGGCGCTTGACGCCTTCGAGGCCGCCCTCGGGCACCGGTTCGCCGACCCCCAACTCCTGACATCGGCCCTGACCCACCGCTCCTGGTGTGCTGAGCACGGTGGCAGGTCCAACGAACGCCTCGAGTTCCTGGGCGATGCCGTGCTCGGTCTCGCAGTCGCCGACACGGCGTTTCGCTCCCGGCCCGATCACGACGAGGGAGACCTTGCCAAGATCAGGTCGGCCGTCGTCAGCGAGGACGCTCTGGCCGATGCAGCGCGCTCCATCGGGTTGGGCGAGGTGCTGCTGCTGGGCCGCGGAGAGGTGACCTCGGGCGGCCGCGACAAGTCCTCGATCCTCTGTGACGCCATGGAGGCGGTTGTCGGAGCCGTGTTCCTCGACGCCGGCCACGCCCGCTCAACCGAGGTCGTCCACGGTTTGCTGGCCGAACCAATCCGGGCCGCCTCGCTCCACCCGGGCGACAACGACCACAAGACCCGCCTCCAGGAGATGGTGGCGCAGGGCTCCCACGAGGTCCCCCGCTACCTCGTGACCTCTGACGGCCCCGAACACGAGACCAGGTTCAGGGCCGTCGTCGAGGTGGGCGACCAGGCCTTCGGCCCCGGCCACGGAACGTCCAAGAAGAGGGCCGAACAGGCGGCGGCAGAAATTGCGTGCGCGTCCCTCGCCGACGATCACACCCCAATGTTCGAAACAACCGAGACAACCGAGACAACCGAGACAACCGGAGACAAGCCGTGACAGTCGCGTATGAGCTGCCCGAGATAGAGACCATCAGGCGCGACCTGGACCGCGACATCAGCGGCCGCAAGGTCAAGTCAGCCGAGGCCGCCTCGATGACGGTCCTCGGCCGGTACCGCAACCGCAAGTCGTTCACCTCCGGGCTGGTGGGCCGAAAGCTGGACTCGGTAAAGCGCATCGGCCTGCACCTCCTCATTGGCCTCGACGGCGAGGACCTGCTCGTGATCCGGATGGGACCCGGGTCCTCGCTCAGACGTCACCCAGCCCGAGATGCCGTAGCACCCGGAACCGAGCTGACCATCACGTTCACCCAGGGAGGCCACCTGCGCCTTGTCGATCCCGAGGGCGACTCCGAGGCCTTCGTTGTTGGTGCCGACGAACTGCTGGCCGAGGTGCCGGGCCTGGCGGCACTGGGTATCGACCCCGTCGGCGAGCCCATCCCGCTGAACGTGTTTGCCGGTCAGGTTCTGGGACGCGAGATGGAGCTCAAGGCCCTCCTGACCGACGACTCGGTGATAGTCGGTCTGGGCGACATCTACAGCGACGAGGTGCTGTTCCACGCCGGTCTCCTCTACAACCGGGGGAGCGCCACGCTGTCGACCCAGGAGGTCCGCCGGCTCTACCGGGCCCTCATCGAGACGGTCCACGACGCAATCAAGTATCGGGGTACGAGCATCGAATCCAGGCCGTTTGTCGACGCGTACGGCGAATCCGGTGACTTCGGTATACACCTCGCCGTGTACGGGAGGGCCGGAGATCTCAGCCCCAGGAGCCGGGCGCCGATACAGCGCATCAAGCTGAAGGGCCGCTGGGTCTACTACTGCGACACACAGGTCTGATCTCCCCAGAGAGGGAGCGCGCCTCCAGCGCCGCCGGGCGCGCCTAATGTGGTCGGATGAGAAATGACACCGGTGTGATTCAGGCGCTGTAGGGTCTCGACAGTGTTCCTGAAGAGCCTCACCATCAAGGGCTTCAAGTCCTTTGCCGACTCGGCCACGCTCGACATGGAGCCGGGCGTCACGGTCGTCGTGGGCCCCAACGGAAGCGGAAAGTCCAACGTCGTCGACGCTATAGCGTGGGTGTTGGGCGCCCAGGCCCCCAGCGCCGTCAGATCCCAGAAGATGGACGACGTCATCTTCGCAGGCACCTCTACCAGAGCGGCTCTGGGGCGCGCCGAGGTGTCGCTGACAATCGACAACGGCTCGGGCCTGTTGCCGGTCGAGTTCTCCGAGGTAACCATCAGCCGCACCCTGTTCCGTAGTGGCGACAGCGACTACGCGATCAACGGCGCCCCCTGTCGACTGCTCGACGTCCAGGAGATGCTCTCCGACGTCGGTGTCGGGCGCCAGCAGCACGTCATCATCTCGCAGGGCCAGATCGACGCCGTCCTGAACGCCCGCCCCGAGGACCGCCGGGCGATCATCGAGGACGCCGCCGGAATCCTCAAGTACCGCAAGCGCAAGGAGAAGGCCGAGCGTCGCCTCCGCTCAACCGAAGCCAACGTCGACCGCCTCGGTGACCTGATGCGCGAGGTCAGGCGCCAACTTCGTCCCCTCGAGAGACAGGCCGATGCCGCCCGACGCCACGGCGACCTGCTCGGTGAGCTCACGGCACTACGGCTCCACCGTTCCGCCCAGGAACTCGCCGGCCTCCGACGAAAGGCACGCGACGAGGCCGACCGCAGGTCCGGCCTGGCGGCCGACGAGGCCCGGCACGCCGCCTCCCTGAGCCGACTCGACGCCGAGGTCATCGTCGCCGAGACCGAGCTGGCATCACGTGGCGGAGACGACCTGGGCGACCGTCTGGCCCGCTTCGAGGCGCTCCGTGAGCGCGGGCGCGGCATGCGGGCTCTCCTGGCCGAGAGGCTGCGTGGCATCGAACGAGATCGTGGGCTGTTTGCATCACAACAGGTCGTGGTGGGTCTCGAGGCCGAGTTGGCCCGCGCCCAGACCGAACTAGACGCCCTCGACCTCGAATCCGAGGCACTGGTACCGGTGGCCGAACAACTTGCCATCGCCGAGACAGAGCTCGCAGCCGACCGGGTTGCCTTCGAGATCGACTGGGCCGACGGCATCCCCGCACTTGGCGGCCACGCCGCCGAGGTGAGGGGAGAGCTGGGGGTCCTGCGGGCCGCACTCGGGCACACGGTTGCCGAGCGCGAGCGCTTCAACATCCGGTTGGGAGCCGCTGTCGAGTCCGAGGAGAGCCTGAATGCCGAGTCCGAGAGGCTGCGTACCGACCTCACGGCAGGCACCACCACAGAGGAACCGCTTGTCGATGCGATGGCCGAACTCGAGAGGCGGGCAGGCGATGCATCCCGCAGCCGAAACGCCGCATGGGAGAGGGTCGTAACCACCGAAGCCGACCTTCGAACCACAAGGGCCCGGGTCGAGGCCCTCGCCCTGGCCCTCGACGAGGCCAGGTGTCGTGCCGGTGCCGCCCACCTCTCCGAGGTCGACGGTGTGCTCGGAACCCTCCTCGACCTCGTTCAGGTAGACGAGGGCTACGAGGCCGCATTCGAGGCTGCTGCTGGCGAGGCCCTCGATGCCGTGGTCGTCGACGGTGTAGAGCGGGCACGCGAGGCCCTCGATGCTCTCAGGGCGGGCCGGTTCTCTGCAGCAGTGCTCTCGCTTCACACCCGATCCGAGGTGCGCCATGCCCCCGGTTTCGGAGAACCCGTACGCCCCCACGTCCATGCCCGCGAGTCCGGTGTCGAGAGCCTGCTCGACAGCCTCCTCGGTCATGCCGTCATCGTGTCCGGCGGTACGGGAGCCGCCATCGATGCTGCGCTGGACCACCCCGAGGCCGTCGTCGTCACAACAGACGGAGATCGCTTCAGCCCCACCGGGTGGCGTGTCGGAACCAGCGGCGGCGGTGCTACCGGAGCGGCCCTGGTCGAGGCCGAGTCCCGACTTGTCTCTGCTGAACAGGCACATTCCCAGGCCACGGTCGCCTTCGACAGTGCCGAGCAGGTGGCGGCCGGAATCGACAACGAGGTGGCACGTCGCTCACGCGAACTCGATGAACACGACGACAGGTTCGCCGCCGCCACCGAGTCCCTGCTGCGCATCAGGGCCGAGCAGCGAAACCTGGGTGCCGAGACCGGGGCCCTGCGTAGCCGAATCAGCGAACTCGACCAGAGGCTCGCCGACGAGACCGCCCGTGTGGCCGACCTCGAGACACGCCTACCCGACCTGGAGGCGGCCGAGGAAGCCTCCGTCGAGGCCGGTCGGCAGATGGCCTCCCTGCGAAGCGACCTCGAGGAGCGCTCTGCCGATGTCGGCGCCAGGCGAACCCAACACGAGGTCCGGACCGCCGACGTGACCGGTCGGTCGGCAATGGTCCGCTCAAGGGTTGCCGAACTCGGCTCTCGGCTCGAACGCCTTGCAGATGAGAGGGTCGAGGCAGCCGACCGCCGCCACGACCTGGATCGCCGCGAGGCCGCCACCAACCGGCTCATCGGGGCCGTCGACATACGCATGGCAACTGCCGACGAACATCTCGAGTCGCTGCGTGAACACCGTCGTCTGCAGTCCGAGCGGGTCCGGAGCATCGCAGCCCGACTCGACGACCTCCGCAAGGACCGTTCCGCAGCCGAGACCGCCCTGCGCACCGCCCGCGAGCACCTCTCGAGGCTCGAGATCGAGAGAGCCGAGACACGCCTCCGTCTCGAGAACCTGACGGCTGCCATCAGGTCCGAGTTCGACATGGAACCCGACTCCATCCTGGACTCACCCTGCCCCGAACTTCCCGACGGGGTAGGTGCCGGCGCAAGGGTCGTCGAGTTGGAGCGAGAGCTCAAGCTGATGGGGCCCATCAACCCCCTCGCCCTCGAGGAGTTCGACGCTCTCGAGGAGCGCCGACGCTTCCTCCAGGAGCAGCTCGACGACATCAGGGCCACCCGCAAGGAGCTTCGCAAGGTGATCCGGTCCGTCGACGAGGAGATCGTCAGCGTCTTCGGGTCGGCCTTCGCCGAGGTCTCGACCCACTTCACCGAATTGTTCGATCAACTCTTCCCTGGCGGGCAGGGCCGCCTGAGGCTGATGAACCCCGACAACCTCCTCGAAACCGGCCTCGAAATCGAGGCACGCCCATCGGGCAAGAATGTAAAGAAGCTCTCGCTGCTCTCAGGCGGTGAGAGGTCGCTCACCGCTCTGGCGTTCCTCTTCGCCGTGTTCCGCAGTCGGCCGTCCCCGTTCTACGTGATGGACGAGGTCGAGGCCGCCCTCGACGACGTCAACCTGCACCGCTTCCTGGGGCTTGTCGACTGTTTCCGCGACGACGCCCAACTGCTCATCGTCAGCCACCAAAAGCGCACCATGGAGGCCGCCGACTGCCTCTACGGGGTGTCGATGGCCCCGGGCGGGTCATCAAAGGTCGTGAGCGAGCGCATCGCAGCCAGCCGTGTGCTGAACCGCACCGGCGCTGCCGTCGCCGGCTGACGACAACGCCGCACGCGGCCACCTGACCGGGCCCGCTGCGCCTGTCGGGGTACCGTCATGTCGTGCGCATCCTGCTCGTCGACGACGAGGCCGACCTGGTCGACGCCATTGCCCGTGGCCTGCGCCGGAACGGATATGCCGTCGACACGGCCCTGGACGGCGACGAGGCCCTGGCCAAGGCCACCTGGACCCCCTACGACCTGATCTGCCTTGACATCACCATGCCCGGCATCGACGGCTTCGAGGTCTGTCGCTCACTCCGCCAGAACCCGCCCGAGGGCGTGGCACCCAGGATCTTGATGTTGACGGCCCGCGACACCGTCGAGGAGCGCATCCGCGGCCTCGACGTGGGCGCCGACGACTACCTCGTGAAGCCGTTCGCCTTCGATGAGCTGGCGGCGAGGGTCCGCTCCCTCCTGCGCCGCGATCCGGGCCGGACGGGAGCAGTCCTCGAGGTCGGCACCCTCCGCCTCGATACGGCCACCCACGGGGTGACACGTGCCGATCGCAACATGGACCTGACGGCGAAGGAGTTCGCCCTGCTCCGCTACTTCATGTCACGCCCCGGCGAGGTCGTCTCCCAGGAGGACCTCCTCGACCACGTCTGGGATGAGCACGCCGACCCCTTCACCAACACCGTCAGGGTGACCGTGGGGACGCTCCGACGGAAGCTCTCGGTCGAGGGCGAAACCAGCCTGATCGAGACGATCGTCGGAAGCGGCTACCGCCTGACCGACGGCGGAGCAGGCTCGTGAAACCGGAAGGTGGTTCCGGCCTCAACACCCGCAAGTCGAATCGGCTTGGCAGCATCCGTACCCGCCTGGCCCTGCTCTACTCGATCCTCCTGTTTGGCCTGGCGGCGATCGTGGTCGGAGGCATCTACCTGAGCCTCTCACGGGCCCTCTCCGACGAACCGGTGTCCAGAGACGCCAGGTACAGCGACATGATCGTCGAGGCGGAGCCGACCCATGCCGAAGGCAGGCTGGCGGCATTCGAACAGGAGGTCAACCGGCGGGCCCTCGATCAACTCCGCACCTATTCGGTGACCGCAGTTGCCGCCCTCTTCCTCGGCAGCCTCGCGGTCGGCTGGTACGTGGCCGGGTTGGTGCTGAGGCCGATCGGGAGGATCTCATCGGTGGCCAGGGAGATCTCGGCAACCGACCTCTCTCGCCGGATTGAACTCGGTGGCCCCGATGACGAACTGCGCGACATGGCCGACACGTTCGACGACATGCTCGGCCGACTGGATGTCGCCTTCGAGAGCCAGCGACGCTTTGTCCAGGAGGCATCCCATGAACTCCGCAATCCGTTGGCGGTCCTGCGAGCAAACCTCGATGTCGTCATGGCCGACCCAGATGCCGACACCGATGACTTCCGGGCGGCAGGCGAGGTGGCCGGAAGGGCTGCCGCACGGATGTCGGCCCTCGTCGACGACCTGCTCCTCTACGCCCACCACGAACGGACCGACTCCAGACGCGAACCCATCGACGCTTCGACCGTCGTGGTCGAGACGGTCGAGGACTTCGGCGCCACCGCCTCGGCTGATGGTGTCGTGCTCCAGCACGAGGTCGCAGACGAACTCCTGGTGGTCGGCGACCCTGTTGCGCTCCGGCGGGCCCTCGCCAACCTCCTCAGCAACGCAATTCGCGTGTCAGATCCGGGCGGAAGGGTGCGGGTCACCGCCGGCCAGGATTCCGAGATGGTCTGGATGTCGGTGCTCGACGACGGTCCCGGGCTCAGCCCCGAGGATCAGGAGCGGGTGTTCCAGCGGTTCTGGCGCGGCGACAGGGCCTCGGCCAGGGAAGCCGGACGTTCGGGGCTGGGTCTGGCGATCGTCAGACAGATCGCCGAGGCACATGGCGGCCAGGTGACCCTGCGCTCCACAGTGGGAGTTGGTTCGACGTTCACGGTCTGGTTGCCGAGGTTCGTGGACTCCTGACCCACCCTCGGTGGACGGACGCTGAGGTCGACGCCCCGCGTAGTGGTTGGCCAACCCTTGGCCTAGGTTCTGGGTGTGGAAGATGAGAGCGGGACAGGCGCAGAAGAACCGGTGGAACCCGAACTGAACCTGAACCCTGTTGATGACGTCGACCCGGTCGACGAGGCTGATCCCGCCGAGAACCCTGAGTCCGAATCGCGGAAGTCATCGACCGTCGGCTTGACGCTTGGGGTCGTGGTGCTGGTGGCCACCCTGTTTGTTGGTGGAATCCTCACGGGCTGGATCGTTCGTGGCCCCGGAACCGACGGGATTGACGTTCAGGTGTCAAGAGGGGGAGACGGCTCGGCGACCGAGACGGTCGTGGCGGCCCTTGTTGATGAACTCGTGGCGAGATCACAGGCCCTGACCCCCGGCGAGATCCGGGACCTGGTTGACCGCCTGATTGAACAGTCCGGAGCCATGAGCAAGACCGAGGTCACGGTTCTCGTCGATGCCATGGTGGCCCAGTCGGCCAGCCAGTTCGCGGGCCTTTCCGCCGAGGAGGTCCAGGTGCTCGTTGAGGCCCTCATCGCCGAGTCGGCCGGCATGTCGTCCGCTGACACCGAGACCCTCGTTGATCGCCTGTTCACCGACGCACGCGTCAGAGACGGTGGCCCGGAACCGGTCGTGGCAGTTGCCGAGGCGCTGACCCCATCGGTGGTCCTCGTAACCGAACCCGATGTGGGTCAGGGGTCGGGCATAGCGCTCGACGACCTCGGGCACGTGGTTACCAATGCCCACGTGGTGGGCGAGGCGACCGATGTCATCGTGACCCTCCCCAGCGGAAGGAGCGTCGATGCGACCGTGCTCGGAGCCGACATCCGCCGCGACGTTGCCGTCGTGCTGCTGTCCGAGATCGATGACAGCCTCAGGCCCGCCGTGTTCGGCTCCAGCGACGATCTCAGGGTCGGTCAGACAGCGGTCGCTGTCGGAAGCCCCTTCAACCTGAACCGAACTGTCACCGCCGGCATCGTGAGCGCCCTCGGCAGGGTGGTGCCGTCCTACGGCTGCCAGATCGGAGGCGAAGACAGTGCCCTCTGTGCCGGCGTTGCGATGATCCAGACCGACGCTCCGATCAACCCGGGAAACTCCGGCGGCCCCCTCGCCGACAGGAAGGGGCGCGTGATCGGCATGAACACGTCAATTCGCACCGATGGCTTCCTGACCGCCAACATCGGCGTTGGCTTCGCACTACCGAGCGACACCGTCCTCCTGGTGGCCGAGAGGCTGTTGGCCGGTGAGCCTGTGGGCACCGCATGGCTCGGAATCCGCGGCGAGTCACTGACCGACGGCCGGGCCGGTGCCTCGATCGTGGAGGTAACCGAGGGTTCGCCGGCCAGCATCGCCGGCCTCATGGCAGGTGACCTGATCGTGGGTTCCGACGGGCGACCCATCGATGCCATGGACGCCCTACGGGCCGATATCCAGTTGCGCCTTCCTGGCATGGAGGTGGCTCTCGAGTTCATACGTGAGGGTGAGTTCCTCTCCACCATTGTGGAACTGGGTGCCCTCGACGACTTCCTCAGCAACGGCGTTGCCACTGAGGAACAGGACCCTGAGTAGATTCGACCAAAACGGCTGCAGAGGTAGGCTGCGCCGGCTATGAGCCTCCGCTCCAGACTGGGTCGAGCCCGCAACGCCTTTTCCGTACAGGTCCGGGCCGTCAGATCCGTGTCCACGGTCGACGCCTCCACCTGGGATGCCCTCGAAGAGGCCCTCATCCTCGCTGACCTGGGCGTATCGACAACAGCCGATGTCATCGCCGCTGTTCGCCAGCGGGCCGATGTCGAGGCGGTCGACGAACCCGAGGTAGTGATCGACCTGTTGCGGGCTGAACTCGTCGAGCGCCTGGGTTCAGGCGACCGAGGCCTGGCCCGCGGCGGAGACCCGTCCGTCTGGCTGTTCGTCGGTGTCAACGGGGTCGGCAAGACGACCACGGTCGGCAAGTTGGGCCGTATGGAGGTTCAGGCCGGAACAAGCGTGGTGCTCGCCGCCGGCGACACCTTCCGTGCCGCCGCAGCCGACCAGTTGGCCCTGTGGGGCGACAAGGTGGGAGCACCCGTTATCAGCGGCGCCGAGGGTGCCGATCCCAGCTCCGTCATCTTCGATGCAGTTGAGCACGCCGCCGCTGTTGGCGCCGACCTTGTGTTGGCCGACACGGCCGGACGGGTCCACACCCAGGGAAACCTGATGGACGAACTGAGCAAGGTCAGGAGGGTGGCTGAAAAGGGAGCCGGCACGGTCACCGAGACCCTGCTGGTAATTGACTCCACAACCGGGCAGAACGGCCTCGTTCAGGCCCGTCGCTTCACCGAGGCAGCCGATGTGACAGGGGTGGTGCTCACCAAGTTGGATGGATCCGCCCGCGGTGGAATAGTCGTTGCAGTCCAGGAGGAGTTGGGCATACCGGTCAAGATGGTCGGTGTCGGCGAGGGCCCCGACGATCTCATGGTGTTTGATCCAGTTGAGTTTGTCGACGCCCTGTTCGAGCTCGACGACGACGTGGAGGCCTGAGGTGTTTGAGGGACTGACCAGCCGGTTCGAGGGGATCCTCCGGCGTGCCAGGAGTCGCGGTCGACTCGGCCCCGAAGAGGTCGAGGACCTCCTACGCGAGATCAGGCTGGCGCTGCTCGAGGCCGACGTCCACCTCGACGTGGTCGGCATCTTCCTGGAGCGGATCAGGGAGAGGGCTCTCGGAGCCGAGTTGAGCGGGGTGTTGAATCCCGGGCAACAGGTGGTCAAGATCGTCCTCGAGGAACTCACCCTCATACTCGGCGGCGAGACGATGAAGCTCAGCTACGCCTCCAAGCCTCCGACGGTGGTGCTCCTCGCGGGTCTTCAGGGGTCCGGGAAGACCACCACCGCAGCCAAGCTGGCCCGCTGGTTCAAGTCCAGGGGGCGCAACCCGATGCTGGTCGGCGCCGACCTTCAGCGACCGGCGGCTGTCGCCCAGTTGGAAACGCTCGGTGAACGGATCGGCGTGCCGGTCTTCAGCCAGCCCACCGACCCGGTTGCAGTGGCCGTGGCCGGCCGGGCCGAGGCCGCCCGTCTGGGACGCGACGTCGTGATCTTCGACACGGCTGGACGCCTCGCAGTCGACGACGAGTTGATGGAGGAGGTCAGGGGAATCTCAGAAGCGGTGCAACCTGACCACACGCTGCTCGTGCTTGATTCAATGATGGGGCAGGACGCCGTGAACGTGGCCACGGCGTTCCACGACCGTCTGAGCCTGGATGCCGTGATCCTGACCAAGCTCGACGGTGATGCCCGAGGCGGCGCTGCACTCTCGGTTCGCGAGGTGGTCGGATGTCCAATCGCCTTCGCATCGACGGGCGAGGGCCTCTCGGATCTGGACGTATTCCACCCGAATCGGATGGCAAGCCGCATCCTCGGCATGGGTGACGTCGAAACGCTCATTGAGCAGGTCGAGACAACCTATGACAGGGAACAGGCCGAGGACGCCGCCGCCCGGATGCTCGAGGGTCGCTTCACCCTCGACGACTTCCTCGAACAGATCAACCAGCTCCGCAAGATGGGGCCGCTGAACTCTGTCATGAAGATGGTCCCGGGAATGTCACAACAGATGGCCGGTGTCGACGAGGCACTGGATGAGGGCCGAATCGACCGCCTCGAGGGCATTATCAACTCGATGACGCCCGCTGAGCGAATCGACCCCGGTCTGATCGACGGCTCCCGCAGGTCGCGAATTGCGGCAGGCAGCGGAACCCAGCCGTCAGACATCAACCAGCTCGTCAAGCAGTTCCGGGAAATGCGAAAGATGATGAAGAAGATGGGTGGCAGAGGGCCCGGCGGCCGCTCGTCAAAGCGCCGGGGCAAGGGTCCAAAGGGCGGGCGACCGCCCGTGGCAGAGCCCACCGGGTCAGACAGGCCGGCCACGAAGGGCCTCTCGCTACCGGGCCTCGGCGACCCTGCTGAGGGCCCAGGAATGGAACTTCCGGGTCCCTGGCCAGTGAACTGAGGAACCCGGGCCTGACCGGCTGTGGCCATTGTCTTTCCGACGAGGCTGGAAAACCGATCTGGTCACGGCAGACTGTTCCGACCGATCGGGTGCACCATCATCGCATCCGGGCCGGTTCCGCCAGACCGGTGTGGAACCGGGACCAGAACAGACAAGAAGAGAGTGGTGTTGAAGTGGCAGTAAAGCTCCGCCTGATGAGGATGGGCAAGAAGAAGCAACCGACCTACCGGGTGGTGGCGGCCGACTCGCGCAAGGCGCGCAACGGCCGGTTCATCGAGGTGCTCGGTTTCTACGATCCGCGACGTGATCCGTCCGTGATCGAGATCGACAACGACAAGGCGGTCGGTTGGCTCCAGAACGGTGCACAGCCGACCGAGCGTGTCGAGAAGTTGTTGAAGATCACAGGTGCGTGGGAGTCCTTCACAGGAGTGGCCTCCGAGGCCGTTGTTCCCGCCGCGGCGACTCCGGCTGAAGAGCCCGTGGCCGAGGAGGCGCCTGTTGAGGAGCCTGTGGCCGAGGAGGCGCCTGTTGAGGAGCCTGTGGCCGAGGAGGCGCCTGTTGAGGAGCCTGTGGCCGAGGAGGCGCCTGTTGAGGAGCCCGTGGCCGAGGAGGCACCTGTTGAGGAGCCCGTGGCCGAGGAGGCGCCTGTTGAGGAGCCCGTGGCCGAGGAGGCACCAGCCGACGAAGCCATCGAAGCCGCTGCTGACGAGAAAGAGGAGGCGTAACCATGTCCGTCGAAGCCCCCATCGCAGAAGATGTCCTTGAGTTCCTGATCAAGTCCATAGTCGAGGACCCCGATGCCGTGAGCATCTCCACGGGGGGCGATTCCCGTTGCGTGTTCTCCGTGACCGTGGGTGACGGCGACATGGGTCGTGTAATCGGAAAGCGTGGCCGCGTGGCCAACGCCATCCGCACCATCGTGCGCGCTGCCGCCGTCCGCGACGATGCCGAGATAGACGTCGACTTCGTCGACTGACCGGGACCGGTCACACCGGACCATGTCAAATAGACCGGATGCCGCTGATCCGGTCATGCTCGAGGTCGGTCGCATCGACCGACCCCACGGTCTCAGCGGCGAGGTCGTCGTGACCCTGCTGAGCACACGACCCGAGCGCCTTGCGCCCGGGTCCCGCCTCTCCACCGAACGTGGGCCTCTGACGGTCCGCACCAGCCGACCCCACCAGCACAGGTTCCTTGTCCGCTTCGACGAGGTGCCCGACTCTGATTCAGCCGAGCGCTGGCGGGGCGTGGTGCTCACCGCCGAGCCGATCGATGAACCCGACGACGGAACCCTCTGGGCACACCAGTTGATAGGTGCCAGGGTCATCGACCAGCACGGGACCGACCACGGAGTCGTACGGTCTGTCGTCGACAACCCCGCCAGCGACCTTCTCGAACTCGAAGACGGCCGCCTGGTTCCAGCAGTGTTCGTGGTAGGTCACATACCCGGTGAAGAGATCCGGGTGGAGGTCCCCGTCGGCCTGCTGGACGACAGCGGGGTGTGACCTTGCGCACCGAGGTGTTCACCCTGTTCCCGGAGATAATCGATGACTACGTCGGTCGGAGCATCCTGGGTCGAGCGATCGGCGCCGGGAACCTTGAGGTCCACTGCCACGATCTGCGCCTCGCCACCGTCGATGTCCATCGCACTGTCGACGACAGCCCGTTCGGAGGCGGCGCCGGCATGGTGTTGATGCCCGAGCCGGTGTTTGCCGCAGTCGAGACCGTGTCACCGGTCCGACCTTTGATACTGCTCGGGCCGGGTGGCCGGCAGTTCGATCAGGGGGTTGCGACCGAACTTGCCGCCCTCGACGGCTTCTCGCTCCTGTGTGGTCGCTACGAGGGCGTCGACGAACGGATCCGCACAGACCTGTGCGACGACGAGATCTCCATCGGCGACTACGTCCTGGCGGGTGGCGAACTGGCCGCCCTGGTGGTCATAGAGGCAGTGGCAAGGCTGCAGCCGGGTGTCCTCGGCAACGACGAGTCCGCCCTCGACGAGTCGCACTCGGCTGGCCTTCTGGAACACCCCCACTTCACCCGACCCGCCGACTTTCGTGGCCTCGAGGTCCCCGATGTGCTCCGCTCGGGTGACCATGCCCGGGTTGGGCGTTGGCGCCGAGCCGCCTCGCTAGCCCGCACCATCGCGCTTCGCCCCGACCTGATTGACAGGCGTGGCGGTGTCAGCGACGAGGAGCAGGAGCTCCTGGCCGAGTTCGGACTGGATGCCTGAATCGGACACGTCGGGGATCACCGGTGGCGTCAGGTTCGGCGGCGCCTATGCTTGTCGCCCGGTCCCGGTGCTTGATCCCGGGTCCATCCAGATTCCAGTCCCTTCCGGAACGAACCGTTCAAGGACGAGCCATGCAGCCCACAGATCTCGTTGACAGCCAGAACCTCCGCGACGACGTGCCCGACTTCGGTCCCGGCGACGCGCTCAAGGTCCACGTACGCGTCACGGAGGGAAACCGCCAGCGCGTACAGGTCTTTGAGGGGGTCGTGATCCGTCGTCAGGGAAGCGGTGTCCGTGAGAGTTTCACGGTGCGCAAGATCAGCTTCAGCGTCGGCGTGGAGAGGACCTTCCCGATCCACTCACCGGTAATCGACCACATCGAGGTGATGAGCCGGGGAGATGTCCGCAGGGCCAAGCTCTACTACCTGCGTGACCGCATCGGCAAGAAGGCCAAGGTCAAGGAGAAGCGGGACTTCTGACCCGCCGGTTCCGCCCCGGCTGGCCCGTTCCGGCCACCCCTGGGCAGCCGACCACCGCTCCTGTCACAGCTGCTTCCTAGCGTCCCCTCCATGGAGAGGACGCCGGCCGATAGATCGGCCACACCATCTGGCAGCGCCGGGCATCTGGCCCTGGGACGATGGGGTGAGCGTGTCGCCGAGCGCCACTACCGCAGAGACGGCTACCGGGTGTTGGCCCGCAACTGGCGCTGCGGGTCCGGCGAGATCGACCTGATCCTCGAACACGCCGGAACCATTGTCTTCTGCGAGGTCAAGACCCGTAGCTCTGAGGCGTTCGGCCACCCCGCCGAGGCTGTCGACCAGAGGCGCCAGGGTCGTCTCCGTCGGGCGGCGGTCGAGTGGATGAGAGTCGGCGGCTGTTTCGGTGCGGTCCGGTTCGACGTGGTCGCCGTGCTGCCGGGTCGGGTCGAGAGGCTGGAGGCGGCCTTCTAGCAGTGGTCGACTCAGGTACGGGTACGCCTGCCCGTCCAACAGCCGCGGTGCCAGTGGCGCCGCAGATCGGGTGCCTCGACGGGGACCACCACCATGTGGCCCAGGCCCGGTGGTATCTCGCGGTTGCAACCGGGACACGTGTAGGTCTTGGTGGCCTGATACGGCTGGATGAACCTGACCTCGAGTTCGCCGAGAACGCCGGGATCCTCCATTGTCAGACCTGCATCGACAAGAGACAGACCCGTCGACACCGCTTCATCCGAACAGGGCCCATGTCACGAGGAGGACCGCCACCACAACCACCGAGCCGACGTAGACGAGATCGCTGGGTCGGCTCTGTCTGTAGCGCTTCGGGCTGAGTCCCATGGCCCAAGTATCGCCCGTGCCGTCGTGAACTACGCGTGGCCGCCGTAGAGTCGACCTCAGCCGCTCGGAGTCGGCGATCAACGACTCCTCCCGCAGTCTCAGTTCGGGAGGAGCAGTGCTCGCAAGCATCAACTCAGCCACCCTTCTCGGTGTCGGTGGCCATCCGGTCCGTGTAGAGGTTCATGTAGCCAACGGGCTGCCGGCCTTTGGAGTAGTGGGCCTGCCTGACGCCTCGTGCAGAGAGGCCCGTGACCGGGTGCGCGCAGCGCTCGTGTCGAGCGGCCTCGCGTGGCCGTCACAGCGGATAACCGTCAACCTGGCACCCACCGGGGTGCCCAAGGCCGGAGCCGTCCTGGATCTGGCCATGGCGGTCGGCCTGCTCGTGGCCTGTGGCGAACTCGAGCCAGAGACAGTCGACGGCCTGGCGTTTCTTGGCGAACTGGGGCTCGACGGGTCCATCAGGCCCGTTGCCGGAGCCCTCCCCCTGGTTGATGCCGTCGAGGTGGAGGGGGTTGTGGTGGCCCCCGAGAACCGACTCGAAGCCTCCCTCGTCGAGGCACGCCAGGTCTATTCGGTCGGCGACCTGCGGTCCCTGGTACGGGCGCTCCGTGGCGACGATGAATGGCCCGCGAGCCCTGACCTCGCCGAATTCGACGAGATCATCCAGTACCCGGACCTCTCCGACGTACGAGGTCAGCCGATACCCCGTTTTGCCCTCGAGGTCGCGGCCACCGGTGGCCACCACCTCCTCATGATCGGTCCACCCGGAGCGGGCAAGAGCATGTTGGCCCGACGCCTCCCCGGCCTGCTGCCGAGGCTGGATTCCAGCGACGCCCTCCAGGCAGCCAGGATTCGCTCGGCGGTCGGCGAGGAGCTTCCGCCCGGTGGCCTGGTTCGGCGTCCACCGTGGAGGGCCCCGCACCATGGAGCCTCGGCAGCGGCTCTGGTCGGCGGAGGCAGCGGAACCATGAGGCCCGGCGAGATCAGCCTCGCCCACGGCGGCGTCCTGTTCCTCGACGAACTCGGCGAGTTCGCCCCCAAGGTGCTCAACACCCTCCGCCAGCCACTCGAGGAGGGCACTGTCCGGGTCAGCCGCGTAACCGGAAGTACCGAGTACCCGGCCAGGGTCTTGATGGTGGCGGCAATGAACCCGTGCCCCTGCGGCGGCTCTGGCGCCCCCGGAGGCTGTCGGTGCCCCGAGTCGGTGAGGGCCAGGTATGTGAGGCGCGTTTCGGGACCACTGCTCGACCGGTTCGACCTGAGGGTCGACGTCCGACGCCCCGATCCCGGAGAGCTGCTCGACGGAAACCCGGGAGAGACCACGGCGAGCGTGGCAGATCGAGTAGCAACGGCAAGGCAGCGGGCTGTTGACCGTGGGGTGAGGGCCAATTCCGACCTCTCGCCATCAGACCTCGAGGCCGAGGCGGTGCTCGAACCGGCGGCCGTCAGCCTTCTCGAAGCCGCCCTGCACGCCGGTCGACTGAGCGCCCGCGGGTTACACAGGGTTCGTGCCGTGGCCCTGACCATCAGCGACCTCCAGGGTGACGAAGGCAGCCTCGGGGCGGATCTCATCGACACGGCCCTCAGCTTTCGCATCGACCCCTTCAGCCCGGTAGGTCCCAGTGTCAGATAGCCCAATGTCAGGTGGTTCGACTCCAGACGAGGTCGCCGACCATGCATTCCTTGCCGCCCTGGCAGGTCTTCCTGCGATGGGTCCGGCCCGCCTGCGGGCGCTCCTCGGTCTGCTGGGTCCGGCCGGTTCCTGGAAGGTGGCCAGCAGCGGCAGGTTGCCTCGCGAGGTGCAGGCCGTGATAGGCCCACGGGCTGCGTCCGTGGCCACCTCGTGGGTTGAGGCGGCACGCACCTGTACACCCGAGGCCGTACTCGCCGAACTGCAAAGCGTCGGCGTGACCGTGACCCGCCGCGGCGAACACGGCTACCCGCCGGCGCTGGTCGACGACCCCGATCCTCCGGAGGTGCTCTTCTCGACAGGCCGACCGGTGGTCAATGAGAACGGCCCCACCGTGGCGATCGTGGGCACCCGCCGGTGCACCCGCTACGGAACCGAGGTGGCTGTCGAGTTCGGCCGCGGACTTGCCGAGGCCGGGGTCGTGGTGGTCTCGGGGCTGGCATCCGGCATCGACACCGCCGGCCATGCCGGGGTTCTCGCAGCCATGGGCGGCACCCCTCCTGTGGCCGTGGTGGCGACAGGCCTGGACATCGTCTACCCGGCCCAGAACCGCACCCTGTGGCGTCGCGTCGCCGATGCCGGGCAGATCATCTCCGAGGCACCGCTCGGGGTGGGGCCGGCAAGGTGGAGGTTCCCAGCCCGAAACCGCATCATCGCAGCGCTCGCCGATGTGCTCGTGGTTGTCGAGTCTCACCTCGAGGGCGGTTCCATGTACACGGTCACCGCAGCCCTCGAGAGGGACCGGCCCGTTCTGGTCGTGCCCGGCCCAATCCGAAGCCCGGCCTCAGAGGGGACCAACCGCCTGCTGTCTGATGGCGCCGCCCCCGCATGCAACCTCGACGACATTCTGTGCGCCCTCAACCTGGTATGTCTGGAACCGGTCAGCCTCGCCACCAACCACGGTGCTCCACCGGTTTCCGCCGACCCTGCCGACCTCGGTGTCCTCGATGCGCTCGGGTGGGAACCGACAACCCTCGACGGGCTGGCCACCAGGACCCGGCTGTCTCCGGTCCAACTGGGTTCCGCCGTGGGTCGGCTGCAGCGTGCCGGCCTGATCAGCGAGGAGCGGGGCTTTCTACAGCGCTGCTCAGGCAGGGGCGTGCCATGACCGGGCCGACTCCTCCGCCCTCCGACAATGCTGCCCCGAGACCGGCGCCAACTTCCCCGAGTGAGACAAACCACACCTGGGAGATGAAATGAGAAGAAGAGCCCTCACCGCCGTTGTTGTGGCGGCCGCCACGATTGGGGGTGCCCTCGTATCGGCCACCCCGGCCGCTGCCCAACCCCCCGACGCGGTGTCTGATTCGATGGCACCCGAGGAGGACGTTGTCTACCGGCATCCCGTGGAGGGGCCGGTGGTAGACGGTTTCCGGCCTCCCGCCGAGCCGTGGCTGCCGGGAAACCGGGGCCTCGAGTACGCCACCTTTCCCGGAGAGGCCGTAACTGCGGCAGCCGATGGCATGGTCATCTTCGCGGGTCAGGTGGCCGGGACCCTGCACGTCACGATCCTCCACGACGACGGCCTCCGCACCAGCTACTCCTTTCTGGCCAGCGTCGATGTGAGCGAGGGGCGCCGCCTGATGGCGGGTGCGGTGGTGGGCCGGGCGGCTCGACGCGTTCACTTCGGGGTGCGTGACCCGACCGGCTCGTATCTGGACCCGGGGAACATCATCGGCCGGCAACCGGTGTTACGGGCGCAGTTGGCCTCACACGACGACGAGGCGGTTGCCACCGCCGCCGCAGCGGCCCGCCGACGCGAGGAGCGGTCCACCCTGAGCCGTCTCGTCGGGGCTGCCGGCGCAACCGGTGGCTGGGTCGGCGATCGTGTGGCTGACGGGATGGATGTCAGCATCGAGGCTGGTCGCATGATGGTCGAGCGCTACATCTGGACCGTTGCCAGACCCATTGTCGCCATCCAGGCATGGGCCGACCTCGGGGTGGCCCTGACCTCGGCGGTGCTCAGCCCACCCGACTGCACGCCCGTCTCGATCCGACCGTCGCCCCCGGAGGGCCAGCGGGTAGCGGTACTCGTACCTGGCCTGAACGCACCCTCTGACGGCGGGCCGATCACCGAACTGGACATGGCTGCCCTCGGGTTCGCACCTCCCGATGTGATCCGGTTCTCATACAACGGTGGTCGCATACCCGACCCTGACACTGTCGGCGAGAACTGGTTCGACCCTCTCCCGGCGACCGCCAACAGCCCCGAGGCGACGCGCAGGTCCGTCGCCGACAGTTCAATACACCTGGCCGCCCTCCTCGACGATGTCAGGCGCCTTCGACCCGGAGCGACAATCGAGATCTACGGGTTCTCCATCGGCGGAATGGTCGCCGTCTCGGCAATCGGGCAGATGACCGCCTGGGAGGTACCGGCGTCGGTGCTCCTCGTGACCATTGCCAGCCCGCATCGTGGCCTGACGCCTGCCCGCACACTCGAGAGGATCGGCGCCATCCCCGGCCTCGCCGGACTTGACGGATTTATGGGAATCCCCGTGGGTTCACCGATCGTTGCGGACCTGGCATCGGGAACCCGGGCCAGCCTTCCCCCCGATGTGCCCATGCTGAGCATCGGCTCAATCGGAGACCCGCTCGTTCCTGCGGTACGGACCGTGTTTGAAGGCGCCGAGACGGTAATCGTCGGGTCAGGAGGTCTCTTCGAGCACGACGGCCTGGTCAGCGAGGAGGGAACCAGCCGCGAGATCTCCCTCTTTCTTGCTGGAAGGCCCCCGGGGTGCAGGTCGCTCATACACAGGGTCGGAGCAGCCGTGGTGCCCCGACTGATTGCAGGAGCCCACGACATGGTGTCGGTCGCCGGGCCGGTCGATGGCCTTCTTGCTGGCTGAGTTGGTGACCCCGGTGGCCGGTCTCCGGGGGTCGGAGCCCGGTTGACCGCCGGTACACTCCACCCCCGGACAGGCACACCGTGTGTCGTCCACGAGAGATTCATCCCCGCCCACCCACGGTCGCCTCCGGGCGCAGGACGGGGACGAGAAGAACCGATGGGAAGGAGACCACGACATGGCCGTCGTGACCATGAAGCAACTGCTGGAAGCGGGTGTCCACTTCGGACATCAGACCCGCCGCTGGGACCCGAGGATGCAGAGGTTCATCCACGGCGAGCGGTCGGGTATCTACATCATTGACCTCCAGCAGACCCTCGAGCGGATCGAAACTGCATACAAGTTCACCCGTGACCTCGTGGCCGACAACGGTCGCGTGCTGTTCGTTGGAACCAAGCGCCAGGCGCAGGATCCCATCCAGTCCTTTGCCCAGAAGTGCGGCATGCCCTACGTGAACCAGCGTTGGCTGGGCGGCATGCTCACCAACTTCCAGACCATCTCCAAGCGTGTCGGCAAGATGCAGGAGTACCAGCGCATGCGCGACTCCGGCGAGTTCGAGGCCATGCCCAAGAAGGAGGCCCTGCTCATATCACGCGAGCTCGAGAAGCTTCAGAGGAACCTGGGCGGCATCCAGGAGATGGAGTCGCTTCCAGACGCCATCTTCGTCATCGACACGGTGAAGGAACACATTGCCGTTACCGAGGCCAACAAGCTTGGGATCCCGGTGATTGCCGTGGTCGATACCGATTGCAACCCCGATGAGATCCAGTACCTGATTCCGGGTAACGACGATGCCATCCGGTCAGGGAGCCTGCTGTGTCGCATCGTCGCCGATGCGGTCGAGGAGGGACGTTTCATCTTCAACTCCCGCCAGGGCGGCGACGACGGACCATCTCTGCGAGCCGAGGACAAGGCCGCCGAGCAGTCCCAGGCCCGTGACGAGGCGGCGACCGCCGCCGCCGAGCGCGAGGCACGCATGGTTGAGCCTGCGCCTGTTGAGGAGGCTGCGGCTGATGAGCCGGTGGTTGAGTCTGCGCCTGTTGAGGAGGCTGCGGCTGATGAGCCGGTGGTTGAGCCTGCGCCTGTTGAGGAGGCTGCGGCTGATGAGCCGGTGGTTGAGTCTGCGCCTGTTGAGGAGGCTGCGGCTGATGAGCCGGTGGTCGAGCCCGACG
>JABHCN010000063.1 GCA_018673475.1 Actinomycetota bacterium | reverse complement strand
GGCGACTGCTCGCCGTCACGGAGGGTCGTGTCGAAGATGACAACCCTGTCTCTGGTCGGTGTGTCGCTCATTGCCTGCTCCGGTCGTGTGCTGGTTCGGTGTCGCTGGTCTGGTCGGTCAGTTCCTGTGTGAAAAACGAGAGAACCTCCCGGCCCTTCGGGCTCAGGAGGTTCGGACGAACGCGTATGGGTGCGTTCGCCCTAGGTCAGCAGCAGGAGGTTGAGTTCGGTTCGCATTGACCACCAGTGTAGACCCAGAGTGTCGACCGGTCACAACCCGGTTTTCAGCCACGGTCAGCGTGGCCTCAGGTCAGGTCGATTCCGTGGACGCTGACGATCCCCTCCCTTTCAGCAAGGCTCGCAACTACATCGGCCCCGACCGCCTGATCGGTAGCGAGCACCATCACAGCCGTCGCGGCGCCGGCATCGTGCCCGACGGTCATGTTCGCCACGTTCACCCCGGCTTCGCCCACGACGGTCCCGACCATGCCGATCATCCCGGGGCGATCGTCGTTTCGCACAACCAGCATGTGGTCACTGGGCGGCACGTCGACAGGGTGGTCGTCGATCATCACGATTCGCGGCTCCGCCGACAGGCCGGCGAGCGTGCCCGAAAGTGCCAGGCGGTCCGAGCGCAGCGTGATTGTGTTGAGGTAGTCGGTAGCGGTCGACGAGGAAACCGTGCGCACGTCGAGGCCCCGCTCACGGGCCATGTCGTCGGCGTTCACGTAGGTGACCGCCTCGGCCACCACCCTGTCCAACAGACCCTTCACCACCGCCAGGGTTGCCAGGCGGTCATCTACCTCGCCGATCTGACCGCGGAACTCCACGTCGAGGCGGTCGGGCAGGCGACCCGAGAGCGCCCCGAAGATCTCGCCCAGCTTCTCGGCCAGCGGAACGAACGGCCGGATCACGTCTGGGGCGACCCCCACGTCGATGTTCACGGCAAAGGGCACGTAGTCGCCGGCCAGTGCCAGCACCACCTGCTCGGCGATCGTGGTACCTGCCTTGTCCTGGGCCTCTGCGGTGCTGGCACCCAGATGGGGTGTCACCACCACCTGCTCCAGGCCGAACAGGGGCGAGTCGGTGGTGGGCTCCTCAGCGAACACGTCGATGGCGGCACCGGCGATGCGTCCGGACCGGATTGCACCGGCCAGGGCGTCCTCGTCGACGATTCCTCCCCGGGCCACGTTGACGACGCGCTGCCCCGGCTTGGCCAACGCCAGCAGGTCGGCATCGACCAACCCGACCGTGTCAGGGGTGCGCGCCAGGTGCAGGGTCAGGAAGTCGGACCGCTCCACCACCTCAACCAGATCCACCATCTCGATGTTCAGGTTCCTGATGCTCTCCTCAACCACAAACGGGTCATGCGCCAGGATCCGCATGCCGAACGCAGCCGCACGCTCAGCTACCAGCCTTCCGATGCGGCCAAGGCCGACGATTCCGAGGGTCTTGTCGCACAACTCGACACCCTGCCAGCGGGAACGGTTCCAGGCCCCGCCCACGAGGTCGGCGTGTGCCTGGGGAATGCAGCGGGCCTGGGCCAAGAGCAGGGCCATGGTGTGCTCCGCTGCCGAAATCGAGTTGGACAACGGCGCGTTGACTACCATCACACCACTGCGGGTGGCCGAACGCACGTCGACGTTGTCGAGGCCGATTCCGGCCCGACCAACGACAACAAGACCCTCTGTGGCCTCGAGAACCTCGGCTGTGACCTGCGTGGCGGACCTGATGATGAGCGCCGAGGCACCATCGAGGGCCGCGGCCAGATCGGCCCCGTTCAGGCCCAGCTGCATGTCCACGTCGTGACCGGCACCGCGCAGAAGATCAAGACCTGATTCGGCGATCTCCTCGGTTACCAGCACCCTTGCCATGTGTAGAGCGTGCCCCGACCCGCCCCGGCCCGCAACCGCGTTCCGGCAGTCGTCACGCGGCGTTCACGTTCCCGACGGCTCAGGCGCCGTCCACATCGAGCGGCGGCAGGTCGTCGGCCGGTTCAAAGCCGAAGCGCTGGGCGAAGAACGACAGCTCGGCCTCCAGGGCTCTGACAATGTTCGGTGCCCTGCGAAATCCGTGCCCCTCGTCGGGGAACTCCAGGTACGCGAACGGAACGCCCTTGTCCCTCAGGGCATCAGCCATGGCTCGCGCCTGGTTCGGCGGCACGATCGGGTCCTCGGCGCCCTGGAGCAGCAACATCGGTGTAGCCAGCAGGTCGGTGTGGTGGATCGGAGACCTCGCCCGGTACACCGCCTCGTCGCCGGGCCATGCACCCACCAGGCGGTCAAGGTAGCGGGCCTCGAACTTGTGGGTGTCGGCCGCAAGCGCCGCCAGGTCGGCCACGCCGTAGCGGCTGGCTCCGGCGGTGAACACGTCGTGGAACGTGACCGCGGCCAGCACCGTGAAGCCGCCGGCGCTTCCACCCCTGATCGCCATGCGCTCCACGTCCACATCGCCCCGGTCGGCCAGAAAGCCGGCAACCGCCACACAGTCCTCCACGTCGGCGAGACCCCACTCCCCCCAGAGTCGGTGCCGGTAGGGGCGGCCGTACCCGGTTGAACCCCGGTAGTCCACGTCGGCCACAACAAATCCACGGCTGGTCCAGTAGGCGATGGAGAGCTGCAACTGGGTCCGCGCCGAACCCGTCGGGCCACCGTGGGCCAGCACCAGCAGCGGCGGGCGCTCACCATCAGGCACCCGGTGATCCGGGTTGGTCGGGGGGTAGACGAGGGCATACGCCTCCTCACCCGACGCCGTCGAAAAACAGACTGACTCGGGAACGGGAAACCAGTCAGGCCCAAGGTTCAGGTCGCGGCGGCTGTTCAACTCATCTACGCCCCCTGGACCGATTGCCACCACCGCCGGCTCGCTGACCCACGAGGCCACGACCGCCACCACACCCTCGCCCAGCGCCGACACCGACCCGATTGACGTCACATCCACATCGACATCCCTGACGACACCATCGGCGGCCAGCACCGACAGCCGGTCCACACCGTCCACCCGCCGTGCGAACCAGACCTCGTCGCCGACGAATGCGTACCGGGACAGCCCGAACACCCACTGCGGGGTGGCGATCTCGAACCCACCAGACGTGAGCTGCTCCCACGACCCGTCGACCGCCAGCCTGTACAGGTGCCACCAGGCGTCACGGTCGGTGACGACGTGGAGCGTCCCGTCAGCGTTCCATTCGGGCTGGAAGAAGGACTCTCCGGACCCGGCCTCTGCTACACCACCGCCACCGACGCAGACGGCTCCTGAGACCACACCGTCACCCAGGTCGGCCACCCACAGCTGCGTGTCGTCCCAGGGCAGGTTCGGGTGATCCCACTGGACCCATGCCAGGCGGTCACCATCTGGCGACACCCGGGGCGAGGAGACGAAGTCGGGGCCCGAAACCAGGACCTCCACCCGCAGTGACCCGTCAAGTGCCACGGCCACCAGGTCGTTGGCCGGCTCACCCCCCTGCCCGTGGTTCTCCCGGACGCAGACATACCAGCGGCCGTCCGGCGTCGGCCTCCCGTCCGCGTAGCGCAGCGCCCTGGCTGAATCCGGTTCCGGTGTGAGAACCGTGGGTTGGCCACCGTCGCCCATCCGGTAGAGCCGCTGGTCGGTGTGGTCGCTGTAGACGAGCGTGCCACCGAACGCCCACCAGGCCCCGCCGCCGTACTCGTGCACCAGGGTCCGCACGTTCACCTCTGGAGGAACGGCATCCACCCCACCGCACACGACAACGGAGCGACCACCCTCATCGGGACGCGACTCGGACCACCACACCCGGTCACCGTCCACAACCACCTCGGAGGGCGACGCAGCACCGGCCACCAGCAGGGCTGCGGTTATCGGCGACCCCCAACTTCCGCAGGGCGCCGCTGCCGCTAGTCCCCCCATCCCAGGATCTCGACCACCTGGTCACCGAGGGTCAGCGGGTCATACGGCTTGACAGTCAACCGCCGGGTGCCGATTGGCGCATCGGGACGCGGCCCCATTCTGGACCACGTCCCCCTCAGTGACGCTGGAACCATCTGGCCACCATTCCGTCGGCCCTCTGGTCAGTCCTTGCTGGAAACCCTCTACCGGGGTGCAGGGGCCTCACCACGACCCGGCTCTGAACAGACCCTAGTGCAGCCCCGATCACGGGGCCTCTGGCTTCGTTAATCGCCTACCGGTTCAACAGATCAACCACCCGGGTGAGGCCCTCTTCGAGGTCGGCGTCGCCCAGAGCGAACGACAGGCGGGCATAGCCGGGGGTACCGAAGGCCTCGCCAGGCACGATCGCCACCTTGGCCTCATCGAGAATGATGCCGGCCAACTCGTTGGTGGTAGCAGCGGTGCGCCCTGCGATCTCACGGCCAAGCAGGGCCGACATGTCCGGGTAGGCATAGAAGGCGCCCTGGGGCTCAAGCAGCTCCAGGCCATCGATCTGACGGAGTAGGCCCGACATCGCAACCCGACGCCTGTCGAAGGCCTCGCGCATGGCCACGACATCGGTCAGGTCGCCGGCCACCGCCGCCAACGCCGCCCGCTGCGACACGTTTGCCACGTTGCTCGTGGCGTGCGACTGCAGGTTCGCCGCAGCCTTGACCAGGTCGGCTGGACCGATCATCCAGCCCACGCGCCAGCCGGTCATGGCGTAGGTCTTGGCTACTCCGTTCAGCACCACGCAGGTGTCGGCCAGATCAGGAACCAGGGCACGTATGGAATGGTGCTCGTGTCCGTCGTAGGTGAGGTGCTCATAGATCTCGTCGGCAATCACCCAGATGCCGTGCTCGTGCGCCCACTCCCCGATGGCCCTGATCTCGTCGGCCGGATAGACCGCGCCGGACGGGTTGGAGGGCGACACGAAGAACAACGCCTTGGTGTCCGGGGTGCGGGCCGCCTCCAGCTGATCGACGGTCACCCGGAAACCGGACGCCACATCGGTCTGGAGGACCACGCTCGTTCCACCGGCGAGGGCGATGCACTCCGGGTAGGTGGTCCAGTAGGGAGCCGGCAAGAGGACCTCGTCGCCGGGGTTCAAGAGGGCGGCACAGGTGTTGTAGACGGCATGCTTGCCACCGTTGGTCACCAGCACCTGGGAAACCTCGGGGCGCCACCCCGAATCACGCTGGGTCTTTTCGACAAGCGCCGCCTTCAGCTCCGGCAGTCCGCCCGCCGCCGAGTACTTGTGGTTGACCGGATCCTCACAGGCCGCAACGGCCGCGGCAACGATGTGATCCGGCGTGGGGAAATCGGGCTCACCCGCACCGAACCCGATGACAGGCTCACCGGCCGCCCGCAGCTCACGGGCCTTGTTGGTAACGGCCATGGTCGCCGACTCGGCGATGGCACCGACACGGGCGGATAGGCGCTGGGTTGTCATTGGGGCTCCAGGGTTGGCTGCTTGGCCCCAGTCTGCCAGCAGCAGTCCACCGATCGCTGCCCTAATCAGCCACAGGCGGTGAAGTAGGGCGCCAGGTACTCGAGGGCCAGGTCACCCTGGGCCTCTTGGGCCAGACCCTGATAGGCGAGGCATGCCGCAACCTCCAGCTCGCCGCGGCCGCACCCCAACTGCCGGGCCCGTTCCTCAAACTCAGATGTACGCATCAACCGGTCGACAGCGGCAAAGGGATGCTCTGGATCGTCGGCCTCAAGGTCGGCGAGGGTCCGGCCAGCGAGGCTGTCGAGGACCTGTTCGGCAACCACACGACCCGCCCCGGCCAACTCGACGCAGGTCGTGGCATCGGACGGTTCGGTCACCGGGTCGTCACCACACGCGACAAGCGACACCGACCCCAGGGCCACAACCAGCAACATGACGGGAAAGCGCATCAAAGGCGACGGTAGCGGCCCTGTGCGACGAGGAACGGTCAGCCGGCGCCGACAATCATCGCCACCACCACGAAGTGGATCGCAACGGCAGCGGTGACAAGCGCATGCCATACCTCGTGGTAGCCGAACACCCTGGGCGACAGATCCGGCCACCTGACACCCAACATGATCGCACCACCGCTGTACAGGAGACCCTCGACGACGATCAGCGCAAGTACCGATGTGTCGAGCGCCCGGAACAGGTCGGGTGCCACCATGATCGGCACCCACCCGAGAGACAGGAACAGCGTGTTCATGAGGCCACGTGGAGGGTGGAACGGAAGCATCCGCAGCGTCACGCCGATGGCGGCACCTATCCAGGTCGCCCACAACAACAGCTGCGCCGATCGACCTTCGAGGCTCGACACGGCGACGGGGGTGGCGCTGGAGGCGATGAGGATGAAGATTGCCGCATGGTCGAACCTGAACAGCATCTCCCACACGGAGATTGACCAGCGCCTCAGGTGCACCAGAGCACTGGCAACAAACATCAACAGGGCGCCGGCGGCGAACACACCGGCCCCGAGGCGGTCAGCTCCGGGGGGGGTCTCCCATACGAGTGTTGCGCCACCGGCCACCGCCAGCGGCACGGCCGCCCGGTGCATGACACCGCGCCAGAGGGGGCGCCCGTACACCAGAGACCGCCTCACCGACTCGGAGACGTTGCCGGGAACCTCGTCGTGTGTGTCCACCACGGTGACGAACCTAGACGCTGGGGAGGGTGCTCATAAGCCGGACCGGGCTGCTCACGTGACCAGGCGCAACAGAGCCGTGGCGGTCATGGCCGCCAGAACCACGATGACAAACGGCGCCCGCCTCCAGACTGCCACAGCGCCCACCAACACCCCGAACAGTCGGGCGTCGACGGTCAACGAAGAGCCGTCGGTGACCGACATCATCACCAGCAGTGCCGAGAAGAGCGCCGCCGGCAACAGCGATGCCACGGGTGCGAGCGGCCGGCTGAACCGGTCGCCAGCTGACATGCCGATCAACTTGAAGAGATAGGCACCCGCCGAGAGCACGAGGACGCCGACCCAGCTCACAGGACCCCTCCGCTGTCGCCGCCAGCCCGGTTGGACCTGGCGGCCACCCAGAGACCGGGCCCGACAGCAGCCGCAGCAAGGAGCATCGGCAGTCCGGCGGCCGTCGTGGGCACAGCCACCACGGCAATGGCGGCACCCGTCAGCGCTGTCACCCGCCCGGGCCTGGTTCGCAGGTGCGGCACCAGGAGGGCCACGAACGCTGCCGGAAATGCTGCATCGAGACCCCAGGCTCCCGGATCCTCGAGCACCCCGCCCAGGAGCACTCCGAGGACCGTTCCTGTGTTCCAGAACAGGAACAGCCAGATTCCGGTGAACCAAAAGGCATCCCGGCCGTGTTCCCGATCCTCCTGAGCCGTTGCCATGGCCGTCGTCTCGTCAATGAGGAACTGGGCGGCCACCAGCCGGCGCCCCCTTCCAGCACCCAGCATCGGTGCCATGACCGGCCCGTAGAGCGAATTGCGCGCAGCCAGCAGCAGGCCACTTCCCACAGCCGCCGCGGTGCTCCCGCCACCGGCAATCACCGAAACGACCGCGAACTGCGATGCCCCGGTGAAGGTGAGTACCGACAGGGCAGATGCCTGATACAGCGAGAAGCCCGAGGTGTCGGCGAAGACGCCGAAGGTGATTCCTATGAGGCCCGTGGCCGCGGCCAGTGTGAAGGCCTGGTGGCGGTGGCCGACCAGTCCCCTCATCACAGGAGGGCGACCAGCCGATCGACCATGTCGTTCAACTCGGCTGCACAGGCGTGAAAGACATCCTGGTCGCCCGAGGCAGGGTCCACGACCTCCTCCCACTCCTCGACCTCGACAGTCGCCAGATCCATGCCTGCCAGGCGCTCGTCCAGGGGGCCCGCTGTGGGTAGGTGGCGTACCAGCCTCGGAAGGGTCGCCGTTCGAGCCGCCACCTCGGGGTGGTGGCGCCTGATCCAGGCAACGTGGCCGGGCTCCATGGCCACAATCAGGTCAGATCCCGCGTGCTCGTCACCAAACTGGCGGCTCCTGTGGTCCATGTCGGAGAGGTTGAGGTCGGCGAGGGCCAGACGGGTGCGCTGGCTCATGGGATGGCCCTCGAGAACCAGGGTGCCAGCCGCTACCGCTCGGTACCCGGGTGCCCGGTCGGCGAACATGACACGGGCCATCACCGACCTGGCAGCGTTGCCCGTGCAGAGGAAGCAGACGACCGGCCTGACATCAGACACAGTGGTCAGCCTCTGCTTTCCTGGTCCCGGTCGTCGGGCCTGTGCGTCACGGACACGAACAGGGCCTCAGCCTCGGCCGTGACCTCGCCCGCCACCAGGCACCTGGCCCGCGCTATGAGGCGGCGTCCCGACTGCTTCTCCACCCAGGCCTCGAGCCGCAGGTCGGCGTCTACCGGCGTGGCCTTCCGGTAGCGCACCTCCAGGCGCGCCGTAACCGTCGGCCCAGCATCCACAAGACCCGGTGAGCCGCTCAGGACGTCATCGAACAGCCCGGCCAGGAATCCTCCGTGGAGTCGCCCCGGCGGACCCTCGCGGGTTCTTCCCGTGCGGAGCTTCCCCACGACAATCTGCCTGCCCTCGGCATCGGTTTCGCGGGTGACAGTCATGGGTGGCGCCAGGGGGTTGTGGCCTCCGCGGTAGAGGCTGTGTTCGCGATGCTCCTCACGCAGGCGAGAGCGGCCCTCGTCGTCGAGGTCCTCATCGGACACCTCGTACCAGCGCAGCCTCACCGAGTCGCCCAGCCGACCCCTGGCCTCGGCAACCAGTCGGCTGGCCGCCTCAAGATGCTGCGGCGAGGACTCCAGCCGGTGCATGTCTTCCGCGAGGGCCCTCACATGATCAGCCAGGTCCCGACCCAAGTCACCGGTCTCCTCCGCTGCAGGAGGACCGTCAGGAGTCTGACCAGTGGCGACCATGGCCCCTCTGTCTAGCGGCTTGGCGGCTGTGGGCGGTCAGCGACCGGGTTGCTCACCCATCTCAGCGAGGCCATCACGCAACGCTCCCCGCAGCCGGCGGGCTATTTCGGGGGCCAGGTGGGCGATCAGCCCCCTACCGGCGCTTCCCACCTCCTCGACGGTGAGAATGACCCGCTGCATGGCATCGTCGTAGTCGTCGCTGATGGCCACAGCCCACGAGACCGGTGCCAACTCGGCCTCCTCAAATCCCGGTGGAAGGTCGGCGGAGTTGAACGGATAGTCGTCAATGGAGCGGCGCATCCAGGGATTCTGGCATCAACTCCCCGCGACAGGCCAGACAGATACCTGACTAAACTGATCGGAATAGTGTTGATTCTCGGAGCAGCCCTCTGTAGGTTGTCCTTCTAATCCCGACCAACTCTATCGGCTTTACCAGAACCAGAGACATGGCACCATCCGACACCACCGTCCAGATACGCAGAGCACCGGCCTTGTCGCGCCCAGAGATCCACTCCCTCAACGCCGGCTTTGAGACGGCCCACCCCAGCCGGATCATCCGCTGGGCCGTGAACACGTTCGGAAGCAACCTGGCTCTTGCCACCTCTTTTTCGGACACCCTCCTCGTAGACCTGGCACTCCAGGTTGACCCCGACATCGAGGTGGTCTTCCTGGACACCGGCTTCCACTTCGCCGAAACCCTCGACGTACTGCGCAGGGCGCAGGTCCGCTACGAGATGAACCTGCGCGTCGAGCGACCCGACCCGGCCACAGCGGACCTCTGGGCCAGCGGAACCGACGCCTGCTGTGCCGCACGAAAAGTAGCCCCGCTCGATCAGGCGCTCTCCGGCAAGACGGCATGGCTGTCGGGCATGCGGCGAGCCGACAGCGCAACCCGGACTGAAACACCCATCGTCTCCATAGACAGGCGAGGCCTCACAAAGGTAAACCCCATCGCCGCCTGGCCCACACACGACGTTGAGTCATACATGGAGGCCAGAGAGATCATCGTGAACCCCCTCGGCGATGACGGCTACGACTCCATTGGCTGCTGGCCCTGCACCGAACGCGCAGCAGTCGGCTGCGAAACCAGGAGCGGCCGCTGGGCCGGCACCGCCAGAACTGAATGCGGGATCCACCTGTGAGCCCCACCCCCTACCCCGTCAACCTGGACCTCACCGGTCGGCGCGTCCTCGTCGTCGGCGCAGGACCGGTCGCCGCCCGCAAGGTGGCCGGCCTCCTCGACGCCGGCGCCGACGTCACCGTGGTCGCCCCCACCGCCGTCGACGAGATCGCCGACGACAGCGGTGTCCGGTGGCACGAACGCCCCTACCGGCGTGGCGAGGTGGCCTCGTACCGCCTCGCCGTCACCGCCACCGGTGACCCCGATGTGGACGATCAGGTACACCGTGACGCCGAGGCGGCCGGAGTCTGGTTGAACAGCGCCGACGACCCAGAGCGCTGCACCTTCACGCTCCCGGCCGTCTCCCGACACGGCGACCTACAGGTAACCGTATCCACCAACGGAAACAGCCCTGCCGTGTCCCGTTGGCTGCGCCAGAGCCTCTTTGACGACATCGGTCCGGAACACGCCGCCGTTCTGGACCTGGCCTCAGAGGTACGCACCGAACTCCGCGAAGCAACCGGCACCAGCGAGTCACCAGCCTGGGGCATCGCGTTGAACGACGCCCTCGTGGACACCGTGCGTCGGGGTGACCTGGACGCCGCACGTGCCGCCCTGAGATGCGGGCTGGGCCTTCCCGAGACACCGACCCTGGAACCGGCACCATGACAGTCCACCTGGTAGGCGCCGGCCCCGGCAACCCGGACCTGTTGACCCTCAGGGCAGCCAGGCTGCTCGACAGCGCCGACATCGTCGTACACGACCGCCTGATCGACACCGGCGTCCTCTCACTGATCGCCCCCTGGGCCGAGGTGATCGACGTGGGCAAACGACCCGGTGGACCAGCCGACGCACAGGAACGCATCCACCGGATACTCCTTGACGCAGCCGGTCGGGCCCACACCGTCGTACGCCTCAAGGGAGGCGACCCGTTCGTGTTCGGACGCGGCGGAGAGGAGGCCGAGGCCCTACGGACAGCCGGTATCG
Source organism: Actinomycetota bacterium (assembly GCA_018673475.1). GTDB lineage: Bacteria > Actinomycetota > Acidimicrobiia > Acidimicrobiales > MedAcidi-G1 > UBA3125. Next base: position 38,582 of record JABHCN010000063.1, on the reverse strand, counting down.
ACGTCGAGGTCGTACCGGGCATCACCTCGGCCATCGCAGGACCTGCTGCCGCCGGGATCCCCGTGACGATGCGCGGACACTCCAGCGGCTTCACCGTCATCACCGCACACCAGGACCCCGCATCCGAACAATCCATCAACTGGGAGGCAGCGGCCCAGCTGGGAACAACCCTCGTTGTGCTGATGGGAGCAACCCGCACAGCCGTCATCGGCGAGCACCTGCTCTCCGGAGGCCTCCCTCCCGATACGCCCGTGGCGGCAATCGAGTCGGCTACCACACCACACCAGCGGGTCCACAGGACCACCCTCGCAGCCATGGCCGACCTCACCGTTCGCCCCCCCGCCGTGCTCGTCATCGGAGCCGTCGCAGGCCTCGACGTCACCGACTCAGGCACCACCGACAGGGGCTTTGACGACCTGATCTCCCAACTGGCCACCGAACACGGAGGCGCCCAATGGCCCAACTGACCAGCCCCAACGCGCCGACCATCCCCGCTGCGCCCATAGACCCCGACATCGAGGCCGACATAGCCAAGTTCGAGGAGATGCTGGCCGGCTACCAGTCGGGACGAGTCGACGAGGACGTGTTCCGCGTCTTCCGCCTCAACAACGGCATCTACGGCCAACGTCAGGGAGGCACCAACCAGATGGTGCGCGTCAAGGTTCCCTACGGGTCCATGACCGCCGACCAGCTCGACATGCTGGGATCGGTGGTCGAGGACCACAGCCGCGGCTGGGGACACATCACCACACGCCAGAACCTGCAGTTCCACTTCGTGGAGCTGACCGAGGTCCCCGAGGTGATGAAGAAGCTGGCCTCGGTCGGCCTGACAACCCGCGAGGCCTGCGGCGACACCGTCCGCAACGTGCAGGGCTGCCACCTTGCCGGGGCATGCCCCTTCGAGGTGCTCGACATAACCGCATGGGCCGAGGCCGCCTACAGGCACTTCGTACGCAACCCGATCGCCCAGCGCCTACCCCGCAAGTTCAAGATCAACTTCTCCGGATGTGCCACCGACTGCGGCCAAGCCATGTTCAACGACGCAGGTATCGTCGCTACCAGCCGCACCTTCGACGACGGCAGCGTCGAACAGGGCTTTCGCGTCTACATAGCCGGTGGTCTCGGCACCACGCCGTTCCCAGCACTGGCACTCGAGGAGTTCACGACCAGGGAGAACCTGCTCCCCACGATCGAATCCATCCTGCGGGTCTTCGACCAGACCGGCAACCGCGACAACAAGCTACGCGCCCGCATGAAATGGGTCGTCGACCAGCTGGGCATCGAAGAGGTCCGAAGGCGCATCTTCGCCACCAGGAAACTCCTACCCGCATCGGCAACGTGGCCCGGCGGGATTCCCAGTGTGGTCACCGAATGGGGCGACACGCCAGCCGGAGTTGCGCCCGGCGCCACACCCACCCCGGTTGGCCACGGCGTTCCCGTCAGCATCGGCGCCAGGGCCCCCTATGACCGCTGGGCCGAAGCCAACGTGGTTCGGGGAATCGGCAACGGCACCGTCTCCGCCTACGCGTGGTGCCCCCTCGGCGACATCACCGGCGACCAGTTCCGGGCCATGGCAGCCGTCGTACGCGACCTCGGCGTGGAGATCCGCGTCACCAACAGGCAGAACTTCATCGTCCGCAACCTCGGCGAACACCAGCTACCGGCACTGTTCGAACTGCTCGAAGCCGCCGGCATGGCCAGACCCGGAGCGGAGCTCTCGCGCGACGTCGTGGCCTGCCCCGGAGCAGACACCTGCAACCTCGCCGTCACCCAGAGCCGGGGCCTGGCCCAGGCGATCGGCGACGCCCTCGACGAGGCCGGCCTCGCCGAGGTGGGTGGTGTACGCACCAACATCTCCGGATGCACGAACAGCTGCGGTCAGCACCACACCGCCGACATCGGCTTCTTCGGAGCAGAACGGAGAGCACACGGAAAGGCAGCACCCGGCTACCAGATGCTGCTGGGTGGCCACGTGGGTGACCAGCAGATCCAGTTCGGACAAAAGGCGCTGAGGCTTCCGGCCAAGAACGCCCCCGAGGCAGCCGTCAGGGTCATCAGCCGCTTCGTCGACCAGAGAGAGGCCGGCGAACCGTTCCACCGGTGGCTTGAACGCTCGGGTGGTGCACCCGCAGTCGCCACCGCCCTGAAGGACCTCGACGTGTTCCCCACCCCCGACGAGGGCCCCGCCCACTACGTGGACTTCGACGAGACCGGCCCCTACGTGGCCGAGATCGGCGACTCAGAGTGCGCCACCTGAACGTCCCCGAGTCCATCCAACCTGACTGAGATCCCGCCCGTCACAGCATCGAACCCCTCAGGCGGGCAGGATCTCAGTCATGAACATACCGATAGCGCAACTGCTGCTCCAGGAGGACCCACCTGAGTACGGACGGGTCGAACAGGTCTCGACGCTTGTTCGACGCATCGTCGCCGACAACCCCTCCCGGTTCACCTACCACGGGACCGCCACATTCATCGTGGGGCCGACCGACGGCGGCGACGTGGCAATCATCGATCCCGGACCCGACGACGAGGCACACGTGGCCGCACTGCTGGCAGCAGTCGACGGCCAGACCGTCACCCACATTCTCGTCACCCACACCCACCCCGACCACTCACCGGCAACCGCAGCCGTCAAGGCCGCAACCGGCGCAACCACCTACGGCTTCGGACCCCACCCCGAGGCAGCCATCAGGGCACACGAAGAGCGGATCAGACGGGCCATCGAAGCCGGAGAGGACCCGGAATCAGACGACGGCGAGGGCGGCGGTGACACCGACTTCGTTCCCGACATCGCCCTGGCCGACACCGACATCGTCGCCGGAGAGAGCTTCACCTTCGAGTGCCTCCACACACCGGGCCACATCTCCAACCACCTCTGCTTCGCCCTAGCCGAGGAGCAGACCCTCTTCACCGGAGACCACGTCATGGGATGGTCCACCACGGTCATTCCAGCCCCCGACGGAGACCTGGCCGACTACATGGACGGCCTGGAACGCCTGATCGCCCGTTCAGAGACGACCTACCGCCCCACACACGGACCGGCAATCACCGACCCCGTCCCGTTCGTAACGGCCCTACTTGCCCATCGCCGTCACCGCGAAGACCAGATCGTGGCCGCCCTCACCGACGGACCCCGAACAGTCGCCGCCCTCGTCGCCGACATCTACGCCGACGTCGACGAGAAGCTCCACAAGGCTGCGGGCGCATCGGTGTTCGCCCATCTGCTCGCCCTCCACCGCTGGGGCAGGGCCACAGCCGACCCGGAGCCCGATCCCGAGGCCGAATGGGCCATCGCCCAATAACGCGCCGCCCGTCTCAGGCAGGGGTGAACGCGCAGGGCAGGCGCTTGACACCGTTCACGAAATTGCCCCGCAGCCGATCGGGCGGCGCCGTGGCGTGAATGTCGGGAAGACGCCGCAGCAGATGCCTGTAGAGAACCGAGACCTCCCGCCGGGCCAGGTGGGACCCCATGCAGAAGTGGGGACCCGGCCCACCGAATCCAACGTGGTGGTTGGGGTCACGCGTCACGTCGAACCTGTCCGGGTCGTCGAACACCGCCTCGTCGCGATTGGCGGAGTTGTACCAGAGCACGACCTTGTCCCCGGCCGAGAACTCCCGGCCACCCAGGCGAGCACCATCGGTGGTGACGGTCCTGCGGAAGTGGATAACCGGGCTGGACATCCGCACGATCTCATCCACCGCAGTCGGCGTGATCCCGTCGATGTCCGACAGCCACAGCTCCATCTGGTCCGGGTTGGCCGTCAGGAACTCGAGACCCCAGGTGATGGCGTTACGTGTCGTCTCGTTGCCCGCAACGCAGAGCAGAACGAAGAACGAGGCCAACTCGGCGGCCGTGAGCCTCTCACCCTCCACCTCGGCGTTCACGAGAATCGTTGTGAGATCCTCGCCGTCGCCACCCCTTCGCGACTCCGCTGTCTCGTTCATGATCGCAGCCAGGCTCGCCCCAGCAGCCAGAAAGGCCTCAAGGGGATCGTCACCCTCTGAAAAGAACTCCGGATCACCCTGGCTGAGAATGATGTTGGAGAGCCTGAACACCTCGTCGTAGCGGCCAGGGTCGATGCCCATCATCTCGCAGATGATCACCAGCGGCAGGCGGGCGGCGATATCGCCGACAAAGTCACACTCTCCCCGCCCAGCCACGCTGTCGACTATCGACTCGGCTGTCTCCTCGACGTGGACCTCCAGCCGCCTCATCATCTTGGGCGTGAACCCAGCAGACACGATCCGGCGCATCCGGGCGTGACGGGGATCATCCATGCTGATCATGGAACCGAAGAACTCGTTGAACTCCGGTGGCAGGTCCGGAATATTCGTGCCGTGTCCGGAACAGAACAGGTCGGCACGGCGACTGGCCTCGATCACGTCAGCGTGCCGGGTCACCGCCCAGTAGCCCGGTCCGGTGGGAAGGATCTCAAGGTCGCGCTCCTCAAAGAACCTGATCGGGTCCTCACGACGCAGCGTGGCAAATGCCGCCTCCCGCTCGACCATCGGCAGGGTCCAGAAGCCCTCAATGTCGGAAAGGTCGATGTCCCCCAACTGCATGGCATCAACCATAGGAGCAGCGGGTGGTCCGTGCCGAACCGTCCCGGGCAGCCTGCTCAGTCCAGGGCCCCGTCCCCCGCCGTCGGGTTCCGTCCCGCCTGCAGGTCCTCGAAGCGCCGCATCGCCTGGGGCAGGGTGACATCGTGGGTGAACACCCAGAACCTGTCAGCCTTCACGGCATCCACGACAGCATCTGCCACGTTCGAGGCGTCGATCCCGTGCGTTGCCAGGTACTCCAGGATTTCGGGGTTGGGCAGCCCGGCCGGTTCCTCCCCCTCGACCTCCACCCAGTCGGGCCGGTTCCGCTGCGACGAGAAGATGTTGGTCAACACCAACTCAGGGCAGAGACACGAGACACCCACAGGTGTGTCCTCCAGTTCCCGGTAGAGGGACTCGGACAGGCCCACAACAGCGTGCTTGCTGGCGCAGTACATGCCGAGCCTCACCGTCGTCATGAGGCCCGCCTGCGAGGCCGTGTTCACGATGTGCCCCTCACCGGCCTCGACCATCAGAGGGGCGAACGTGGTCACCCCGTAGGCCACGCCCAGCACGTTGACCCCGATCAACCACTGCCACTCCGATGGTGTCGTCTCGAGCATCGGACCCGACGGCCCGATCCCGGCGTTGTTGCACAACACGTGCACACCACCAAAGTTGTCGATCGTCGCATCAGCCAGAGCCTGGACCGCAGCAGGGTCGGTCACATCACACAGGACGCCCAGCACCGGCGCCCCCGCCGCCTCGAGGCGCGTCGCCTGGGCGGCGAGAGCATCCTCTTCGACATCTGCCATCACGACCTTCATGCCCTGGGCCACAAACGCCTCCGTCATGGCCAGACCGATTCCGCTGGCCGCACCGGTGACAACCGCTACCCGACCCTCGAGTTCCTGCATGTCCCCTTCGCCTTCCTGTCGCTACGTCGACCGGGCGGCCGCGTCAACCTGCGCAACCGTCTAGCACACCCGCTGGCAGTGCCATCGATCGGACGGACTACCTTCACCCCATGCCGGGACCCCTAGAAGGAATACGAATCCTGGACCTGTCGGTCGCCCTGACCGGCCCGCTGGCAACAGGAATGCTCGTCGACCAGGGCGCCTCCTGCGTGAAGGTGGAACAGGCACCAACAGGAGATCTCGTCAGATGGATTGGCACTTCTGTGAACGGCATCTCCGCCATGTTCCAGGTGGCCAACAGAGGAAAGCGGTCAATTGTGCTCGACATCCGCAGCGAAGAGGGCATGGCCATCCTCTCGGACCTGGTGGCCGATGCCGACGTACTGGTCCAGAACTTCCGACCCGGGGTGGCCGAGAGGCTGGGGATCGCATACAGCGACATGGCGGCGCTCAAACCGGACCTGATCTACGCAGACCTGACCGGCTACGGCCCCACCGGCCCCTACAGCCACAGGCGCGTCTACGACACGGCGATTCAGGCACAGTCAGGACTGGCCGACAACCAGACCGGCCTCTACGACAACCGACCCAGCCAGTTGCGACAACTGGCTGCCGACAAGATCACCGCCTACACGGCATCTCAGGCGATAACGGCCGCCCTGTTCTCGCGCCAGATGGGCAGGGGTGGCCAACACATCCAGCTCTCGATGCTGGACGCCTGCATAGCCTTCCTGTTCGTGGACGGCGCCGACCACGAGGTGATACTCGACGGCGACCACTCAGGACCACAGGCAGCGGCATCCCAGGTGACCCCGTATGTCCTCGTAGACGGTTTCGTCTCAATCGCAGCACCCGACGACACCGGCTTCCACGGGTTGGCCACCGCCTTCGGCGTCGACAGCTCCGACCCGGACCTCGCCCACGCCCCCGACCGCTCACGCAACCGGGAGAAGTTCCACAAGGTCCTCGTGGAGATAAGGGAGAAGGCCACGACGTTCACCGTCTCTGAGGCCGAGGAACTCCTCGAAGCCAACAACGTTCCCTTCGGCGCCATTCGGCGGGTCGACGAGGTTCCGACCGACCCACAGGTGGTCGCCAACGAACTGTTCAGCGAACACGACCACCCTGCTGCGGGACGGGTACGCCAGCATCGTGCCCCTGCACAGTTTCTCGGCACCCCAGCCCAGATGACCGAACCGTCGGCCCCGACGCTCGGCCAACACACCGACCAGGTGGTCGCCGAAACCGGACGGGGCAACGAAATCGCCAACCTCAGGGAAGCAGGGGTCATCGCATGACCGAACACATTGACAGCCGGCGCTACGACCTGTGGGTCCGCCACCACGAGGAGCACGGGACCACCGACCTGATCCCCGCCGCAACGGTCGTCATCGTGCGCGATGGCCGAGACGGCCTCGAGGCGCTGATGCTGCGCCGCAACTCCAAGATCGCATTCGGCGGCATGTGGGTGTTCCCCGGAGGGCGAATCGACGACGCCGACAACGTGACCGGCCCTGACGGTGAACATGACGAACTGGCCACCGCCTCAGCCGCTGCCACACGCGAGGCCGCTGAGGAGGCCGACCTCACCGTCGACCCGGACTCGCTGGTCTGGTTCTCCTACTGGCTTCCCCCACCCATCAGCCCCAAGCGCTTCTCCACCTTCTTCTTCGCTGCCCGCGTATCAACCGGAGCAGCAGGTGAGGTCTCGATCGATGACGGCGAGATAACCGAGCACGCCTGGATGTCGCCGACAGCGGCCCTGAGCCGTCGCGACGCAGGTGAGATCGAGCTGGCGCCACCCACCTGGATGACCCTCCACATGCTCGAGGCCTGGAGCGACACCGAATCGGCCCTGACCGCCCTGGACGCGATGGAGCCCCTCTTCTACGAGACCCACATGGCCCGAACCGACGACGGCGTGGTCGCCATGTGGTCGGGCGACGCCGGATACGAGACCGATGACCCGTTTGTACCGGGAGCCCGCCATCGCCTAGCCATGAACGCCGGCAGCTACCGGCTGGAAAGGTCGGAGGGCTGATCAGGCCACCGACCCGCTCCAACCTCGTACCATCAGCCCGGTGAACATACAGCAGACAACCCCATCTGGTCTGAGTGCCGCCGAGGTTGCCGAACGGGTCGCCGACGGCCGGCTCAACGACGTACCCGATGCACCCGTCCGCACGACCCGCGAGATCCTCAGGGCCAACGTCCTCACACCGGTCAACGCAATCATGGGAACGCTGCTGGCCCTCATCCTGGTAGCCGGCTTTCCCGGCGATGCCCTGTTCGCCGGCGTAATCGTCTCCAACAGCGTCATCGGGGTGCTCCAGGAACTGAAGGCCCGACGCACCCTCACCGATCTGGCCCTCCTCTCGGCCCCAAGGGCGCGCGTGGTGCGTGATGGCACACCCCAGGAGGTGACCGTCTCCCAGGTGGTCGCCGACGACGTCATGGAGTTGGCACCCGGCGACCAGGTTGTCGTGGACGGTGACGTGCTCTCAGGTGTAGGCCTCGAAATAGACGAGTCCCTCCTGACCGGTGAGGCAGACCCGGTCGACAAGGTGGCCGGCGACCCGGTGCTCTCGGGCAGCTTCGTCTCGGCCGGCTCAGGCCACTACGTGGCAACCAGAATCGGAGCCGACTCCTACGCCGCATCGCTGGCCGAGGAGGCCCGCAGGTTCAAGCTCGCCGACAGCGAACTTCGCTCCGGGGTGAACACCATTCTGCGCTGGCTGACCGCCATCATCCCGCCAGCCGCCGGCCTCCTGCTCCTGCGACTGCTCATCACCGAAGACCTCTGGGAGGAGGCCCTGCGGGGCACCGTTGCAGCCGCCGTGGCAATGGTCCCCGACGGCCTCGTCCTGCTCACGAGCCTCTCGTTCATCGTCGGTGTGATCGCCCTGGCCAGACGACAGGCCCTCGCCAAGGAACTCTCCTCGGTGGAACTCCTGGCGCGGGTGGACACCCTGTGCCTCGACAAGACCGGAACCATCACCACCGGCGAGATCTCCTTCGGACGGGTCGAGGTCATCGGCTCCACCTCCGAGGCCGACGCCACAGCAGCACTCGGAGCCATGGCCGCAGCCGACCCGTCGCCAAACGCCACCCTTTCAGCCGTTGCGGCAGCGTGCCCTGACCCCGGCTGGACCACCACATCGGTAACCCCCTTCTCCTCGGCCCACAAGTGGGCAGCAGCCGAGTTCGCCGAACACGGCGTCTACCACCTCGGCGCCCCCGACGTGCTGCTGCCGGAGGGCGAGTGGGCCACAGCCAGGGCACGCGTGGCCGAACACGCCGACACGGGCTGTCGAATCCTTGTTCTGACACGGGCATCGACCCCCGCTGAGGACGCCGACTCACTACCCAGGGCCCGGGCGCCGCTCTGCCTGATTCTCCTCGAGGACACCGTCAAGGAGGATGCACCCGAGATCCTCGAATACTTCATCCAACAGGGGGTCGACCTGAAGGTCATCTCGGGCGACCATCCGTCCACGGTCGCAGCAGTGGCCAGACGGGCCGGCATTCCCGACGCCGACACCGGCTTTGACGGCCGCAACCTTCCCAGCGACCCCGACGAACTGGCCGATCTGCTCGCCGACGAATCCGTGTTCGGACGGGTGACGCCACACCAGAAGCGGGCCATGATCGCCGCCCTCCAGTCGCGCGGCCACACCGTGGCAATGACCGGAGACGGCGTAAACGACGTCCTCGCCCTGAAGGACGCCGACATGGGAATCGCCATGGGTTCAGGCAGCTCGGCAACCCGCGCAGTAGCCCAACTGGTGCTGCTCGACGACCGCTTCTCCACCCTCCCCAGGGTCCTGGCCGAAGGCCGACGCGTCATCAACAACATCGAGCGGGTCGCCAACCTGTTCATCTCCAAGGCCACCTACGCTGTGCTGTTGACCGCCCTCGTCGCCATCATCGGCTCCCCGTTCCCGTTCCTGCCCAAGCAGCTGACCCTCATCGGAACGGTCTCGATCGGGGTACCGGGCTTCTTCCTTGCCCTGGCACCCGACACCTCTCTGGTCGACACCGGCTTTCTCAAACGGGTACTCAGATACTCCCTGCCTGCCGGCGTGGCTGCAGCCATCTCCACCTTCGCCTGCTACGAGATCGTCAGGCGAGGTGACTCCAGCCTGGCCGAAGCCCGCACCGCCGCCACAATGGCCCTGCTTGTCGTCGGACTCGTGATCCTCGTGTCCATCAGCCGGCCACTACGCACATGGAAACTGGGGCTGGCCGCAGCCATGGCCGCCTCCTACGCGGGGGTGTTGGCGCTGCCGGCCGGCCGCGACTACTTCGAGCTGGTGACACCCGGGTCATCCACCTGGGCAGTGGTCGCCGTCTGCTCCACGATCGGCGGATTGCTCGTAGCTGCCGGCCCCCGCCTGCTGGAAGGCCGGGAGTAGTAGCGTTCGGCTGCAACTTCCGATCAATTTGGTCGAACAATTGTCCTCTGACCGGCACCAACGATGGTGCAAGGGGTGAGAACCAATGGCCGATGAAGGCAACGGGCTCTTCGCAACAGCCCTCGCCCAGTTCAACCGTGGCGCCGACCTGATCGAACTGCCCGACAGCATCCGCTCGATCCTGTCCCAGCCCAAGAACGAGATCATCGTGAACTTCCCGGTGCTCATGAACACCGGTGAGTATCAGGTCTTCCGCGGCTACCGCATTCAACACAGCAACATCATGGGCCCCTACAAGGGAGGGGTCAGGTTCCACCAGGCCGTAGACCTCGACGAGGTCAAGGCCCTCGCGTCATGGATGACCTGGAAGTCAGCGCTATGCGAGATCCCGTTCGGCGGCGCCAAGGGCGGCATTGCATTCAGCCCGAGAGATGTGGAACCCGAGGAACTGGAACGAATCGTCCGCCGGTTCACACACGCCCTCGGCGCAAACATCGGCCCCGACCACGACATTCCAGCACCCGACCTGGGCAGCAACCCCCAGGCAATGGTCTGGATGATGGATACCTATGCGAACTCCACTGGTGCCACCGAGCGACAGAATGTGAAGCGCATCGTCACCGGTAAGACCCTCGAAACCGGTGGAAGCCCCGGACGGGACAAGGCCACCGGCCAAGGTGTCATGTTCTGCCTCCAGCACTGGGCCGATGAGACGGGCTTTGACCTGAGCAGCGCCAGAGCCGTCATTCAGGGTTGGGGAAACGTGGGTGGAGCCACCGGTCGCATCCTGCAGGTCCACGGCGCACGTGTGGTGGCCGCATCAGACCACCTCGGGGCCATCGCCGACGAGGACGGTATAGACGCCTTCGACCTGACCGACTGGGTAGGTGAACACGGCACGGTCAGCGGCTTCCCCAACGCCGACTGGATCGAGCCGGCCGACCTGTGGGGGGTCGACGCCGACATGGTGATCCCGGCGGCCCTCGAGAACCAGATAACGGCCGACAACGCCGGACAGATCAAGGCGAAGGTGGTCGTCGAGGCCGCCAACGGCCCCACAACGCTCGAAGCCGAGGCCATCCTGGCCGATCGGGGTATCGAGGTGCTGCCCGACATTCTCGTCAACGCCGGCGGTGTGATCGTCTCCTACTTCGAGTGGTTGCAGAACCGGTCTGCCCAGACGTGGAACCTCAACGATGTGGACCACAAGCTGCGCGACATCCTCTGGAAGGCCTCCGACTCCATCTGTGAGATACGCGAGGAACTCGACATCGCCTCGCGTCGCGACGCCGCCTACGCGATTGCGCTACGTCGCCTCAAGGTCGTCTACGAACAGCGTGGGATCTTCCCGTAGGGAGATCCCGTTCGGGCTGGGGTCAACTGGCCTCGGCCAGTGCCGCTGCGGCCCGCTTTGCCGCCACCTGACGGCGTCCGATGATCGGCGTGGTCGGAGCAAAGCCGGCCGTGGCCCGCTCAGACTCGGACTCTGCGCCCCAGAAACCCAGTTCACGGTTGTCGCGCGCGTAGGCCTTGCACTCGACGGTCGATGCACAGGACTCACAGAGTCCCCTCGCCTTCGACTCGCGGCGAACCCTGGCCTCTGGTCGCTCTGCAAACGGGGCGAAGAAGACATCGCTTCTACCCGCACAGAGGCCTTCGGTCATCCAGGTCTGCGTCTGCCAGTCGACGTACGTGTTCGCCGCTGCTATTGACATGGTCTCCCCTTTTCTGGTTCCAGGACTGTTCCCCACAGCCCTTCCAGACCGGTGATAGTAGGAAACCTGTCGCTGGCTGAACAGGGCTCTACGATGATTGTTAGAGAACCCACCTATCTCTACTAGCGATGGATCGAAGCATCAAGCATGCCTCTCCACGATGACTACCCGGTAGCAACATGTCAGGAAGTGGTGGCCCGCCCCCGGTGATGGCATGCTCGCACCCGTGAAGCAACCCACAGGACCATTCTTTGACGACCTGACGGTCGGCCAGGTACTCGACCCGGCACCCGCCATGACCATCGGGCCGGGCGAGGCCGCCACATACCAGGCCATCTGCGGTGACCCACTCACCACCTCACTGAGTAGCACCATGGCAGAGGCAGTTACCGGAAACCCCGGCATGCTCGTGAACCCCGCCCTCGTAATGCACACCTCCATCGGCCAGAGCACCGTCGCCACCCGGGCGGTCATCGCCAACCTCTTCTACCGGGGCGTGGCGCTTCAAAGAGCGGTACGTCACGGCGAAACCCTCGAGACAACCGTCCAGATCCTGGGCCTGCGGCAACTGACCCACCGACCTGACAGGCCCACCAGGGGACTCGCCCTGCTCGGCATCAGAACCGCCTGCGTCGACGACGGCGAAATAGTCGTTGAATACGAACGCTGCGCCATGCTCCACATGCGCCACCCCGAGGCCGAAACAGGAAACAACGACGACCTCGGCGAGGTGAACCCCGAGATCCATCTGGCCGACTGGACCAACCACGCCCCCACCGGCTGGGACCCTTCACCGCTGGCACACGACAACCGCTGGGAAACCGGCACGACACGCACCGACCCGCTGCGAGACACGGTCACCTCAGCACCCGAACTTGCCCGCCTCACCCAGAACCTGGCGCCTGTCCACCGTGACCCAGCCGCCGGAGGCGGCCAACGGCTCGTCTACGGAGGCCACACCATCGGCCTGGCCCAGGCCTCCCTGAACCGGGTCATGCCGGCAAACGCAACCATCCTCGGATGGCAGGCCTGCGACCACACCGGACCAGTCCACGAGGGTGACGTCCTCGGCTTCAGCCACACGCTCATCGACGAACAATCGGCGGGAACCGGCAACATCAGGGCCGTCCAGATCAAGGTCGAGGCAGACCGCGATGGCGACGCCGTGCCGGTACTCGACTGGAACCTTGTTGTCTGGGGGGCCTGAACACCCCACCGGCCCGATCAGGGGCCAGCCACCACACCCCTGTCGAAGAGCTCGCCCACCTCGGCCGGCGAAAGACCCAGGTCGTCGCTAAGCACCTGCTCGGTGTGCTCCCCAAGAAGGGGCGCCGTTGCCGCCCCCCGCTCAACGGCACCAGGGCCCCCGAAGGCCAACGGCGAACCCGGCACAAGGTGGGTTCCAACCCCGGGCTGGTCCAACTCGACGAACAACGGGTTCGCCGTCGAACAACGCTCGTCCTCGTCGAGCATCTCCAAGAAGGTCCGGTAGGGCCCCCAGCAGACACCGTGACCATCCAGAACCGACGCAACCTCGCGAAGGCTCCGCCCGGCGAACCACAGAGAGAACAGGCCACCCAACTCGCCGCGGGCGACGAACCGGTCGCCCTCGTCGGCAAAGTCCAGCCCCATAACATCAGCCAGAACCGCCACCTCATCGGTGGTACCGGTAGCCGCCAACAGACCCCTCCACTGCTTGGGGCTGATGGCCACAACCATCACACGCCGGCCATCAGACGTCTCAAAGTCGCTTCCATAGGCCCCATAGAGGTCGTTGCCGATGCGCTCCCTCTGGGCTCCGTTCACCTGGGCCTCAGCCAGGTTCCCGAGCGCGCCCACGGCCGCCAATGCCACATCGGCGAGTGCCAACGACACCAGTTGCCCCTCGCCGGTAATCGACCTGTGGCGATCCGCAGCCAACAGGCCCACGGCAGCCATCTGACCACACACCAGATCCCAGGCGGGAACCACGTTGTTGACAGGCCTCGGGTCGTCGGCATGGCCCGTCGCCATCGGGTACCCCACCGCACAGTTGACCGTGTAGTCCACCGCCGTGGTTCCATCGTGACTTCCCGTGATGGCAACCATCACCAGATCATCGACACCCTCGCTCAAGCGCTCCCACGACAGCCACCCGACAGCCGGAAAATTGGTGAGGAAGTTCCCCGCCCCGGCAATCAACCCGCCAAGAAGCTCCTGCACCCGGCCATCGGACAGGTCCACTGCCATCGACCTCTTGCCCCGGTTCAGGCCATTCCAGTACAGGCTGACACCGTCGTCGGTCAAGGGCCACCGCTTGTGGTCGATCCCCCCGCCAATCCGATCGAAACGGACAACGTCGGCACCCAACTGCGCCAGGGCCATACCACCCGACGGCGCCGCCACAAACGCCGAACCCTCAACAACCGAGAGTCCCTCCAGCGGTCGGACCGGGCTGCCCGCACCACCTTCGCTGGTCAAGGTGCCACCCGGTCAGATCCTCAGGAGCGGGACAAGATGTCGGCCAGCACCTCGTCGGCATGCTCATCAAGGGTCTGCGACGAGTTCAGGTCATAGGTAGCCGCAATCGTGCCGTCAGGAGCGATCAGATACGAATAGCGGAACGGGAACGCAGCAATCGGATCATCGGCCGGGCGAACCGCCTCGTAGGCAGCACCCATCACCCTGTCGGGATCCGACAACAACGAATACGTAAAACCCTGCTCGTCGGCAAAGGCCTTCTGCTCCTCGACCGTGTCAAAGCTTGCACCGACAACCACGGCACCAGCCTCTGAAAATGATGAGGTTCGATCACGGAACCCCTGTCCCTGAACCGTTCAACCAGGTGTCGACGCCTTCGGATACCACCACAGGGCCACCCACGAACCAGCCAGATCATCAGAACTGACCTTGATGCCGTTCTGGTCAGGCGCCGAAAACGCCGGTGCAACCGTTCCTACCTCAAGCATGCATATCCCCCTCGTGATTCCAGACCCGAATGTCGTGCACCGACCATAGCCGTGAAGGCACCGGCCGATGGGGGCCCGGCCCCGGTGCTGGCTAGGCTCCGGCACCATCAGCAAACCACCCAGACATCATCAGGGAGCCCCCCAATGCCCGAAGCCGTAATCGTCGCAACATCACGCACCCCCATCGGGCGGGCCAACAAGGGAAGCCTCGTCGACGCCCGACCCGACGACATGTCCGCCTTCATCATCAACGACGTCCTCGGCAAGGTTCCCGACCTGCCCCGCGACGAGGTCGAGGACGTGATCTGGGGAACCGGCCAACCCGGCGGCGAACAGGGCTACAACGTGGCCCGCGTAGCAGCCGTCCTCGCCGGCCTCGACTCACCCGGAGTGACCGTCAACCGGTACTGCTCATCATCACTCCAGACCATCCGCATGGCAGCCCACACGATCATGGCCGACATGGGAAACGTCTTCGTCTCCGGAGGGGTCGAATGCGTCAGCCGCTACCAGTACGGCGCAGCCGACAACGGCCCACACAACCCCCTCTTCGCAGACGCCGAAGCCCGCACCGCCAGCCGCACAACAGGCGGAGCAGACACCTGGACCCCACCTGAGGGCATACCCGACATCTACATGGCAATGGGCCAGACAGCAGAAAACGTCGCCGCCTACAAAGGCGTGTCACGCCAGGCCCAGGACGAATGGGGCGTCCGCTCCCAGAACCGCGCCGAAGCCGCCCGCGACCGCGGCTTCTTCGAACGCGAGATCACCCCCTACACCCTCCCCGACGGCACCGTCGTCAGCACAGACGACGGCATCCGCGCCGGAACCACCTACGAAAAAGTCTCACAACTCAACCCGGTGTTCCGCCCCGACGGCACCGTCACCGCCGGCAACGCCTGCCCCCTCAACGACGGCGCAGCCGCAGTAGTGGTCATGAGCGCCACCCGGGCAGCCGAACTGGGCATCACCCCGATCGCCAAGATCATCTCCTCAGGCGTGTCATCACTCAGCCCCGAGATCATGGGCCTCGGCCCCATCGACGCCATACGAATCGCACTCGGCCGCGTCAACATGACCATCGACGACATCGACCTCGTCGAAATCAACGAAGCCTTTGCCGCCCAGGTCCTACCATCAGCCGACGAACTCGGCATCGACCACGACAAGCTGAACGTGAACGGCGGCGCCATAGCCCTCGGCCACCCCTTCGGCATGACCGGATCACGCATCATGGCAACACTCCTCAACGGCCTCGAAGACTCCGACAAGGAGTTTGGGCTGGAGTCAATGTGTGTGGGTGGCGGCCAGGGAATGGCGATGATCGTCCAGCGCCTTAGCTGAGGGTTCTCTTCCTCTTTGCTACCCGGGAGGGACGGCCAGCGCACGTCCGCTCCTCCTGCTGGCACAAAGTCGTTCGCATACGCCCGCTGGCCATCCCCCCCCTACACCAGGCTCAACACCCTCATGGGCGGCACTGTCCTTGTTGGGCTGAAGGGATGCGTGCGCGGCCAGCGCCGGGCTTCCCTCCCTGGCGGGAGGTCACCGCAACCTCAGCTGGCAATTCTGGACCCCCGACCAGGCCATTCCTGGCCTTTGCGGGGCTGAAGAGATGCGTGCGCGGGGTTGGTTAGCCCTGGCCTCCTGAGGCTTCCTGCACGGAGACCCTTCCGGCACTGATCCACGGCATCATCTCCCGCAGACGCGAACCCACCTTCTCGACACGATGCTCATGACCGGCATCCTCAAGACGCTTGAAGTTCTCACGACCCGAACGGCTCTCAGCCACCCACTCCTCAGCAAACTGACCCGACTGAATCTCACCCAGGATGGCCTTCATTGTCTCGCGGACATGGTCGTCGATGACCCTCGGGCCACGCGTCAGGTCACCGTATTCGGCAGTGTCAGACACCGAATAGCGCATGCCGGCGATCCCCTGCTCGTACATGAGGTCCACGATCAACTTCACCTCGTGCAGACACTCGAAGTAGCAGATCTCCGGCTGGTAGCCGGCATCCACCAGGGTGTCAAAGGCGCTGCGGACCAGCTCGGTGAGGCCACCACACAACACGACCTGCTCACCGAACAGGTCGGTCTCGCACTCCTCTGTGAACGTGGTCTCGATGACACCTGCACGGGCACCACCCAGACCATCGGCGTATGCGAGCGCAAGGTCACGTCCGCCACCTGACGGGTCCTGCTCGACAGCGATGAGGCACGGAACACCGCCACCCTCAACGTAGGTGCGCCGCACCAGGTGACCGGGGCCCTTCGGGGCGACCATGATCACGTCCACGTCGTCGGGCGGGTTGATCAGGTCGAAGCGGATGTTGAAGCCGTGGGCGAAAGCAACGGCATCGCCGGCATTCAGGTTGGGGGCGATGTGCTCCTCGTAGACCGCCGCCTGCTCGGTGTCGGGCAGGAGAATCATGATCACGTCCGCCCATGCAGACGCATCAGCCAACGAACGGACGGTCAGGCCGGCCTCTGAGGCCTTGGCCGCAGACGAAGAGCCGTCGCGAAGGCCGACACAGACGTCTATACCCGACTCCTTGAGGTTCAGGGCATGGGCGTGGCCCTGAGAGCCGTAACCCAGAACTGCAACCTTCCGGTCGGCGATGGCCGCCCGGTTCACGTCGTTCTCATAGAAGATGTTTGCCACGGGGATGTCTCCTGGTCTTGTCGTATAGCGAATAGTGATTGGGAAAGAGAAGGTGCTCAGTCGTTCTCATCGAGGTTCGCCAGAGCGACCCTGCCGGTGCGCTGCAGCTCGATGATGCCGTACTGGCCGAGCAGTTCCTCGAACTCGTCGATGCGGATGGGCGGCCCGACCAGCGAGAGCATCATCGCGTCGGCGCCGACCGACAGGACCTTGCCGCCGGCCCGGTCCAACTGCTCCACCAGCTCGTCACGACGGTCCGGACCCGCTGCGACGGTCACGATCATCAGCTCCCGCTCGACCGCATGGCCGGGGTGCAGTTCACGAATGTTGACGACGTTCACCAGCT
Organism: Actinomycetota bacterium; assembly: GCA_018673475.1. Lineage (GTDB taxonomy): Bacteria > Actinomycetota > Acidimicrobiia > Acidimicrobiales > MedAcidi-G1 > UBA3125. Next base: position 21,034 of record JABHCN010000063.1, on the reverse strand, counting down.
TGTCGAGCTGCTTGATGATCTGCTCCAACGGAGCCGACTCCAGATCGACCACCACGGTCACCCTGCTGAAGCGTTCATCATCGGTTGGTGCAACGGCCAACGACTCGATGTTGAAGCCGCGACGTGAGAACAGGGCAGCCAGGCGTGCCAGCACACCCGACTTGTTCTCAACGGTCACCACGAGCGTGTGGTACCGGTAGTCGGGCACGTGGTGCTTCGCCGGTCCGCTCGAACCCTGCTGTTCGTTCATCGCGGCTGGTCCTGTTGGGAGGGCGGCACGACCAGTTCGGAGTTTGAGGCACCCGACGGAACCATCGGGTAGACCTTCTCGGCGGCGGTCACCCTGAAGTCGATGACGACGGGGCGGTCGTCGACCTCGTTGGCCTTGGCAATCGCGGCGTCGACCTCCTCGGGGCTGTCGACCCTCATCGCCACGCATCCCATGGACTCGGCCCATCCCTTGTAGTCGGGCACGTCCTTTGAGAGGAAGACCTCGGAGTAGCGCTCGTCGTAGAACATCTCCTGCCACTGGCGGACCATGCCCAGGTACGAGTTGTTGAGCAGCGCCACCTTGATCGGAATCTTCTCGACGGTTGCCGTGACAAGTTCCTGGGCAGTCATCTGGAAACAGCCGTCACCATCAACCGCCCAGACCATCTTGTCGGGGCAGCCCGCCTTGGCGCCGATCGCAGCCGGAATCGAAAAGCCCATGGTTCCCAGACCCCCGGAGTTGATCCAGGTGTAGGGGTGCTCGAATGACCAGTACTGGCTGGCCCACATCTGGTGCTGACCAACGCCTGAAGCCACGATCGTGTCGTCGGGTGTGGCGTCGCGGAGGCGCTCTATGACCATCTGGGGCTTGAGCGCATCGCCTGCCTGGGCCTGTTCGTAGGACAGCGGGAAGCGCTCCTGCCAGCCACTCACACGCGACCGCCATGCGCCCCGGTCGGCCCCACCGACACCGTTCGAGGACAGATCTGAGACGAGTGCCTCGATGGCGACACGGCAGTCGCCCAGAATGGCCACATCAGGGCGGCGGACCTTGCCAAGTTCGGCGGCATCGATGTCGACATGGATGATCTTGGCTCCCTGCGCAAAACCGTCGAGTCGGCCCGTGACCCGGTCGTCGAAACGGGCACCCAGGGCGATCAGCAGGTCTGACTCCTGCATGGCCGTCACTGCAGTGAAGTTGCCGTGCATGCCGGGCATGCCGAGGCAGAGGTCATGGCTGTCGGGGAAGGCCCCCCTGGCCATGAGGGTCGTAACGACGTGGATGCCGGTCAGCTCAGCGAGTTCCTTGAGAGCCTCGGCAGCACGGGCCTTGAGGATTCCGCCGCCCACGTAGAGCACCGGTCGCTCAGCGGCACGAATCAGGTCGGCGGCGGCAGCGATAGCAGCCGGATCAACCTCGGTCCGGGGGCTGTAGCCGGGCAGGTCCATCTCGACGTCGTCGGTCCACTCGAGGGCAGATCTGGGATTGTCGGGATCCACGATGTCCTTCGGAATGTCGACGAGCACCGGCCCGGGACGCCCCGTGGTGGCGATGTGGAACGCCTCCTTGATGGTCCTGGGAATGTCCTGTGCCTCGGAGACGAGGAAGTTGTGCTTGGTGACCGACTGGGTGATGCCAGTGGTATCGCACTCCTGGAACGCATCGGTCCCAATGGCCGCATAAGGGACCTGACCGGTGATGACGACCATCGGCACCGAATCGAGGTGGGCATCGCACAACGGGGTGACGATGTTGGTGGCACCCGGGCCGCTGGTGACCATCGCCACGCCCGGACGACCGGTGGCATGTGCGTAGCCCTCGGCCATGTGCCCGGCGCCCTGCTCGTGCCTGACCAGAATGTGACGGATCGACGAGTCGATGATGGGGTCGTAGACCGGCAGGATGGCGCCGCCGGGCAGGCCGAACATCACGTCGACACCCTCAAGCTCGAGCGCTCGGATAAGTGCCTGTCCGCCATCCATCTTCATCTGGGGGTCTCGCTTGTCAGTGGTCGGTCGAGGGTCATGTCAGGCCTGGGTGACCGCACCCTTTTCGGCCCCCTGGGCCAGGGCCGCGTACTTGGCGAGGAAGCCGGACTCGTAACGCGGCTGAAACGGCTTGAGGTTGACCCGGCGCTCCTCGAGCACGGCCTCATCGACCATCAGGTCGATGGTGTGGGCCCGCACATCGATGACGATTCGATCGCCCTCCTCGATGAGGGCGATGGGGCCACCGTCGACGGCCTCTGGAGCCACGTGGCCGACACAGAACCCGTGAGTGCCTCCTGAGAAGCGTCCGTCGGTGATGAGCGCAGCATCGCCACCCCGGCCCGCGCCCTTCATGGCACCGGTGATCGCGAGCATCTCCCTCATGCCGGGGCCACCCTTGGGGCCCTCGTAGCGGATGATCACGATGTCACCGGCCTGGATGCGACCGGCCATCACGGCATCCATGGCGTCATCCTCGCCATTGAACACACGTGCCCGGCCATCAAAGAAGTCGACGTCGAGTCCTGCGACCTTGACCACCGCACCGTCTGGAGCGAGAGACCCTTCAAGAACCGCTATCCCGCCGATGTCGTGGATGGGGTTGTCGAAGGTGTGGATGACCTCGCCGTCGGGGGCGGGCACGTCGAGCATCGCCAGGTTCTCGGCGACGGTCCTGCCGGTGACGGTGATCTCGTCGCCATGGAACAGACCCTCCTCGAGCAGCATCTGCATCACCACCGGAACGCCACCGATCTTGTCGATGTCGATCATGTGGTAGGCGCCGTGCGGCTTGGTGTCGGCCAGGTGGGGCACCCGTGCTGCGACCTTGTTGAAGTCGTCCAACTCCAGCTCGACTCCGGCCTCGAAGGCGATCGCCAACAGGTGGAGAACTGCGTTGGTGGAACCACCCAGGGCCATCACCAGGGCGATGGCATTCTCGAAGGCGGCCTTGGAGAGGATGTGACGCGGTCGGATATCAGCGGCCAGCAACTGCATGACCGCAGTACCGCTGGCGTAGGCGACGTCGCTGCGACGCTTGTCGATCGCCGAGGCCGAAGCCGATCCCGGGAGGGACATGCCAAGCCCCTCTGCCACCGACGCCATGGTGTTGGCAGTGAACATGCCGGCACACGACCCCACCGTGGGACATGCGCTGCGCTCGATCTCCAACAACTCGGCATCGTCGATATCGCCCACGGCGTGTGCACCGACAGCCTCGAACACACTCACGATGTCAAGCGACCGTCCCTTGTGCTCGCCCGGCAGGATCGAACCGCCGTAGACAAACACCGAAGGCAGGTTGATGCGAGCAGCCGCCATGAGCATCCCGGGGAGCGACTTGTCACAACCGGCAAAGCTGACGAAGGCATCGAAGCGCTCGGCGTGCATAACCGCCTCGACCGAGTCGGCAATAATCTCCCGGCTAACCAGGCTTGCCCGCATGCCCTCGTGTCCCATGGCGATGCCGTCGCTGACGGCGATGGTGTTGAACTCGATCGGATAGCCGCCCGCATCGGCGACACCCACCTTGGCGCGGCCAGCCAGGTCGCTCAGAGGCATGTTGCACGGCGTCACCTCGTTCCACGAGGAGGCCACACCGACCTGGGCCTTGGAGAAGTCGTCGTCGTCCATGCCGATGGCACGCAGCATCGCCCGGGCGGGGGCACGGGCCGCCCCCTCGGTCACGTCTCGGCTTCGGGGCCGGTTTATCTGAGATGGGTCTGTGGCATCGCTGGAAGTCATGCCTGCAGGCTAGAGGCCGAAGGGCCCGGCCACCCAGTGGGAAAGCCCTGAATGAAACAAGCCTGAGCAGATCCGGTCTCCTAGCCTCACCGGATGGCCGGCCCAGCAGACACCAACCGGGAGATCCTGCGCCTCGCCGTGCCCGCTCTGGGCGCCCTCATGGCCGAACCCCTCTACGTCCTGGCCGACACCGCCGTCGTCGGCCACCTCGGCACCGAGCCTCTGGGTGGCCTGGCGATCGCCTCGGCCGCCCTCCTGGTCGGCTACAACGTCTGCATCTTCCTGGCCTACGGGTCGACCGCCGCAGTGGCCCGGCTCATGGGCGCAGACCAGAAGGCCGCAGCGGCCCACCAGGCCATCCAGGGCCTCTGGCTCGCGGTGGTGCTCGGAATCGGTCTTGCGGCGCTGGGAATGGCGTTCACCGAGCCCTTCCTGAGGCTGCTCGGTGCGGGCGACAACGTCCTCCGGGAAGCCACCACCTACTTTCGGATCAGCCTCCTCGGCGCGCCCGGCATGCTCCTGATGCTGGCCGGCGTCGGCTACCTGAGAGGGACCAAGGACACCCTTCGACCTCTGTGGGTGGGGATCGGCACCGCCGGGGTGAACCTTGCAGTCGAGTTGGTGCTCATCTACGGGCTCGACATGGGAATCGGCGCCTCGGCGGCGGCAACCGTCATAGCCCAGTGGCTGGGCGCCGGCTTCTACCTGTTCTGGATCGGCCGCGAGGTCAGACGCCACGATGTGGGCCTGCGCCCCGACCTCGCGGCGATCCAACGCCTGCTTGTCGTCGGTGTCGACCTGCTAGCACGCACCGTGTCCCTCGTCGGAACCTTCACCCTCGCCACCGCAGTCGCAGCGCGCATCGGCACGGTTCAGGTGGCAGCCCACCAGATCGCCTTCCAGACCTGGTTCCTGCTTGCGATGGCGATGGACGCAATGGCTATCGCAGCCCAGGCCATGGTCGGGAACCTGCTCGGAGCCGGACGGGCCAACGAGGCCAGGCGGGTCGGCAACCGCGTCATCGCATGGTCCATAGGCATCGGCCTGTCACTCGGGGTGGTGCTCGTCGCAGGCGTTACTGCGGCAGGCGACACGGTGCCCGGGATCTTCTCGGCCGACCCCGCTGTGATCGCCCTCGTCGGGTTCCTGTTGTTGCACGTTGCGACGATGGCACCACTCTCGGGCCTGGCGTTCGCCCTCGACGGAATCCTCATCGGTGCCGGCGACCAGCGCTTCCTTGCCCAGGCAATGGGGCTCTCGTTCTGCCTATTCGTTCCCGCAGCCGTTGTCGGACACTCCATGGGTGCCGGAATCGGCTGGCTGTGGGGGGCCATCTGGCTGTTCATGGTCGTGCGCTCGGCGCTTCTGTACGGCCGCTTCCGCGGTGCACGGTGGCAGGTGCTGGGAGTAGCCGACTAGACGCCGTCGGCGAGCCTCTCGAGGATCTCGTTCACCACACGACCATCGGCCTGGCCTCTCGTGGCCTTCATGATCTGGCCCACGAAGAAGCCGGACTTCTTCTTGCGTTCACCCTCGTCGCCGCCCACAAAGGCCTCCCAGTCGTCGGGGTTCTCAGCGATGAGACCATCAACGAGGCCCTCCAGCTCGGAGGTGTCCATTGCCTCAAAGCCATGGGTGGCCGCTACTGCAGCCGGGTCGCCACCCGAATCAACCAGGTCGGCGAGAACCGTCTTGGCCTGGGTGGCCGTCAGGACACCGCCGGTCTCCATCGCCACAAGGGCGGAAAATGCGTCGGCTGTGAGGGCACCCTGGCCGTCGGCAAGGTTGTTCTCGACATGAACGAGCACCCTTTCCGGATCTGCACCCAGGTCCATTGCAGCCAGCGCCAGGTCATCGAGACCACGTTCGACGGTTAGGGCAGCCGCGGCCGGCTGAATGCCAGCCTCGCCGGCCAGACGCTTCCGACGCTCTCCGGGCAACAGGGGCATCGCCGCCCGGATCTCGTCGATCCACTCAGCCGACGGCGCCACCGGGACCAGGTCGGGCTCGGGGAAGTACCTGTAGTCGAAGGCCTCCTCCTTGGAGCGCAGGGTGTGGGTACGGCCGTCCTCCTCGTTCCAGTGGCGAGTCTGTTGATCGACCTTCTGGCCCGAGGTGATCAGGTCGACCTGGCGTCGAGACTCATAGGTGACGGCCCTGCCGAGGGACCGGAGCGAGTTGATGTTCTTCACCTCGCAGCGTGTGCCCAGCTCGTCCTCGCCGACCGGGCGGACCGACACGTTGCAGTCCACCCGCATGGACCCCTCCTCCATCTTTCCGTCGGAGGCACCGATCGCCACGAGAATGGACCTCAACTCGGAGACGTAGGCACGGGCGTCCTCACCAGAGCGCAGGTCGGGCTTGCCCACGATCTCGATAAGTGGAACACCTGCACGGTTGTAGTCGACCAGGGAATACGAAGCCTCGTGGATGCGACCACCGCCACCCACGTGTGTGCTCTTGCCGGTGTCCTCTTCGAGGTGGGCCCGCTCGATGCCGATGCGGCGCCCGTCGGGCAGCTCCAGCCAACCCTCGCCGTTGATCGGCTGGTCGAACTGGGAGATCTGGAAGTCCTTGGGCATGTCCGGGTAGAAGTAGTTCTTGCGGGCGAACTCCGATGCCTGCACAGAGCAGTTGAGGGCCAGGCCCACCCTTATCGCCAACTCGACCGCCTTCTCGTTGAGAACCGGGAGCGAACCGGGAAGCCCCAGCGAGACGGGATCGACATTTGTGTTGGGTTCACCGCCGAACTCGTTGCGGGCACCAGAGAAGAGCTTCGTGGCCGTGGCCAGCTCTGCGTGGACCTCCAACCCGATTACGACTTCCCAGCCGTCCATTTCCGAGGCTGTCTCAGCTGTCATGGCGTGACCCCGCAGAACCACCGGCGGCAGCCTCGAGCACCGCTGCCGCCCGGAACATGGACGGCTCACCGTTGGCCGGTGCCAGAACCTGCACACCCACAGGCAGGCCGTCGTCACCCACACCGAACGGAACCGACATGGCCGGATGGCCCGCCAGGTTGGACGGGATGGTGCACACGTCGTTCAGGTACATGAGCATCGGGTCATCGACCTTCTCGCCGATGGGGAACGCCGTGGTCGGAGCCGTCGGGGACAACAGCAGGTCGAACGACTGGTAGGCCCTGGCGAAATCCTCGACGATCAGCGTGCGGACCTTCTGGGACTTGCCGTAGTAGGCGTCGTAGTAGCCGGCCGACAAGGCGTAGGTGCCGAGCATTATGCGCCTCTTCACCTCGTCGCCGAACCCCGCCGTGCGGGTAGCCGCATTCATGTCGACGGTGTTCTCGGCATCGACCCTGAGACCGAACCGGACACCGTCGAAACGTGCCAGGTTGCTCGAAGCCTCGGCCGGGGCAATCACGTAGTAGGCCGACAGCCCAAAGACCGTCGACGGCACCGACGCCTTCTCAACGACGGCACCAGCCGCCGCAAGGGCCTCGGCCGCCTCGGCAAGGCGCGACTGGACATCGGGTGCAAAGCCCTCGAGACCGGTCGGCCCGCTGCCGGAAATCTCCTCGATGATCCCCACCCGGAGACCCTCGACACCCCGGTCGAGTACCCCCAGCAGATCGGGAGCGGAAACCGGAATCGACGTTGAGTCCAACGGATCGTGGCCTGCAACCGCCTCAAGCAACAGCGCAGCGTCAGCGACGTTCCGGGCGAAGGGACCGATCTGGTCGAGGCTGGAGGCGAATGCCACCAGGCCGTAGCGCGACACGGCCCCGTAGGTCGGCTTGACCCCGACCACGCCACACAACGCCGCCGGCTGGCGAATCGACCCACCGGTGTCGCTACCGAGGCTCAAAGGGGTGAACCCCGCTGCCACCGCTGCCGCCGAACCACCAGAGGAGCCGCCGGGAACCCGCGTGGTGTCACGGGGGTTGAGCGTCGGGCCGAATGCGGAGTTCTCCGTGGAACTACCCATGGCGAACTCGTCCATGTTGGTCTTGCCGATGATCACGGCACCGGCCGCATCAAGGCGCTCGACAACCGTTGCGTCGTAGGGAGGTCTCCAGCCGTCGAGAATGAGCGACCCACAGGTGGTGGGCACGCCCCTCGTGCACATGTTGTCCTTGAGGGCCACCGGCACCCCCGCCAACGGGCCGGGATCTCCACCCTGGGCCACCACGGCATCGACACGGTCGGCACGCTCCAGGGCAGCGTCGGTGGTCACCAGGTTGAAGGCGTGGATCTCGCCCTCGCCGTCGGCAATAGCGGCCAGGTGCTCCTCGACGATGCCTCGGGCCGAGCGCTCACCCGACCTGACGGAAGCGGCCAGCGAGAGAGCGCTCACGGTGCCTCCCCCAGAACCGGGGGCACACGGAACCGGGACTCCTCGGCAGCAGGTGCCGCGGCAAGGACCTCGTCGCAGAACAACCGGTGGTCCGCCTCTTCAGCCGGACCCACAGTTGGCACGTCGGCCCGGAGGACGTTGGCAAGCGGCAACGGATGCGAAGTTGGCGCAACACCGTCCAGGTCCAGCGCCTCGATATCGGCGGCATGCTCCAGGACATCGGCCAACTGCCCTGTAAACCCGTCCAACTCGGAGTCGGTCAGGTTGAGGCGTGCCAGACGGGCCACATAGGCGACGTCGTCGCGGGTGATGCGACCGGGCGTTGAGGTATCGGCGTCGGGTTCCACGAACTCAGAGGCTAGGGGCCGGTCCCCCGGCTCGCTCAGGGATCACCCCGGTACTACTCGGAAATCAGGATCACCCGGGTCTGTGGCAGGCCCAGGTAGCCCGATGCCGGGTCCTGGGAGGTGACACGACCGTCGGCCGGACCCTGAACCTCGACCTGCCTGAAACCTGCCGCCTGGAGCCTTGCGTCGGCAGCCACAACGGAGAGCCCCTTGACTGCCGGTACCGGACGCGGCTGTGGTCCCGATGAAACGAACACCTGGATCTCGCCACCCACCGCCAGAGGGGTTCCGGGTTCGGGCGAAACACCCACCACGATGCCGACCTCGGACATGCCGGGAGAGTCCACGAGAACCGGAAGAAGCTTGAGGGCCAGAAGCGAGGCCTGAACGTCGGCAGCCTGCATACCTATGAGCCCCGTGGGCACCGAACGCGGAGCAGGACCCTCTGACAGCACCAGGTCGACAGCGGTTCCGAGCGGAAGGCTGGACGCAGCACCGGGAACCTCGATCACGAGGCCCGGAAGGGTCTCTTCGGAGAAACCGCGGGTGACCTCACCTGTAGTGAGGCCGGCCTCATCCAGAAGGCGGGCCGCCTCAGACGCTGTTACGCCGATGAGGCCGCCTGGAACCGCTACCCGGTCTGCCCCGAGGGAGATGACGATCACCACGGCCTCACCCTCGGCCAGCGCCGTTCCACCGGCTGGGACCATCTCGAGCAACTCGCCCTGGACCGAACCGTCCTGCCTGTCGAAGCGCTCCTCGACCACCCAGCCCAACTGGGTGAGCAGGGTGCCGGCGCTCTCACCTGACGAGCCGACCAGCGACGGCAGGCGACGGGTCACGTCCCTGGTGTTCTCCCAGAGGACCGTTCCACCGACCACTGCACCCACGACGAGCGCCACGGTCAACACGGCTGCGGGCCAGCGGCGGCGGGGGCCGACGGGCCGCTGTGGCGGCGGCGGTGCAGCATCGGGGAACACGCTCGGTGTCACCGAAGCTGCCTCACCCGCCAGCGGAGAGGCCCCGATTTCACCGGGACCGACAAGCTGCAACGGCTCGGGACGCGGCATGCCCTCGGCCATGCTCAACAGCATCCGGCCGAACTCGGCGGTAGTCGGCCGCTTGTCGGGATGGGCAGCACCGGCCCTGGCAACTACGGGGGCCAGCGGCCCCAGAACATCGGGGACAGGGACATCGCGGCCCTCACGGGCCCTCAGGGTGCCGGCGACCGTGCTCTCCACGAACGGCAGGTGACCGGTAACCGCCTCGACCATGCACAGTGCCAGGGCGTAGACGTCGGACCTGCCGTCGACCACCTTGCCCCTGGCCTGCTCGGGTGACGCATACCGGGCAGTACCGGCGTGTCCCGAACCCGGCTGCTCACCGGCCATCGCAGCCGCCAGGCCGAAGTCGGCGATGCGGAGACGACCATCGTCGCCAAAGAGCAGGTTGGCGGGCTTCACGTCGCGGTGCACCAACCCCTTGCTGTGGGCGTGATCGAGACCACGACACGCATCGAGGGCCAGCACCAGGACCTGTGAGGGGCTGAGCGTGCGCCCCGAGGCCAGGATGCTCCGCAGGCTCCCTCCGCCCAGATACTCGGTTACCAGATACGCCTGGCCGTCGACACCCCAGTCATAGACATCGACCACGTGAGGACTCTTCAACGAGGCAACGGCCTGCGCCTCGGCACGAAACTGCCTGACGAAGGCCGGATCACGCGAGGCAGCCGTGTGCAGGACCTTGACCGCAACCCGGCGACCCAGGCTGATGTCCTCGGCCAGGTAGACCGTGCCAGAACCGCCGGTACCGATGGCCTCGCTCAGGCGGTACCGGCCATCGACGAGTTGCCCGATGGGAGACGACGACGCCGGGCCGCCCGAACCACCTTCTCCACCGGTGCCACCACCGGACCACTGACCATCCATCACGGAGCGAGGCTACTGCGGAGCACTCGCCCAGCGGAGCAGCCCCGCCGGCCGACGGACCTGACCAGCCTGTTGGGCCTCAGGGACCGACCTCCCGGTAGCCTGCCGCCGTGAACCGCCGCAGCGCCATCGTGATCATCACGCTCTTGACACTCGGCATCGGCCTCCTCGTAATGGCCGCCCTGATCGAGGACGGCAACGGCGGAGACATCACCGTCGACTCGAACCCTGCCATCATCGAGCTGGTCCCATCAAGAGGAGATCAGGTGATCCACCAGGCCAGCGTCGGTGTGATCCTGGCACCGGGATGGTCTGGCGAGATCGTGCAGATCGGCGGCACGGTCATCCCCCTCGACCAGCAGCAGGTACAGAGCGCCCTCAACTCGGTGCTATTTCGCCCCGGTGAGGGCCTGATACTTGAGGCCCTCCCGCCACAGGACGTGTGCGCGGCAGCGCGCTACTGGCCTGTCCAGACCCCCGACAGGACCTCCACGATCAACTGGTGCTTCAGGGTCGACGGCTGACCATGGCAGTCCACAAGGAGACAGACGGGCCCGTCCTGACCGTGACCATCGACCGGCGAGAGAGCCGGAACGCCGTCGATGCCGCCACCGCCGAGGACCTCCTCTCCGCCTTTCGGGACTTTGACGACGACCCCGACCTCTCCGTGGCGGTCCTTACCGGCGCCGGAGGGACCTTTTGTTCCGGAGCCGACCTGAAGGGACTGGCCACCGGCCAGTCCCCACCCGCTAACCGCCTGGCACCCGATGGGCCCGGCCCGATGGGACCCACCCGCCTCGACCTGTCAAAGCCGGTCATCGCCGCCGTAGAGGGTCACGCCGTCGCGGGAGGACTCGAACTGGCGGTCTGGTGCGACCTCCGTGTAGCCGCCGACGACGCCGTGTTCGGTATCTACTGTCGCCGCTGGGGCGTACCGCTCGTAGACGGAGGCACCATCCGCCTGACCCGGCTCATCGGACACTCGCGGGCCACTGACCTGATACTCACCGGACGCCCGGTGGGCGGAACTGAGGCCCTCCAGATGGGCCTTGTCAACCGCCTGACCGAGCCGGGTAGGGCGCTCACCGAGGCCCAGAAGCTGGCACTGGAGCTGGCAGAACTGCCCCAGACGTGCATGCGCTCGGACCTTCGCTCCATGAAGGACCAGTGGAACCTCCCGATCGCCGAGGCCATCCTCCACGAGACCGAACTGGGCCTGACGACCATCCGCTCGGGCGAAACCAGAAGTGGTGCCCAACGCTTCAGCGAAGGCAGCGGACGGCACGGCCGACCCGCCTGACCCATCTTCCAGGCCTGTCAGCCCCCTCCCGGCACCTCACCGGTCTCCAGGAGCAGGCTGAACGCCACCTCGTCCAGCACGGGTACCCCCAGATTCTCGGCCCTGGCCAACTTGGAACCGCCACCCTCGCCGGCCACCAGGGCAGATGTCTTCGCCGACACGCTCCCCGGCGACCTGCCCCCGCGTGAGACAATGGCATCTCTGGCCTCGTCACGGCCCATGCCTTCGAGCGTGCCCGTGACGACGACCGCCATGCCCTCAAGCACCTGAGGTACGCCTGTCGCAGCCGGAACGGACGCCTCCGGGTCGACCCCGGCTGCCCGCAGGCGATCAACAAGGGCCACGTTGGGTTCGTCGTGCATCCAACCGTGCACGCTGGCGGCAATCACGGGGCCCAGCCCCTCGACTGCCTCGATCTCCTCGATACCGGCAGACCTCAGGCCACCGAGGCTGCCGAATGCCTGCGCCAACTGGTCGGCGACCGTGGTCCCAACGTGGGGAATCCGCAGGCCGAACAGGAGCCGACCAAGCGGTCGCTGCCGCGACCTGTCAATGGCATCGCTGAGGTTCTGCACAGAGGTCTCACCGAACCCCTCGAACCCGGCGATCCGGTCGAAGTCGAGGGAGTAGACGTCGGCAACGTCGGCCATCAGGTCCTCGGTCACGAACAGGTCCACCCGGGCCTCACCGAACCCGTCGATGTCCATCGCACCACGGGAGGCAAAGTGCTCGATGCGGCCACGAACCTGACTGGGACACGAGTACTCCACACAGAACGTGGCTGCCTCGCCCTCGGAGCGGACCAGCAGGGACCCACAGACCGGGCACAGGGTCGGGAACTCCCACGGCACCGACCCCGCCTGACGCTCCGAGAGGACAGGCCCCAGCACCTCGGGGATCACATCGCCGGCCTTACGGACGATGACCATGTCGCCGGGACGGACATCCTTCACACCCACCTGGTCGGCATTGTGCAGCGTCGCCGCCGCAACCGTGGACCCACCCACGAACACCGGCTCCAGGCGTGCAAAAGGCGTCGCCTGCCCACCGGGACCGATGGACACCTCGATGTCGAGCAGACGGGTAGTGCGCTCCTCGGGTGGCAACTTGTAGGCGATCGCCCACCGGGGAGCCCGGGCCGTACTGCCCAACTCCTCTTGAATGGCGAGGTCATCGACCTTGACCACGACCCCGTCGATCTCGTAGTCGAGGTCGTGCCGGGAGGCCTCGACGGCCACCACGTGGGCGACCACATCGTCGAAATCGGTCAACCTCACGGCCCGGTCGTTCACCGGCAGGCCGAGGTCGCCGAGCCAGGCAAGCGTCGCGTGGTGACCGGCCGGCTCAACACGACCACCGTCACCCACAACCTCGCCGACCTGATACGCCCAGAACGAGAGATCGCGGGTGGCCGTAACCGCAGGATCCTTCTGCCGCAGCGAGCCGGCCGCAGTGTTACGTGGGTTCACGAACGTCTTCTCATCGGCCGCCTCGCGGTCCCGGTTCAACTCTGCGAATGCCGTATTCGACATATAGACCTCTCCGCGCACCTCGAGCACCGGCGGGGCACCGGGACCCAACGCGTCGGGCACGTCTGAAATGGTCGCCACGTTGGCCGTCACGTCCTCGCCGACACGGCCGTCTCCACGGGTGGCCGCCTGCACCATGCGCCCGTCCTCGTACCGCAGCGACACGGCAAGGCCGTCGAACTTGAGCTCACACACCCACGCCGGCGGGACCTCGCCGAGGCGCCTTGCAACCCGCTCGGACCAGGCACGCAGTTCATCCAGGTCGAAGGCGTTGTCAAGGGACCTCATTGGAAGGGCGTGGACCACCTCGCTGAATGCGTTCAGCGCCCGCCCACCGACCTCGGCGGTTGGCGAACCATCCACGGCAAGGTCAGGGTTGGCTGCCTCGAGGTCGCGCAGCTCAACCACAAGCGCATCGAAGTCGGAATCGGGAATCTCAGGGGAATCCAGGGTGTGGTACAGCTCGTTGTGGCGGCGGATCAACAGCCTGAGCTCTTCGATCCGGGCCAGAGCCCCCTCAACCGGCCTTGTACCCACGCACCGATTCTACCTGTGCCCCGACCCCACCCCCGGAGAAGCCCCGGAAGCCGCACCTGCCCCTAGCGTGGCAGCCGTGGCAAGCGGCATCTTCCAGAGGGGAAACGGCACGGGTGCACGACGCTCCGAAACGGCCACAGCCTGGGTCCTGCGAACAGCCTGGCTGGTACTGCCCCTCACGCTCGGACCTGCACTGGCAGACAGCCTCGACGCCAGAGCGACCGGGCTGCGGGCAACGGCATCGGTCGGGCTATGGGTGCTCTGGTCGGTCGGCCTGCTGGCCACGCTCATACCCCACCCCGTCACCCTGACCATCGTGCGTATTGGTGGCCCCGCCACCATGGCCGCAGCCGCCTGGGCAGCCGTCACGACCGACGAACCCGTTGGAGCCGTCATCGCAGTGGCAGCCGGACTGGTTGTCGGAGTCGGTGCGCTGTCGGCACCGGTCGGAGACCTTTTCGTGGACGGCGCCTCCTACGGCGACGAACGGAGGTTCCTGCTCAGGGGCCCCGGCCCCGTGGTCCTCGTGCTCGGACCACTTACCTGGGTGGCGATCATGCTCGGCACGATCACCGGCCCCCTGCTGTTGGCAGACTCACGCTGGATTCCAGGGGCACTCGCCTGCGTCATCGGATTCCCGGTAGCGGCCCTTGGAATACGGGCCACCAACCAGCTGACCCGCCGATGGGTGGTCCTCGTTCCGGCAGGGCTCGTGCTCCACGACCACCTGGCACTCGCCGAACCCACCCTTCTGGCACGCTCCAGCATCTCGTCGGTCGGTCCTGCCAGAGCCGACACCGACGCCCTCGACCTGAGTCAGGCAGCACACGGCATGGCCCTCGAGGTCCGCTGCACCGAACCCCACGAGATGCTCCCGGCCACCAGGAACACGGTTGCCGAGGTGCAGTCGGTGCCTGCATTCCTGTTCACCCCGGCACGACCCGACGCCCTCCTGGCCGAGGCGGCACGCCGCAGGCTGACGGTGGGCTGAACCGCTGCAAACGGCCTGGCTCAACAGGCCACGGCACCCCCGAGCACCACATCACAGTTGTAGAAGACGACGCTCTGGCCCGGCGCAACCTGGCGATGGGGTTCATCCCAGCGAACCAGGGTCCGACCGTCACCGTCACACGGCTCCAACACCGCCGAGGCAGGCTGCCCGTGGGCGCTCGTCTGTACCAGCACGGAACCACTCACGGGCCCATCGGCCCAACCCGCACGATCAACCGGGGTGACATCGACAAACAGGTCGGCTGCCGACCCCACCGTCACCGTGGCGGTCGCCGTGTCGACAGCGGTCGCGTACCTGGGGCCATCGCCACCAGCCAACTCCATACCCCTGCGCTGGCCGAGCGTGACCATCTCGACCGCATCGACCCGCCCCACCTCGGCTCCCGACGCGTCCACCACGCGCCCAGACGTGAGGGGGATGCGGCGGCTCAGGAACTCACGCCTACCCCCATCGCCGCGGGATGCGCTGGTAATGAAACAGACGTCCTGGCTGTCGGGCTTGTCGGCCGTGCGCAGACCCAGGGTTGCCGCCATGGCCCTTACCTCGTCCTTGGACATCTCCCCGACCGGCAGGTCGAGGCGGGCAAGAACATCCTGGTCGAGCATGTGGAGGACATAGGACTGGTCCTTGGCCGGGTCCGCTGCACGGGCAATGCGCCGGGTCCCGTCAGGCATGTCGACAACCCGGGCGTGATGACCCGTAGCCAGCCGATCAAAACCCAGCGACCGGGCACGCCGCAACAGGCGGTCAAACTTGATGTGCCGGTTGCACTCGATGCACGGATTGGGCGTACGGCCGGCGGCATGGTCCGCCACATAGGGATCCACCACGTGACGGTCGAAGTCCTCGCCCATGTTGAACACATGATGGTCAATGCCGAGAGAGTCGGCCACCCGGCGGGCGTCATCAACGTCAGAAACCGAACAGCACCCCGAGTCGGACTCACCGCCCCACAGCCGAAGCGTCACACCAACAACATCGTGGCCGGCATCCTTGCTAAGGGCAGCAGCGACAGACGAGTCGACGCCACCCGACATGGCGACCATCACCCGCTGAGATCCCATCAGGCGTACGCCGACAGGCGCTCCACAATCCCGGGGATTACCACCAGGGCATGGTCCACGTCTGCATCGGTCGTCGCACGCGCCAGAGACAGACGAAGAGACCCCGCCGCCGCATCCCGTTCGATTCCCATAGCGGCAAGGACGTGGCTCGGATCCTGGGCTCCGCTGGAACACGACGAGGCCGCACTGGCACAGATGCCCTCCTGCTCCAGCAGGAACAGCAGTGCCTCGCTCTCGATCCCCTCAAAGCACAGGTGCGCCACCGCCGGGGTCCGGCCAACACCGTCCGGCACGGTTCGACTGGCACCGGGAACCGCTGCCAACAGGCCCCCCTCGAGGCGATCTCTCATGGCCGCCACCCTGTCAGCAGTCTCCTCACGGTCAACGACGACCAACTCGGCGGCACGACCCAGGCCCACGATGGCAGGCACGTTCTGGGTACCGCTACGGCGCTCCCGCTCCTGGCCTCCGCCACGCAGCATCGGAGAAAGAGGGACGTCTCCGTCGACCACCAACGCACCCGCTCCCTTGGGACCACCGAACTTGTGGCCCGTAATGCTCACCAGACGGGCGCCCCGGCAGACATCGGCCAGATCCAGCCATGCCGTCGCCTGAACGGCGTCACAGTGGACAACGGCATCTGGTGCCCACTCGGAGATCAGCGAGACGACCTCGGCCACCGGGCTGACCACACCGGTCTCGTTGTTGGCCGCCATCACCGACACCAGCCTGATATCGGCCACGGACTCGAGGGTCTCGGCCAGTGCACCCAGATCGATCCGCCCACCCGCGTCCGCCGGCAGCACCACCCCACCGGATTCCCTTACCGGCTCCAGAACCGCCGCATGCTCAGCTGCACAACAGACAGCCACACCCGAGCCGGCACCCAGCACACCGTCGACCGCCAGATTGTCGGCCTCTGTACCCCCGCTGGTGAACACGACACCACCGGGATCCATACCGACAAGCGCCGCAACGGCGTCGCGGGCGTCGTCGATCGCCCTGCGGGCATCACGCGCCATGCGATGCGATCCGGACGGGTTGCCCGGGTGCTCGCCCAACCATGGCAGCATCGCCTCGACCACCTCGGGGCGCGCCTGCGTTGAGGCCGCATGGTCCAGGTAGACCTGCCGGTTCAACTGCTCCTCCACCCCACGGAGGCTACGGCGAACCCGTGCCCAGCACTTGGCCTCAAGGAGCCATACTGTGCCCATGGACGGATACGGATCCGAAACCTACGGCGACCGCCACGCCGAGGTCTACGACGACTGGTACGGCGACGACGGCGGAATCGCCGTCAGCCACATCGGATCACCTGCCGATGTGGCCGCAGTCATCGCCGACATTGCCGACGGCGGTCAGATCCTGGAACTCGGCGTCGGAACCGGCCGACTCGCCCTGCCAATGGCGGCCATGGGCCTCGACATAACCGGCCTCGACGCCTCAGCGGCGATGCTCGACGCACTTCGCGCCAAGCCGGACGCAGACCGCCTCACCCTCATCGAGGGAGACATGGCCGAACCCGTGGGGCTCGACGACGCATCGTTCAGCGTGGTCCTGATCGGTTTCAACACCCTGTTCAACCTGACAACCGAATCGGCCCAGGACGCCTGCATCGGCCACATCGCCCGACTGCTGCAACCCGGAGGACGGTTCGTGATGGAGGCCTTCGTGCCAGACCCCGGCTCACACGACGGCATGTCGGTGAGGGCCGTCGAACTTGACCGGGTGGTCATGGACGTGACCGTCACAGACCTCGAGGAGCAACTCATCACAGGACAGAGGATTGAGATAACCGAGGCCGGCAACCGGATGTTCCCCTACCACCTGAGGTACGCCACCCCTGACCAGGTCGACCAGATGGCAGCCACGGCAGGAATGGAACTGGAGAACCGGTGGGCCGACTGGTCACGCTCAGAGTTCACGGAGAGCTCCGGCCACCACGTCTCGGTATGGCGCAGACCCGCCTGACCTGATCAGGTCAACTCAGTCGGGGCGTCCCGTCACCACGGGCAGGTCCAACTGGAGCCTGTCGGAACGCTTCAACTCTGAAAACGTCGAGAACCGGGCGAGGGTCAGCGTTGCGTCAAACAGCTCCAGGCACTCCTCGTCGGACTCTGGAACCGACGAGATGACGGGCCCGAAGAACGACGGCCCGTCGGGCGGGTCGATGCTCAGAATCGGCGTGCCAACGTCGCGTCCGGTGCGACCCACGGCCTCCTCGGTCCCGGCACGGAGGATGTCGTCGAGCGAGGCGTCATCGGCAGCATCCGCATACGAGGTGTCGAACCCCGCCGCGTCCAGAACCGCACAGAGGTGCTCAGGGGTTCCGATCATTGCGCGCATGTCCTCCCCCGGCTCGGGAACCCTGTACCAGATGGACCGGCCGAACGCCTCGTAGAGAGGACCCATGGCCGGAGCGCCATGGTCGGCCCTCACCGCCGCAGCCACCCGCAGCATCCGCCGACCACGGTTGTGACCCTCCCTGTAACCCTCGGGGAACTCGGCCTCGTAGTCGCGTTCCTCGTTCAGGATCGACAGGTTGATGAACCGCCACTCCACCTCGATGTCACGAAGGACCGCCACCCGCCGCAGCCACAACGAGGTCATCCACGCGAAGGGGCAGATCGGATCCCAGAAGAACTCGATCCTCTTGACTGTTCCTGTCTCACTCACAACCAATCCCCTTTTCTCACAGCCTCACACGGTATTGGACCCACCGACCATCCCGGAACCCCAGGAGGCCCCGAAATGTTCCCTGCGCCGCACGCCTGCCTTTCCCCCGGGTGGGGCGCCGATGGCGTGGCTTGCTCGACTGGCGTAAGTCGCTGCGCCCCACCCCCGCCACCCCACCCTCGGCCAACCAACTCCCGGCGTGCTTCCCAAGCCTCCCACCCAACTACCTCATCGAGCCACCGCCGGCCTGTCGCCCAACTGTTCAACTAACCAAGTAGCGGGTCTGGCCAGTTTCCTGCTGCCCATATGGCTGCTGCACCGAATACGGCCGCTGACACGACGGTGAGTGCTGACCCAACAGACCGTGGCGCCCCACGACGGTCGGCCTCGTCGATCATCCAGGCCACCACTGCTCCACCGATCAGGCCACCCAGATGCCCTCCGAGGCTGATGCCGGGTCGGCTCACCGTGAAGATGAGGTTGACGACCACCAGGCCTCCGACACCAGAACTCCACGGGTTGATGCCCCGCCTGAGCTGGTGCACGAGCGTGGCCCCCATCAGGCCGAACACCGCCCCCGAGGCACCCACGGTCAACGCCAAAGGGTCGAGGAGCATCACGCCCAGGGATCCGGCGGCCAACGATGCCGTGTAGAGCCCCACGAACCGGCCCGGGCCGTGCAGTTGCTCCAACTGGTGGCCGAGCATCCACGCCAGGAACATGTTGAACACGAGGTGCAGCAGCCCGCCGTGCAGGAATGCTCCCGTGGCGAGCCGCCACCACTCCCCCTCGGCGATGCCGATGTGGACGATCGTGAAGCCTTCCCGCACCCTGCCGTAGCCGAGCAGGCCGAAGTCGATCGTGGCGTTTCCTCCACCACCTGCCAGCGAGCCTCCAGAGACAATGGTTCCCAGGAAGGCAGCGATGTTCAGGCCGATGATCGCCGTCGTGGCGCTGCGGCCATCATCGTGTCGCATACCCGGAGAGCCGACCGCGCGTCGGAGTGGGCGACGGGACCGTCCGCTGACAATCGGTCCGGCACACTCGGGGCAGTGGAAGCCGACCGAAGCCGTGTGCATGCAGTCGCCACAGATCACCCGGTTGCATCGCTGGCAGCGCACGCCAGCCCGCCGCTCGGGGTGCCAGGCGCAGGTGTCACCATCCATCGGGCTGTTCACCGGCCGCACGGTACCGGGCAGAGGTCACCGCCCGATGTCGGGGAGGGGCCGGTGTCAGAGCCGCACAATGACGGGAATCGAGGTGGGATCGGTTACCCAGGCGAAGAGGAGCAGGGTCGCCTCGTCGCCGGTGACGGCGGCATGCCGCACCCCGGTTTCATGGAGGAACGCCGCGCCGGGCCCACGGCTGCTCCAGACATCACCCTTTTGCCAGTCGGCCGTCCCAGCAGCCACCCAGTAGACCTCGACGGCCCTGTGCACGTGGGACGGGTAGACGACATTGGGCCCGTGCAGCACAACCCCGGCAAAGACCTCCTCGCTGCCATACAGGGGAGACTCACCGCTCCGGTACGAGTTCTCCAGGGGACCAACGACCGGTGCGTAGCCGAAGCCAGCCCTGAATGCGTCCATGTCGGGCTCGCCGACATGCTCGGGATACGGCTGAACCCAGCCGACGTCGGGCACGACAGCCCGCAACAGGTCGCCCAAAGAGCCCTCTGTCGCCTCGAGTGCATCGGCCAGGTGGTCCCCGACCACGGGCACGACCGGTCGTTCAGCCGGGTCCAACCTGGTCACCCGGCCGAGGGCACCTGTCAGCAGTGCCATCGGCTGTTCCAACTCGGGCACCCGGGCACCCTCCGACCCGGCAAAGGAGCGGAAGGCGTCGATGAACGGGTCGCTCACGTCGCCCAACCGGGGTGAAGGCGACAGACGGACATCAGGCTCCGGTGAAGTCGGCCCTGCCGGGGCCGTGCTCAAAGAACGAGGCCACACCGGTGGTGGCGTCGTCGGTGTCGAACAGGTTCACGAACAGGTCGTACTCGAGTTTGATTCCGTCGGCGAGGCTGCCCTCCATGCCACCGTCGATGGCCCGCTTGGCTGCACGGATGGCCACCCTCGGCCCATTTGCGTAGGCCGCGGCACGCCCGACTGCCCGCTCCAGTACCTGGTCGTCGGGTACCACCTCGTCAACCCAGCCGATGGAAAGCGCCTCGGCAGCCGGAACCTGCGCACCGCTGAGAATGAGTTCCTTGGCCTTGGCCACACCGACAAGACGGGCCAGACGCTGGGTGCCGCCACCACCGGGGATGATGCCCAACAGGATCTCGGGCTGGCCCAGCACCGCCCCCTCGCCGGCGATCCGGAAGTCGCAGCACATGGCCAACTCGGCGCCACCGCCAAGGGCGAAGCCGTTGACGGCTGCAATGGTCGGACACGGCACGGCAGCCACAGCGTTGAACGAGGCCAAGAAGGCCTCGGTCAGAGGCACCCGGGTAGCTTCATCTGTGAAGTCGCTGATCTCGGCGCCGGCAGCGAAGTGACGGCCTCCGCCCGTGACAACCAGCGCACCCGGAGGATCGGCAATGCAGGCCTCGGCAACCTGGCCCAACTCGCCGAGGAGGTCAGCGTTGAGGGCGTTCACCTT
>JABHCN010000062.1 GCA_018673475.1 Actinomycetota bacterium | reverse complement strand
TCGCGTACACCGGCCCTGTCGATGATCAATGCACCACCGTCCTCATAGGAGGCTGCAGCGATGGCATCCATCAACAATGCAGCGGCGTCATAGGAATGCGCCCAGAACGGTGCAGCAGGAGCCTCGCCGAACTCGGCCTTGTAGTCGGCCAACACGTCAGCGGCTGTCTCACCAGTGGACTGGTTGAAGTTCGAGCCGTACCTGACATCGGGACCAGAAAAGAACATGCCCTGCGTTTCGGCCACAGCCAAGAAATTCGAGTTCAACAAACCATCGGCAGCCATCATGATCGTGTTCTCAAGACCCGACACCGTTGAAGCCTGTTGGACAATGAAATCGCCCTCAGGCTGGAAAATCGGGAAGAACAACATTTCAGGCGAACCAGCAGCCACCTCAGTCAAGACAGGCACCATGTCGCTGTCACCCTTGTTGACAGCAGTGAACCCGGTAACGGTTCCACCACCGGAAGCAAACGCATCAGCAAACGCTGTAGCCAAACCCTCGGTGTAGGGGTCGCCGTCATGAATCGCAGCAGCCGTCGTCACACCCAACACATCCAAAGCAAAGTTCGCAGCAGCAGCACCCTGGTAGAGATCATTGTGAGCTGTGCGGTAGTAGCCGGGGTTGTAGTTCTTGCCCGCAGTACCAGCCAAATCGCTTGTAAGAGCAGGTGACGTGTTCGAACCAGAGATCATCACCATCCCAGCCTCAGAAATCAGCGGAGACGCAGCCGTAGCAGCACCAGAACAACTGGTACCAATCACACCCAGCACATCCTGGTCAGCGACAATGGTCTGAGCCGCAGCCTGACCACCATCAGCAGAACACAAATCATCCATGCCCGTACCAAGATCAACGTCATGGCCACCAATCTGGCCGTAATCCTCAACAGCCATCCTGATGCCGTTCTCATTGGGAATACCCAAGAAAGCCACATCGCCACTGATCGCGTTCAAAGAACGAATCTGGATCGCCTCACCAGGACCAACCTCGACAGTCCCCAAAGACCCATCACCCAGATGCTCACCAACCGTGGAAACCTCCACAGGAGCAGCAGGCGGAGCCGTAGCAGGCGGAGCCGCAGTAGTAGCAGCCCCAGCCGGAGCCGCAGTCGTAGCAGCCGGAGCTGCCTCATCGGCCGCATCGGAGCCACAGGCTCCGGAAATCAAAGTCAACGCCAGCAGTAGAGCCAGCTTCTTGGACCAACGGTTCATTTTGGGATCCCTCCGGTTGCGGTACGTGTCAGGGCGTGCTTCACCCAGACATGGCCTTCTTGGAGTTAAGCAGCAATCAGGCCTGCCGTGAATCAACGGAAGATGAATGCAGGCCCAACTTCCTAAAAAGAACGTAAACGGAATGCTGTCAGGGAGATGGAAAGATGACTAGTCGCCGAACCGGTAGCCCAGGCCGTGCTCGGTATGCAGGTAGGTGGGGTTCCTAGCGTTGTCCTCAAGCTTGCTTCTTAGTCGCCCCACGTAGACACGGAGGTACTCGGCCTCGTCGCCGTAGTCCGGTCCCCAGACATTTCGGAGCAGGTGTTCATGTGACAGCACCTTTCCTCTATTGGCCATGAAACAGTCCAACAGGCGGTACTCGATGCTCGTGAGGCTCATCGGCTGACCTCTGAAGCTGGCCCTCATCGCCTCGGGGTTAATGGTCACCTCCAGAAACGTGACGGCTGGTCGGGCAGAACGTTCGTCGCTCCAGGATGCCCGCCGCAGCACGGCACCCACCCGGGCGATGAGCTCGTCTACCCCGAACGGCTTGACGAGGCAGTCGTCCGCCCCGGCGTCGAGCGCCCTTACGCGGTCGCGTTCCTCGCCGAGGGCGGTGACAACCAGGATCGGGACGATCGACCTCTCCCTGAGGCGTTCGCAGGTCTCCAGGCCATCCATTGCGGGCATCATCAGGTCCAGGATCACCAGATCTGGTTCGCGCTGTTGGAACAGTGCAAGGGCCTCAAAACCCGTTGCGGCGCCTATCGCCTCGTAGCCCCTGGCCTCAAGGTTCCGGACAATGAAGGCACGCATCGGTTGTTCATCGTCGACGACGAGCACAAGTCCTCCAGCCATGTTCAGGTTTCGCTTCCCAGGCTGACAGATGCCTTTTCGAGGGCTGGTAACCGCACGTCAAAGGAGACCCCGGTGGAGAGACGGTGGGCCTTGATGGACCCACCGTGTGCCTCGATGATGCCGCGCGAGATCGCCAGACCCAGGCCCACTCCGCCAGAAGTCTGGGAGAGGTGTCCCTCCAGACGTGTGAAGCGGTCAAATACCGATTCTTCGGTTCCCGGAGGCAACCCGGGCCCGTTGTCGGTCACAGAGATGGTGACGATCTCGTCGGATCTGTCGACACGGATCTGAATTGTCGACTCGGGCGCGTATCTGGCGGAGTTCTCGACCAGGTTTCTGATCACCGTTCCGAGACGGATCCTGTCGCCCCGTACCACCGCTCCTCGCTGCAGCAGGGAGATCTCGACCCTTGATCGGACATCAGAGGGAAACGATGCCACGGTCTCGTCGAGCAGGTCGATGATGTCCACCTCTCTGGCGTTCAACTCAAGTAGGCCACCCTCAATCCGCGACATGTCGAGCAAGTTGGCTACGAGGTTGTTCAGTCTGTCGGTCTCACTGTCGATGACCTGGATGAACTCGCGTTCTGTTTCCCGGTCCCATGACACGTCATCGGCCAGAAGCGTGCTGGCATATGCCTTGATGTTTGCCAGAGGGGCCTTCAGTTCGTGGGACACCGTCGCCAGCAGTGCCTCCTTGGCCCTGTGCAACTCCTTGTCTGAGGTGATGTCCCTCCATTGATGGCAGCGTCCGATCTCCTTACCGTGTTCGTCGGTCACCACGAAGCATGTGATCCACAGATCGCGGAGGCGACCGGTGCCCATGTCTACGACCACCTCTCTTCCCTTATCCGAGTCGTCGGGCGACAGCACATTCTGGGCTTCTGCTCCAGGTGGCAGGATTCTGGCCTCAAGGTGGGAGAGCACCGAATCCTCGGGTCGTCCAACCATCTCCTCCATGGATATGCCGGCGATCTGGGCGGCGGCCGAATTTGCGTAGTAGACGCTGCCATTCAGACCGGTAAGAACCAGCCCTTCGTCGAGGCTTCCAACGACGGCTTCCAGCTGACGTCTCGCCTCGACCAGTTGTTTGTCGGTCTGGGCGAAAAGAGCGGCATTCTCCATTGCCATCGACACGTAGCGGCCAAAGGCCGTGGCCAACTCCATTTCGCTGAAAGAGGCGACGTAGGGATCGGCCTTTTGGATGAGAAGTGCCGCGGGCCTGGCGTGGATTGTCTGCATCGGGACAACGAGGACGTACCGGTAGCCCTCTCTCTCCGCCCTCTCCCTGAAACTTGCGTACAAGAGGTCGGCTCTGGTGTCGGTCACCTGAACAGGTTCGCCGGTGCGAATTGCTCTTGCCGAGGGCGAGTTGGGTGATTGAGGGTCGATCCGGAGGTCCTCGACGAACTCGGCACTCATTCCGCGGCTTGCTTCGATCCGGAACACACCCGCCCGCTCGTCAAGGGTTACCACGGCGCACCTGTCCACTCCGAAAACCTCGTGCACCTGTTCCAGGATCCGCGAGAGGACAGATCGTTCCAGCAGCGAGGATCCCACCGATCTGCTGGCTTCCAGCAGGGCGTTCAGACGGCTGAGCCGCTCACGAATCTGTTCCTCGGCCCCGATTAGAGCCTTGGCCAACTCCCCGAAGTGGTCTTCTCTCAGAGCTACCTCGGTAACTGCCGACAGGTGGGAGGAGCGAATGTCGCTGCGCCACCTGAGGTCCTGTCCGGCTTCGATCAGGTAACGCATTCGATTCCTGAGCGATCGGTCACGACGGCGCCAGAGGATAAGAACACCGGTTGCGCTGAGCGCAGCTAACAGGACTCCGGCTGTCGAAATGGGCCGAGCGGAGGCGAAGGCCTCGTCGGTGGGCCGTGCGGTAACGGTGACAGAACCATCGGCCGCGAGGTGGCGAGCCAACAGCCAGGTGTCTCCTCTGGGGTCTCTTGACGTCGTCCAGTCCGTGGACCAGCCCGATGCTCTGCTGGATACGTAGGTAAGCCAGGGCTTGAGGTCCTCTCTGGCTCCTGTGAGCAGGTGGGCTGAGCCGCCCACGCGGGTAACAGCGCTGTATCCGACAGGACTCCTTCCAGTTGTCGACACCTGTGCTGCCAGCGCAGCGTCGTTGCGGCCGACAGCAGCCTGAAGTTGCCGAGTAGCCAGCCATGAGCCACCCAGGAAGAGGAAGACGAGCAGCACAGCCAGGAGGCTCGCCACTGCGAGGTCGCTTCTTCCTGCGATGGCAGGTGCCCATTTTCTCTGCTCCACGGCTACAGACTATTGACTACCCGGTGGTCGGGCCATGGGGACTCGACGGCACAGTTCCACAGGGGGTGTCCGGCCGTTGCTGAAAGCGCTCGTAGGATCACCGTCGTGGTTGACATTTCTGTCTCTCAAACACGAAGCGATGGCCTCCGACGCCTTCGGGGAGCCGTCGAGTTTGGTTCCTGTTCCCGTGGGGATCTGCTTGGTTCGCCCGTCCGGAGGCCTGTAGTTGACGGTTTCACCGATCCTGTCACAATGTCCCGGGTTTTCGGCCTGAGGGGGGCGGATGTGCAGGACCGGTGGTGCCGCCTCGTTCGGGCTGCATCCAGCAGTCCGACTGCTCTCGGGTTCGTCCAGTCCGACGGTTCGACACGTTCCCTTGCTGTCGGATTAGGGGTCGACGGCGACGCGTTCCTTCGGAATCTCCGTACATGGGGCGCCAGGCGGCCACCGATTGTGGCCACGGTCGAGTCAAAGGGCAAGAAGGCCGCTTCGATTGTGCAGGTGCCGTTGTTGACAGCGTGGCTGCTCTGGGTGGCAGATGCCAGATCTGTCGTCTACCGGGGCATGCAGGGCTACATAGGTGCGGACCGGATCCGCCAGGTTGCGGTGACCCTGATTGCCCACGGTGAGCCGCCACCCGCCGAGAAGGCTCTTTTGCCACTGGATGCCGACCGGCTGATCCGCCTGGCCTCGTCAAGCTGATCTGACCGAAGGCTCAGGAACGCCGGTACTCGAATGGGGACGAGAACGACGGGCTTCCTGAACAGCTGCCTGTCTGGCGCTCGATCCTGAGGGTGTCGTCGTAGACGACCTCGATCAGGAGGCGGTCACTTGAGGCCTGGGAAGCGCTTGACTCGGACGTGAAGGAGCCGTAGCAGTGAATACCTGATCCGGCACTCACCTGAGCGAAGTCACGGTTGACGGTCCCACTGGTCTGCCTGACGAAGATCCAGTAGCCGGCATCTGCAATCGTTGAAGCCACGGAGATGGTCTGTCGGTCCGAGCGCGTGTTGTCGTCTATGAGGGCCAACTGGTCCTGCCACGTTCTGTCCACCTCCGTTGCGGAGTAGAGGCCCTTTGTTGTTCCGGGTACGTCGTTGAGGACCTTGCCGCAACCGACGGCGGTGTCGGCCGGAAACGGTGCACCCAGATGGGATTCCCTTCGAATCCCTTAGAGGAACTGGCTGAGGTCCTCGGTGAACCAGTCCAGCGAACATGCCACCTGCATTGCGTCGCTGGGCTGGGCAGCAGAGTTGGCAAAGGCGAGCGGCGCCATTTCGTTGTCGTAGGCCCACATGTCCAGCTGGGTGTTGGTCGTGTCGAGTCCACCGACGGTCCCCAGCACTTCACCGGCAACTACATCGACGGACACGTCGGCGAATTGAGGTGTCCCAGCGGTACAACTCCCAGGATCTTCTCCCGGGGAACCGGAAGAACCGATAGCGGCCTGTCGGTGCAGGCCGGCAGTGGGGCCGACGGGGACATCATTCCCATCATCATTCCCATCATTCCGGCCATGCCGGAGGGCATCGAATCAGCCATGTCCTCGGCAATGTCCTGGGCCGCCTCGGGCATGGACTCCATCATCTCGCCGGCGGTCTCGGCCATTTCGTCGGGCATCTCGTGGCCGGGATCTGTCTCATCCAGGGAGGCTGGGTGCGTGGTCGTGGCCGGTACGGCTGACGTCTCAGGTGGTGGTGCCGTGGCAGGTGCGGTTTCAGAGGGTGACCCAGTCGTCGTTGTGGCCGCCTGAGAAGGCCCAGGTGGGCCTGGTCGCTCAGGGGGCAATCACCATGAGTGTTCCGGCCGAGATCCTGATCGAAGCCGGCGATTTCGATACCTCGTTGCTGAGCCCACGCCCCATCCCCGGCTCGAGGCACCCGGTTGACAGGGGCCAGCGCAGGCCCGCGGTGGTAATGCCGGTAGCCGGCCCGCCTACAGCCATGAGGCTGACGATTGAGCCGACGGGAAGGTCGAGGTTGAGTTGGTGCCGCACGATCCAGGCTCTGGAGGAGTCCAGAATGAGGTCTATTCTGAGCTCTTTCCAGCGGTCCGATGCGGCTGTGAGTAGGTTTGCCAGGGCGTGGTCAGGCCTACCCGACGTGGTCGCGACGATGGTCACCGATGAGGCTCCCAGTTTCATGACCGAGGCGAGCCCCAGCTCCAGATCGGTCTGGTCCTTGTCGGCCGGGTGGCGTTCCGCCCGGGTGCCCAATGCCTCGAGTGATGCAAGAACCGAGGTGTCGATGGAATCCATGTCGCCGACCACAAGGTCTGGAACCAGGCCCAACACTGAGGCGTTCTGAGCACCCCGGTCGGCGGCGACAACGAGGTCAAATGCCGGCAACGGCCCCACTCCAGTCGGAGGCGGACCGCCGGTGACAAGTAGGGCGTGTCGGCTCGTCATGAGCCGGAGCCGTCCAACTGGATGGACCAGCGGCCGCCGCTCCTGACCAGGCTGAGGTCCAGGCCGAAACAGGCCGACATGGTTGCATTGGTCAAGACATCTTCGATGAGACCAGATGCTGTCGCCCGTCCGTCGACCATGAGAAGAGCGTGGGTGAACCCCGGGGGGATCTCCTCGACATGGTGGGTGACCAGAACCATTGGTGGAGTTGAAGGGTCGACCGCCAGTCCGGCAAGGGTGGCCACGAGGGCTTCTCGGCCGGGAATGTCGAGGGCTGCGGTTGGCTCATCCAGCAACAGGAGTTCCGGATTGGTCATGAGGGTTCTGGCCAGCAGCACACGCTGTCGTTCCCCTGACGACAGCGTGCCAAAGGCCTGGTCAGCCCGGTCTACGCACCCGATCCGCTGCAGCTGCCTCCGGGCCTGCTCATGGTCGGCATTGCTGTAGGTGTGCCACCAGGGCTCGAGGGCCCCGTTCAAAGCGGTCATAACCACATCCACGGACCTGATTCCAGGCCGAAACGAGTCGGCGAGGGCCGCTGACGTGTATCCGACCCGTCTACGCAATGCCCGCACATCGGTGGACCCGAGTAGCTCACCAAGTACCCGTACCGAGCCGGAGGACGGATGAAGGTGGAGGTTCGCGATTCGCAGTAGCGAGCTCTTTCCCGAGCCGTTGGGGCCCAGCACCACCCAGTTCTGTCCGCGGTCCACCCTCCAGTCAACGTCGTGCACCAAGACGGTTCCATCGACGGTCCGGGTGACGGAAATGAGTTCCAGGATCGGCTCTGCCACACCGGGACAATAGATGCCTCTGGCCGGGACTCCCCGCCCGTGGGTCTACATGAGCGAGCGGATCAGCAGGGTGAGAGCGCCGATTGAGGACAATGCGTAGACCGCCGGTGCGATCCAGCCCTTGTCGACGGCACCTCGGAGAGGGTGCGAGATTGCTGCACCTACCAAGAGGGCCGGTACGAGCCATGCGGCGATTATCAGGTCGCCGGTGCCGAAGCGACCGGCCAGAGCCAGTGCTCCGATCGCCAGTGGAGTACCGATCAGGAAATAGGGCGAGAGGGTGGCACGCATCACCGCGCCCGGCACGTCGTGGTAGAGGAGGGCGATCGGGGGTCCGCCGACGGCCACGGTGGTTCCCATGAAGCCACTCAGCCCTCCGGCTATCAGGAGGGTGCGGCGGTTCCGGGCTGGGTGGAGGCCGCTTACCTTCATGCCGACGGCAACGAGCACCAGCATGCCGAACAGGGTTCCGAGCCGCTCTTCGGCAACGACTGTGAGGGCCAGCACCCCGATAAGCATCCCGGGCATTCGTCCGATCAGGGCCCAGGTGAGACCGTGTCGGTCGACATCGCCGCGCTCCCGCATGGTGTAAATGGCGTTCATCACCGGATTCAGCAGCAGCACCGGGCCGGGTACGAAGTCCGGGTTGATGAGTGCGAGGATCGGAACAGCCAGCATGTTGGCGCCAAAGCCGGTTGTTCCCTGCACGGTGGCCGCGATCGCATAGATGAACATCCCCAGCAGGGCCTCCAGAATCGTCACCGTGACACCTCGCTGCCTGTGGGCGCGAGGCTGGCGGCACTCACATCATCCTGCCCGAGCTACGTTCGGCCCGGAGGGCCTCTCCGAAGAGTTCAAGGCCCCGGGCGACGGCGTCGGCCTCCTCGGGCGAGAGAAATGTTCCGATCTCGGCGAGCCGCTCAGCAAGGGCGAGGTCGGCAACCTGGAGTGCGGTATGGCCGGCCTCGGTCAGATGGTGTGTCACCCTGCGTCCGTCATCCGGGTCAGGTCGGCGTTCCACCAACTTTCGACAGACCAGCCCGTCCATCATGGCTGTGACCGATGGTCTGGTCACGTCAAGTCTTCCTGCGAGGTCAGATGGCGCCAGACCCTCCTCGGACAGAAAGACCAGAACCCTGTACTGGGAGAGTCCCAACTCTGTCTTTGAAAGCGGCGCCACAACCTGACGGGCGAGGCGAGAGGCGGCACGGGCGGCCGAGAGGGCGAGTGGGTTCGGAACACTCTCGGTTGCAGCACCGCTGGTCGACGCGTCGTCCATGATCGAGTGAACGTAGTCACGCGGTGGGATGAGGAACGCATCGGGACTCAGGCGTGACGCCTCAGTAGGGTTGTAAGCCAGATGTCGACATCAATGGGCGTCCTCGCCGTAGCAG
>JABHCN010000061.1 GCA_018673475.1 Actinomycetota bacterium | reverse complement strand
CAACCAGGCTGATACTGAGTCCGGTGATCACGATTGCGATGCCCGGGAAGAAGACCATCCACCAGGCGGTCAGTGCGTAGCCCCGGTTCTTGCCCAACATCGACCCCCAACTAATCGTGTTGACGTCCACCATGCCTAGGAAGGCCAGTCCGGAGTGGAAGAGGATTGCGATGACCACCGTCAAGGTGGCTGACACCAGCAGGGGAGGCATGGCATTGGGCAGAATAGTGCGGAACATGATCCGTAGGTCGCTGCACCCGACAGCCCGGGCGGCCTTCACATACTCCATTTCTCTCAACCTGAGGGACTCGGCACGGGCAAGGCGGGCAGACAGCGGCCACAGAGTCAGGCCGATTGCCAGGGCCTCGTTTCGAGTTCCGGGTCCGAGCAGAAAGATGACGACCATCGAGAAGAGGAGTCCCGGCATCACCTGGAAGATTTCGGTGAAGCGCATGAGCAGGGCGTCGACCCACCCGCCGAAGTATCCGGCCAGGCTCCCAACCACGATGCCGATGGTCATGGTCATGGCAGCGGCTACGGCTGCGACCAGCAGAGTTGCCCGGCCTCCCCCAATGATCCCCGCCAGAATGTCACGGCCCAGATAGTCGGTGCCCAGTAGCGGTGCAAGTTCGCTACCGGGACCCAGGAACGGCCTCGCAACCATCTTGTTTGCGCTTGTCCCGTAGAGGCCCGGTCCGAAAATGGTGATCAGGACGATTAGGGAGAATACGGCCAGGCCCACGACAGCGGCCTTGTTCCGAAGGAACATACGTAAGGATCCCCGGCCACCAGCTTCGACTTGTTTGATGGCTACGCCGACATCGGTCACCGGGATCCTCCGACGCGGATCCGGGGGTCGATGAGCCGGTAGACAAGATCGGTGAGCAGGTTGGCCACGATGACCATGGCCGAAGAGAAGATCATGATGCCGAGCAGTGTCGGACTGTCACGCCGGAAAATTGAGTCGACTGCCAACCTTCCGATTCCAGGCCAGGCGAACACGACCTCGACCAGAAGGGCGCCTGACAGTAGGTTCCCGACCTGGAGTCCAGCGGCGGTTATCACGGGAATGATGGCGTTTCGAAGGGCGTGTTTGTAGACAACCACGCTTTCTCGGGCGCCTTTCGCTCGGGCAGTGCGGATGTAGTCGGACTCCAGCACCTCGAGCATCGAAGCTCGGGCCAGCCGGGAGTAGATGGCTAGATAGATAATCCCAAGGCTGAGCGCCGGAAGGACGAGGTGTTGGAGAAGGTCGACGGTTTCGCCGAGCCAGTTGCCGTCGTAGCGGACGTCTTCGATACCGCCGACGGGGAGCAGGCGCCACTTTGCGGCAAAGAGGACGATGGCCATGATGGCCGAGTAGAAGACCGGCGTGGAAAATCCAACCAAGCTCGTCACCGTCGCGGCGGAAGACATCGGACTTTCGGGCCGTCGGGCGGTGTACACGCCGATGGCCACGCCCACCCCCACTGCGAAGAGAAGTGAGGTGCCGGCCAGCAGCAAAGTGGCGAAGAGTCGCTCGACGATCAGGCCGAGGACCGGCTCATTGAAGTAGATGGACTCGCCCAGGTCCAGTTGGGCGACGTTGCCAATGTAGGTCCCCAACTGGACGAGAAGCGGTTGGTCCAGTCCGTAATCGGCCCGCACCTGGGCAAGAAATTCAGCGTCGCCAACGCCTTGATCGCCGGCGAGGTAGAGGGCGGCGTCGCCCGGGGCAAGCTGGATCAGAAAGAACACGACGACCACGACTGCCAGTAGCAGTCCAATCGCTTGTCCTAATCTGCTCCCGATTCCCCGGGCGAGCGCCGTCACCTCTCGTCTCTAGTGTGATCTAGGTCTCAGTTGTTGACTGAGGTCTACCTGTCGACCCAGACGTTTTCCATGCCGGAGAGCGAGCCCCACGTCCCAAGCGGCATGTTCATTACGTCGGCCTGGTGGGCTCCGTAGATCGGCAGAGCGTTGATGCCGTAGAACGGCAACTCCACTGCTGTGATCTCCTGGAACTCGTCGTAGAGCGCCTTCCGGGCGTCGAAGTCCGTCTCGGCTGCTGCCGCGTAGAGGATCTCATCGACCTCCTCGTTGCAGTAGGCCGAGTTGTTGACGAACACACCCACCACGATGTTGGCGCAGACGTAGGCCCGCTGTACACCGATAACCGGGTCGCCCCAGTTGAAGTAGGCGTTCATGGTCATGTGCCAGGCATCCGGACCACCGAAGAAGATGCCGGCCCACGACGGAAGGTCGGCACTCTGGACGACCTCCACATCGACTCCTACTTCTCCGAGTGCCAGAGCGATGTACTCGGCCACGTAGAGCTGCTGCTCGTTCGGACCTGGGATGTAGTGGATCTTCAACTCCAGCCCGTCGGCGTAGCCGGCTTCGGCAAGCAGCGAGCGAGCCTTGTCCAGGTCCACGTCGTAGCGCTCCACGTTCGGGTTGTAGAACGGGCTTGACGGGTGGATGCCACCCAGCAATTCCTCGGTCTGGCCCTGGTGCAGGCTGTTGATGATGAAGTCCCGATCGATGGTGTAGGCAATCGCCTGCCTCACCCGAAGGTCAGCAATGATGTCGTTTGACATGTTGAACTGCAGGTGGTTCAACGAGCCGACGCCACTCAACTCATCGGGATTAGCAACCAGGTTTGCGTTGTTGGCGACCTTCTCGGCGTTGATCACGCTGGCATAGCCGCCAGTGTCGTATTCCCCGGACTCAAGGCCCAGCATCAGTGTGTCCTCGTTGGGTGTGATTACGTAGATGATGCTGTCGAGGTAGGGGCGACCGGGAATGAAGAAGTCCTCGTAGGCATCCATCACGATCTTTTCCGTGCTGTTCCACTCGGTGAGACGGAACGGACCGGAACCAACCGCGATCAAGTCGCCTTCCAGGGCTGCCGTATTGTTTGGATGACCCTTCATTTCGTTGATTGCTGTGCCGTCATCCATGATGTGCTTCGGCATGATTGGCATCAGCACGTCTGACATGGCGATCCACAGAGCGGGGTGCGGGTTGGCCAGGTTGAGTACCACCGTGAGGTCGTCAGGTGTGTCAATCGTGTCAACTGGGGCCCACATCCCGGTGAACGGGTGGTTGTTCTGGACGACTTCGATTGAGAACTTCACGTCGGCTGACGTGATTGGCACTCCGTCGTGGAATGTTGCGCCGGCCACAAGGTGCAGCGTGACGGTCATCTGATCTTCCGATACCTCCCAGGACTCAGCCAGGTATGGCTGGGGTTCCCAGTTGGCGTCGAGGTGGACCAGCGAGGCGAATACCTTCGAACTCACGTTGCCGATACCGACACCGGATGCAACTCCGTGGTTGATGCCTGCCCCCACCTGGGAGGTAGCCATCACCAGCGTGCCGCCTCGCACCGGGATGACCGGGGCGACGAGGTCGCCCGATCCCTGGTTCGAGCCGCCGGGGGCGTACTCGTATACGACGTTGGCGTTGGATGCCGATACGTCGGTGGAGTCGGCGTGGCCGATGACTGTGATCTTCTGGGATCCGCAGTCGCCGAAGGCGTCACAGGAGATCAGGCCAATGATGCCCGAGTAGTCCGTGACACCGTTGAGGTGTTCGCGTACGCCTGCACGGTCGATGACCAGGGTGCCGTCGTCGTCGTAGGAGGCGGCGGCAATGGCGTCGAGCAGCAGGGTCGTGGCGTCATAGGAATGCGCCCAGAACGGTGCAGCCGGATCCTCACCCCACTCGTCGGTGTAGGCAGCCAGGAACGCGTCGGCGGTCTGACCGGTCGACTGGTTGTAGTTGGTTCCGTAGCGGATGTCGGGACCGGAGAAGTACATGCCCTCGGTCTCTTCAAGCGCCATGTAGTTGGTGTTCAACAGACCGTCAGCAGCCATCATCGTCGTGTTGTCCAGGCCGGCAACCTGAGTCACCTGCTGGATGATGAAGTCGCCCTCAGGCTGGAAGATCGGGAAGAACAGCATCTCGGGTGAACCGGCAGCGATCTCGGTCAGGACCGGCACCATGTCGGTGTCGCCCTTGTTCACAGCCGTGAACCCGGTGATCGTGCCGCCACCAGCCTCGAACGCATCAGCAAACGCCTGTGCGAGACCCTGGGTGTACGGATCGCCGTCATGGATGGCCGCAGCGGTCGTGACGCCGAGCACGTCAATGGCGAAGTTCGCTGCAGCAGCACCCTGGTAGAGGTCGTTGTGCGCCGTGCGGTAGTAGCCCGGGTTGTAGTTCGGACCAGCAGTACCAGCAAGGTCGCTGGTGAGTGCCGGAGACGTGTTCGAACCCGAGATCATCACCATGCCAGCCTCAGAAATCAGAGGCGACGCAGCCGTAGCAGCACCAGAACAACTGGTACCAATCACACCCACAACGTCTTGGTCAGCGACAATGGTCTGAGCCGCAGCCTGACCACCATCAGCAGAACAAAGATCATCCATGCCCGTACCAAGATCAACGTCATGGCCACCAATCTGGCCGTAATCCTCAACAGCCATCCTGATGCCGTTCTCATTGGGAATACCCAAGAAAGCCACATCACCGGTGATCGCGTTCAAAGAACGAATCTGGATCGCCTCACCAGGACCAACCTCGACAGTCCCCAAAGAACCATCACCCAGATGCTCACCAACCGTGGAAACCTCCACAGGAGCCGCCTCCGGAGCCGTAACAGGCGGAGCCGCAGTAGTAGCAGCAGGCGCCGCCGTAGCAGCCGGAGCCGCAGTAGTAACAGCCGGAGCCGCACCACCATCGTCGCTGTCAGAACCGCAAGCAGCGGCTACGAGCGACAATGTGAGTACAAGCACCAGAATCTTTGATGACCTTCTCATTTCGGAATTCCCCTCTTCCCCTTCGGGCAGTTTCGGTCTGACCGTCAGACCATAGCGATGGACAACCAATACCTCAAATCAGACAACTACCGGTCCCTCATCCAGCCGGCCAGCGCTCCCGGTAGCGCTTCACCAGCCACCGGTTGAACTGGATATGGGACTCCTCTTGCCATGAGTAACGGCCCCTCGGGGCAAAGCGGGAGTTGAGGCCCACCTGGACCTTCTTCGTGACGTCCTGGTCCTGGTCCACAAACACCTGGATGCCGGCGCTCGCCGTCTCCAGAAGTTGTTCAAACATGGGGTGCTCGAACGTGGCAGGGTGCAAGAGAGTTCCGATCTCAATGTCGATCGTTGATGCCGTCTTGGGTCGGACGATGAAGTAGAACGCCTGGTCGGGTGCCGTTCCCAGGCACAGGCTGGGCGGAATCAGGGCAAACGTTGACCTCCACCGTTCCTCCTCAGTCAAGTCAGGGAACACCGGGTAGAGGGCCTTGTGCGTTGCGTTGAACCCGGCATCGATGTGGAGGTAGCCGGCCTCCCGGAAGATGACGTTGCTGTCGTCGTCCCATGGGACTGGAAAACTCGATAGCTCACTCGGGCAGAAGTCCTGGATGTACTCGTGAAGCTTCGTGGCGTGGTATCCGTCGTTGAAGTTCTCGAACATGATCTTCCAGTTCCAGGGCATGTCCTCGAGCACCACCGTGTCGGTGCAGCGGCAATTCGCCAGGTCGTAGTGCTCCAGATACGGGTTGTACCGCTCAAGGGTGGGCGCCAACGGATCCGCATCGGCATCGAAGTTGATGAACACGAAGCCCTGCCAGACCTCGACCAGGACGCTGGGGAGGCCCCAGTCCTTCTTGTCGAAGTTCTCGGTCCTCTCCATGGCAGGAGCGCCCAGCAGTCGACCATCCAGGCCGTAGATCCAATGGTGGTAGGGACACTTGAAGGTGGTCGAGGTGCCGGATCCTTCGCAGATCGCCTGCGCCCTGTGCTGGCAGACCGAGGAGAGCGCCCTGACGACACCCTCCTTGTCGCGTGTGATGATCAGCCTCTCCTCGTTCACGTCGACGGTAAACCAGTCGCCGGGATCCGGGACCCTGCTGGCAAGGCCGACACAGACCCACTCGTGGTCGAAGATGGCTCCGCGTTCGAACTCCAGGAACTCCTCGGAGGTGTAGATGACCGGGGGCAGAGTATCGGCCTCGGGCTGGGGCACGATCGAGGAGTCGAAGGAGTCCAGCAACTCGGTGGTGAAGATGCTCATATAGGGGATTCCTCTCCAGATTCGGAATTGTTCAACTGAAACTTGCGGATCTTCCCAACGCTGGTGCGCGGGAGTTCGTCGAGGAACGTGATCTCGACGGGGCGCTTGACCTTGGCCAGCCGCTCTGCACACCACCCGTCCAGATCAGCCCTCGACGGTGGTGATGAAGAGGGGTCGGCCACAACGAAGGCGACAGGCAGCTCGTCGCGGATCTCATCATCACGTCCGATGACGGCAGCCTCCAGTACCCCGGGATGCTGGGCCAGTACGGCCTCGACCTCGACAACGGAAACGTTCTCGCCGGCGACCTTCAATACATCAGAGCGCCGACCATCGAAGTAGTGCCTGCCCGTCTCATCGCGGCTTGCACGGTCACCCGTGAGAAACCAGCCATCGCGGAAGCTGGCCCCGGTCGTTTCAGGGTCATCGAGATAACCAGCGAACAGGGAAGTGCCACGCTCGCCACCGACAACCACCTCGCCCACCTCGCCGACATCCACCGGGGTGCCGTCTGGTCGCTGAACATCGACGATGCAACCAGTGGTCACCCGTCCCATCGAAGACGGCTCGGGGTCACCTGCCTCATCGGTTAGAACCGCCGGGATGGTCTCGGTCATTCCGTACAACTGTCTCGGACGACACCCAAACCAGTCGGACACAGTCTCGTACTGGTCGGCCGTGATGTTCTGGGCATACCAGCAGTGGCGGAGCCTCAGATCCTCGACAGGACCCCCCCTTGCGAGGACCATCCGGAGCGGAGCGGCGAAGAGGCTGGCCGCCGTGGCACCGTGGCGGGCCGCCTGTGACATGAAGCCACTGGCTGAGAACGACGACATCAGCGCCACGCTGGCTCCGGCCCAGATGGCCGATGCGAACGAGTAGTACTGGGCGTTGACGTGAAACATGGGAAGCACGACCAGTTGGCGGTCGGTCTCATCGAGGCATGCAGCCTCGGCCATCGTTCGGCCCGCAAACGCATAATTGGCCTGGGTCACCTCAACGCCCTTCGGCTCTCCGGTGGTGCCCGAGGTGAACATTACCCCGGCCCTGTCCGTCAGCCCTGTGTCGGGCAGGGACGACAGTCGATCACCCAGCAGGACCGGCATTTCCGGGTCCTGTTCGTCGACCTGGATGACGGGCAGGGAGCCGCAGGCCTCCAGATAGGCAGCGGACCTCGACGTCTCACAGATTCCGACAACTGGCGAGGTGCGCCTGATGTGACCCTCGAACTCAGACGTGCTTCCCATCGGGTCAGAGGGAACCACCCATGCCCCGAGGCGGACGACAGCCAGCCAGATGGCCACGAACGCCGGCGAGTTTGCCAGGGCCATGTGAACCGCAGACCCGGCCACAACACCACGGGAGGACAGCGCTCCCGCAACCCGTGAGACCACGTCGTCGAACTCTCCGTAAGTCCAACCTGAGGCCACACCCTCCGAGTCCTCGAAGACCAGAAACGAATGGTCGCCCCTGCGCTCGACGCTCCGACTCCACGACTCCGAGAAGGTGAGGTGGTGCTCGATATCGATCACGGTGCCTCTCCGAAACCACCACCACCCGGCAGTTCCAGACACACCACGTCGTCGGGTCCGAGGGTGATCCGGCTCTGGGTGGTGACAGGCTCGCCGTTGACCATGAACGACCCCGATGCACCGGGTCCGCCGCCGAATATTCCCTGTGGTGGCTCGTCGAGCCTGCTTGTCACAGCGTTGAGTTCCCAGTCGCGTGACGTGTCCACGCTGAACTCGATCGTCTGACCCAGGCCACCGACCTGGGCACCGCTTCCACCCGAACCGCGCCGCAACTCCTTCCTGTGGAACCTGATCGGCGCCGAGGCCTCGACCACCTCGATCGGGACGGCTGACACGCCGGTCGGGTACGAGCAGGCCGAGAGGCCCGCCTTGGTAGCCCTCGCACCTACGCCACCTGCATAGGTGAACATGGCTGTGATGAACGGTCTTCCGTCCTCGTGGGCTCCATTCACCTGCATCGTCCAGACTGCTCCAGATCCCTCGGCCATCGACTCCTCCGGCCTGATCTGGGCGAGTGCCTTGAGGAGAGCATTGGGAAGGAACATCCCGACCACGTGACGGGCCGTTCCAGGCTGTGGCAGGACGGCGTGCACGATCGACCCCTCCGGGGCCAGCATCTTGATGGGGCTGAGGCTCCCGTGGTTGTTCGGTATCTCCGGGTTCAGAACCGAACGGACCGTGAACGTCGTGTAGGCGTGTGTGTAGTTGCGCACGACGTTGATTCCCCACCGGCTTGCATCGGAGGTTCCCTCATAGTCCACCGTTATCTCACCGGCCTCGGCATCGACCTGAATCGAGCAGACGATGTCGATCCGGCTGCCGTCGGCGAGGTCGAGCACGGCACTTGCCGGGTATGACCCCGAGGTGAGGCCGCGGATGCTCTCCCTCGTCGCCTCCTCGGAACGGTTGATGATCTCGTCGGCCAGGCCCTCGATGTCATCAAGGCCGTGGGAGTCGCAGAGAACCTCGAGACGCTGTGCCCCCACCTCACCCGAGGCCATCTGGGCGTGCAGGTCCCCCGCCATATGGTCTGGTTGGCGGACATTGGACAAGATGAAGCGCCACACGTCGGCGTTGCGTTCGCCGGCCTTCATGAGCTTGCAGATCGGAATCCACAGGCCCTCCTCGAAGCAGTCGCGGCCGCCGGCACCTATTCCGTAACCACCGACATCTGTGTGGTGGATGGTTGAGCCGAAGAAGGCGATAGGAACCGGCTGGTCAGTGCCCGAAGGCGCACGCCATACAGGAACCAGCACGGTTACATCCAGCAGCTGGCCCGCTGTCTTGTAGGGGTCGTTGGTGACCAGCACATCACCCGGCACAAGGGTTTCTGCCGGGAACTCCTCGAGCATGCTGGCAGCGCCGATAGCCAGTGAGTTGATGTGACCAGGCGTACCCGTGACGGCCTGGGCAACCATGCGCCCCCGACGGTCAAACACTGCGTTGGCCAGGTCACCTGCCTCGCGCACAATCGGACTGAATGCCGAACGCTGTAGCGCACGAGCCTGCTCGTTGACGGTCGCAATCAGCGACTGCCAGAGAATCTCCAACTCGATGGGATCGAACCCGCTCATTGCCGTGTCCTTGTTGCCACGAGGCTGCCGTCACCGGCCACCTCGACCGCCCACCCCGGGCGAATGACCGACGTGGTCTCACGTTCCTCAACCACGGCGGGACCCTCGAAGTGGGATCCCGGTGTCAGTTCGTCGCGCTGGTAGACCGGAGTATCCAACGGAGGCGACCCCCGGTCGAACACGACTGGGCGACTGTTCGTCGAACCATCGCCTCCGGACGACTGGGAACTGGCCATGGACGGCTCGACCTCGTCCAGTTCGGCCGAGGCCGACAACCTCCAGGTCACAGCCTCAATCCCCACGTCGGGGATGGCGAGGCCGTAGATGCGCCGGTATTCCTCTTCAAACGCATCCTTCACCTGGTCCATGGGAGCGGTCCATGAGTTGCCTTCGTCGACCCAGATAGTTATTTCATTTCCCTGCCCGACGTACCGGGCGTCAACCCCATACCGGAATCCGACCGCATCCTCTGACACCCCGGCCGCCATAAGGACACGCCGGCCCTCGTTCCTGAGTTCAGCCAGAAGGTCATCCCGCTCGGACTCGTCAAGATTCTCGAGGGTCCTGGGCATGGACCGTGCGAGGTCGATCCGTACGGGTGAGACGAGGGTGCCGAATGCCGAGAGGACGCTCGCGTTCACAGGAAACACGACCCTGTCTGATTCGAGCAGGTCGGCGACCCCGCAGGCGTGGACCGGGCCTGCTCCACCAAAGGCGAGGATCGTCACTCCACGCAGATCCACGCCACGCTCTACACCATGCATTCGTGCCGCTGCTGCCATGTTCTGGTTGACCACCTCGTGGACACCGGCGGCGGTATCGACCGGTGACATGTCCAACCCGTCGGCCACAGCCGATATCGCCTCAATGGCCAGCGCTGCGTCAAGCGGCATGTCGCCGCCGAGGAAGGCGTCGGCATCAAGGAGGCCCAGAGCAAGGTCTGCATCGGTGACAGCCGGAACAGTTCCGCCCTGCCCGTAGCTGGCCGGGCCGGGATCGGCACCAGCAGAATCTGGGCCCACCTTCAACAGGCCGAACTGGTCCACCCGTGCCAGGCTTCCACCCCCGGCCCCTATCTCAACCAGGTCGACCGACGGAACCGAGACGGGATACCCGGACCCCTTCTTGAAGCGGTACATACGTGCCACCTCAAAGGTGTTAATGAGATCCGGTTCGAACTTCTCGATGAGGGTGGCCTTCGCCGTTGTTCCACCCATGTCGAACGCCAGGAGACGCTTCTCTCCCATCCGGTGGGCGAACCAGCGAGCGGCCAGCGCACCGGCCGCAGGTCCGGACTCGACCAGACGGATCGGTGCCTGCGCCGCATCCTCGGCTGACACGACCCCACCGTTTGACAACATCATCAGGACCGAGCCACCGAAACCCTCGGAGGACAGCCACTTCTGCAACTCATCGAGGTAGGGGCCGATTACCGGCATGGTTGCCGCATTGCAGGCAGCGGTGATCATCCTCGGGTATTCGCGGATCTGCGGGGAGATCTCGGCAGACACGCATACGGGAACTTCGAGTTGGCTGCGAATGTGATCGGCAACGACGCGCTCGTTGTGCGGGTTCACGTACGAATTGAGGAGGCAGACAGCGACCGACTCGACGTCGGCCTCGCGCAACCGGATGGCAAGCCCATCGAGGTCCTGTTGTGACGGCTCCGTCACGACCACTCCCTGCGCTGTGGTCCTCTCGCCGACCTCAAAGGTCCGGTCTCTGGGAACCGGCGGATCCGGAAACTCGATCTGCAGGTCGTACATGTCGTACCGGTGCTCATCACGGATGAGGAGGGTGTCGGCAAAGCCCGTTGTCGTCACCAGGGCGGCCCTTCCCGTCTTGCCCTCGATAAGGGCATTTGTCACGAGGGTTGTCGCATGGACTATCGGGGCGGTGATCTCATCAGGCTCCACACCCGTTCGGGCAAGCAGGCTGGTGATACCGCTGCGAACCGCATCCAGTGGGGCACCCGGTGTCGTCAGCGTCTTCTCGACGTGGACGGATCCGCCCTCACCGTCCAACAAGACGATGTCGGTGAACGTTCCCCCGATGTCGACGGCCAGTCGCCAGTCGCCCATGCCGCTCAGACCTCCGGCGACAGGTCGGGACGTGGGGGTGCGAAAACATCAAGTATCCAGCACTCGCCGTACTCGTCGTCTCCGTGGAAGGTGCTGTCACCGTGCCAGATCCCGGGGTTTGCGATGTAGACGTCGCCGCGCTCCAGCACCGTTCTGTGCTCGGTGTCCTCGCTTTGGCCGATTCGGAAATCCAGTGATCCCCGAAAGACGATGCCCAACTGTTCAGTGTCCTCGTGACGGTGGATGAACGAGCCGACGGCGCCGCCCTCTATCCGCCAGAAGCACAGTTGAAGATGGTCACCGTCGATGATCCGACGCCGAAACCCCGGCCTGTCGGTGTCATTGAATGCGCTGTCGTCCAGGAAGTACACGTAGCGGGGGTCGTCTGTCACCGTTCTCCCAATCGATTCTCAGATGAGCTGGCTGAGCATTCGCCGTTCCACGTCGGCGAGATGCTCGCCCGCCAGAAATGCTGCCTGCTGCTGGTCACCGCTAGAGACGGCTGCGGCAATCTGGTCATGGCTCTCAGCCGAACGGGTGATGATCTCGTCGACCTCTCGCCGATTGGCGCTGGTGTAGAGGATGGATGCGAAGGCCGGCGACTCGAAGAGGGCCCTCAGCACCCGACCGTAGAGCTCAGCCAGGAGGGGGTTGCCACATGCCGATGCGATCGCAGCGTGGAACCTGTGATCCAGGTCCCTGAACGCCCGCAGGTCCAATCCGGGGCTGAACTCCGCGGCCAGTTCGTCTATCTGGGCTCGCTGGGGATCGGTTGCATTCAACGCTGCCAGGCCCGTCATGGAAATCTCGATAATCCGGCGCGTTTCAAACAACTCGCGTACCTGTCGCTTCAACCCGTCGGCTGGAGCCGACACGACGCCCAGGTACTCGACTACGAACAGGCGGCTGTTGCGCCTCTCGACGACACCGAGCGAGACCAGTTGCTGGATGGCTTCACGCACGCTGGTGCGGGCCACCCCGAACTCGTCGCAGAGTTGCCGCTCTGCGGGAATTCTGGAACCTGGACCGAAGCGGCCGTCCCTGATCGAATCCATCAGCTGGTCCCGGACCTGGTCGGCGACCGTGGTGTGTTCGATCCTGGTGAAGGCCTGACGGGTCTCGTCGACAACGTCACTGGTCATGAATCAGCCTCCGCCTGGGCGATTCGCACCGAAACGGTCCATTGCGGCGCCAAGGTCGAGCGGCCTTATCAGCGCCTCGGTCTCGGCTTCTCCCCATTCGGAGCGGGGAACCAACCACATGACCTCGAACTCCAGGCCGTCGGGATCACGGGCGTAGATGCTCAGGTTGCCACCATGGTCGCTGGCACCCACAAGCGCCCCGCAGGCCTCGAGGCGACCCCTCATCTCATTGAGTTCGGCGAGCGTCGCTACCTCCCAGCCGATGTGGTAGAGGCCTACCGATCCGCGTCCGGCGTCGGACTCGGAGGCACCCGGGCCGATGGTGAAGAACACCGCATCATGGTGGTTCTGGGATTCACCGGCCCGCATGAACACGAACGCACCGGAGGGATCCGCTACCACGGTCTCAAATCCGAGGATGTCCTCGTAGAACCGCTGGTGAACACGTGCATCGCGCACGTAGAGCACCGCGTGGTTCAGGCGGGTGATCATTGGCGCTCAGGAACGGTCTCTGGTCTGATGGTCTGACCATAGTTCGAGGTTCCCTCCTGCGTCCACACGGACCCGGGAAACCCGGTTCGTCCAGACGGAAAGGGCCGTCTGCTCAGCAGCCAAGAATGCTGCGTGCCCCGATCACATCGTCCTTGAGCTGCGCAACCAGGGACTCGACGCCGTCGAACCGGCGCT
Source organism: Actinomycetota bacterium (assembly GCA_018673475.1). Lineage (GTDB taxonomy): Bacteria > Actinomycetota > Acidimicrobiia > Acidimicrobiales > MedAcidi-G1 > UBA3125. The sequence continues at coordinate 6,336 of JABHCN010000061.1, read as the reverse complement.
CACCTCGTAGGAATTCGACGAAGGAGACCCTGCAGACCTCTCCATACAGGTCACCGTCGAAGTCCAGCAGGTGGGCCTCGAGGAGAGACTGCTCTGCATGCAGGTAGAAGGTCGGACGCCTGCCGATGTTTATCGCACACGGATGCCTGGACCCGTCGGGCCTCTCCAGCCAGCCCGCATAGACACCATCGGCCGGTATGGCACTCTCCGGAGACAGCGGAATGTTCGCCGTCGGGAATCCGATCTGTCGTCCTCTTTGATCCCCGCGAACCACCTCTCCGCTGACAACAAACGGCCGCCCGAGCATCCGGGCGGCATGCGCCACGTCGCCTCCCAAAAGGGCCCTGCGAATGGCCGTCGACGAGATTGGTTCGGACGTCAAGGGCATCTCCTTGAGCGCATCGACGCTCATCACCTCGACCCCCCGCTCACGACCTACCTCCTGCAGAAATGCCAGATTGCCCTCTCTACGGTGACCGAAGTGCAGGTCATAACCGACCACCAGCGCCTCTGCGCCTGCCCATCCCAACAGGACCTCGTCTGTGAACTCCAGAGCCGTCCGGCGCGACTCGGCTTCGTCAAACTCAACCAGGAACACGTGGTCGACTCCGCAGTTGCCAATCAGTTCAAGCCGCTCCTCGAGGCCGGTCAGGAGGGGTGGGGCGCTCTCGGATCGCAGCACCTGCGCCGGATGTTCGACGAAGGTGACGACCGCCGCGGCAATTCCGCGCTTACGGGCCTCTTCGACCGTTCTGCCCAGAACCTCCTGGTGCCCGAGGTGAACACCATCAAATGTGCCCAGCGTCGCCACGGTCCGCGCATCGACCGCTGCCGTGTCATCCTGTCGATGTACGTGCATGGCATCACAGGCTATGGGCAGAACGCTTGGCAGGTGTGTGCGAATCAGGGCAGCGATGCCGACAGAAGACCGTTACCACCGCGAGGGTAGGGTCCCATAATGGCTCTGCACCAACTACCTTCACCGTTTGATCCCGAGTCCACCGAACTGGGCTGCTGGCTGAAACTGTCTTCAACGGTCTCCGCTGAGGCAGCAGCCCTGCTCGGGTTCGACTACCTGTGCATCGACATGCAGCACGGGCTGGTAAGCCGCAGCGGCCTGACAACGATGCTCCAGGCGATTCATCCACATTCACCAAGGGCACTCGTCCGCGTGCCGGCGAACGATCCATCTGCGATCGGCTGGTGCCTGGATGCAGGCGCCACGGGCGTGATCGTCCCCATGATCAACTCGGCCGAGGAGGCCGAAGCAGCGGTGAGGTCGTGCATGTACCCACCAGTCGGCAACAGGAGCACAGGCCCTACCCGTGCGGCCGTCATCTACGGTGCCGACTACGTCCACGGTGCGAACGCTTCGACCCAGTGCATTCCCATGATCGAGACAAGCGGCGCCCTCCGGGCGCTGGACGACATCCTCTCCATCCCCGGCGTCAACGCCATTTACGTGGGCCCATCTGACCTCTCCATGAATCTGGGACTCGGTCCCGGCAACCATGACGGCGAGGCAGCATTCGATGACGCCCTCAGCGCCATCGTGGAGGCCTCCGACCGCCACGGTGTCGTGCCCGGAATCCACGCCAACCCGACCCTCGCCGCCAGACGAATCGAGCAGGGTTTTCGCATTGTCACCATCACTGAGGACCTGGGCGCAATGCAGGCATCCATGAGCGAAACTCTCGGAACCGTCAGGGGCATCTGATACCCCGGCAGTCCCGGGCTATGCCTCAGTAGAGGCCGATCAGCCGGCCGGCAAAGCCCACAACAGCCACGACAAGTACAGGCCGGATCACCTTCTCGCCCCCGGTCACGGTGACACGGGCCCCCAGGAAGCCTCCGACCGCATATCCGGCGGCCAGTACCAGAGCCGGCCCCCAGTCGACGCTGCCTCCGATCACGAACACAGGCAGGGCCATGACCGTCACGGCCAGGACCACCACGACCTTGATGCTGTTGGCCAGCACCAGGTCGACACCTGAGCGTGACAGGGCCAGCACCAGGAGAAGGCCGATCCCGGCCTGGAATGCTCCCCCGTAGATGCCGATACCCAGGAACACGGTCGCCGCCATCGGCCCCGACCAGGTTGGGCCAGTCGACGATGCCGACACCCGGGGCGGCCTTAGTGAGATGAGGAGCAGCGGGACCATCAGGAACCCAAAGGCACGCTCGAACGCCTCGTCGGTCAACTGCTCGACCAGTACGGCCCCGATGACAGCCCCGACGGCCACAGGAGCCAGCACCGGGAGAACCCTGGACAGACCTGAGTATCCCAGCCGGCGGAATCCAACAGCCGCTGTCACCGTGGATGTGAGAATTCCGACCCGGTTGGAGCCGTTTGCGACCGTCCCGGGAACCCCCGCCAGCACGAGGAGGGGGACGGTGAGCAGGGAACCGCCACCAGCCATGGTGTTGACGACTCCGGCACCAAGGCCACCGGCCAACAGGAGCAGCACGTTCACGAGGCTCACAACATCAGCCCACCAGCACCACTGCCGGCTTTGCCCTCTCACGGTGGGGTTCGTAGACGGCTATCAGGGAACCGTCGACGGCATGGACAGGCCACGGTCCTGTTCCTGAAACCCCGAGGCGGTCGAGGTCCATTACCTTCCCGTGGGCAACATCGCCTGCCACATCCTCGTCGACCACGACCCCTTCTCGACCCCTGAAGGCCTCGGCCATGGGCAGCAGGTCGATCTTCTCGACAGAAGTCGCCTCGACATCGTTGAAAGGGCCCACCGACAGGCGACGAAGGCCGTCGAGGTGTGCGCCGCCGCCGAGCGCCGTTCCGAGGTCTGCGGCAAGGGAGCGGACATAGGTTCCTGAAGAGCACTCCACAAGGGCCTCGTAGACCCCCGGGTCATCCGTTCCGGTTATGTCAAACCGGTAGACGGTCACAGGTCTGGCTGCACGCTCCACCTCGCCGCCCTCTCTGGCGATCTCATACAACCTCCGGCCGTCAACCTTGATGGCCGACACCATGGGAGGCACCTGGGAGATGTCACCGACGAACCCCTCGGCGGCATCCTCGACCTGACCCAGGCGGACAGCTGACATGTCGTGTTCAGCGATGACCTCTCCTGATGCGTCCAGGGTGGACGTCTCGGTTCCGAGCAGGATCTGACACCTGTAGGTCTTGGGAAGGAGCGTCAGGAACCGCAGCAGGCGGGTGGCTCGACCGACACCGAGAACCAGGACACCTGTGGCATCAGGATCGAGTGTTCCCGAATGGCCCACCTTTCTCGTGCCCAGGACCCCCCGCGCCTTTGCCACCACATCGTGGCTGGTCCATCCAGCCTCCTTGTCCACGACGGCAATGCCATCTGGACCTGGCTGTCGGCCCGACATCAGGTGCCGGCCCAGACGTGGGACCATGCGGCCCACAGTGCAGATGGATCAGGCATCTCCGGCCTCGAGGTCACGGAGGATGGCCTCGATCCGGTCGGCGGACTGAACCGCCTCATCGGACACGAAACGCAGCGGTGGCACCCGTCGAAGCCTCGCCTGCTGGGCAACGGCCTTCTGCAGTCGGGGCCGATGCTCCTCGAGCGCCTCGAACAGCTCCTCGCCCTCGGCGTCACTCGTGACAAAGACGCTGGCGATTGTGAGGTCCCGGTCTGTGCTGACACCGGTAACGGTCAGGAACCCGAAGCGCTCATCGTCGATCACCTCGAGCTCCTCGGCAAGGATCCGAAAGAGCAGCGAGTTGAGCCGGTCGGTCCTGTCGTATCCGCGCCTTCCGCCTGCGGGGCGGCGTCGTGCCCGTGCCATGGTCGACCGCTCAGGTGCGGGCCAGCTCGCGATTCTCGAAGGTCTCGATCACGTCCCCGTCCTTGAGGTCCTGGTAGTCGGACAGGCCGATACCGCACTCGTATCCGGACTGGACCTCTCGCACATCGTCCTTGAACCGACGCAGCGAGCTGACATCACCGTTCCAGATAACCGTGCCATCGCGCAGGAACCGGACCTTGGATCCGCGGGTGATCGTGCCACTGGTGACATAGCAACCGGCAACCTTTCCGATCCGGGGAACCGAGAAGACCTGACGTACCTCGGCTTCGCCGGTGACGATCTCCTCGTACTCCGGGGCAAGCATGCCGAGCATTGCAGCCTCGACGTCTTCGATCAGCTTGTAGATGATCTCGTAGGTACGGATCTCGACCTTCTCGGCGTCGGCGAACTCGCGGGCCTTGCGCTCGGGCCGCACGTTGAATCCGATAATCGTGGCGTTAGACGTGGCTGCCAGCTGGATGTCGTTCTCGGTTATCCGACCAACGGCACGGTGCACGAACGAGAGCTTCACCTCGTCGCGCTCGAGCTTGCGGAGGCTTTCGGTTACGGCCTCGAGCGAACCGTTGACATCGGCTTTCACGACGAGGTTCAGGTTGGCGACCTCGCCCCTCTGGATCTGCTCGAAGACGTCCTCGAGCCTGGCTCCACCTGAGAGTGCGTGGGCATCACGACCGATGTTCGCCACCCGTCGCCAGTGCCCGCGCTTGTCAGCCACGCGCCCGGCGACCTTCTCGTTGGGTGCGACCACAAAGCCCTCGCCGGCATCTGCGACATCGGACAGACCCAGTACCTGAACAGGCACCGATGGGCCAGCCTCATCGACCTGCTCGCCACTGTCGTCAACTAGGGCCCTCACGCGTCCCCATGCGGCACCGGCAACCATCGGGTCTCCGACCCTGAGGGTTCCGCGCTGGACCAGAACCGTGGCCACCGGACCTCGCCCGATGTCGAGGAACGACTCGAGCACGACCCCCTGCGCCCTGCCCTCGGGATCGGCACGAAGGTCCTCGACCTCTGCAAGCACAAGAAGGTGCTCAAGAAGTTCGTCGACTCCGGTGCCTACGAGTGCGGATACCTCGACGGTGACCGTGTCGCCGCCCCATGCCTCGGGAACCAGGTCGTGTTCGGCCAACTGGCTCAACACCCTCTGCGGATCTGCGTTCTCCCGGTCGATCTTGTTGATGGCGACCATGATCGGAACGTCGGCTGCCTTGGCATGGTTGAGTGCCTCGACCGTCTGAGGCATGACGCCATCGTCGGCGGCGACGACCAGAACAACAATGTCGGTTGCTCCAGCCCCACGTGCCCGCATGGCGGTGAAGGCCTCGTGCCCGGGGGTATCGAGGAAGGTGAGCGCATGGTCACCTGAACGGGCCTGGTACGCACCGATGTGCTGGGTAATCCCGCCAGCTTCGTCATCGACTGCGTTGGTGTTGCGTATCTGGTCGAGCAACTTGGTCTTGCCGTGGTCAACGTGACCCATGACCGTGATCACCGGCGGTCGCAGCGGAGCGTCGTCGTCATCGTCATCGTCGACCACGTCCAGCAACTTGAGCAGCTCGACCTCCTGCTCCTCGCCGGGATCCACCATTCGGATCTCGACCTCGAGTTCGGCTGCGAACAGTTCGATCATGTCGTCGGACAGCGACTGTGTAGCTGTGACCATCTCGCCCTGTTGCATGAGGAAACGGATGACGTCGGCGGCCGTCCGGTTCACCTTCGGTCCCAGCTCCTGAGCGGTGCAGGCACGTTCGACGACAATCACCCCGTCTGGGACGGCTGCGTCATCGGGCGTGTAGCTCGGCATGTCCATCGGCTGGAGTTCCTCGCGACTGCGACGCCTGCGACCCTTGCGGCGAGGCGGCCTGCGCCCGCCGGGACCACCACCGGGACGCCCACCGGGACCACCACCGGGACGTCCACCGGGACCACCACCGGGCTTCGGGCCCGCACCTGGAACCGACTGTCGTGGACCGCCACCCATCGGTGGCCGTCTGCCCGCTGGAGCAGGTCCGCCGGGACGGCCAGGAGCGCCACCTGCAGGAGGTGCGTTGCGGCGTCCGCCACCACCCGGAGGTGGGGGGATCCTGCGACCCGAGTCGGACACCGGAGGACCGGGGGGCGGAGGAATCGGCTTTCCGGATGATGACAGAGGTGGGGTGGACCCTGGAGGAGGCAGCCGCTTTCCACTGTCGACCCGTGCTGCCGGATCGGGCACCGAGGGTGCCTCATCGTGATGGACCGGCTCGACAGGAGCCTCAACAGGAACCTCGGGCTCGACATCACGGCGGGGTGGAGCCGATGACCCGCTTGAAGAAATTACGCGGGCCCTTGGTGCCTCTGGCTCTGGCTCAGGGACGGGCTCGGGCTCAGGGACGGGCTCAGGCTCAGGGACGGGCTCAGGCTCAGGGACCGGCTCAGGCTCAGGGACCGGCTCAGGCTCAGGGACCGGCTCAGGCTCAGGGACCGGCTCAGGCTCAGGGACCGGCTCAGGCTCAGGGACCGGCTCAGGCTCAGGGACCGGCTCAGGCT
>JABHCN010000060.1 GCA_018673475.1 Actinomycetota bacterium | reverse complement strand
GGTAACGGCATCCATGTAGATGGCGTCCACATCGGGCCGCTCCTCCCGATCCACCTTCACGTTCACGAACCCATCGTTCATCTGGGCGGCGATCTCGGCGTTCTCAAAGGATTCGTGGGCCATCACATGGCACCAGTGGCATGCGGAATAGCCCACGGACAGGAGGATCGGCCTGTCGAGCTCTGAGGCAGCGGTGAAGGCCTCTGAACCCCACGGAAACCAGTCGACGGGGTTCTCGGTGTGTTGGCGCAGGTAGGGGCTGGCCTCCCCGGCGAGACGGTTCACAGGGCGCTGACCATACCGGTCGGGCGGCGGGGGATCGGCCGTCGGCCCCTTCGCTGGCAGACTGGAAGGATGCAGCGCTGGATACTTGGGGCACGGCCCCGGACCCTTCCCGCTGCGATCGTTCCGGTAGCTGTAGGCACCGCGGTCGCAGCCGGCTCGGGGATTATCTGGTGGCGGGCCCTGCTGGCGCTCGTCGTGGCCCTGGCGCTGCAGGTGGGAACCAACTATTCGAACGATCTCGCAGACGGGGTACGTGGAACCGACGGCCCCGACCGGACAGGGCCACGAAGGCTCGTCGGTTCGGGAATGGCCTCACCCGCAGAGGTCAGGCTGGCTGCCGGAGCAGCCCTTGCTGTGGCAGCCATAGCCGGCCTGGTCCTCGCCGTGGCGGTCACCCCCTGGCTGCTTCTCGTTGGTGCCGCGTCGATTGCAGCCGGTTGGCTCTACACCGGCGGACCAAGGCCCTACGGCTACCTGGGACTGGGCGAGGTGTTCGTATTTGTGTTCTTTGGTCTTGTCGCCACGGTCGGAAGCGCCTACGTCCACGCACGGGAGGTCACAGGACTGGCCCTTCTGGCCGGCTCAGCGGTAGGCCTTCTCGCAGTTTCACTGCTGGTCGTCAACAACCTGCGCGACATTCCGACAGACGAGAAGGCCGGGAAGTGCACCCTGGCCGTGAGGATCGGCGACCGTCGCACACGCTGGCTCTACGTGGCGATGGCCGACGGTGGTCTGATCCTCGGATCTCTCTGTGCCCTCGAGCGCCCGTGGGCCGCTCTGATTCTCGGTGGCGGCATCACCGCCGGTCCGGCCGTCCGCTCCGTGCTGCGTGGAGCAGGTGGATCCGATCTGGTTCCCGTGCTCGGCAGGACGGCCAGCACGCAGATGTTGGCCGGTGCCCTCCTGGCCCTCGGTCTGGCGCTGTCTGTCTGAGCAGCGCCGCTCAGGAACGGGTGGCTGTAATCAACTGGGCGATCCCACCTGACAGACGCACCTTGTCGACATCGCTGAATCCGGCCGCAGCGATCATGGCCAGCAACTCAGGCTCGGGCGGAAGGTAGGCGACCGAACGAGGTAGGTAGCGGTAGGCATCCCTGTCTGAGAAGAGGCCGCCGACCAGGGGAACAACCTTTCCGAAGTAGAGACCGTGGCCGGCCCGCAGGACCGGACTTGTGGGGCGGTCAACCTCGAGCAGGGCCATACGGCCCCCCTGCCTGAGAAGTCGTGCCGCCTCAGAGAGGAACGGTTCGAGGGCGGTGAAGTTTCGAAGGGCGAAGCCACAGGAGAGACCGTCGATAGCCCCTGACCTTGCTGGCTGGAGGAGGGCATCGGCATGCAGCAGGGGAGCGTCGGTACGTGCTGCGGCGAGCATTCCCCACGACATGTCGAGGCCGATGGCGCGGTGACCGGCCCGGTGCAGGTCCCTGCAGAGGTCTCCGGTGCCGCAGGCCACGTCCATGACGGTGGAACCGCCCGGAAGGTCGAGCGCTGCCACAGTCCGCCTACGCCAGGCGACATCCAGGCGAAACGTCATGATCCTGTTCATCAGGTCGTAGCGGGGGGCGATGCTGTCGAACATGCGCCGCACCTCGACAGACTTGGCCTCTCCTCGGGGGAGCGGAGCGCCCTGACCTCCTGAAGCGGGGTCGGCGGGTCCGGACATGGTCAGGAGAACCAGACCCGTTGGTATTCCCTGCTGATGGGGTGGACCAGCAGGGCCAGGAGGGCCACCGGGAATACCAGAATCAACAGGACGGTCGGGGTGAAGCCGTACGAGAGGATCGAGATGAGTCGAAGCAGAACCGCCAGGGCAGCGGCCCCAACCCCCAGCCTCCAGCCCCAGCGCCTGTCGTTGGCTATCGCGTAGGCGGCCGGGAACATCGCCAACCCGATGAACATCAACTCCGTTCCCCTGACAAGGTTGAAGAGGCCCTCGATGTAGAGGAGCATGGTTCCGGTGACGAGGGTCTGTGGTTGGTACCGGTTCAACCAGCGGCGTGATTCCATTGGTTCAGTCTGGCAGGCGGGGTGGCGCTTCACGCCGTGGCGGGCTCAGATCTACCGAGGTTCGGCTGGCCCTCAACTGGCCGCAGGCAGCGTCGATATCAACGCCGCGGGTGCGGCGGATGGTTGCATTGATTCCCCGATTCCCGAGTTCGCCGGCGAACTCCCTGACCCGGAGGGGAGAGGAGCCGCGGGTTGGCCAGCCGGGTGTGGGGTTCAGCGGTATCAGGTTCACATGCGCCGCCAGGGGGCCCGCATAGTCGGCCAACTCGGCGGCGTCCCTGAGGGTGTCGTTCACGTCGTGCATCAGCGCCCACTCAAAGGAGAGGCGACGCCCGGTTGTGATCGCGTGGTGGCTGCAGGCCTCGGCGAGTGCTGTCAGGGGCCATCGACGGTTCACCGGCACCAGTTCATCGCGTAGTCGGTCATTTGCTGCGTGGAGTGACACGGCCAGGTTCACCGGGAGGCTCTCCTCGGCGAGCCTCAGAATTCCGGGTATGAGGCCGACGGTGGAGATGGTCAGGTGTCGCGCGGATAGACCGAGGGCTCCGTGGATCCGTTCAACCGCCGCCCAGGTGCGGTCGTAGTTGGCAAGTGGTTCACCCATGCCCATGAAGACCACATTCGAGACCCTCCGCTCGCCGGCCTCGCGTTGTGCCCGTACAACCTGCTCGACCATCTCTCCGGTTGAGAGGTGTCGGTCAAATCCCATCTGGCCGGTGGCGCAGAAGCCGCAGGCCATGGCACATCCGGCCTGGGAGCTGACACAGACGGTGGATCTCTCCTCGTAGTGCATAAGCACCGTCTCGATAAGGGAGCCATCGGCAAGACGCCAGAGCCACTTGACAGTTTCACCGCTGTCGCTGACCGACCGG
>JABHCN010000059.1 GCA_018673475.1 Actinomycetota bacterium | reverse complement strand
TGGAGCGGACGACGAGATTCGAACCCGCGACCCTCACCTTGGCAAGGTGATGCTCTACCAGCTGAGCTACGTCCGCGTCGGGGCGTAACTGTAGCGGGCCCACCGCTCCATGCGACCCGTCCGGGGTCGCATGAGGCTTACCTCAGCCCTCGTCGCCGCTGCTCAGATCAGTGCGCAGCGTGAGGACGCCGTCTTCGATGCTGGCGTCGGCGTCGGCGATGATGGCAAAGTCCATGAAGTCGGCCTGGGCCTGGTCGATGAACCTCTGCCGCTCCTCGCCGCCGATCGGTGGCATGTTCCGCGATCGGACCGCCTCGGCCCTCTCCTTGAACCGGGCCAGCATTGCGTCGAGATCCAGTTCGGGGTTACTCACCGACTCACCCGGTCTCGACGGCCACGACGGTGTCGGCCGTGACATCGACACCCAGGTGGAGCGAGAGCAGGTCCTCCAACTCCGGGTCGCTGGGCACTACCTCTTCAGCGGTTGGTTCCTCGCCGGTCGGCTCGGAGACAGCTGTGGCGCCAGCCCTTCGGCCCGGGCGGGTGTGCCACCAGAAGGCGGCGGTGACCGCCAGCAGGGCAACGGCGATGAGTCGGATCGAGAACACGATCTGGTCAATGCGCTCACCGGCCGTGAGGCCGTTTTCGTCGACGGCGGGAGGGATGGTCTCGACGGTGGTGACCTGGGCCAACACAGGATCGGCTACGAGAAACACCACGGCCGCGGCCGAGCCGACAGCAAGCAGCATCGCCACGATCCTCTGTACCGGTGTGTGCACCAGATTCCCCATCTTCAACAACCAGTTCCGGCAGGCAATCGTAGTGGACAGCTGAGCACCCCTGCTGCCTGACCCACCTCAGCCGGCAGCCGCAAGGGCAGCCTCAAAGTCGGCCACCACGTCGTCGGTGTCCTCGAGGCCACACGAGACCCTGATCGTTCCCGGCCCGATTCCGGTTGCGGCCTGCTCCTCCTCGGTCAGACCCACATGGGTCGTGCTGGCCGGGTGGGTCACCAGGGTCTCGGGGCCACCCAGCGTGGAAGCCAGGATCGCCACCGAGGTGGACTCCACCAACCTCTCCCCCGCCTCGCTGCCACCGACCAGATCAAACGTCAACAGGCCGCCCATCGAGCTCATCTGCCGCCTCGCCAGGTCGTGCTGGGGATGCGACTCCAGGCCCGGATAGGCGACCCGGCTGACAGATCCGTGACCTTCCAGGAACTCGGCGAGACGCTGGGCGGTGGCTGTCTGCCTGGCCAGGCGGACGCCGAGGGTTCGTAGGCCGCGGTGGGCGTTGAGGGCGTCGGTCGGCGAGGCGTTGGCACCGTGGAGCACCGCAAAGCTCCAGAGCCATGCAATCAGATCCTCGGAACCCGACACGACACCGATGCTGGCGTCGTTGTGGCCGGCAATGGCCTTGGTGGCCGAGTGGACGACCAGGTCAACTCCGTGGGCGATCGGCTGCTGTCCGAGCGGTGTCGCAAACGTGGAATCCACGACGGTCATGGGGCCGACCAGCGCACCTAGTTCATCCAGGTCGACGAGGTCCAGGTACGGGTTGGCAGGGGTCTCGGCCACGACGAGCATCGTCTTGCCGGGGCGGATGGCCTCGGCGAACGCACCCGGCTGTGTTCCGTCCACGAATGTCACGTCGATGCCGAACCGTGGACACACGGTCTGGAGCAGCAGTTGCGTGCCTGCGTAGATCTGGCGCTGGGCGACGATGTGGTCGCCGGTCGAACACAGCCCCAGAACGACAGCGCTCATAGCCCCCATTCCCGAGGCGAACGCACGGGATGCCTCAGCACCCTCGAGTTCGGAGATGGTCGTCTCGAAGGCGTTGATGGTGGGGTTCCCGTAGCGAGAGTAGAAGCGCTCGGGAGCCACCCCGGTGGCGAGGCTGTGGCCCTGGACAACAGAGTCGTAGGCAAACGCCGTCGTAGCCCACAGGATCGGAGCGAGAGCCCCCTGGTTGGACTCACGGCCGGCCATGATCGCCATCGTCTCAGGAGCCCGGTCCCTGTCTGAAATGTCCTGTTCAGCCATGTCACTCCACCTCCCGGAGAAAGTCGGCCAGATGCACACCCACCTCGTGGGTGGCAAGGAGAAATCCGTCGTGCCCGTCTGGGCTGGCGATCACATGATGATCGCAGCGGCCACCGGCGGCCACAACCACGTCCCTCAGGCTCACCTGCTGGTGAACCGGGTACAACATGTCCGAGTCGATGCTCAACGTCATCACCGGCACCGACAGGAAGCGGCTCACAGCCGACTCGAGGCTCCCCCGGTCCCTTCCGATGTCGTGGAGATCCATCGACCTGTTCAGCACCATGTAGCTGTTGGCATCAAACCTACGGGCCAGCTTGGCGCCGTGATAGTCGAGGTAGGACTCAACCTGGAAGCGGTCCCACAGGTCATACAGGGACCGCGGATCGACGAGTTCACGCGAGAACCGATCGGTGAAAACCTCATCGCTGCGATAGGTGACCTGGGCCACCGAACGCGCCACAGCGAGACCGGCGGCAGGGCCGTCGCCGGGTTCGGCGTCGTAGTAGTCGCCGCCACGAAACCGCGGATCAAGGGCTAGTGCGGTCCTGCCCACCGCACTCCATGCGATCTGTTGGGCACTGGCCGCCAACGTGGTCGCCAGAGGTGCCAGCGAGCGCACGCGTCGGGGAAACATCACACCCCACTCGAGGACCTGCATGCCTCCCATGGAGCCCCCGACCACGCTCAGCCAGCGGTCGATTCCCAGGTGGTCCGCCACGCCGGCCTGACAGCGCACCATGTCCCTTGCCGTGATCGTGGGGAAGCTGGATCCATAGGGCAGACCAGTGGACGGATTCATCGATGCCGGACCCGTCGAACCCTGACACCCACCCAGCACATTGACGCACACGATGAAGTGCCTGTCGGGGTCGAGTGCACAACCCGGGCCGATGACGCCGTTCCACCAGCCGGGCGTCGCATGCCCGTGCCCACTTCGGCCATAGGCGTGGGAGTCACCGGTAAGTGCATGACAAACCAGTACGGCGTTGTCGGCATCGGGAGCCAACTCGCCCCAGGTCTCATAGGCCATGGTGACCTCTTCGAGCACACCACCACCCTCGAGCACGAAGGGCCTGCCGTGGGCTACATCCACGAAGCTGCGACCACCAACCGGGTCACCTGGCTGCCACGCTCCCGAAGCGGGCAGGTCGTCGGCGTAGGCGCGCGGGTGGCGGGGCAGGTCGCCTGAGCCAGGCCCTCTCCCACTCGCCTCGTCGCGCGTCATTGTGTCCTCCAGGTGGAACAACACTGCGGGCTCTGCGCCGGCGGAACGACGCTGACGCCGTCACCGGACACTTAGTTGTCCCTCACGGAACCACATCCCCGCCCCGAGGAGCAGGTGAGCACCTTGGGTGTCCGTCCCAGGTTGCCGGACCCGGCAGGCCGGGCCACTCATGATGTCTTTCGAGGGAGTCTAGGGGACCTCGGGTGCTCTCAGGTCAAACTCTTTCCGGGTGGCGGCCCCACCACCACTCCAGAATCGCGGTGTTGGCCACCCCGTAGGCCTCACACATCACCGACCCGAAGGCCAGCCATGCCTCTGGGCCGCCTGATCCAGGCGACTCCCAGAGACGGCGGGCCAGGGCCGCTCCATCGGACCAGGCTCCGTTGTCGACGGGAAGCGGCATCTCGCCCACCTGGCCGGCCGACAACTTGATCCGGTCAGATGCCCTCGCCGCCCCCAGGGTCTGGCCGGCGGCCAGCGCCGACACCGGTGGTGCCGACAACGCCGCAGCGAGTCTCCACAGGTCATCCTCGTCAGGTTCGACGATCACGAGCGGTGTCACGGGAACCATGTCTCCGTCAAGGTCGACCACCACCTCCATCACCCTCGTCTGGGTGGCGACCAGCAGCTTGGGATGCAGCCGTGCCTCGATCCAGGCGCCAACCACCGGGTCCTCGGCCGAGACCAGCTCGGTGTCGACGACCGGAGCGGTCCACACCCGCCGGGCGAACCGGGCCTCTCGTTGCGACCAGTGGCAGCGGAGCGGGTCGACGAGGCCGGTGGTGACGAGACGGGCCGCCATGTCGGATTCGCCCCGGTGTTCTCTGACGGCCGGCACGAGACCGTAGTAGTGCTGCCTGAACCCGGCTGTCGTGGCGGCGACGTCACAGACCCGCCTGACACCTCTATCGGGCCCAGCGAGATCAACGCGGGGAATCCCCACCAGGCCGACAACCAGACCGCCCCACCGGAGGCCGGCTCCGGGGGCCTCGACCTCACCGGCCGGAACAACCTCGCGATCAACAAGCAGGCGAACCGACCGGTTGCCAGAGCCACGCTCGACAATCGGTGCACACACCTCGGCCCTACCGGAGAACACCCCCGACCGGTCGAACCAGAGCGCATCAAGGAACCCCCGATCGAGCAGGTGGGAGCGGACCGGTGCTGCATCCCGGGCTGCCAGAACCGACTGTGGCTGGATCAGCACCATCCTGGCCCCCTCAGCCAACAGGTCGAGCCCCAGCGCCAGGAACAGCCACGCCGTGTCGGTGTAGGCGCCGACCAGACCGGCGAACCTCTCCTTGAGAACCTCACGCTCCACTGGATCCCGGGCGGTTCCCTCCCTCAACTGTCCCAGAAACGGTGGGTTGCCGACGACTGCGTCAAAGCCACCCACCGGGCTGCCATTCCACACCGCGACACCATCACTGAGAGAGTCGCCGACCACCACGCCGGTGACCTCATCGCTGGAGATCCCAGCCCACGAGGCGAGGCTCCAACGACACACGGCCACCGCAACCGGATCGATGTCGGCCCCAAACAGCCTCTCGACCACGATCTCCTCCCGCGAGCCGACGCCCAGGTCAAGGAGTCGGCGGGCGGCTGCAAGGAGGAACGCCCCACCCCCACATGCAGGATCCACAACGGTTCCACCCGTAACCACCTGGGCAACCAGCCCAGCGGCCACCTCGGACGGCGTGTAGAACGCACCAAGGCTGCGCCGGTCATCAGACCCGAGGAGGCCCTCGTAGATGCGGCCCAACCCGTCGTCACCAACCAGATCGATCGGCTGGTCCAGGGTCACCGGTCCGATGACAGCGCCGTCAACAATGAAGGCTGGCCCACCTGACCCCGCAACTACAGAGGCCAGAACAACCTCGGCTGGAACCCCGGCGCTGAGGGCGGCCCGTACCCCCGATGTGGTCGAGCCGCTCACCGTTCCGGTCAGGCGGCTTCTTCGGTCGGATCCCAGGCGTGCAGGTCGGCAAGGCGGTCGTCGTTGGAGAAGACCTCGACAATCGGGAACTTCATGCCGAGACGGCGCAGCAGCTTGCGGACCTCGAGTTCCTCGTTCCAGACAACCAGGCTGACCACCACGCCGGACTCACCGGCACGTGCGGTCCGCCCTGAGCGGTGGAGGTAGGTCTTTGCATCGGACGGAGGGTCATAGTGGATGACGACGTCGACGTCGTCGACGTGGATGCCACGGGCTGCAACGTCGGTTGCCACCAGCGCCTTCACCTTCCCGTTCGCGAAGTCACCTAGTGCCTTCTCACGTTGGCTCTGGCGGAGGTCTCCATGGATGGCAGCGGCGTTCACACCCTCTTCGACGAGCCTGCGGGTGAGCTTGTCGGCACCCCACTTGGTCCGTGAGAACACGATGGTCCGGTTGGAGCCGTCGATTATCGCCGCCGCCACCTTCACGCGGTCCATCTCGTGGACTGCCAGGAAGCGGTGCTCCATCTCCTCGACCGTGGCCTCGCCGGCGGCGATCTCGTGCATGACGGGATCGTTCTGGTAGCGGCTAATGAGCCCACCGACCATTCCGTCAAGCGTCGCCGAGAACAACAGGGTCTGGTGATCGGCCTCGGCGCGGCGCAGAATCCACTCGACCTGGGGCATGAAGCCCATGTCGGCCATCCGGTCTGCCTCGTCGATCACGACCCGCTCAACATCGGCGACCGAGAGCTCGCCCCGCTCAATCAGGTCGATCATGCGACCCGGGGTGGCCACAACCAGCTCAACACCCTTTTCGAGGGCCGCAATCTGCTTTTCGATCGGCGCTCCCCCGTAGACCGCAAGGACCGAGATGTTCCTGACCTTGGCCAGTGGCTCGATCTCACGGCTGACCTGCACTGCCAGCTCACGGGTGGGTACCAGGGCCAGACCAGTTGGACGTCCGGGTTGGGCATTGGGCAGCAACTGCACAAGCGGAAGACCAAAGGCCAGGGTCTTGCCCGACCCCGTCTTGGCACGCCCGCACACGTCGCGTCCGGCCAGGCCATCTGGGATGGTGAGGGCCTGTATCTCGAACGGGGCTGAGATGCCCCGCTCAGTCAGGGCATCGACCAGGTCCTGGTCCACGCCCAGATCGGCGAACTGGGTCGTCGTCATCTGTCATTCGTTTCTCGGCGGCCGGGCCGCCGGGTTCGTCACCCGCGGTCTCGTGCGGGTATCGCCACCACCTTTCACGGGTGACGATTCCGGTCCGGGGTCGACACACAAGCGATCGACTTGGCCCGAACGGGCAGACCCAAGCCTACCTCCATGGGCGGCGTGTCGTCAGAGACCCCGCTTCTCAGCCAACAACGACCCTCCCGTTCGCAACCCTGACACCCTCGGCACCCAACCTCTCAGCCTGTTCGATCTCGAGCCCGGGAACGAGGCGACCCGTCGATGTGACGACCCTCCACCAGGGCCACCCGTCGCTGTCACGCAGGAAGCGACCGACAGCCCGATGGGCCCCGGGATGCCCAGCCTCGAGTGCAACCTCGCCATAGGTCACCACCTCGCCAGGCGAGAGGCGTCGAAGCACCTCGGCCACCGCAGACTCGAACGGTGTTCCGTCTGGAGCCACCGGTGTCAGCGTGCCGCGTCAGGTGAGACAAGCCGGACCAGGTCGATCGGCTCGGCAAAGCCGTTGATCTGGTGAGGACCGAGGTCCTCGTGACCGGTGTTCACCAACAGGTCAGACACCATCGACGCCGGTGCCAGCACCTCGTTCGGCTGGGCGGTGTCACACAGCCTGGAGGCAAGGTTCACAGCATCGCCGATGTGGTCCTCGCCCTCGATGAGCAGAACCCAGCCGCGGGCGATGCCGGCCCGGAGCGGAAGGACGGACCCGGCTGCGTCGATGCAGGCCTCGATCTCGACAACGGTCTCCACGAGAGGCTCAGGCTCAACCCCGACGAGCATCGCACCGTCACCGAGAAACTTCGCCACCCGCACCCCACGGTCACCTGCCACACGGCGGACCACAGCCCGAAAGCCGATGATCACGTCCACCGACGATCTATCACCCTCGGAATCCATGAACGCTGTGAAACCCGACAGGTCGATGAACGCAAAGGTGCGGTCCACCCGCTTGCCTACGCTGTTGGCCCCCTGGCCCATGTTTGCCATGTCGTGCAGGTTAGTGAAGGTCTGAGGTGGGCTCGACAGACGCGCTGTCCGTCCGGCCGACCACGGCGACAGCACCACCGACGGCAATCGCAATGAGGCTCACCCAGATGTTCACCCGGAGCCCCCACACCAGGAACGCCGCATCCACACGGATCGTCTCCACCCAGAGTCGGCCCACGCCATAGCCGAACACCCACAGGCCGATCAGGTGTCCCGGACGCAGGACACCGCGCCGGTCAACCCGTATCAGGAACCATGCCAGGGCCAGGTTCCAGATTCCCTCGTAGAGGAACGTGGGATGGAAGGTCGTGGATGCGAGGTATTCGGTCGGTCGGTTTGCCTCGTCTATTCGCAGCCCCCACGGCAGGTCTGTCGGACCGCCAAAGACCTCCTGATTGAACCAGTTGCCCCACCTGCCGATCGCCTGGGCTATCGGCAACGTCGGAACGAGCGTGTCCAGCATTGCAGGCACGCTCATACCGCGCCGGCGGGCCACCAGCACGCCGACCAGAACACCCGCCGCAAGACCACCGGGTATGCCGAGGCCTCCCTGCCAGATGGCAAACACGTCGCCCCAGCGACCCGTGAAGCGCTTCCAGTCGGTGGCCACGTGGTAGATCCGGGAACCGATCAGCCCCGCCGGCACCGCCCACATGGCAATCGAGGAGATGTCGTCGGGATCACCACCCCTTGCCACCCAACGCCTCTGGCCCACCCAGACCGCGGCCACGACACCGAGCCCGATCATGAGGCCGTAGGCCCGCAGCTGGACCGGCCCCAGATGCACAGACCCCGAAGACGGGCTGGGTATGAAACCGAGCAGCGTCGCCAGAGGCGCAGCCGCTACCAATGAGGCGAACATCGTCGCCTACCCCGCCGCCATCAGGCCGAGAAGCCGTCGGCCGAGATTGCGAACAGGTCGCCGGCACCGGCAGTGACGGCACCCAGCTGGGCACGCGCTACCGGCAACAGCTGCTCCGCATAGAACCTGGCCGCCACGATCTTGCCCTCAAGGTGTGCCGTATCGCCGACACCCTCGGCGAGCCGACGCCTCGCCCCCAGGGCCAGACGTGCCAGGAGCCAACCACCTACCACCTGACCGAACATCTTCAGGTACGGGGTGGCAGCAGCCAGGGCCTCGTTGGGATCGTCGACACCGTTGGCGATGATCCATGCCGTGGCCTCACGAAATGCTGCAAGCCCGTCGGCCAGGTTCGAGCGGATCGAGGCGAAGTCATCGCCCGCTTCCTCCAGCGCCCCGTCTATCGCAGCGATCTCGTCGAGCAGGTCGCCCATCACGCCACCGGCACGAAGGGACAACTTTCGGCCCACCAGGTCGATCGCCTGAATCCCGTTGGTTCCCTCGTAGATCGGTGAGATCCGTGCATCCCTTAGGTGTTGGGCTGCACCGGTCTCCTCGATGTAGCCGTAGCCACCGTGCACCTGAATGCCGAGCGAGGCCATCTCGACACCCACGTCGGTGCACCACGCCTTGGAGATGGGGGTGAGCAGCTCAGCACGCTCTGCGGCCGCCTGTCGTGTCTCGGGGTCGGGGTGGTGGCCGGCAACGTCGAGTGCCGACGAGTTGAGGTAGAGAAGGCACCGCATGGCGTCTGTGTAGGCCCTCATCGTGAGCAGCATCCGCCGCACGTCGGCGTGCTCGACGATTGCAGACTGCTCACCGCGCTGGGCTCCGACCGCTGTTCCCTGACGGCGCTCAAGGGCGAAGTCGGCCGCCAACTGAAGGGCCCTCTCGGTAACGGCAAGGCCCTCGACCCCGACGCCGAGACGGGCGTTGTTCATCATCTTGAACATGTAACGCATCCCCTGGTGTTCTTCACCTACGAGATAACCCACGGCACCCCCACCGGATTCCCCATAGGAAATGACACAGGTGGGGCTGGCGTGCAGGCCCAGCTTGTGCTCAAGGGAGACACACGTGTAGTCGTTGCGCTCGCCCGGCGAGCCATCTTCGGCCACGAGGTACTTGGGAACGATGAACAGAGATATTCCACGGGTCCCAGGCGGGCTGTCGGGAGTGCGGGCCAGCACCATCTGGATGATGTTCTTGGCCAGTTCGTGCTCGCCGAAGGTGATGAAGATCTTGGTTCCGAAGATTCGGTAGGTACCGTCGTCGTGCGGCACGGCCTTCGTGGTCAGGGCCCCCACGTCTGAGCCGGCCTGGGGCTCTGTCAGGTTCATGGTTCCGGACCACTCGGCCGTGACCATCTTGGGAATGTAGGTCTCCCTCTGACCCTCGTCGCCGAAGGCGTGGAGTGCGTCGAGGGAACCGACGGTGAGCATCGGCCCCATCGACCAGGCCCGATTGGCGGTAGCGAGCAACTCTGTGAGCACCGTCTGGATCGAACCCGGGAAGCCACCCCCGCCGTACTCCGGGTCCTGGGAGATGGCACCCCACCCTGATGCCACGTACTGGTCCCACGCCGTGTGGAACTCTTCTGGGACCGTGACCACCCCGTCGGCGACCGAGCACCCCTGCTCATCACCAATGCGGTTGGTGGGAGCGATCACCTCGGCCACAAAGCGGCCCAACTCGTCGAGCACCCCGTCGATGGTGTCCACATCGACATGGTCAAAGTCAGGGAGGTCGCAGAGGCCTCCGATGTCGCCTATCTCGGTCAGAACCAGGCGGATGTCGTCGAGGGGTGGCTTGAAGTCGATCATAGGCGAAGGGTACCCGCAGCCCGGCCCGGCGTTTCGGTCAGGCGGGCAGGATCAGCCGGTCAGGTCGGCCACTGCGCCCAGCATGGCCGGGTCGGCCTGGGCCAGCCCGGAATCACCTGACAACCAGTGCCTGCGGCAACGCAGGTCGTAGGCGACCTGATGGTTCTCGGGGTCGTCGACCACGAACAGCTCGCCGTCGTAGACCTGCACGCCGTCGACGATGCGGGCGTTGTGGGTGGCCTGGGACCCGCACCAGCAGCGGGCCTCGACCTGCACCTCGACGCTCTCATCGGCCATCTCGAGGAGGCGCCGGGTGCCATCGAACAAGAGACCCTGGAAGGAGGTGAGCAGGCCAAAGGTGTAGACGTCGGCTCCGAGCTCGTCGACGATTCGGGCCAACTGGTCGACCTGCTCGGTGAGGTAGAACTGGGCCTCGTCACAGACCATGTAGTCGAGCCGCCCGTGCCGCTCCTGCATCGCCACGGCCAGCTCGTAGAGGTTCAGCCTGGGCCCCACCTCTACCGCATCGGCCGACACACCGAGAGCGCTCGACACCTTGCCGCCGGCCCTGTCAAGTTGGCTGCACAACAGGCCCTGGAGACCACGTGACGACAGGTTGTGGTGGATCTGCAGGGCCAGCGTGCTCTTGCCGGACCCCATCGTGCCGAACGAAAAGCGCAACCTTGCCATCAGGCCCTGCCGTCGCCTCGACTGCTCACGAGCACCCACTCGTAGCGCCGCAGTCGGTGCACACGTAGCACGAACCTGCACGCTGCATGGCCACGCCACACTGCATGCACATCGGGGCCGAGCTCGAGGAGCTGGTTGTCAGGTGCGCGGCGAACTGCGCTGCCGACGGGATGCTGGGTGGATCAGGCTGGATGTCGCCACCCTGGCGGGTCTCGGTCGCTGACTCCTCTACCCCGGGGAGGGTGGGCTGGATGCGCTCGCTGCTCGTGAGGATGTTCATCTCGGCACGCTCCTCGGTCGTCAGGTACTCGACGGCCAGGCGCCTGAACAGGTAGTCGATGAGGCTCGTGGCAATGCGCAGCTCCGGGTCGTCGGTCATGCCGGCCGGCTCGAAGCGCATGCCCGTATAGGCCTCGACGAACGCCCGCAGCGGCACCCCGTACTGGAGGCCGTGGCTGAGTGAGATTGCGAAGGCGTCCATGATGCCCGCCAGGGTGGAGCCCTGCTTTGAGACACGCACGAAGATCTCGCCGGGGCGGCCGTCTTCGTACTCACCGACGGTGACAAAGCCCTTGCAGTCGGCCACACGGAAGTCGAACGTGAGCGACCTGCGGCTGCGGGGCATCTTGCGGCGAACAGGCTCGCCCGGTGCCACGGCCTCGACAACCTGGGTGGCCGGCTTGGACTCGCCCTTGCCAGACGAGAGCGGCTGGCCCACCTTGCAGTTGTCGCGGTAGATGGCCACCGCCTTGAGGCCAAGCTTCCAGGACTCCATGAACAGCCCCTCGACGTCGTCGACGGAGACGTCCTCGGGCATGTTGCAGGTCTTGGAGATGGCACCCGACAGGAACGGCTGGACCGCCCCCATCATGCGGATGTGGCCCATGTGGTGAATCGGGTTGTCGCCCATGGAGGTGGCGAACACGGCGGCGTGCTCGGGCTTCAGGTCGGGGCAGCCGATGACCGAATGGTTGTCGTCGATGTAGGCGACGATTGATGCCGACTCGTCCTCGGAGTAGCCGAGTCGCTCGAGCGCACGGGGTACGGTCCGGTTGACTATGGACATGGTGCCGCCACCTGCGAGACGCTTTGTCTTCACGAGCCCCAGATCGGGTTCGATGCCGGTGGTGTCGCAGTCCATCAACAGACCGATGGTTCCCGTGGGGGCAAGCACGGTGGCCTGGCTGTTGCGAACACCGACGCGCTGAGCGAGGGCACAGGCCTCGAACCATGCCTGCCGACCCGCAGCCACGAGAGCGGGAGCAGTTGCGTCGTCAAGCAATTCGGCTGCCTCACGGTGTCTGTCGAGCACCCCGAGGGTGGGCTCACGGTTGGCCTCGTAGCCGGCGAACGGACCCATGCGGTCGGCCAGGCGTGCCGAGGCCCGGTAGGCCTTGCCGGTCATCAGCGAGGTGACAGCAGTTGCCACAGCACGGCCGTCGTCGCTGTCGTAGGGCATGCCGAGCGCCATGAGCATGGCGCCCAGGTTGGCGTAACCCAGACCCAGCTGGCGAAAGGCACGGGTGTTCTCGCCGATGGGAGCAGTCGGATAGTCGGCGTTGCCCACGAGGATCTCCTGGGCGGTGAACACCACGTCGACAGCGTGGCTGAAGCCCTCGATGTCGAAACCACCAATGGCGGTCGAGTCGTCGCCCTGGTCGAGGAACTTCAGCAGGTTGAGGCTGGCCAGATTGCAAGCCGAGTTGTCGAGGTGAACATATTCACTGCAAGGGTTACTGGCCGTTATTCGACCGGTGTTGGACGCCGTGTTCCATGAGTTGATGGTGGTGTCGAACTGCACACCCGGGTCGGCGCACTCCCATGCGGCCTGGGAGATCTGGCGGAACAGGTCGCGGGCCCGGAGTGTCTCGATGACCGAACCGTCGGTGACAGCCAGGAGATCCCAGTCGGCGTCGGCATCGACCGCCGCCATGAACTCATCGGTGACCCTGACCGAGTTGTTTGCGTTCTGGTACTGGATGGAATGGCTGTCGGTACCGTCGAAGCCGACGTCGAAACCGGCCTCTTCGAGCACGCGGATCTTTTTCTCCTCGCGTGCCTTGCACCAGATGAAGTCCTCGACGTCTGGATGACCGGCATCGAGGATGACCATCTTGGCCGCCCGCCGGGTCTTGCCGCCGCTCTTGATGGTGCCGGCAGAGGCATCCGCACCGCGCATGAAGCTGACCGGACCGCTGGCTGAACCACCGCCGGTCAGGGGCTCACGTGAGGAGCGGATCTTGCTCAGGTTGACGCCCGCACCGGAACCACCCTTGAAGATGGTTCCCTCCTCGACGTACCAGTTCAGGATGGACGACATCTTGTCGTCGACCGCCAGGATGAAACAGGCCGATGCCTGCTGAGGTACGCCCGCCACTCCGATGTTGAACCAGACCGGCGAGTTGAACGCCGCCCTCTGGGTGACGATCAGGTGCTTGAGCTCATCGGCGAATGTCGCCGCCTCGGTAGCGTCGACGAAGTAGCCGTCGCTCAGGCCCCACTCTGCAATGGTGTCGACCACCCGGTCGGCCACCTGCCGCAGAGAGGACTCGCGCCCGGCGGATCCCGGGGTGCCGCGGAAGTACTTCTGGGCGAGGATGTTGGTTGCGTTCACCGACCAGGTGTCGGGTACCTCGACGTCGAGTTGTTCGAACACCACGCTGCCGTCGCGATGGTCGACCAGGCGGGAGTCGCGCCGTTCCCAGGTGACTGCGTCGTAGGGGTCTGGCCCTTCGTTGGTGAAGTGGCGGCCGATTCCGAGCACTCCACGATCGGGTACCAGCGTCATCTAGGGCTCCTGATCTTGTCTCTTGCCATCTGGGTCTCCGGCACCGGTGTCCCCGAAATGAAGCCGGGGTCCGACTGTAGGGTCCGCGGGTGACAACCGCCGGGACCCTCCCGGAGTTGACCGCCGTCGCACCATACGGAGCCGCCCCTGTGGAGGACTAGGGGACTTGCTGTGGATTTCGCGATACCGGCGGTTCTCTCGGGCAGGCATCCGCCTCATCGTGCCGATGCCCCGGCGTCGCCACGCGGTTACGGTTCGAGCCGTGAGACAGGTGTTCCCCACCGATGGCGGCATAGTCGATATCGACCCGGTCGACCTCGTCCATGACGACATGCGCCAGACCGACGGAACACGCCCGTGGGTGCTCATGAACATGATCTCCTCGGCCGACGGGGCCACCGCTCTGGACGGTGCTTCTGGCGGCCTCGGCGGTGAGGCCGATCGGCACCTGCTGGGCACGCTGCGTGGCCTTGCCGACGTGATCCTCGTTGGTGCAGGCACGGTCAGGGCCGAGAACTACAGGGCGCCGAGAACCCCGGATGACAGGGTCGGGGTGCTGCGTGCGACCAGCGGAAGGCCGCCGCGTCCACGCCTGGCTGTGGTCTCGGCCAGCCTCGCCCTGGACCCGACCGCCCTCATGTTTCAACGGGTAGATCCGGCAGACCCGCCACCGCTCATCTACACGGCAACCGGTGCGCCGGGCTCTGCCCGCAACTCTCTTTCTGGTGTGGCCGAGGTGGTCGACGCCGGGGCCGGCAGCCGGGTCGATGTAAGGCTTGTCGTGGCCGACCTGGCCGAGCGGGGAGCCGGCGTGGTCCTCGCCGAGGGTGGCCCGTCGCTCAACCACCAGTTGGTGGCCGCTGGCCTGGTCGACGAACTGAACCTGACCATCTCGCCACTGCTGGCAGGAGGAACCGCCAGGCGGATCCTGTCGGGACCGGCCCTGACCGCACCCGCCGGGCTCAGGCTGGACCGGGTGCTGAGCGACGACGGGTTCCTGTTCTGCCGCTACCTGCTTGCCTAAGCGTCCACAGGGCCTCGCCCCACCCCCGGGCTGGAATGTCTATGGGAGGGAGACGCCCGGAGGTAGGACAATCTTCTGGCCTGCATGAAGCAGAGGCCCACCAGATGCCACGGCCAACTGGTCGACCGTGTAGCGAAGGTCGACACCGGGTGGCGTGATGCGTTCTGCAATGGCCCAGAGAGAATCGCCGGGCTGGACCACGTAGATGACAGGCTCTCCGGCTGCTCCTGCCGGTGCGGAACCTGGCGAGCCGTTGACCTGACCGGCGATCTCACCGGCTACGAGCGATGCGAGGAAGACGACGGTGGAGAGCACGGCAGCCACCATGATGCGGCGACGGCGGTATACCGATGCCGGCATCGGACGCACAAGGCTCTGTGTGGTGGCCTGAATCCGAAACCCGTGGACCGGGCTGGTTGCGTGGGTGATTGCGGTCATCTCATACATCCTGTTGTCGGGGTGTGACAGCGCCTGTGGAAACCGACAGCACCACCGAAACAGCGGTCCTTGACACGGAACGTCTGTTCGGGGAACATATGTGCGACGTACAGGTGTTCGATCACGATTACCAGTGTACCGAACACCTGTTCGATTGCAAGCAACTTCACGAAAACCCCGTAGACAAGCCCGAGAGCGAGCAGCAGCCATGATCCACAAGGACCTCACCGACAGGCAGCGCCAGATCCTGTACTTCGTCGACTCCCACACCCGGGAGCACGGCTACCCACCCTCCGTTCGCGAAATCGGAAAGGCTGTGGGACTCACCTCCCCCTCCACGGTCCACTCACACCTCGCAACCCTCCAGGACCGCGACTACCTGCGCCGCGACCCCTCAAAGCCACGGGCCATCGAGGTCCGCCTCGACCCCAGCACCGGAGCCGCCGTCGACCGCGGAGCTGTACGCCACGTACCCCTCGTCGGCGACATCGCCGCAGGCACGGGGGTGCTCGCCGTCGAGAACGTCGAGGAGTCCGTCCCCATGCCGTCCGAGTTCACCGGCAGCGGAGACCTCTTCATGCTCAGGGTCAGGGGTGACTCCATGATCGATGCCGGCATCTTCGACGGTGACCACGTCGTGGCACGGGTTCAGCCAACCGCCGACCCGGGAGACCTGGTCGTGGCGGGGATCCCAGACGGCGAGGCAACCGTCAAGCACCTGCGGATCGACGGCGACACCGTCGTGCTGGTTCCGTCCAACCCGGCCTTCGACGAGATGCGCTACCCGGCCGACGAGGTTGACATCTACGGTCGCGTGGTCACCGTTCTACGCAGGGTCTGACCCACGCACCCCGGCCTCAGGCGTCGGCCGTCAACAACCTGGCTAGGGCGTCGTAGCAGGCCACCAGGGACCACCGCTCGATTCGTTCATCTGCCGTGTGGGCGAGCGTCGACTCACCCGGTCCGAAATTCACAGCGGGCATCCCCCTGGCGGCAAAGAACGCCACGTCGGTCCAGCCCAGCTTGGCCCGTACATCGAGGCCTCCATCGGCAACCAGGTTCAACAACAGCCGATGCCCCAGTCCCGGTGCCGCAGCCGGTGCGTGGTCCACAAGAGCCACCTCGTCGCCATCATCGGTGAACGGCGCCAGCACCTCCCTGACATGGGCCTCGGCCTCGCCACCACTGCGATCGGGGGCATACCGGTGGTTGATGAGAAGATCCACCCTGTCGGGTACGACGTTGCCGGCGATACCACCGTCGATACGCACCACCTGCAGGGCCTCGCGGAACGTACAGCCGTCGATCTCGGGCTCACGGTGTTGGTAGGAGTCGATTGCCGACAGCAGCCCGCCTGCCCGGTGAATGGCGTTGACACCCATCCATGGCCGTGCAGAGTGGGCTCGCACACCCGAGAGCGAGACCCTGAAGCGCATGGTGCCCTGACAACCAGCCTCGATTGCCGCCCCGGTCGGCTCACCCAGAATCGCCGCATCCCCCTCGAGCAGGTGAGGCGCCTCGGAGAAGATCTCAGCGAGGCCGTTGAGCTCGCTCGCAACCTCCTCGCGGGCGTAAAAGACCCAGGTCACGTCAACCGATGGTTCCGGCACCGAGGTGGCGAGCTCCAACATGACCGCCAGGCCGCCCTTCATGTCAGCGCTGCCGAGGCCTATGCAGGTGTCGCCGTCAATACGGGCACCGGCAGCGGTGTCGCCGGGGACCGTGTCGGTATGACCAGCCAGGATCAACCTCTGCGGTCGACCCAGGTCGGTTCGCGCCACCAGGTTGTCACCCACCCTGTCGACATTGAGGCCCGGAACGGCTCTCAACCTTGCCTCTATCAGGGCGACGATCGCCGCCTCGTCATGGCTCACCGACGGCACCGAAACCAGTTCGGCGGTGAGGGCCAGAAGGTCGGTCATGGCAGGCAATCCGTGGGCGGCCGGGGCGTCAGGTGGTGACGCCGTGGCTGCGCAGGATGTCGTTGAGGGCTGACTTGTCGTGGCGCTCGCCCGGATCGAGGCGTCTGATGACGAGCACGCATGGCATTCCGAACCGGCCACCCGCAAACTCACGCCCTCGGCTGGCCTGGACAGCCACGCACCAGGAGGGCACCTCGCCCCTACTCAACTCCTCGCCGGTCTCGGCGTCGATGACCGGGATGGAACCCGTCAGGACCGCCCCCGCACCGAGCACCACGCCGTCGCCGACCCGGGCACCCTCGGCCACAATGCAGCGACTTCCGATGAGGCAGTCGTCGCCGACCATGACTGGAACGGCGTTCGGCGGTTCAAGGACACCACCAATGCCAACGCCCCCCGAGAGGTGCACGTTGGCTCCGATCTGTGCGCAGGAACCGACGGTCGCCCACGTATCCACCATGGTGTTGGCACCCACGTAGGCACCGATGTTGATGTAACTGGGCATCATGATCACACCCGGGCCCTGATAGCTGCCCCACCGGGCCGACGCACCGGGAACCACCCGGACCCCACGGGAGGCATAGTCGGCCTTGAGCGGAATCTTGTCGGCGAACTCGAACGGGCCGACCTCGATGGTCGACATCTGTGCCTGGCGGAACAGCAGCAGGATGGCAAACTTCAGCCACTCGTTGACCACCACCCCACCCTCGCCGTCGGGTTCGGCGACACGGGCCTCGCCGGCATCCAGCAGGTCGATGGCACCGTGAATTGTGGAGTTGGCGCCTTCGTCGTCGGCATCCAACGAATCGCGGGCCGCCCAGATGTCCTCGATCTGTGTGCGGAGGTCTGACATGGCGCCGAGGCTACAGCCCGGGATGTGCCCGCCGGGACCGGTTTCGGTCAGATGCCGACCCTGTCACGCAGGAGTTCGATGCGCTCATCGCCGGCCACGGCCGCCAGGCGCACATGGTCGGAGCCGGCCTCGCCGAAGAACTCCCCCGGGCTGGCAACCATGCCGACCTCGTCTGCGAGCCGACGGGCAAACCCCCATGCGTCGCCCCCGGGAGCAGGCGCCCAGAGGTAGAAGCCGCCTCCGGGCATGGGCACATCCACACCGACTGCCGCCATCACCTCGACAAGCGATTCGAGGCGGCGCCTGTAGCGGTCGCGCTGTATGTCGACGTGGGTCTGGTCTGAGAGGGCCGCCACCGCTGCTGCCTGGGCCGGGCCGGGAACCATGAAGCCCTGATGCTTACGGACCTCCTGCAGATAGGTGACCAGGTAGGGGTCGCCGGCGTAGTAACCGACCCGCAGGCCCGCCAGGTTGGAGCGCTTCGAGAGTGAGTGCACGGCCAGCACGCCGTCAGAACCGTGACGGAGCACCGACCTGGGTGGGCCCTGCCACGTGAACTCGGCGTAGCACTCGTCGGACAGGACGGTCACGCCATGTGAACGTCCCCACGAGGCGGCGGCCTCCAGGTCGTCGAGCCCCCCGGCCGGGTTGCCGGGCGTGTTCACCCACAGGGCCAGGGCCCTCGCCGCATCCGACTCCTCAATCGCCGACAGGTCGAGGCACCACTTAGCGTCGAGGGGAACCGCCACCGCCCGACACCCGGCCAACTCGGCTCCCATGGCATAGGACGGATACGACACGGCCGGATACAAGATGGTGTCCCGCGCCGGGTCCCTGAGCCTGAGCAGATGGGGCAGGCCGGTCACAAGTTCCTTGGTGCCTATGCACGCCCCGATCGCTGCCGGCTCGAGGCTCACGCCGAGACTCCTGTCGGCCCAGTCGGCGACAGCCCTCCGTAGGTCGGCGCTTCCGATCGACGGTGGATACGTACGTGCCGGATCCGGCTCGGCAAGGGCCGCAGCCACAACCTCTGGTACGGGGTCACTCGGGTTCCCGATGGAGAGGTCCACGGACCCACCGGGTAGCGACGCAGCCACCTGCCTCAGGTCGTCGATCCGGTCGAACGGATACGGAGGCGGTTGGAACCCTGCAGCCATGTCTTCTCCCCCGGGTTCAGCCCGACAACTCGGGCCGGTCAGAATCCACGACGAACTCGTCGAGGCGCCCAGCCGAACCCTCGTCCAGGCGCGCCTCGAGACTCCATCCGTCCTCATCGGCTGTCTCTGACAGGACCTCTCCCTCACGGTGGGCCATGGCCAGGATGTCGCCCCTGTCGAACGGGACCAGCAGCGAGTAGAGGCTCGTAACAGCCCTCAGCCTGTTCGCCACCTCCGCCAACAGTTCTGGAACACCGTCGCCGGTGACGGCCGACACCACAACCGAGTCGGGCTCTCGGGCCGCCAACCTGGCGGCCTCGACAGGTGCCAGATCGGCCTTGTTGAACACGTACATCTCGGGCACGTCGGCGGCACCGATCTCGCTCAGGACGTGCCGCACGGCGTCGATGCTGCCCATCGGGTCGGGGTCTGACGAATCGACCACGTGCAACAGGAGGTCTGCGTCGACCACCACGTCGAGGGTCGACTTGAAGGCATCGACCAGTTGGTGAGGCAGCTTGCGCACGAATCCGACGGTGTCGGTCATGTAGACCGACTCACCCCCGGGAAGGTCAAGGCGCCGGGTCGTGGCGTCGAGGGTCGCAAAGAGACGGTCCTCGACGAGCACCCCTGCGTCTGTCAAGCGGTTCAACAACGTGGACTTTCCCGAGTTCGTGTAGCCCACGATGGCCACCGACTGATTGCTGGTGCGCCGCCGGGCCTTCGACTGTGTGGCCCTGTGGCGTCTGACCCGTTTGAGGTCGGCTTCGAGGCGGCTGACACGGCGCATAAGGCGCCGCCTGTCGACCTCGAGCTGGGTCTCGCCGGGGCCTCTCGTTCCGATACCTCCACCCTGCTGGCTGAGCACCTTGCCCATTCCACGCAGCCTCGGCAACCGGTAACGGAGTTGCGCCAGCTCGACCTGGGCCTTGCCCTCGAGGCTGGATGCGTTCTGGGCGAAGATGTCGAGGATCACAGCAGTGCGGTCGAGCGCCGACCGCTTCAGGATGGCGGTCAGGTTGCCCTGTTGTGCCGGGCTCAACTCGTCGTCGAACACGACGGTGTCCGCATCGTGTTCCTCGGAGACATCGCGGATCTCTGCAGCCTTGCCGCTGCCCACATAGGTGGCAGCGTCGGGGCTCTCACGCGACTGGTGCACCCGCGCGACGGCATCGGCCCCGGCCGTATCGACCAGTTGCGCCAGCTCGTCGAGGGACGCCTCGGTTATCTCCGTGTCTCCCCGGTTGAGGGTTACCCCGGCGAGGACAATGCGCTCACGGAACGCACGGTCGATCAGCCCGGTGCTCTCACCACCGAACTCACCGAAGGCACCCCTGTGCGAATCGTCGCTGCGGTTGGCCCGATCGTCACCCATCGGTCACCTCGCTATCACCAACGAACGTCGACGTCACGCTCAGCACCATCGGATCTCCGACGACAACGGTCGTTTCACCCCCAGGCATACGAACCCTGACGATGTCGTCGACGGCGCCCCACGAATGAGCCGTGGCCGCTGCGGCGCAGGCGCCGCTGCCGCACGCCTCGGTAAGGCCGGCTCCCCGCTCCCAAGTCCGAAGCCAGACTGTGGACCTGTCGACCACCGACACCATGTGGACGTTGCATCCCACGGGTTGAAAGTAGGCCTCGAGTTGCGGACCGATGGTTGCCAGATCGATGACAGCCGGGTCGGCCACCTCCACCACGAGGTGCGGGTTGCCCATGTCGACACTGGCCACCCGACCAGCCTGAGGCCCACCCAACTCGACCGAAAGTCCTCTGAGGTCGGGTCCGTCGCCAGCCGCTCCCATCTCAACGGTGACAGACACCTCGACATCGACTGCCGTGCCGACTACCCGGATGCGCCTGGGTCCTGCAGCGGTGTCCACCACCACATCCAGGTCTTCTTGTCGTGGCATGGTCCGCAGGATCGCATGGCCAAAGCAGGCAAGGCCGTTGCCGCTCACCTCGGCAGGGCTGCCGTCGCTGTTGAACAGGGTGAACGTGAGCCGTGTCGAGTCACCCCGGTTGGTTGGCGTCCCAAAGACCAGGCCGTCGGCTCCGATGCCGCTGACCGGATCACACAGGGAGCGTGCACGCTCAGGACCATCGACTGGCACCTCGTCGGTGAAGGCGATGAGGAACTGGTTGCCGAAGCCGTGGCAGTGGATCAGGTTCACAGGACCAGTCTCTCCCACGGGAGCCCCCCAGTCACACACGGTTTGAGTCACCGCCCGTCAAGGCTTGCGAGCACCTGGTTGAGGACCTCCATGGGGTCCTCCTCGGCGCCCATCCAGGTGAGCCGCGGATCTCGCCTGAACCAGCGCTCCTGCCGGCGGGCGAAGCGTCGGGTCGCCACAACAGCGGCGTTGATGGCCTCCTCGAGCCCGCACCTGCCCTCAAGGTAGTCAAGGACCTGCCTGTAGCCGAGGGCCTGGCGGGCCGTCCTCGAGAGTCCACCGGGCAGGGAGGCCAGAGTTCGAACCTCGTCCACAAAGCCCTCAGCCAACTGCTGTTCGTAGCGTTCGGCGATCCGCCGGTCGACCACGGCCCTCGGCAGGTGCACCCCGACCTGGGTAAATGGGCTGGCCGGATAGGCGTTCATCCCGGGACCAAAGGACGAAAACGGCCGCCCTGAGCCAACACAGACCTCCAGGGCCCTGACTACGCGGCGGCGGTTCGTCGGCTCCATCCTCTCGGCGGCAACTGGGTCGAGACCTCTCAGCCGATCATGCAGCGCGGCCGTGTCTGGCTCTGCCTCGAGGTCGACACGGACCTCGTCGAAGCGGCCGGGAATCTCCAGATCATCGACCACTGCACGGACATGGAGGCCGGTACCGCCCACCAGTACGCCGCGGGCACCCCTTTCGTCAAGATCCGCCAGGACGGTCATACAGCTCGCCTTGAATTCAGAGACCGTGAACTCCTCGCCCGGATCCACGATGTCGAGAAGGTGGTGTCGAACCTCGGCCCGCTCCTCCGCAGAGGGTGTTGCGGTGCCAATGTCCATTCCGCGGTAGATCTGCATGGAGTCCATCGACACCAACTCGACACCGGGACGCCTTCGAGCAGCCTCCATAGCCAATGCCGACTTGCCAGAGGCGGTGGTGCCGACAAGCACCAGGTGCCCGTTGGGAGTAGGCATTCTCGTCAGGCCGCCAGGGCTCAGGCCGATGCCACGGGGATCCGCCGGCGGTGACGCGGTGCGGCTGTCACCTCGACCAGCTCTGCGTGCAGGTAGTGGGCGGCAGCCCCCGTGATCTCGACTTCGGCATAGGCCCCCGCTCGAAGGCCCTCACTGGAGGCAACGTGAACGATCTTGTTCTGTCGGGTACGCCCGGTCACCTGGCTGGGCTCGCGCTTGGAGGGTCCCTCGATCAGAATCTCCTCGATTCGACCGACCCTCGCCTCGTAACGCATTCGGGCAGACCGCTGCAGCACCTCCTGGAGGCGATCGAAGCGGCTCACCGATACCGCATGGTCCACGAAGTCGCCGGTCATCTCGGCCGCCTCGGTGCCCTCTCTGGGCGAGAACACGAAAAGGTAGGCGGAGTCGTATGCAGCCTCGGCAACCACCTCCAGGGTGGCTTCAAAGTCGGCCTCGGTCTCTCCGGGGAAGCCAACTATCAGGTCGCTGGTGACGGCGAGGTCCTCGATGCCCGACCGGGCCTGCGCGAGCCGCTCCAGGTACCTGTCGGCCGTATAACCGCGATGCATGGCGGTAAGAACCCTGTCGCTGCCCGACTGGATCGGAAGGTGGAGGTGTTCGCACACGGCCGGCGTGTCGGCCATGGCTGCCACGGTCTCGGGCCGCTGGTCCTTGGGGTGGGGGCTCGTGAAGCGCACCCGGTGGATTCCCTCGACGGCGCCCACAGCCACAAGCAGGTCGGCAAACAGTGGCCTTGCGCGACGCCGGTCATCGGCCGCCCACAGCGAGCCCGCCTCAACCGCGTCGGCGGGTTCTGGCGCCAGGCTCCTGAGACGGGTGGTCAGGTCGCGACCGTAGGAGTTCACGTTCTGTCCGAGCAGGGTCACCTCGGTTACACCGTTGGCGACCAGCATTTCGACCTCGGCGATCAGATCCCCGAAATGGCGACTCATCTCCGACCCCCGGACCGCCGGCACGATACAAAATGAGCAACTGTTGTCGCAGCCGATCTGGATCGTCACCCACGCCCTGTGGTCCTGTTCGCGTCGAGCGGTAAGCACCGACGGAAACGTGTCGGCGTCCTCACGTACGGTCTCTTCGAGAATCTCCATCACGGGGCCCTGGTCCCGTGCCCGGTTCAACAACTCGGCCGCCCTGTGCACGTTGTGGGTGCCGAACACCACGTCGACATGGCCAGCCCGTTGCTGGATGAGATCACGGTCCTTCTGGGCCAGGCAACCGGCTACGGCCACCTGCAGGCCGGGACGGGCCTCCTTGTGGGCCTTCAGGTCACCGAGTGCGCTGTACAGCCTGTTATCGGCGTTCTCCCGGATGCAGCACGTGTTCAGGACGATCACATCGGCCTGGTCCTCAGACGCGGCCTGAACCATTCCATCGGCCTCGAGCAGCCCGGCGATGCGCTCACTGTCGTGCTCGTTCATCTGGCACCCGTAGGTACGCAGCGAGAAGGACCGGATCATGCGACCAAGGCTAGATGTTAGAGGACCCGAGGTGCCCTCCGTTGGTTGCCGATAGGGGTTCCGACCGGGTCGCCGCCCCAGGAGGGGAGGCGGGGCGACGACCGGTGGCCGGAGATGTCTGGGGGAGGTTCAGTCCCCTATTGAGATGGGCTCATCGTCGGCCGCTGTGAACGCATCCTCGGGCTCGGGTTCGGGTTCGGGTTCGACCAGAGCCTCGGCTGCAGGCTCAGGCTCGGGCTCGGCGGGGGTGACCTCGCGCCAGACACGATCGGTTATCTCGACCATGATCTCAGGGTTCTCAACGAGGAACGTCTTGGCGTTTTCGCGGCCCTGACCCATCTGTTCGCCCTCGTAGGTGTACCAGGCACCCGACTTCTTGACGATGTCGAGGTCGACGGCCAGGTCTATGACCGAGCCCTCCCGGCTGATGCCCTTGCCGTACATGATGTCGAACTCGGCCTGGCGGAAAGGCGGGGCGCACTTGTTCTTGACGACCTTCACACGGGTTCGGTTGCCGACCACCTCCAGCCCGTCCTTGATGGCCTCGATCCGGCGGATGTCGAGACGAACCGAGGAGTAGAACTTGAGGGCCCTTCCACCCGGCGTGGTCTCGGGCGAACCGAACATGACGCCGATCTTCTCGCGCAGCTGATTGATGAAGATGCAGATGGTGTTGGACTTGTTGAGGTTCGAGGTCAGCTTGCGCAGAGCCTGGGACATGAGCCGGGCCTGCAGGCCCACGTGGTGATCGCCCATCTCGCCCTCGATCTCGGCTCTGGGGGTGAGCGCTGCAACCGAGTCGATGACGATGACGTCGATGGCACCGGAGCGGATGAGCATGTCGGTGATCTCGAGTGCCTGCTCGCCCGTATCGGGCTGGGAGATGAGGAGCTCGTCGACATCGACACCGATGGCCCTGGCATAGACAGGGTCCATGGCGTGCTCGGCATCTACGTAGGCGCAGATACCGCCGTTGCGTTGGGCCTCGGCCACCACGTGGATTGCCAGGGTGGTCTTTCCGGATCCCTCGGGACCGTAGATCTCGGCAACCCTTCCCCTGGGCAGGCCGCCTATTCCAAGCGCCAGATCGAGTGCCAGCGCCCCGGTGGGAACCGACTCGATGGCCATGGAGCCCTTGTCGCCCATCTTCATCACGGCGCCATGACCAAACTGCTTCTCTATCTGGCTCAACGCCATGTCGAGGGCCTTTTCGCGCCCCTCGGGGGAAGCCTGGACCACCGGGTCCATGCTGCCGTTTCTGGTCTTGTTGTTCTTTGCCATCTTGTTTCTCCGTTTCCGGTGATCTCTTGTTAGTCGTTCCGGGATGTGATGTGGTTTGATCGGTTGCGGACGAACCTACGAACAGGGTGTGACAGTGTTTCCGAACGGATGCCCCTCCGCGAATGACATCATCGTAATTGCGAACAGGCGTTCGATGCAAGCATCTTCACCAATTCATGGAATTTCGGTGCCTGATCGCACTACCGTCCGTCCCCATGACAACTGGAGAGACCGACGCTGAACTCCGTTCACGCCTGACCCCCATGCAGTACCACTGCACCCAGGAGGCCGGAACCGAGGCCCCATTCACCGGCGAGTACTGGGAGGACGAACGCTCAGGCACCTACAGCTGCGTCGTGTGCGGCGAGCCCCTGTTCGAGAGCACCACCAAGTTCGACGCTGGTTGCGGCTGGCCCAGCTTCTGGGCGCCGATCGCCGAGGACCTCATCGACGAGCGGCCTGACCACAGCCTCGGGCGTGTGCGAACCGAGACC
Source organism: Actinomycetota bacterium (assembly GCA_018673475.1). Classification (GTDB taxonomy): domain Bacteria; phylum Actinomycetota; class Acidimicrobiia; order Acidimicrobiales; family MedAcidi-G1; genus UBA3125. Next base: position 17,224 of record JABHCN010000059.1, on the reverse strand, counting down.
ACCTGCAACTCGTGTGGCGCACACCTGGGCCATGTCTTCCCCGATGGTCCCGAGCCGACCGGTGACAGGTTCTGCATCAACTCGGCCTGCATAACACTCGAACCCGAAGACGACGCCGGGTCCTGAGGGTCAGGCTGTCGCCGATCAGCCCCCTCGCCGGGCCTCGAGGCGCAGGCGTAGCAGGTTCAGCACCGAGATCACCGTGAACTGGCGGGTCCTCACCCGGTCGAACGGAAACAGGACCCTCACCGCCTCGACCTCGCCGTCGACACACGTGGCCATCCAGACCGTGCCGGGCTCCTGACCATCCTGGGGACCTGGGCCAGCCACCCCGGTGACCGCCACGGAGACATCGGCGCCAAGCACCCGACACACACCCGTTGCCATCGCAGAGACGGCCTCCTCGCTCACCACCGGGCCCTCCGGCACGCCCAGCAGTTGCCGTTTCACGTCGCCGGCGTAGGCGACCACCGAGCCGCGAAAGGCGCGGCTTGAACCGGGGACATCGGTAAGCCGGGACCCGATCAGCCCTCCCGTCAGCGACTCCGCCGTGGCGAGGGTGAGGCCCTGGGCAACCAGTTCGTCGAGCACCACCGACTCCATGTTGGCCCCGTCCATGCCGAACACGATGGGGCCGATGACCCCACGCACCCTGGCCTCCTCGTCGTCGAGGATCGCCTCGACCTCAACCGAGGTGGCGGCCTTGGCCGTAATGCGCACCTTGAGGCCCTCCATTCCGCTGGCCAGGAACGCCAGCGTGGAGCCACCCTCGAGATCGAGGCGGTCGATCTCGTCGGCCAGCATCTCGGCCAGGCCCGACTCGGACTGCCCCCACGTGCGCAGTGTCCGCGAGCCGATCACCGACACCGCTCCGGCCCGGCGCCTCAGGTCGGGCAGGATCGAGCCCTCGAGCATCTCCTTCATCTCCCAGGGCACTCCGGGAACCGTGTAGAGCACCTTGTCGCCGACGGGGCAGATGAGCCCGGGTGCGGTTCCCGGCAGTTCCGACATCGTCGTGGCACCCACCGGAACGTCAGCCTGGCGCAGGTTGTTGGCCGGCATCTTCCGGCCCCGGCCGGCAAACCTGGCTTCAATACGGTCCACCAGTTCCTGGTCGCGCTCCATCGTCACGCCCATCAGTTCGGCTACCACCTCACGGGTGATGTCGTCCTGGGTGGGACCCAGGCCACCGGTCACAATCACGGCATCAGCCCGATCCAGAGCCTCGCAAAATGCCGCCATCATGCGCTCACGGTTGTCCCCCACCGCCGTGTGACGGTGACAGTCGATCCCCGACAGGGCCAACTGCTCGCCTATCCACGCCGAGTTGGTGTCGACAATCTGGCCCAGCAGCAGCTCTGTGCCGACTGCGACAATCTCACACAGCACGCTGCGACCTCATCCCTACGAACCGGTCCGGCTCGTGGCACGGCTGCCATCCGCCAGATACTGGAATCCGGTGACCAGCGTGAAGGCCACCGCAATCCAGAGCACCCCGTCGACAAGGATGTCGGCTCCCTCGAGTGGAGGCAGCACCGCCAGCATCAGCGCCAGGCCCTGCACGCTGGTCTTCCACTTGGCCGACCTGCGTGCCGGAACCGCCAGACCGCGTCGTACGTACCAGAGCCGGTAGAAGGTGATCACAACCTCACGCACGGTCAACAGCACCACGGGAACCAGGGAGTAGCGCTCCACGGCCACGAGACTGAGTGCCACGCCGATCACGACAACCTTGTCGGCCAACGGGTCAAGGAACGCCCCCCACCGACTGACCGTGCCGCGGCGGCGGGCCAACACACCGTCAAAGAAATCCGAGGCGGCGAGCAGGCCACCCAGCAGGAACCCTCCCCACGAGGTTCCACCGCTGTCGTCGGCTGCCAGCACCATCCCGAACAGGACGGGTGCGAACACCAGCCGCGCCAACGTGACGAGGTTGGCCGGGCTGACAACCGTCCCCAGGTGGCGTGTGACCCTCATGTGGCCACCAGGTCGGGGCCCAGAGCGCCGGTCACCGTGACGGTGGCAAACTCCCCCACCGCAAGGTCAGGGGGAACGCCCACCACGCCGTCGATTTCAGGGGCCTCCCGATGGGTACGCCCCACACCTGGCTCGTCAACCAGCACAACAACCTCGCTGCCGATGAGGGCATCGCGCCGCGCCGCCGTGATTGTGTCCTGCAACTCGCCCAATTCCAGCAGGCGCTCGGCCACAAGGCCAGGAGCAACCCTGTCGGGCAGACCGGCTGCGTGGGTCCCGGCCTCGTCACTGAAGGCAAAGAAGCCACACCAGTCCAGGCCGACGTCCTGGACGAAGGCCAGCAGTTCATCGTGGTCCTCCTCTGTCTCACCGGGGTAGCCCACGATGAAGTTGGACCTGAAGGTGGCCGTTGCGTCAAGGTTCCTGATGTGGTCGATCCTCTCATGGAAACGCCTGCCGTCGCCCCACCTGCGCATGTTCGCCAGCAGCGATCGGGAAACATGCTGCAGGGAGAGGTCGAAATACGGAACGCCGGTTGCCAGCACGGCATCTACGAGACCATCGGTCAGGTCCGACGGGTAGAGGTACAAGAGGCGGACCCGGTCGACACGGTCTGCGACGGCCTCCACCAGCGGGATGATCGACCGCTCACCCACCCCCTGGTCGCGCCCGAAGGAGGCAAGGTCCTGGGCGACCAGCACCACCTCACGTACACCGAGGGAATCCACCTCGTCCAGGATCAAAGGGACCGGTCGGCTGCGTTGCGGTCCCCGAAAGGTGGGGATGGCACAGAACCCACACGCCCGGTCACAACCCTCGGCGATCTTCACGTAGGCCCATGGTCGCGGGCTGGCCGGCCGGGGCAGGTTCAACAGGTCCAGCGTGGGAAGGGTCTCCACACCGGGTCGACGTCCCAGCGTGACCGGTACCCCGAACCCGGACACCGAGTCGACCTCCGGAAGTGTCCCGGCCAACTCATCGCCGTAGCGCTCGGCCATGCAGCCGGTCACCACCAGGCGTGCCTCACCAACCCGCTCGTCGGCAAGGGCCAGAACCGTGTCGATCGACTCCTGTCTGGCCTCCTCGATGAACGCACACGTGTTGACCACGATGAGGTCCGCTTCGCCGGGGGCATCGGTCTCCACCATGCCGTCGGCCACCAGCGTGCCGGCCAACTTGTCGGAGTCGACCTGGTTCTTGGGGCAACCAAGGGTCACCAGGTGGTAGCGCTTCACGGACATACCCCGGCAAGGCTACGGGAGACAACCGCTGGCCAACTGCCCTACCCGGCCTCAGGCGGCTCCCAGACCCCTCGCCATGAACACGATCAGCCCTGCGTATGCCCCGAGGAGCACGACTCCCTCGGTCCTGGCGATCCGACGGCTTGTTGCCATGACGATGAGAACCGCCACGGACACGGCCACCATCAAGACAACCCCCCATGTCTGGAGCCTGACATCGGTCACGGCGCCCGGGCCGGCCAGGAACAGGGCAGCACCCACGGCAAGGCTGTTGAACAGGTTGGACCCCATGAGGTTGCCGATGATCAGACCGGTCTCCCTGCGTCTGGCGGCCGCACCGGCGGTAACCAACTCCGGTAGCGAGGTGCCGACAGCGACCATGGTGAAACCCACGAAACCCCCCGACCAGCCCATCTCATCGGCAATGCCCTTGGCCGCCTCAACCACGACCCAGGCGCCTCCGAGGGTGCCGACGAAGCCACCGATGATCGGTATCCAGGCACCTTTCGGGCCCAGGCCACCTGACGGTTCCTCCTCGGCGAGTTGCCCACCCATGCGGACGACCATGTAGAGGGCGACCACCAATAGAACGGCAAGCACCGCACCTTCGAGCCTCGTCACGTCGTCTTGTACCAGCAGGGCGAAGCAGACCACGGCCCCACACGACAGAACCCCCTGGCGCAACAGGCCATCGCCGATCACTACCGGGTGGACCAGGGCGGTCGCCCCGAGAACGAGGGTCAGGTTTGCCACATTCGACCCGATCACGTTCCCGACACCAAGATCCACCTGACCGTCCAGCGCAGCGATGGTGGACACGACCAACTCGGGTGCGCTGGTGCCGAACCCGATTATCAGGGCACCGATAACCACGGTCGACACGTTCAGGCGCGCCGCCAGACCAACTGCCCCTGCGACGAACTGGTCAGCGGCGACGGTCAGTACGGCCAGCCCCACAACGAGGGCCACCAGGTCGACTACCACGGGTGCGAGGCTACCGCCGGGCGCCGGTGCCCTACAGGCCCTGCTCGTTCAGGTTCTCGAGGTCCTCGTTCCCGTACAGGACCTCGCGAGCCTTCGAGCCTGTGGACGGCCCGACCACGCCTGCCTCTTCCAACTGGTCCATGAGCCGGCCGGCCCTGGCAAACCCGACGCGCAGCTTTCGCTGGAGCATGGAGGTGGACCCCAGTTGGCTTGACACCACCAGTTCACGGGCCTGCTCGAAAAGGTCGTCCTCGTCTCCGGAACCGCCCGTCGGCGACCGGTGCGAGTCATCGGTGATCGAACCCGTCGGTGAGTCCAGCACGGGGACCTCGGCCATTATCGGGGCCTCGTCGTCTCCGGCTGCGAGGATGTCGTCGACCTGTCGGGTCCATGCGGACACGACCTGTCTCACCTCGGACTCGTTCACCCATGCACCCTGGATCCGCTGGGGCGTGTTCGAACTCGGGCCGAGCAGCAACATGTCGCCCTTGCCGACCAGTCGTTCGGCGCCGGGCTGGTCCAGGATCACCCGACTGTCGGCGAGGCTCGAGACGGCAAATGCCAGGCGCGCCGGAATGTTGGCCTTGATCACGCCCGTGATTACGTTCACCGACGGTCGCTGGGTGGCGACCACCAGGTGGATTCCGACGGCTCTGGCCATCTGGGCTAGCCGACAGATGGAGTCCTCGACGTCGCGTGCGGCCACCATCATCAGGTCGGACAACTCATCGACGACGATCAGTATGAACGGCAGCCTCTGGTAGGCCATCGGTTCGCCGTCGTCGTCGGTCACCCCCAGCGGTGCCTTCAACTCGCCACGGTCGTGGGCGGCGTTGTAGCCGGCGATGTCGCGGAACCCGCAGTCTGACAACAGGCCATAGCGGCGCTCCATCTCGCGAACGGCCCAGTGGAGAGAGTTGGCTGCCTTCTTGGGGTCGGTCACAGGGGCCGTGAGCAGGTGCGGCACGCCCTCGTACTGGCCCATCTCGACCCGCTTGGGGTCAATCAGGATCAGGCGAACCTGCTCGGGGGTGGTTCGCATCAGCACAGATGTGACAAGCGAGTTGATACACGACGACTTGCCGGCACCCGTGGCCCCGGCGATGAGCAGGTGGGGCATGGTGGCGAGGTTCAACAGCACAGGCTTGCCATCGATGTCGCGCCCGATGGCGGCCTCGAGGGGATGCTGCGCCTTGGCCGCTGTCGCCGACGACAAGATGTCGCCGAGCGCCACGACCTCGCGCTCCTCGTTGGGCACCTCGATGCCGATCGCCTGCTGCCCGGGAATGGGAGCCAGGATGCGTACGTCGGCTGCCGCCAGTGCGTAGGCGATGTCCTTGTTCAGGCTGGTCACCCGGGCCACCTTGACCCCGTCACCCAACTGGAGGGCATAACGGGTGACGGTCGGGCCGACTGTCATGTCGATCAGGCGGGTCTCGACCCCGTGTGTGGAGAGGGCCTCCTGGAGACGGTATCCACGCTCCTCGATGGCCTTGGCGTCGATGTCGTGGGTCTCGCTGCGAGACAGGATCGACAACGGTGGAAGGTGCCAGGTAGAGCCGGCCACAGTGGCACCCAGTTCAATGGTGAGCTGCTCACCGCTCCCCGCTGCTGCCTTTGTTCGACGCCTGCGCTTCTTCGCTTCCGGCTCGGGCTCTTGTGCATCTTCGTCGGATTCGGCTGCAGGCACGGGTTCCGAGGCTGCCTCTGAGGCAGGCTGCGGAGCCGGTGCCGGTGACTCGTGATGCACGACCACCTGTGGGCCGTCGGTGCCGGGAGCGCTGAGCAGGCTCTGCACCCAGTTCCGCAGTCCGCGACCCAGCGGTATCAGCCCGGCCAGCACAGCGCGCCCCGCCTGGCGGGTAACCACAACGACGCCGCGTGCGGCCTGGCTGGCTGAGATACGGGTGATTACGGCCACACCCACCAGACCCGTACCGATCAGGATCAGCACCGCACCGATGGTGTCGATGGCGGCATCCAGCCCACCCCCGACAGCCAGACCCAGGAGGCCTCCACCTGCACCCAGGCCGTCGGCTCCGTCTGAGATGCCCGGCTGGCCCCTGCCGAGGTGGAGCAGACCCGTGGCGCTGACGAGGGCCATGAAGGCCCCCACCGGGAGGCGTCTGGTCATCTCGTCGAACTCGATCCGCTCCCGGAACATGGCCAGGCCGACTGCGACCATCGCCACGGGCAGGCCCACCTTGGTCGTTCCGACGGTCCAGCCGGCGCCGCTGTCGATCACCCGGCCCACGATTCCCGCCTTACCCAGGTAGACCGACAGGCCTGTCAACAGGCCTCCAAGTACCAGAACGAGGCCCAGCAGTTCATCGGTCCGGCCTGCAAATGCGGCACGGCCCATGCGGCGTAGCAGAGCCTCCTTCTGGGGCCCGGACGAACCCGGCCGTCGCCCGTCAGACAAATCTGACGGCTCGGGACCGTCGTCGCGGTCTATCGGGTCTCGGTTCTTACGCTTCTGGCGCACCGACTTGTCGGATGATCCAGAGCGCTCAGATTTTGTGCTCACAGCGGCCTAAACGTACCACCGGCCGGTGACAGCACCGGTCACGTCAGGCCCCGGGAAACCTCAGCGGACCTCGACAACCGGCACCAGTGCCGGCCGTCGGCCGGTTCGGCGCGACACGAGGCGTCCGGTGGCCCGCCGCACCAGCCGGGCCAGTTCCTTCGGGTCGCGTTCGCCCTCGGCTACAACCGGCTTCAGCGCCTTGGCAACCGCCTCGGCCACCTCACCACGCCAACTCTCGCGCTCCGAAGGCTCAACCCAGCCCCTGGTCTCGACAAAGGGCTCACCCACGAGCTTCCCCTTTCGACCATCGACGACGACCCTCACCACGACAAAACCCTCACCGGAAAGGTTTCGTCTCTCCTCGAGCAGGTCGTCGCTCACCGGGTTGCCAGACTCGTCGACCATTACGTAGGTGTCTGAGACACGGCTCTGGTGTGAGATGCCGTCGTCGTCGAGCTTCACCCGGTCGCCATCGGTGCACCTCAGCACGTTGTCAGGCACCATCCCGCGCTCCAGCGCCAGTTCATGGTGCGCAACCAGATGCGAGTACTCGCCGTGGACGGGAACGAACAGGTCAGGGTCGGCAGCGTCGTGCAACGCCAGCAACTCCTCGGCCTTGCCGTGACCGGTTGTGTGAATTCCGATCTGGCCGCTGTGAACCAGTTGGACACCCCTGCGGGCCAGCGCATTGTGGAGGCGCCCGATGCCGGCCTCGTTGCCGGGAATCGGATGCGACGAGAAGACGACGGTGTCGGTGTCACCGACGGTCACGAAGCGGTGACGGCCCTGTCCCATCAGCGACAGCGCCGCTCTGGTCTCGCCCTGTGAGCCGGTGCAGACAATGCAGGTCCGGGCCGGGTCCAGGTCATCGAGGTCGTCCTCGGTCGCAAATACCGACTCGGGAATACGCAGCAGGCCGAGGTCGCGTGCAAGGCCGACGTTGCGAACCATTGACGGGCCGAGGACCACCACACGACGGCCGGTCGCCGCTGCGGCATCGGCAATCTGTTGAATCCTGTGAACATGGCTGGAGAACGCTCCGACGATGATGCGCCGGCCCGCATGCTCCTCAAATACCGACATCAATACCGGTCCGATCTCAGACTCGGAACTGGAGGCACCCGCCGAACCGGCGTTGGTCGAGTCGGCCAACAGCAGGCGGATTCCCTCTCCGGCGGCGAGTTCCCGAAGGCGCGGAAGGTCCGTGACCCTTCCGTCGACAGGGTTGTCGTCGAGCTTGAAGTCGCTTGAGTGCAGGATCAGGCCCTGCGGTGTACCGAACAGCGTCATCAGGCCGCTCGGGGTCGAATGGGTAACGGGAAGGAACTCGCAGTCGAACGGCCCGATCTTGTGTCGGGCATGGTCGTGGAGTTCGATCAGCTCGGGCACCGGCACGCCTGCCGACTTGAGCTTTCCCCGGACCATTCCCAGGGTGAACGGTGATCCGTAGATCGGAAACGACATCTCAGAGAGCAGGTACGGGAGGCCACCGATGTGGTCCTCGTGGGCATGGGTGACGATGCAGGCCTCGATGCGGTCGGCCCGCTCTCGTAGCCACGTGAAGTCTGGTAGCACGGCGTCGACCCCGGGAAGGTCGTCTGGGAACAACTGGCCGCAGTCCAGCATGACGATCCGACCGTGTGCCTCAAGGGCGGCACAGTTGCGACCGATCTCTCCGAGACCGCCCAGAAACGTCAGGTGTACGGGTGCTGCCATGGTCGTGTTCCGATCGGTTGGTGCTGTGGACTCAGCCGCGTCCGAGGCCTACGAGCACCCTGCGGGCCTCGTCCTGGAGGCCTTCGGGCTCGGGGCCCATCGGAAGGCGGCAGTCGCCACCGGGTAGGCCCAGTACCTTCATCATGGCCTTGGTGGGAACCGGATTGGGCCGAAGGTCGCCGGACTCGAAGTCGTAGGAGGGAATGAGCCTCCGGTTGATGGCTGCAGCCTCGGCCATGTCGCCGCCGAAGAACGCTGCCATCATCGAAACGGTCTCAGGGGTGCACCAGTGCGATGCCACGCTCACCGTTCCCACGGCGCCGACGGCCAGCAGGGAGAGCGTCAGGCAGTCCTCGCCGCTGTAGACCTCGAAGCCGTCGGGAACGGCCGCTATCAGGCGTGCGGTCTCGGCCACGTCGCCGGCGGCGTCCTTTACGGCCACGATGTTGTCGACCTCGTCGGCGAGCCTCAGGATCGTGTCGGTGTCGATCTTACGGCCAGACCTGGGCGGAATGTCATAGAGCATCACCGGCAGGTCTGTGGCAGCCGCCGTGGTCCGGAAGTGCTCGATCAGCCCTGCCTGGGAGGGCCTGTTGTAGTACGGGGTCACGTCGAGGATGCCGGCGACACCAACCTCGGCGCACCTCTCGGCGTTGCGGACGGCAGACCTAGTGTCGTTGCTGCCGGCCCCTGCGATGACGGGAATCTGCACGGCCTCGACGACAGCGGAGATCATGTCGACCTGTTCATCCTGGGTGAGGGTGGGCGACTCACCGGTGGTCCCGGCAAGGACCAGGCCGTCGTTTCCCTGCTCCTCCAACCATCTGGCGAGGGTCACTGCCCCGTCAACGTCGAGGGAACCGTCGGCGGCGAAGGGGCTGATCATGGCTGTCAGCACCCGCCCGAACCTGGGTTCCATCACAATCCTCTCCGGCCCATGTCAGGTGGCCTGTGCCTCGCTCGCCCTCGGTATCCCGAGGGTTGCCAGGAAGTTCTCGTGCAACTCGAACCAGACCGTGTGGTACGACTCGATCATCGGCTTCGTGAACCAGTCGTGGTCACCGGCCCGGACACGCCCGAGTGCGTCCCCGAAACGCCGACCGTAGCCGTCAAAGCGGTGAAGCAGGGTCGCCAATTCAATCGAGATTGGTTGGACCACCCTGTCGACCTCGGCCAGGCGGGCAATGACGGCTGCATCATGATCAGGGTCGGAGTGGTCGTTGATCACCTTTTCGCCGGCCGGATCATCAGTTGGGGCTCGCAACTGCCAGTCGGTACACAGTTCGAGAAAGCCGTGGTTCACGCTGAGGAAGTCCTGATATGCGGAGTGGACCCCCTCACGGCAGCCGGCCTCCTCCAGTTCCGTGGCCAACAGCGTCTCGCCCCGGCCCCGGCCCTCGGTGGTCAGCATCCAGCCCGACATGCGGCCGTCACGGTAACGGACATCTCCCTGCGACTCGAGGTGAACCAGCCACTCCTCGACCTCGGGGACCTCCATTGCGGACGCATCGGCAACCAGGTGGGTGTCGACGAACCCCCGCACGCGAAGCGAGTGCAGGACGCGTACCTCCGGGTGGCTCTGGTGTGGCATGGCGGTCACGCTAGCAACTGCCCCTCAGGAGGCTTCAACCCCGGGTGGTTCGTCGCGGGCGATCCGAACCATCACCAACGGGTAGCCGATGAGGGCGATCAGCGCGAACACGAACCACTGGATGGCATAGCCGAAGTGGGGGCCGTCGGTGAGGTCGGGAGGCCGGGGCACGAGCGGGTAGTCGGCGACAACCGCACCCGAGGTGGCCTCGATGTAGACCGGTAGCAGCGACACGCCCCAGCGCTCCGACAGCCCCGTCAGGTCGATCACGTCAACCTCGTCGCCAAGTCCGCCCCGACTGCTCCGGGTTGTCCGAAGCCGTCCCGTCACAACCACCTCGCCGTCCGGGGTGGCCCAGTAGCTGTCCTCGCCGCCGAGGTACGCCCGCCTCGGGAGGAACCCCCGGTCGACCACCACGGCTCCGGAGTCGAGTTCGAGAAGCGTCACCACGTTGACACCGGGCCTGCCGTCGAGGGTGCGGTTTGCCACGTAGACCTCGCTGCCCGGATCAAAGGTCCCCGGGGCATGCACGGTCATGTGGACCGAGGCCTCCGGATCATCGAGGTCAACCACATCGAGGAGAGGCCCGGCCGGCTGGGCCATGCGCTCCTCGATAACGGCATTCTGTGCCTGACGGTCATCGAGACGCCTGAGCTGCCACACCCCGAAGCCGACCATCGCGAACATCGCCGACACCACCAGCAGGTGGGTGAGCAGCCACAGTGGGCGCAGGAGGCGGCTGACAGACAATCGTCTGAGAGGTCTCAGAGACCCAACAGGGCATCGAGACCGACCGAAAGGCCGGACAGTCCGGCCACGTTGCGCACGGCCAGCAGCACACCCGGCATGAACGAACTGCGATCGGTGGTGTCGTGCCTGATGACAAGCGTCTGGCCGGTCGTGCCGAGCACAACCTCCTGGTGGGCCACCATCCCCCGCATGCGTACCGAATGGATCCTGATGTCGGCCGGGCCGGCGCCACCCCGTGCACCGGCGATCACCTCGCGCTGCGTCGGGTCGTCGGCCCAGTCTGCCGAAGCGGCCGCCATGCGCTCAACAGTGGAGAGCGCCGTGCCAGACGGTGCGTCGACCTTCTCGTCGTGGTGGAACTCGATCACCTCAGCGGTCTCGAACCAGGGTGCCGCCACCTCTGCGAAACGCTGCATCAACACGGCGCCGATGGCGAAGTTGGGAACGATCAGGCAGTTGCTCGCCGTGAATGCCGACCGGAGTTCCGACAGGTCGTCGTCGGTCAGGCCTGAGGTGCCCACGACAACGTGAACACCTGCTGCGGCGAGCACCGGAAGGTTTCTACGGCTGGCATCGGCCACGGTGAAGTCGACAGCCACGTCGACGCCCGTGTCGACCATTGTCCCGATCTCGGCCTCGACGGTCACGCCGTTGAGCACCTCGCCGGGCGATACCGGGTCGACGGCTGCGACGAGGGCCAGGTCGTCAGCACCGGCGACCGCTTCGCACACGGCCGCACCCATGCGGCCTCCGGCACCAATCACCCCCACACGGATCCCACCGGTGGACCGGTCCGCAGCGTCGCTCATGTCGGCGAGGTTAGCGGTCGACAGCCCGGCCAGAGGGGCCGGTTACGCGAAACAGATCTCAGGAACCTGGTCCGACCCGTACTTCCGTCGCCGCCGGTGTGAGGAGTTCGGCGAGAACCGCGTTCACGTCGTCGAGGGTTATCTCACGCAGAAGCGAGACGTACTCGTCCAGTGCCAGCACCCGCCCCAAGAGACTCTGGCTGGATCCCAGCCGGGCCATCCGGCTGCCGGTCCCCTCGAGGCCCAACAGGATCGATCCCTCGAAGCCGTCCCTCGCTATCTCCAGTTCCTCGGCCGTGATGCCCTGGGCCGCCACCTCACCGACCTGGGCTGCAACGACGGTCGACAGCTCGTCGGCCTTTTCGGGAGACGTCCCGGCACTCACCGTCACGAGGCCCGTGTCCTGGTAGCCGCTCATTCCGGCAAAGATGCTGTAGGCGAGACCGCGGTCCTCCCTTACCGTCTGGAACAGGCGACTTGAGAGTCCCCCACCCAGCACGTGAACTCCAAGGGAGAGTGCGTGACGTCTCGGATCATCACGGCGCAGGCCGCGCCATCCCCATGCCATGTGCACCGCCTCGGTCTGGCGCGACACGGATCGTCCCTCGCCAGCCTCGGAGAGCTGGTCATCACGGGTGGGACAATCTGCACCACCGCGACCCTCGAAGGCCTCAGAAACCTGATCGACCAGCATGGCGTGGTCCACGTCGCCGGCGGCTGCCACCACAAGGTTGGGCGACCTGTACCAGCGGTCGTGGAACTCGACTATGTCGTCGCGCTCCATGGCCATCACGGATTCGGCAGTTCCAAGCACCTCACGCCCGAGCGGGTGAGAGGGGAAGGCCTCTTCGTAGAGGAGGCTCCCGACCACATCATCGGGGTCGTCGGCAGCCAGGTTCAACTCCTCGAGGATCACCCGGCGTTCGCTGTCGACATCCTCGGAGCGAAGCGCCGGCGAGGTGATTACGTCGGTCAGGAGCGACGTGGCGAGTTCCTGCCCACCTGCGGGGACACGTGCGTAGAAGGCCGTGTACTCCTTGGTGGTGAAGGCGTTCATCTCACCGCCGGTGGCATCGACCAGTTCTGCTATGGAACGCGAAGACCTGGTATCGGTTCCCTTGAACAACAGGTGTTCGAGAAAATGAGACGCACCGGCGATGCGGTGATGCTCGTCGCGTCCACCGACCCCCACCCAGACACCCACCGACACCGAGTGGGCATCCGGCATGCGCTCGGATACCACACTCGGACCATCGGTTGACCCGTCATTGGGCACGGTCAGGTCGACCACCGGAGCGGCGGTCGACCTGAGGCCCCGCGGAGGGCCCGTACCAGCGTTGGTGTTCAGCGACCCCGCCTGCGACGGCCACCACCACCACGGTTGGTGGGTGCGGCGGCGCCAAGGTCGCCATGGACGGTCTCGAGTTCGGCGCTGAACGCCGCCTCGAAGCCGACCTCGACGGGACCGGTTGATGCCGGTGCCTCGTCGATGCTGTTGTAGTCATCGTCATCATCGTCATCGTCGGATCCGGTGTCGACGTCGTCGTCAACCGGGTCGCTGTCGGATCCGGTGTCGACATCGTCATCAACCGGATCGCTGTCGGACGACTCGGCCTCGACGGGCTCGTCGTTCTCGACGGGAGCGTCGGTGGCCTCGGCCTCGTCAGCCTTTTCGGTGGGCTCGTCGCCTGCCGGCATCAACGAGATCTTGCCGTTCGGATCGACGTCCTCGACGACGACCGTCAGGGGCTGTCCCAGTTCGAGGACGTCCTCGACCTTGTTGATGCGCTTGCCGCCACCCAGCTTGGAGATGTGCACCAGGCCGTCGCGACCTGGAAGGATGTTGACGAAGGCACCGAACTTGGTGATGTTCACAACACGACCCTCGTAGACGGCACCTACCTCAGCGGTCGGCGGGTCGACGATCAACTGGATCTGCCGCTCGGCCTCGGCCACGGCGGCACGGTCGGGCGAGGCGACGGACACGATGCCCACCATGCCGTCGTCGTCAACGCTGATATCGGCACCGGTCTCGGCCTGAATGGTGTTGATCATCTTGCCCTTGGGGCCGATGACCTCACCGATCTTCTCGATCGGGATCTCGAAGCTGACGATCTTGGGGGCGTTCTCCCCCACGTCGTCGCGCGGCTCGGCGATCGCCTCGGCCATCGATGCCAGGATCGCCTGGCGAGCCTCCTTGGCCTGGTTCAGGGCCGCTGCCAGGACGTCGGCGGGTATGCCGTCGATCTTGGTGTCCAGCTGGAGGGCCGTCACGAAGTCGGCCGTACCGGCAACCTTGAAGTCCATGTCGCCAAAGGCGTCCTCGGCCCCCAGGATGTCGGTGAGGGTCACGTACTCACCATCCAGGTAGACGAGGCCCATTGCGATCCCGGCTACGGGAGCCTTGATCGGTACACCGGCGTCCATCATCGAGAGGCTCGACGAACACACCGAAGCCATCGAGGAGGAACCGTTTGACGACATAACCTCTGACACGAGGCGCAGGGTGTAGGGGAAGTCCTCGAAGGCGGGAAGTACCGGCACGAGGGCACGCTCGGCGAGCGCACCATGGCCGATCTCACGCCGCTTCGGACCCCGCATGAACCCGGTCTCGCCTGTCGAGAAGGGCGGGAAGTTGTAGTGGTGCATGTAGCGCTTGCGGTCGACAGGATCGATTCCGTCGATCATCTGGTCCATGCGTCCGGTGCCGAGGGTGGTGAAGTTGAGCACCTGGGTCTCACCCCGCTGGAACAGGCCCGAGCCGTGTGCCGTGGGGATGACCGCCACGTCAGACGACAGTGGCCGCAGGTCAGAAGTTCCACGCCCGTCGATGCGTACACCCTCTGACACGATTCGTGCCCGAACCACGTCCTTGGTGACGGAGCGGATGGCACCCTTGATCTGGCTGTCGGCATCGTCCACCTCTGCGAACTGCGGTAGCAGTTCCTCGAGGAGGGCGGCCTTGACGGCTGCCTCTGCCACACCACGATCGGCCTTCACGGCGATTGTCTGGGTCTCGGCGATGCGATCCCGGCCGGCGGCATCCACCGCTGCCCTGACTTCCTCGCTGTAGTCGACGGTTACCTCGTAGGGCATGATCTCGGGTGCACCCACGGCCTCGATGAGCTCAAGCTGCATCTCGATGACCTCGCGGATGTACTGCTTTGAGAAGTCCAGGCCATCGGCCAGCACTGCCTCGTCAACCTTGGGGGCACCGGCCTCGTAGACGTCGTAGGCGGATGCTGTTCCACCGGCCTCGACCATCATCACGGCGACATCACCGTCGTCGAGCAGGCGACCTGCCACGACCATCTCGAATGCCGACTCCGAACCCTCTTCGTAGGTGGGGTGTGGAATCCACTCGCCGGCAGCCGACCATGCGATGCGCACGGCGCCGATGGGACCGTCGAACGGGATGCCGGACAGCATCAACGCTGCCGAGGCGCCGTTCAGGGCCAAGACATCGTGTGGGTTCTCCATATCGGCACCCATGACGGTTCCGACCACGTGGACCTCATTGCGGAAGCCCTCGGGGAACATCGGCCGCAGCGGGCGGTCGATGAGCCGACAGGTCAAGATCGCCGACTCGGGTGCACGACCCTCGCGGCGGAAGAACGAGCCGGGGATCTTGCCGGCGGCGTACATCCGCTCCTCGATGTCAACGGTCAGCGGGAAGAAGCTGGCACCCGGACGGGGTGACCTGGCTCCTGTGGCGGTCACCAGGACGGTGGACCTGCCTATCTGTGCCAGAACGGCACCGTCGGCGAGGCCGGCCAGACGGCCCACCTCGAACGACATTGTCTTTTCGGTCCCGCTGAATGTGCGGGACACGGTCTTTACTTCAGTCATTGTTTCCTCTCTTGTTCCCGGCTGGAACTTCTCCGGCCGGGACGACGGCCGCTCCTTGCGGCAAACCGGATGGACCTTGGCCGTCAGCCTCCAGTTGGATACATCCCGACCCGGTCACTCCCGAGGGAGGAACCTGCCGAGCGGCATGCAACTGGCACTGATGACCTCCGGGACCCGGGGTCGTCGTATTGGTTGTCGGTTCCGTTGGTCCGGACCCCCGACAGGGGTATGGACGGCCGTGTGGCCGCCGTACTCCAGGTACTCCGCCTACCGGCGCAGCCCCAACTTGGCGATGATCGCCCGATAGCGCTCGACGTCATTTGCCATGACGTAGTCGAGCAGCCGTCGGCGGCGACCCACCAGCATCAACAGGCCTCGCCGGCTGTGATGGTCCTTCTTGTGGACCTTCAGATGGCCGGTGAGGTGGTTGATGCGGTCACTCAGCAGGGCAATCTGAACTTCGGGAGAACCGGTATCGGTCTCATGAAGCTTGTGCTCTGTGATCGTGTCAGCCTTGGGGGGCAGGTTGGTCGGCATCGGTACCTCGGGTATCGGACCCGGCCTCATGGCGCGCAGTGCGTCACCGGAAGCCATACGGAGGGCCGGAGGTTTCGGATCCGACCCCGAACGACCCGGTTGGGTCGTCCACGGGCGCAAAGACTACCAGCGGGTTGTGGAAGGCCCACCCGGGTGCCGGAACGCATCGGCTCTGCCTGCAGATCCTGGTGTCCCACGATTGGTCAGACCATCAGACCAACTGTTATGGTCACCCCACCAAGCATGCCTCGACCCGGGAGCAACCGTGCCCTACCCGAACACCCTAGTTTTCATCGACATTCCATCCACCGATCCGGCGGCCGCCGATGCCTACTACAGCGAGGTTTTCGGCTGGGAGATCGAAGAACGCATCCCGGGCCTGTTCCACAGAATCATCCCGGGACAGAATTTCAAGGTCGACGACGGCTCACAGGGCCCAACCGGCAACCTCCACATGGGCCTCTACAACGCCACAAACGCCCGACCCAACCCGAACCCCAACCCCACCGAACCAACCGGCTTGAACCCCGATGGCCGAGGCATTCGCGCCTGGATCCTGATAAGCGAGGACGACTCCTTCGAACGAATCCTCGATGCCGCCACGAGGCTGGGCGGCACCGAGTTGTGGAGAGACCACTTCTGGACGGAGTTCGGCGGCGCCAACGCCTCATTCGTCGACCCCTGGGGCAACCAGATGCTGCTGTGGCAACATCTGCCCGATGCCGAACAGGACGAAGAGACCCACGAGGCCGTCGGCGAGGTCAACCTCCCCGACGGCTGGACCATCGAATAACAGCCCACCAGACATAGACAGGCCACAGACAACCATGACCGAAGACACCTACGCAGTCCATCCACCGTCGGCACGCTGGACACACGTCGCCCTCCGTGTTAACGACATCGACGCCACCATTGCCTGGTACACCGAACACACCCCCCTGTCGCTTCTTGCCCGCAGAGAGGACGAGTTCGGCTATGGCGCATGGCTCGGACACAGCGACAGCGTCGAGCATCCCTTCCTACTGGTCGTATCCCAGTTCCTAGAGGGCAAGGACCCCTTCGGCGACTCACCCCATGCGGTTCTGGGCCCGTTCGCCCACATCGGTATCGAACTCTGCAGCCGCGCCGACATTGAAGCTGCTGCCGCCACAGCCGAGGCCGACGGAAGCCTCGCCATGCCACCAACTCAGATGCCGCCACCGATCGGCTACATCTGCATGGCCCGAGACCCCGACGGCAACAC
>JABHCN010000058.1 GCA_018673475.1 Actinomycetota bacterium | reverse complement strand
TCTCGTTTTTCACACAGGAACTGACCGACCAGACCAGCGACACCGAACCAGCACACGACCGGAGCAGGCAATGAGCGACACACCGACCAGAGACAGGGTTGTCATCTTCGACACGACCCTCCGTGACGGCGAGCAGTCGCCCGGGATCTCCCTCGACACGGGCGAGAAGCTGGAGATCGCCGACCAGTTGGCGCGTCTGGGCGTCGATTACATCGAGGCCGGGTTTCCAATCGCCAGCCAGGGCGACTTCGAGGCTGTGCACGCCATTGCCACGACCGTGCGTGGTCCCGTAATTTGCGGCCTGTCCCGGACCGCCCACAAGGACATCGATCGCTGCTGGGAAGCCATCGAGCCGGCCCAGAAGCGTCGTATCCACACCTTCATAGCCACCAGCCCCACCCACATGGAGCACAAGCTCAAGATGAGCCCGGAGCAGGTGCTGGCCGAGGCGGCCTCGGCGGTGGCGAGGGCCCGCGGCTACACCGACGACGTGGAGTTCAGCCCCGAGGATGCCTCCAGGTCAGACTTCGACTTCATGTGCGATGTCCTCCAGGCTGCTGTCGACAACGGTGCTGGAACGCTCAACATTCCTGACACGGTCGGCTACGCCATGCCGGCCGAGTGGGCTGAGCGGATCCGTGCGATCAGGGAGAGGGTCACCGGCGACTATGTGCTCAGCACGCACTGCCACAACGATCTGGGGTTCGCCGTGGCCAACTCCCTTGCGGCTGTTCAGGCAGGCGCCAGGCAGGTTGAGTGCACCGTGAACGGCATCGGGGAGCGGGCCGGAAATGCGGCAATGGAGGAGATCGTCATGGCCATCCGTACCCGTCCCGACACCTATGCCACGGTCGAGACCAGCATCAGGACCGAGGAGTTGGCCAGGTCGTCGCGGATGGTCAGCCGGCTCACGGGCTACCCGGTGCAGTTCAACAAGGCCGTGGTGGGCCGCAATGCCTTTGCCCACGAGGCGGGCATTCACCAGCACGGTGTGTTGAACGAGCGAACCACCTACGAGATCATGGATCCGTCGATGGTGGGTCAGGGTGAGAGCAAGCTGGTGCTTGGCAAGCACTCGGGCCGTGCCGCATTCAAAGACACACTCCAGAAGATGGGTATCGAGATTCAGGGCGACGCCCTCAACGCCGCCTTCACCCGCTTCAAGGAGTTGGCCGACCGCAAGGTACAGCTCACCGATGCCGACCTCGAGGCCCTGGTCGCCGAGGAGATGGGCGACAGGGTGGAAGCCACCTTTTCGCTTGTCAGCATCGACGTCAGGGCCGGAAGCGAGACCACCCCGTCGGCCGACCTGGTCATGCGGGTACGCGGCGAGGAGAAGTCGGTCTCGGTCGAGGGTTCCGGAATGGTCGACGCGTCGTGCACGGCCGTCAAGATCGCCACGGGCATCGACGGCCACCTCACCGACTACAACGTGATGTCCGTTACCGGTGGAGTGGATGCCCTGGCCGACGTGGCCCTCTCGTTTGAGAGCAGCGACGGCCTGAAGGTGTCCGGAAGGGGCCTGGCCAACGACGTGGTGGAGGCGTCGGCCCGTGCGTTCATCTCGGCTCTGAACAAGATCGCCCGAGTACGCGACACCGGCGAGGACCCCAATGCCATGGAACGGCCCGGCCACCTGGGCTGAGACCGGTACCGGGGGGTACCAATCCCCCGCGCGTTGGGGCACACTGGACCCGCAGGGACCGCCGACGAAACGGGGACACCATGGAGATCACGACCGTCAACGCGCATGAGTTGATGAGCCAACTGGAGAACGGGCCGGCTGTGACGCTGGTCGATGTTCGCACCAGTGCCGAGTACGAGACGAGGCATATTGTCGGGTCGGTGCACCTGCCGTTGGACCTGCTGGCTGGTCGCTGTGAGCAGGTGGCCGAGGTCGTTGGCCCCCTTGTGCTGATCTGTGAGTCGGGCCAGCGGGCCACGAAGGCCGGCGAGCGCCTGGCGGCGGCCGGGTGTCAGACGGCCAGCGTGCTCGACGGTGGCGTGATCGCATGGAACGAGGCCGGCGGCGACCTGGTGCTCGGAAAGCCACGTTGGGCCATGGATCGCCAGGTCCGGTTCACAGCGGGCCTGCTCGTGGTGGCCGGCTTTGCCCTTAACGCGGCCGCTTCGGGCTTCTGGGTTCTCTCGCTGCTCATTGGTGCCGCGCTGGCGACCACGGCGGCGCTGAACATCTGCCCTATGGCGGTTGCACTTGGGATGCTTCCCTACAACAGGGGTTCCTCGGTCGACGCCGACGGTGCGGTAAAGGCGATCAGGGTCGGAGTTGCCCCGGCGGGCTCATGATCTTCACGCAGTACTACCTGGACTGCCTCTCCCAGGCCTCCTATCTGGTTGGTGACGAGTCGACGGGTAGGGCGGTGGTGGTTGATCCCCGGCGAGATGTCGGCGAGTACGTGACCGATGCCGCCGAGGCCGGCCTGTCGATTGAGTTGGTCGTTGAGACCCACTTCCACGCCGATTTTCTGTCGGGGCACCTGGAGATGGCTGCTGCCACGGGTGCAGAGATCGGTTACTCCTCGGTTGCATCGCCCGAGTTCGACTACCGGCCTCTGGGCGATGGTGAGCGTCTGGTGTTGGGTGAGGTGGTGCTGGAGTTCAGGCACACCCCGGGCCACACCCCTGAGTCGTTGAGCATCGTGGTCTGGGAGAACGCCGATGATCCTGAGCCGTATGCGGTGCTGACCGGTGACACCTTGTTCATCGGTGATGTCGGCAGGCCTGACCTGTTGGTGTCCTTCGGCCACTCCCGCGACGAGTTGGCAGGCTGTCTATACGACAGCCTCCATGAGCGTCTCATGACCCTTCCTGATGCCACCCGGGTGTTCCCGGGGCACGGGGCCGGTTCTGCGTGCGGCAAGAACCTGTCAACTGACACGTCGTCGACCATCGGCGAGCAGCGTCGAAGCAACTATGCGGTCAAGGCTCCCGACCGGGAGACCTTCATAGGCCTGATCACCGAGGGGCAGCCGACTGCTCCCGCCTACTTCCCCTACGACGCCGTGTTGAACCAGAGTGAGCATGGTCTGTTGGACGAGGAGCAGCCTCCGGGGGACCTGTCGCTTGACGATGTGGACCGTGCTGTGGCTGGTGGCGCCGTCCTGGTCGACGTCCGTGACCCTGAGGACTTCGCCCGTGGCCACCTACTTGGTGCGATCAACGTGGGCCTCAACGGTCGCTATGCCGAGTTTGCCGGTTCGGTTGTGCCCGTCGATGTGGACATCGTGTTGTTTGCCGACCCTGGAACCGAACTGGAGGCCAAGAACCGTCTGGCCCGCATCGGCTTCGACCGGGTGGTCGGCTGCCTCGTGGATCCCTATCAGGTCATGACGCAGCATCCCGAGAGGACCTCCACTGCGTCGCGTCTCACGGCCGATGTCCTTGTTGACCGAATCGTCGACGTCGATGACCTTCAGGTGGTCGACGTCAGGGCTGTGATGGAGTGCGGCACCGGGGGTGTCATCCCGGGCTCGGTGAACCTGCCCGTGTCCATGGTGCGTGAACGAATGGGCGAACTTTCGCCGGAGCGGCCGACGGTCGTCTACTGCGCCGGCGGTTACCGGTCGTCGGTGGTCGCCAGCATGCTCAGGTGTGAGGGCTTTGGCGACGTGTCGGACCTTGTGGGCGGTTTCGGTGCCTGGGAGTCCTCTGTGGAGAAGGTGGTCTGAGGCCCGGTTCGGGCCGGGTTGCCCCTAGTACCGGTTGGCGAACCTGACCGTCTGGAGGCGTTCAAGGTTGGAGAGGTCGTTGGACTGGATCTGGCCCCAGCTGTAGGACCAGAGGTCGTTGCCGATGATGAGCGTGCGTTCGATCGGTGGCATCCAGGTGTAGTTGTCGGGGAAGCAGGCTCCGACCGTTGCGCCCTCGGGTATGTCGAGCGCCTCGATGCCGAACTCCCCGAGCCCGAACTCCATGCCGTACTCGGCAACGTCGTCGGCGTTCAGGAACTCGCACATGTAGCCGTCGACCCAGGGGTAGATGTCCTTTCCGGGGTCGGTCTCGTCGGCAACACAGAGCATGAGTGTGATCCCCTCGGGCACGAACAGGGCCAGCTCGGCCTCAATGCCCTCTGGGACGGCGGCACCGCCGAACAGATCGGCGTCGATCGTCGGGCAGGGGAACTCGGTGGGGCCGCCGGGGTCCGGCATGTGGTCGACGCGGCCCGTCTCGGTGATGGTGCCGTCGGCTATCTGGAGGACCACGGCTGCGTTGATGTCGTTGCGCCAGTCGTTGAACGGCATCACGGCCAGGTTCTCTGGTGCCCACCACAGGAACGCCCGGTGGTCCCACTCGACCGAGCTGCTTCCGCCACTGGCCTGCCATGAGTCCAGCACGGCCGGGGCCGACAGGTCCGATACGTCAAAGAGGGTGGCCTTGGCGCCCGTCGTGCGGCCCTCGTCGGTTGCGTCCTGTCCTATGCCGAGGATCAGGCCGTCGCCAACGGGGTGCAGGTAGCCGCTGTAGCCGGCGATCTTGAGCTCACCCATCACGGTGGGTGTCGTCGGGTCGGACAGGTCGAGTGTGTAGAAGGGGTCCGTCTGGCGGAAGGTGACCACGTAGCCGGTGTCGCCGATGAAGCGCACGGCGAAGATGCGCTCGCCGCGGCCCATTTCGCCCACCTGGCCAACCTGGAGAAGCTCGCCCTCGTCGCGGGTCAGCACGGTTACGAGGGACTCGCTCTCGTCCTGGAACCACCACGGGCTGCCGAGGGTGCTGGCGACACGCAGGTGGCCCTGGTGCTCCGACATGGAGAACTGGTTCAGGAGGTGGCCGGGAACTGTGCCGGAGGCCGTGTAGGGGGTGGCGGCCGGGTCGGTCACGTCGAACTGGTGGATGGAGGTGGCGTAGTCGTTGTCGGGCTCGTTCCAGGGCCCTTCGGCGCCGTCGACGTACCGGTTGGTGGCCACGTAGAGGTGCTCGTTGCCGGCGTAGACGGTCTGGCCGTCGGCCAGTACGCCCATGCTCGACGGAATGCCCATGGTTTCGCCCAGGTCGACGGTGAGGACCGACAGGGTGGAGAAGCCCGAGAACTCCACCGGGTGGGCGACGTCGCGGCAGTTCACGAGCATTCCGTCGGTGACCGTGCCGTCGCCGGCCTCGTGGACGTAGCGGGGCATCCAGTCGGCGATCTCGGTCTGTGCAATGGCCTCCCGGTTGGCGGCCTCGGCACGCTCCTCGCCGGCCTCGTTTGCCGGGTAGACGAATGGCAGGTCGTCGGGTGCAGAGGTGGTGACGATGCGGGCTGCACCGTTGACCATGCGGGCGCTCAGGTAGCGGCCACCCAGGGTGAGGGTGTTGGCGACCGTCAGGTTGGCCGGGTCGCTCAGGTCAACCTCGATGATGCTGGTCAGTTGGCGCCACTGGCCCGGGGTGACCAGCAGGTCCAGCGGGCTGGCGGCACCGCTGCCCGCATCGGCTCCGTAGTAGTCGTAGGCCGGTTCCGTGGAGGCCATGATCAGCAGGCGGTCACCGGCCAGCAGCAGGTCGCTGCTCCAGTGGTTCTCCAAGACGAGCGTGTCTGTGAGCACGGCCTCGGCGCCCGACACATCGATGAGGTGCAACTCGTTGCCCTGGACGACGACTATGCGACTGCCGTCGGTCTTGATGAGGTCGGGCTCGTCGATGCCAAGCTCCTGCACGTTGGTGCCGGAGAAGTCGACGCCCTGGATCATGGACATTGCGGCTGAGTCGTCCATGCCGCCGGCTGCGAAGTCCATTTCCATGGCGGGAGCCGCCATCGCCATGCTCTCGTCGCCACGTTCGAGCATGACCGGTCCACCGAAGTAGCCGCCGCCCTGACCCAGACCGTAGGGGCCGACCCGTTCGGTGGCCTCGGCCCGCAGGTACACCAGCAGGTCCTGGCATGCAGTGAACGGAATGAGACCGCTGGTCAACTCCACGTCGCTGATGTCGACGGGTGCGAGGGTCGTGGTGGTCGCCTGCAGGGTGGTGGACGGTGGTGAGGTCGTGGTGGTGGTTGCCGCCACCACGGGGGGAAGCGTCGAGGTGGCGCCCGACAGGCGGATCTGGTCACCGGAGTCGACCGAACCGCAGGCCGCCGCGGCGAGGGTGATAGCTACGACCAGGGCGGTGAGGCGGCGATCTGCTGAGGTGTTCATCGGCGACAGCATGACATGAACCCGTACCTGAACCGCGGCGGTTAGCCGGCCTGCATGGGCTGGTTCTGGATCAGGAGGTGGTGGGGAGCCATGCGGGGCGGTTCGCCTCGTATCCGGCGATGGCGTCCTCGTGTCGCAGCGAGATCCCGATGTCGTCGAGACCCTGGATGAAACGTTCCTGGGTGGCGGAGTCCAGCGGGAAGGAACACGAAATTCCTGCGTCGGGGGCCTCGAGGGTCAGGTTGGCCACGTCGATGGTCACGACCAGCCCCGGGTCGGCCTCGACGGCGTCGAGCAGTGCCTCGCCCACATCGGCGGGAACCTGTACGGGAACCAGGCCGTTCTTGGTGCAGTTGTTGCGGAAGATGTCAGCAAAGCGGGGCGACACGACCGCGGCGAACCCGTACTGCTGGATCGCCCACACGGCATGCTCCCGTGACGACCCGGTGCCGAAGTTGGGGCCCGCCACGAGCACGACGGCATCTTCGAACCTCTCGTCGTTAAGCACGAACTCGCGGTTGTCGCGCCACTCCGAGAACAGGCCCTTGTCGAATCCGGTGCGCTCCACCCTCTTCAGCCAGTCGCTGGGGATGATCTGGTCGGTGTCAACGTCGGAGCGCCGCAGCGGAACGGCGGTGCCCGAGACGATCTCAACTGGTTGCATCTGCCCTCTCCTCAGTCCAGGTCTGCCGGTGAGGCGAACCGTCCGGCGATTGCGCTGGCCGCAGCCACGGCGGGGGACACCAGGTGGGTGCGCCCTCCGCGGCCCTGGCGGCCCTCGAAGTTGCGGTTGCTGGTGCTGGCACAGCGTTCACCTGCCGACAGCTTGTCGGGGTTCATGGCAAGACACATCGAACAGCCGGGCTCACGCCAGTCGAAGCCGGCTGCGGTGAGGATGGCCGGGATGCCCTCGGCCTCGGCCTGCGCCTTGACTGCACCCGAACCCGGAACGACGAGCGTGCGTACACCCTCCTTAACGGTGCGGCCCTCGGCGACGGCTGCCACGGCCCGCATGTCCTCGATTCGGCCATTGGTGCACGACCCGATGAACACGGTGTCAACTGCCACGTCACGCATCGGGGTGCCGGCGGTCAGCCCCATGTAGTCCAGTGCCCGGGTGGCGGACTCGCTCTCACCGGCATCGGCCATCTGGGCCGGGTCCGGAACCGAACCGTCGAGGCGGACGACCTGGCCTGGGTTCGTGCCCCACGAAACGTGCGGGACTATGTCGGAACCCTCCAGCACGATCTCGTTGTCGAACACGGCGTCATCATCGGTGGCCAGCGTGGCCCAGTCGGCCACGGCCGCCTCCCAGTCGGCGCCCGCTGGAGCGTGGGCCCTGCCAGCCAGGTAGTCGAACGTGGTCTGGTCGGGGGCGATCATGCCGGCCCGTGCACCGGCCTCGATCGACATGTTGCAGACCGTCATGCGGCCCTCCATGGACAGGTTGCGGATCACGTCGCCCCTGTACTCGATCACCGACCCGATGCCGCCACCCGTCCCGAGCCGTCCCACGATCGCCAGGATCACGTCCTTTGCGGTCGCACCGGCCGGCAGCTCGCCGTTGACGGTCACCGCCAGGGTGCCGGGATGCTGCTGGGGGAGGGTCTGTGTGGCAAGCACGTGCTCGACCTCGCTGGTGCCGATGCCGAACGCCAGCGCACCGAACGCCCCGTGGGTGCTGGTGTGGCTGTCGCCGCAGACAACGGTCATGCCGGGAAGGGTCAGGCCCATCTCGGGTCCGATGACGTGAACAATGCCCTGCCCCGGGTCGCCCATCCCGTAGAGGGGAACACCGAACTCGGCACAGTTGGTACGCAGCGCCTCAACCTGGCGGCGGCTGACCGGGTCGGCTATGGGCTGGTCGACATCGGCCGTTGGGACGTTGTGGTCCTCGGTGGCGACGGTCAGGTCGGGCCGATGCACGCCCCTGCCGGCTGCACGGAGACCGTCGAAGGCCTGCGGTGAGGTGACCTCGTGGACGAGGTGGAGGTCTATGAACAACAGGTCGGGCTGGCCCTCGGCCGCGTGCACCACGTGGCGGTCCCAAACCTTCTGGCTGAGGGTCTTTCCCGACATTCCTGCTCTCCCGTTGCCGATCGCCCCGACAGGCTACGGGTCTGTCCTCCCACCTGCAGCACCGGTTCCCGTTGTCAGGTTCTTGCCTTCCGTCTGCTACCGATCCTTCCTTCCACCCTTCATGGCCATCGCCGGGCTCTGCTCGCTCGCAAACTGCGCTCGCTCGTCGAAACCCGACACTGGCCTCACCCGACATGGTTCTCGACTGTCGCAGCGGCGGTTGTGACTGTCGCCCCAATTCCCGTGACTCCGCCGACTGCATCCATCGCCTGTCGGCTCACCTGGAACTGCCAGCAACCTTTCGGACTTCCCTCCGTCAGCGATCTCTTTCCCGGTGGCCAGGTCAGGGGCGACCCCACCCCGGAGTTGGTGGCGAAGAGAAGGCGCCCCGCCCTCGACCAACCGGCTCCCACCCGCAACCCCCCCCACCCTCGACCAACAAACTCCCACCCGACAGGCTTCTCGCGTGTCTGGCTGGCGGGCGGGGCACCGCCGGCGTGGCTTGCTCGACTGGCGTAAGTCGCTGCGCCCCACCCCCGGCGCCCCGCCCTCGACCAACCGGCTCCCACCCGTAACCCCCCCACCCAATAGCGAGGCAGCCTGCCCCTCCTGTTGGCGGGGGATTTTGTGGGGGGTGTGTGGGGTGTGTGCGGGGGTTTTTGTCGGTTTCCCTGCTCCTGGCTGGTGGGGGGAGGGCGGTGTCGGGTACGGATGAGCGAGCATCTGGCGAGCGAACCGTGCCCGACGACGCCCAGAGCCGTGGGTGGCCACGCAGCGGTTGGAACGCAGTCAGCAGAAGGTCAGGCAGCGCGGGCCCGGTCCATCAGTTCCTGGAAGCCAGCCTTGTCGAGGGCACCAAGGTGACCGAGCACGCCCCCGTTGGCTGTCACGACGATGGCGGCCGGTTGGCCGAAGACGCCGAAGCGTGACCAGATTGGGCCGCGGTCGGCGATGTTTGGGAAGGTACCGATTCCCCATTCCTCGACTGCGGCGAGGCCGTCTTCGTTGGGGGCCAGGCCTGCCACGCCTATGAGGGTGTAGTCGGCTTCTGCTGCGACCTCGACGACCGTCGGGGCTTCGGCCTTGCAGATCGGTCAGGTGGGTGCCCAGAACCAGAAGAGGGTGTCGCCTCCGGCCAGGTCGGCGCCGTTGATGGTTCCGCCTCCGATGAGGGTGGCTTCCCAGTCCAGTATTACGGGAGTGCCCGTGGGCGAGGTGGTGACCGGGGATGTTGTGACCGGGGATGTTGTGGCGGTCGCTGTCGGTGCCGTCGTTTCGGTGCTGTTGCCGCAGGCGGCGGCCACCAGGGCGACGCTGAGGAGGGTGGCAGGCAGATAGGGCATTCGGCGCACGCCGCGACCCTAGGCCCGTTACGGTCCTGCGTGTGAGCACGCGCCTGTTGATCCTGGCTGCCCTGCTGTGCGGGATGGCGTTGTTGATGGCGTTCGCCGTTCAGGTTCTGGTGTCGGCGTGACGCGTCACGACCTGGTTGTCATCGGTGGTGGGCCGGCCGGCTATGCGGCTGCCCTCTACGGCGCTTCGGCCGGCCTCGACGTTGGCCTCGTCGAGGAGCATTTGATCGGTGGCACCTGTCTGCATGTTGGTTGCATTCCCGCCAAGGAGCTGCTCGAGACGGCTTCGGTGCTGCGGGCGGTGAGGGGGGCCTCGGAGTTCGGTGTCGATGCGGGTGGCGGTGAGCCCACCGTCGATCTGGCGGTCAGTCAGGAGCGCAAGAGGGGTGTCATCGACAACCTGTTCAAGGGCCTCGGGTCGCTTCTGTCGGGTCGTGGCGTAACGGTCTATGACGGCACCGGCCGCCTGGGCCCTGACCACACGGTCACGGTCGAGCACGGTGTGGGCGGTGGGCAGGAGGGTACGTCCACGCTGCAGGCAACCCATGTGGTTTTGGCTACGGGGTCCTCGCCCAGGACGATTGGCGGGTTTGAGGTTGACGGTGAGTTGGTTGTCACGAGCGACGAGTTGTTGTCGATCACCGAGGTGCCCGGCCGGGTGGTGGTAGTCGGTGGTGGGGCCATCGGCTGCGAGTTCGCCTCGATGCTCTCCGACCTGGGGTCCGAGGTCACGGTGCTCGAGGCTCTGCCCGAGATCCTGGTGGGTTGCGATGCCGATGTTGCCAAGGCCATCCGTCGTTCGTTCCGGCGTCGTGGCATCAGCGTGCACACGGGTGTGTCGGCTTCCGGGCATGAGCCGTCGGGTGGTTCGACCGTGGTCAGCTTCGGCGATGATCAGGTCGAGGTTGATCTTGTGGTCATTGCTGTTGGGCGCAGCCCGCGTGGCGATGCGGCGGGGCTGGTGGGCACCAGGGTCGAGGTCGACGAGCGGGGGTTTATTTCTGTCGATGACCGCCTGCTCACGGGTGAGCCCGGTGTGTATGCCGTGGGCGACGTGGTCGCCACACCGCAGTTGGCCCACGTGGCGTTCGCCGAGGGCATGTTCGTCGTAGAGGACCTCCTGGGCGAGGCTCCGCTTCCGCTTGATCCTGCCGCTGTGCCGTGGTGCATCTACACCCACCCCGAGGTGGCGTATGCCGGCCTGACCGAGGCGGCTGCCAGGGAGGCTGGCCACGAGGTGGTGGTGTCGTCGCACAGGTTCGTCGGCAACGGCCGGGCCATGATCGTGGGCGAGACGGATGGCCTCGTCAAGGTGGTTGCCGAGGCTGGTCCCGATGGTCGCGCTGGTCGTATTCTGGGTGTGCACATGGTGGGCCCGTGGGTTACCGAGCAGCTTGGCCAGGGGTACCTGGCCGTGAACTGGGAGGCCACCGTCGATGACGTGGCGGCCCACATCCAGCCCCATCCGACCCTGAGCGAACTGTTCGGCGAGACGGTTCTCTCGTTGACAGGCCGCTCGCTGCACGGCTGAGGTGGTGTGCTGATGACCGACGTGTTCCTTCCACAACTCGGCGAGGCCATTACCGAGGGAACTGTCACGAGGTGGTTCAAGCGGGTTGGCGACCACGTGGCGCTCGACGAGCCGCTCTACGAGGTCTCCACCGACAAGGTCGACTCCGAGGTGCCGTCGCCGGTGGCCGGGGTGCTGCTTGAGATCGTGGCAAACGAGGGCACCCTGGTGCAGGTGGGTGGCCTGTTGGCCAGGTTCGAGATCGACGATGGTGCTGCCGCTCCGGCGGCACCTGCACCGGCTGCACCCGCTGTGTCCTCTGCCCCGAGTCCTGCCCCGAAGCCTGCTGCTGATCCTGTATCCGAGCCGGCACCCCCATCGGTGTCTGCGGCCCCTTCCTCTGGTTCTTCACGTCTGCTGTCACCGGTTGTGCGTGCCCTGCTGGCTGACAACGGTGTCGATCCGGCCCGGGTTACGGGCACGGGGGTGGGTGGTCGCATCACCCGGGCCGATGTCGAGAACTTCCTGCGCGACAACCCCGGTCGGGCTGAGCAGTTCAACTCCATCCGTCGTAGCACCGGTCGGCACATGGTGTCCTCCAAGTCCACGTCGCCTCACGTTCTCACCGCCATGGAGGTCGATTTCGAGGGTGTGGAGGTGGTAAGGCAGGCGCGCCGGGCGGCATGGAGGGAATCCGAGGGTTACAGCCTCACCTACCTGCCGTTCATCGTGCGGGCGCTCGTTGAGGCGTTGGTCGACTTTCCGCGGATCAATGCCAGTGTGGGCGATGGCGAGCTGATCGTGCACGGCGATGTGAACCTGGCGGTGGCCGTCGATCTTGATTTCGAGGGCCTCCTGGCTCCGGTCATCCGTGGTGTCGAAGACATGTCGCTTGCCGAGGTGGCGCGGGCGATCGTGGACATGGCGGGCCGGGCACGTTCTAAGAAACTGGTTCCCGACGACCTGGCTGGTGGCACGTTCACCATCACGAACCCGGGTCAGTACGGCACGATGTTCCAGTTCCCCATCATCAACCAGCCCCAGGTGGCGATTTTGTCGACCGATGGCATCAGCCGCAGACCCGTTGTGGTTGTCGACGACGATGGTGTCGAGTCGGTGGCGATCCATTCGGTGGGTGTGCTGGCCCTGGCGTGGGACCATCGGGCCTTCGACGGTGCCTATGCGGCGGCGTTCCTGGCGAGGTTGCGCGAGGTCATCCAGACCCGCAACTGGGAGTCCGAGTTCTGAGCAGCGCTGCGCCTCCTGCTGCCCGGCCGTTTCGCGTCCGCTGGCTGGGGAGGGTGCGTTACCGCGATGCGCTGGCCCTGCAGCGGGGTACCCACGAGCACGGCGCCGACGACCACCTGCTGCTCCTGGAGCACCACGCCGTGTACACCCTGGGGGTGCGGGCCACCACCGAGAATCTCCTTGCTCCTCCAGAGGAGGTGGGCGCCGATCTCGAGGTTGCTGACCGGGGCGGTGACATCACCTTCCACGGTCCGGGCCAGCTTGTCGGCTACCCGCTCCTGCACCTGCCTGGCAAGCGTGGTGGGGGCATGGCCGACACGGTCGCCTATGTGCGTTCGGTCGAGGAGCTCTTGATCGGGGTGTGTCGCGATCTGGGTCTCGCCGATGTGGGCCGACTGGAGCCCTATCCCGGTGTGTGGGTGGATCCCGAGGGGCCCAACCCGCGCAAGGTGGCGGCTATCGGCGTCAAGTTGACCCGTGCGCGCACGATGCACGGCTTCGCCCTGAACGTGGACCCGGACCTCTCGTTCTTTGATCGCATGGTGCCGTGTGGGATCACCGGCCTCGGTGTCACCTCTCTGGCTGCCGAGGGGGTCGAGGCCACGATGGCCGAGGTGGTGGACCTGGTCGTCGAGCGTGCTGCGGCGCAGTGGGCGAGGGGTCCCGTCGAGCGCGCCGATGTGGCGTGGCGTTCCGACGCCAGCGACCTGAGTGCGTTCAGTCGCGGTCAGGGGCCGGGTGAGCGGCCTCCGGTGGGGCGCAAGCCCGAGTGGATGCGGGTGCCTCTCGACACCGGCCCGGAGTACCGACGCCTCAGGGGCCTGATGCGTGAGCAGCAGCTGGTGACCGTGTGTGAGGAGGCCGGCTGTCCCAACATCTTCGACTGCTGGAATGACGGCACGGCCACGTTCATGATCAACGGTGAGCGCTGCACCAGGGCGTGTGGGTTCTGCCTGGTCGACACCCGTCGGCCCGGTGAACTGGATGGTTCTGAGCCTGGGCGGGTGGCGGCTGCGGTGGCCGACATGGGGCTTGCGCACGCTGTGGTCACTGCTGTTGCGCGCGATGACCTCCCCGATGGTGGGGCGTCGGCGTTCGCAGCCACGATCACGGCGGTAAGGGAGGCCAGTTCCGGAACGGCCGTCGAGGTGCTGATTCCCGACTGCAAGGGCGACCCTGATGCTCTGGCCACGATCTTTGATGCCCGGCCCGACGTGTTGAACCACAACATCGAGACGGTGGCCCGTCTTCAGCGGCGGGTGCGGCCGTCTGCCGGCTACGCCCGAAGCCTGTCGGTGCTGGCCCGTGCCTGTGCGGCCGGCCTCACGACCAAGTCGTCGATTATGGTGGGCCTGGGCGAGACCGATGCCGAGGTCGAGGCCTGCCTCGCCGACCTGGCGGCGGTGGGCTGCAACATCGTCACGATCGGCCAGTACCTGCGTCCCACCACCAACCACCTGCCGGTGGAGCGCTGGGTTGATCCAGCGCTGTTTGACCGTTGGGCCGAGGTCGGTCGGGCCCTCGGCATCGCACACGTTGAGGCCGGCCCTCTCACGAGGTCCAGCTACCACGCACGTGAGGCTGCCGACGCTGCGGGTGCGGTGCCCGTGGAGTTGGCCCGGCGCTAGCCGCGGCCATCGGGAGTCCCTGACCGCCCTAGCCTGACGCCGTGTTCGCCGACCGTCTCAACCGTGCCAGGTCTGTAATGGCCGATCATGGCGTCGACGTAATGGTTCTCTCGGTGGGTGCAGACCTGCCGTACTTCTGCGGCTACGAGGCGATGCCGCTGGAGCGCCTGACGCTTCTGGTGGTGCCGAGCGATGGTGATGCCAGCCTGGTCGTTCCGTTCCTCGAGGCGCCCCGTGTCGTTGAGCGCCCCGACGTGTTCGAGGTCGTTTCGTGGAAGGACGGCGAGGACGCAATCGCCCTGGCAGCGGGGCTCATCGGTTCTGCCGGCACGGTCGCCGTGGGCGACCAGACCTGGGCCGGGTTCCTCGTCGACCTGGTTGCCGAGCTGCCCGGCGCACGGTTCAGCCGTGCATCAGAGGTGACCGCCCCGATCCGCTCGGTCAAGGACGCTGCTGAGGTCGAGGCCCTGCGTGCAGCGGGGTCGGCGGTTGACCGAATTGCCGCCCAGATCCAGGCGGGGGAGATCCCGTTGGTGGGGCGCACCGAGGCCGAGGTGTCGGCCCAGATCGGGCGCCGCATAGTCGAGGAGGGCCACCACAAGGTCAACTTCGCCATCGTGGCCTCTGGGCCCAATGCGGCCAGCCCCCACCACGACGCCGGCGACCGGGTGATCCGGTCGGGCGAGGCAGTGCTCTTTGACTTCGGCGGCACGATGGCTGATGCCGACGGTGTCGGCTACTGCTCCGACATCACCCGGTGTGTGCACGTTGGCGAGCCAACGCCGGGTTTCGCTGAGCTCTACGAGGTGCTGTTCGCCTCACATGCGGCCGGTGTGGCTGCTGCCACGGTGGGCACACCGTGTGAGGCTGTCGACGCAGCAGCCCGTGGTGTCATCGACGACGCCGGCTACGGAGAGTTCTTCATTCACCGCACCGGCCACGGCATCGGCGTGGAGGCCCACGAGCACCCGAACATTGTTGTCGGCAACGACCTGCCGCTGGTACCAGGTCATGCGTTCTCGATCGAGCCGGGCATCTACGTGCCGGGCGAGTGGGGCGCACGCCTGGAAGACATCGTGGTTGCTGCGGCCGACGGCCCCGACGCCATGAACGTGGCTGACCACGGCCTGGCCGTGGTCGACGGCTGAGGCCGGTGCTCACAGTGGAGG
Source organism: Actinomycetota bacterium (assembly GCA_018673475.1). Classification (GTDB taxonomy): domain Bacteria; phylum Actinomycetota; class Acidimicrobiia; order Acidimicrobiales; family MedAcidi-G1; genus UBA3125. Next base: position 11,476 of record JABHCN010000058.1, on the reverse strand, counting down.
TGAGAGCGTGATCGACCTGGATCCGGCGACGGTCCTACTGCAGTGGGCGGTTGGAGGCCTGTTCCTGTTGTGGGTCACAGGTCGGCGTCGTCAGGTGGGCATCGGCTACGGCTGGACCATGCGGATCACCTTCGGCCTGATGGCGGCCGGCTCGCTGGCGGTTGGTCTCATGTTCAACACCGTCCCGGTGAGGGAGGCGGCAACCGCCGGGGTTGTCCTGGCGACGGTCGTGGCTCTTGTCGTGTCGGTCCTGCGGCGCCGTGCCGGTGTGGCGGGTCAGCGGGTGGTCGAGGAGCAGCGCAGCACCCGGGTCGCCGAGATGACCGGCATCGACGTGGACGTCCGTGAGAAGGCCCGCAGGTTCGACCCTGACGTTCCCGAGTTCCCGCCCATCCTGGATCTGGTTGCGCCTGTTCTGGGCCTTGTTGCGCTGGTGGCCGCCGGGGTCGATGCGGGCGGCCCCCTGGGGTTGTCGCTGGCCCGCACGCTGGTGGGTGCGGTATTCCTCGGGGCGGTGAGCGACGCCATGTTGTTGGGCCACTGGTATCTGGTGCAGCCGGGCCTTACCCGGGAGCCGCTTGTTGAACTTGTCTGGTGGACGGGTCTGGCGTGGCCGTTCGAGTTGGCGGTGCTGTTGTGGCCTACGGGCATGGTTTCGGTTCTGAACGGCACGATCGACGACGGGTACAACGGCCTGCTGGGCTGGTTCTGGGCGGCATGCGTGGTCTCGACCATTGCGCTGGTGGTGCTTGCGTGGGCCGCCCTGCGTGAACGCCAGTACAGCGCGGTCATGGCCGCTACGGGGCTCTTGTACCTGGCGATCCTGACCGCCTTCGGCATGGACCTGGTTGCCAGGGCGGTCCTGGCCTGAGAGGACCGGGGTCTCGGAACGGGGCCCGCCGGTAGGCTCGTCTGCCCATGGCTCAGGACTCTCCGGACACGGCCCCAGAGGGGGCACGCCGCGTCTACACCCGTGGTGGCGATGACGGTTCCACGGGCCTTCTCTACGGCGGCCGGGTTGCCAAGGACTCCGCCCAGCCGACCGCCTACGGCGATGTGGATGAGCTTCAGGCCTGCATTGGCCTGGCCCGTGCTGCTGCCGGTGGCGAGGCTCGAGCCGACCTGGCCGATGTGTTGTTGGGGCTCGAACGTGACCTGTGGGTCGTGATGGCCGAGCTGGCATGCAACCCCGAGAAGCTCTCCCGCCTCGACGAGGCCGATGGCCGTCCCACCATTGCCATGGTCGAGCGCCTGGAGGCCCTGATCGACACGGTGTCTGCCCGCTTTGATCCACCTACCGAGTTTGTGGTGCCCGGCCAGAATGAGGTGGCCGCCCGCCTGGACCTGGCCCGCTCCGTCTGCAGGCGTGCCGAGCGTGCGTCGTTGTCGGCAGCGGTCGACGGTTCGGCCGTGGTGCCGTACCTGAACCGTTTGTCTGACCTCCTGTGGACGCTGGCCCGCTGGCAGGACGACGGCCCGCTTGTCACCCGGTCGGTTCCGTCCGACCCGACTACCTGATTTTCCACCCGAGACAACCCGACGGAGAACAACCGATGCCATCTTTCACCCCGCCAACGTTCGTTACCGCACGAACCGCTCCGTCCCGGGCGGCTGTTGTCGCCCATGGGTTGACCCAGGAGGCGCTTGGTTCGGACCTGCCCGATGGCCTCACAGTTGGCGATCTGAAGCGTCTCGGCTTCAAGGCCAGGCCTGGCCAGGTTCAGATGTTGCCGAACGGTGACCGCCTGGTGGCTGCCGTGGGCCTCGGACCCGCCGACAGGGTCACGACCGATGTGGTCAGGAACGCCGCTGCGGATCTGGCGCGGGCTACGCGCAGGCACAGGACTGTGGCAACCGACCTTGCTGCAGCCTCTGGAATCGATGCCGCCGGGGCGACCCGCGCCGTGGTCGAGGGCATGACCCTGGCCCTCTACAGGTTCGGCTACCGGTCAAGGGCCGGGTCGGGCAGCGAGAGGGATTCCCTCTCGAAGGTGACCCTGGTGGGTAGCACGGCTGCGGGTATCCGGGCTGCCGTCGAGACCGGCGTGACGGTTGCCGGTGGTGTCACCCTGGCCCGCGACCTCGTGAACGAACCGGGTGGTTCGCTCACGGCTCCCGCCTTTGCCAACAGGGTGAGGCGGGTGGCGAAGGAGGCCGGCGTGACGGTCAAGGTGCTCGACGAGGCGGCCATCAGGCGGGCCGGCATGGGTGGCCTGCTGGGTGTCAGCCGGGGGTCGGCCAATCCACCGCGGTTCGTGGAGTTGACCTACACCCCGAAGGGCGTGCCGGTGGCCAGGCGCACCGGCGATCTGGCGCTGGTTGGCAAGGGCATCACCTTCGACTCGGGCGGCCTGTCGATCAAGTCGGGTACCGGGATGATGGACATGAAGAAGGACATGGCTGGTGCCGCTGCGGTGGTTGGCGCCATGTCGGTTCTGCCGGCTCTGGCTCCGAGGTGCCGAGTGCGGGCCTATCTGCCCATGACCGACAACATGCTGGGCGGCGATGCCACACGGCCGGGCGATGTGCTCACGATCCGCAACGGCAAGACCATCGAGGTGCTCAACACCGACGCCGAGGGTCGTCTGGTGCTGGCCGATGCACTGTCGATGGCCAGCGAGGCCGGGCCCGACGCCATTGTCGACCTGGCCACGCTCACGGGTGCATGCATGGTCGCCCTCGGTCCGCGCATTGCCGGCCTGATGGGAAACAACGACGGGTTTGTGGCTCAGGTCGAGGCAGCCTCTGCGGCAACTGGCGAACGGGTCTGGCACCTGCCGCTGCCGGCCGACTACCGAAAGATGCTGGATTCCACGGTTGCCGACATGAAGAACATCGGTGGTCAGTACGGGGGTGCGCTCACCGCCGGGCTGGTGCTTGCCGAGTTCGTGGGCGAGGGCATCCCGTGGGCCCACATTGACATCGCCGGGCCGTCGTCAAGTGATGCCGACGAGGAGGAGCGCACGAAGGGCGCAACCGGCTTCGGTGTGCGCCTGCTCGTTGAGCTGGTGTCGTCGTTCCAGAAGGTGGAGTCCGACTAGCTCAGGTTCAGATTCAGGTCCGGAACGGGTTGGGTCGCCACGGCCCGGCCCCAGGGAGGGGGACCTGGGCCGGGCCGGTGGCGACCCCTGCCGGTCAGGCGGCGCCGTCGAGTGCCGGGCGGGAGCGTGACGGTTCGCCTGCCGACGGATCGTCGGGTGTGGGCGTGGTTGTGGGAGTGGGCGTGGGGATGGGAATGGGAACTAGGCGTGGGCCGGTGTCGGCTACGGGAACGGGTTCCGTGACCGGGGTCTTTGCCCGGGCAAGCTTGCGTCGGGCCTCCCAGGCCCAGTCGGCCACCTCGTTGCAGAGGGTGGCGTTGAAGCGCCATTCGCGCAGCTGGCGTTCGGTGGCGCTGCGGTCCTCGCCCAGTTGGACGAGCGTGAGGGCCAGGTGGCGTGCCCTGCGGGCCTGGTCTGAGCGCCGGTCGGCTCTGGTGGTGTCGGCATCGTGTCTGTGGGCGTCGCGCAGTGGTGCCGGTAGGCGGTCGGCCTGGGCGAGGGTGAGTGGCGGGAGGTTGCGGCGCACCTCGAGGGTTGAGGTGTCCACGAGGCGTGCCATGCGGAACTGGCAGATGCGGCCGAGGGTTCGCATGAAGGGGGCGTGGCGGCCGCCGTTGAGGCGTAGGCCGATGGATGCGGCTGCGTCGACCATGTCGAGGCCGTAGCCGCCGGGTTCGCGGTCGAGGCCGTCGGCGAGGCGGCGCAGCAGCCAGCAGGCGCTGGGGCCCAGGATGCCCAGCCAGTAGGTCTCCACGTAGGTGGATCGGGGGTCGTGGCCGAGGCGGTCGATGACCGGGTCGGTCCAGGTTTCGATGCGGAGGTGGTCGGTGGGGAACGTGGGCTGGGATGGCACGTCTGGCTCCTGGTGGTGGGCAGGTCCTGAGGGGATGTGTAGGACTATTTCATGTAGTTTCATGCAATGTCAAGGGGTGGAGGCAGGTTTTCTCGGAAAGGTGCGCGAGGCTCGGTGAGATGGGGTCGGAATCGGGGTCGGGAGCAGTTCCGGAAGCTGCGCTGGAGGCGGCCGGCAGGGCGGCCCGTCTGGTGGACGCCTCGAGCCGGATAGCCGTGCTGACCGGTGCGGGCATCTCCACCGACAGCGGCATTCCGGACTTCCGCGGTCCCGACGGCATCTGGACGAAGAACCCCGAGGCCGAGAAGGCGTCAGACATCTCCTGCTACGTCTCCGACCCCGGGATCAGGAGGCAGCGGTGGGAGATGCGTGCGTCGGGTGAGCTCTGGCCCGACGTCGCCCCGAATGCCGGCCACCGGGCGCTCGTCCACCTGGAGCAGCGCGGCATCGTGGACACCCTGGTGACCCAGAACGTGGACGGCCTTCACCAGGCGGCCGGCAGCGACCCGGCTCTGGTGGTGGAGATTCATGGCACCACGCGGCGGGCCATGTGTCTGGACTGTGAGTGGCGCGACGATATCGAGGTGGTACTGGAGCGGGTCCGGGCGGGCGACCACGACCCGCGCTGCTCCGACTGTGGCGGTCTTCTCAAGTCGGCCACCGTCAGCTTCGGTCAGAGCCTCTTTCCAGGCGATGTGGAGCGCATCGAGCAGGCGGCGATCTCGTGTGACCTGGTGCTGGCGGTGGGGACCAGCCTGTCGGTGTATCCGGTGGCGGCCATGGTGCCGCTGGCGGCCCGGCACGGCGCGGGCGTGGTGATCGTGAACGGTGAGCCGACGGCCATGGATGACCTGGCCGACGTGTTGGTGCTGGGCTCGATCAGCGAGGTGCTCGGTATCGTGGTGGGTTCAGGTTGAACCGGGACCGGCAGGGGACAGGCCCGTTGGGAATGTTTCTGGTCGTGTCCGGGTTTCAACATTGCTAATCCCGACCAACTAGGTAGGCTTTCGACCATGCCATCCTTCAGAGAACTGCTCACGGCCGCCAAGGGCCGTATCAAAGAGACCGATCCAGCCGGGGCCGAGGCCCTGTTGGCCGAGGGCCACCTGCTGCTCGACGTGCGTGAGCCCGACGAGTACGAGCAGGGCGCCATTCCGGGCTCCATGCACATTCCCCGCGGCACCCTCGAGAGCGGCATCGAGGGCCGCCTCGCCGACCGTAGCCAACCGATAGTGGTCATGTGCGCCGGCGGTGTGCGTTCGGCGTTTGCCGCCGACACCCTGGCCCAACTCGGCTACACCGACGTGGTCTCCATGGACGGTGGCTTCAACCGCTGGAAGGACGAGGGCCGCGACTGGTCCACGCCGCGCACCCTCAGCCCCGACCAGCGCAACCGCTACCAGCGCCACCTGCTGCTGCCCGAGATCGGCGAAGAGGGCCAGTTGGGCCTGCTCGACGCCAGCGTGCTGCTTCTCGGCGCCGGTGGTCTGGGGTCGCCTGCGGCGCTCTACCTGGCGGCCGCCGGGGTGGGCACCATCGGCATCATCGACATGGACGTCGTCGACGAGTCCAACCTGCAGCGCCAGATCCTCCACAACCAGGAGCGCATCGGCGACCGCAAGGTCGACTCGGCCAAGAAGACCCTCACCGCCCTGAACCCCGACGTCAACGTCGTCACCTACGACGTGCGCCTCGGCGCCGACAACATCATGGACATCCTCGAGGGCTACGACGTGATCGTCGACGGCGCCGACAACTTCCCCAGCCGCTACCTGCTCAACGACGCCTCTGTGAAGTTGGGCATACCGGTCGTGCACGGTTCCATCTTCCGATTCGAGGGTCAGGTCACGGTGTTCGACCCCAAGGAGGGCGTCACCTACAGGGACATGCTCCCCGAGGCCCCGCCGGCCGAGTTCGCCCCCAGCTGTGCCGAGGCCGGGGTGCTGGGCGTGCTGCCCGGAATCGTCGGGTCCATCCAGGCGCTCGAGGCCATCAAGTTGATCCTTGGCCTTGGCGAGGGGCTGTCTGGCCGGCTTGTCGCCTTCGACGCAATGGACATGTCGTTCCGTGAGTACAGGCTGCAGCGTGACCCCGACCTCGAGGTCACGTGGGAGAACCGCGACCGCATCCAGATCGCTGAACTGGACGGCCTCTGCATGCCGAACGTGAGCGAACCGCCCGCCGGCTGACCGGCTCTTCCCAGGCGCCCGGCCCTCCCTCACCGGGGGGCATGCCACCCCTACACTCGCCCCGGGCGAAGCAGGGCCTTTCCGGCGCGTCGGGTGGCTGGGCTGAACAGGCCCGCTGCAGGTCCTGCACGTCCGCAACCGGCCGATGAACACACAGACCTGGAGACCTGACGGGAGTGGATGACAGCATCACCTCTGATGTGCCCGTTTGTCCCGGCACGCCTGCCCACCGGTCTCACCGGGTGCGTGCCGTGGGCCTTGTCGTGGCCCTGCTGGCCGCTTCCCTTGCAGCGGTCGGACCGGCTGCGGCCGAGACCGTGGTCATTGTCGGTGCCGGTGACAGCCTCTCGGAGATAGCCGTTGAGAACGCCGTGTCGCTCGTCGACCTGATGACCGCCAACAACATCACCGACCCGGATCTGGTGTTCATGGGCCAGAGGCTCGTAATCCCCGGTACCGGTTCTTCGTCCTCGTCGGCGGCCACGGGCATCCGGGTCGTGCAGTGGGGCGACACGCTCTCGGTCATCGCCGAGGACTTCGGCACCACCGTGTCCGAGTTGATGTCCCTGAACGGGCTTTCAAATGCCAACTCCCTGTTCGTCGGCCAGGAACTGATTGTGCCCGGGGGAGTGGGAACGGTTTCGACGCTGGGGCCGACGATCGTCACCGTTCAGTCCGGTGAGAGCCTCTCTCTGATCGCCGGCCGCTACGCGGTGACGGTGGCCGACCTGATGGCCGAGAACGGCATCTCCGACGCCGACCTTGTCTACGTGGGGCAGCGCCTGACCATTCCGGGTTTCGTGACGGCGACGGCCACAACCGCTCCGCTGGTCGTCACGGTGCAGTCGGGTGAGAGCCTGTCGGTCATTGCCGGCCGCTACGACGTGACCGTCTCGGCGATCATGGATGCCAACGGCCTGACCGACGCCAACATGTTGTCGGTGGGCCAGCAACTGGTCATCCCGGGGGCCAGCGCTCCGGTCACGGGTCCGGTGGCGTCCACGGACTACGGCGCGGTGGTGGTCGATGGCCGGGGCTGGGGCCACGGTCGTGGCATGGGCCAGTACGGGGCGCTCGGCTACGCGGTGGACGAGGGGTGGTCCAGCTCCCAGATCCTTGACCACTACTACGGCGGGACCGTTGCGGGAGCGGTCGCCCCGCAGGACATCGGCATCAGGTTGCTGTCGCGTGACAACGCGGCCACGACCGTCTACGTGGAGAACGCCGTCCTCCTGGTTGCGGGTGAGGCTGGAAACTGGACGGCCCTGTCGGGCAAGTCCGTGAGGGTCACCCTCGACGGCGATGTCGACCGGTACCGGGTGGCAGTGGGCAACGGCTGCACCGGATCGTTCAGCGACACGGGCATCGTCATCCAGAGTCCCTTCGCCCGTATCCGTGCGGGCTTCAACGGCACGCCGCCTGCGGCCGCGACCACGACGTCGACTACGACCACATCGACCACGACGACCGTTGCCGGAGCCACGACAACCACGACCACCACGACCACCGTTGCGCCTCCTCCAACGACGACGACCCCGCCGGCGACCACCACCACGGCGCCGCCCACCACCACCTCGACGCCGACGGTCACCTCTGGTGGCCTCACGGTGCTGGGCTTTGGCGACGATGGCCTCGACCAGACGCTGCAGCTCTGCGAGGGCTCCAATGCGGCCACCTGGTACCGGGGCGAGATCCGGGCGGCCCGCTACGAACACCACCAGCGCACCGTGAACTTCCTGCCGGTCGAGCAGTACCTGCGGTCGGTGGTTCCCCAGGAGATGCCCGCAAGCTGGGCCTCGCTCGGCGGTGGCGCCGGCGCCCAGGCGGTGCGGGTACAGGCGGTGGCGGCCCGCTCCTACGCACTGGCCGAGCAGCGCTACGACTACGCCAAGACGTGCGACACCATCCGCTGTCAGGTCTACGAGGGCCGTCGCAGCTGGTCGGGCAGTTCGGTCTGGAACAACGAGGACCCGGCCTCTGATGCCGCAATCGTCGCCACGGCCGGCGTGGTGCGCATGCGCGACGGCGAGGTTGCACGCACCGAGTTCTCGGCATCAACCGGCGGCTACACGATCACCGCCGACTTCCCCGGGGTGGTTGACGACGGCGACGACGTTTCGATCAACCCGGTGCACCGTTGGTCGTCTGAGTTCGACGCGGCAACTGTCGCCGACACCTTCGGGCTGGGTCAGCTCTACGAGATCCGTGTCGTGAGCCGTGACGGCTTCGGCGACGACGGGGGCCGGGCCGAGGAGATCGAGTTGCGTACCCGTTCCGGTGAGTCGTTTGTGGTGACCGGCAACCGGTTCCGGCGTGAGTTCGGTCTCATGTCCAACTGGTACGGCATTGCGTACGGTCCGCCGAATGCCAGCTCGGCGTTTCCCGAGAACCTGATTGATGAGTACCGGGTTACGACGGGCTACACAGAGGAGGAGTGGAACTCGGTGCTCTCGGCGGCCGAGTACCTGGAGATGTCGCCTGCCGAGCTGCACCTGTCCTCCATGGCGGTCATGTCGTTCCTGTTGCTGCTCCGCGGTGACGGACCGCCGCCCGCCCCGCTGGATCCGCCGCCGTCGGTGGATGGCCCGAGGGAGGTCACCACGGCGTACTTCTCGACCAGGGGCGACCAGTCGGCAGTTGAGGCTGTGGCTACGGCCTTCAGCATCAACGGTGCCCAGACGCAGAAGGCGGCCGTGACGGTGCTGGTGTTCCTTGTCGGCCTGGCGAGGGCGGCAGCCGGGTCCGACACGTAGCAGCGACGGACGGGATCCTGCACTGGACCGGGCACGTGGCCCGGCGGAGGGGACTGCTTCGGGCCGACGGGTACCCTCGCCTCCTATGAAGGGCCTGATCCTGGCTGGTGGCAGTGGGCGCCGGTTGCGCCCCCTCACCCACACCAGCGCCAAGCAGTTGGTGCCGATCGCCAACAAGCCGATCCTGCACTACGTGATCGAGGACCTGGTCGGGGTCGGTGTGGTCGACGTGGGCATCATCGTGGGCGACACCGCCGCGGAGATCCGGGCCTCGGTCGGCGACGGCTCCCGTTGGGGGGCCACGGTCACCTATATCGAGCAGTCGGCTCCGCTGGGCCTGGCCCATGCCGTGGTCGAGGCCGGCGGGTTCCTGGGCGACGAGCCCTTTGTGATGTACCTGGGCGACAACATGTTCGAGGACTCCCTGGAGGCGGTCGTTGACGGGTTTGTCGAGGGTGGCGGGGCTTCGGCCCGGCTGCTGCTGTCACGCGTGGACGACCCCGGTTCGTTCGGCGTGGCCGAGTTGGGCGACGACGGTTCCATCTGCCGGTTGGTGGAGAAGCCTGACAACCCCCGGTCCGACCTGGCGCTCGTGGGCGTGTACCTGTTCGGGCCGGCCATTCACGAGGCGGTGCGCTCCATAGAGCCCTCGGCTCGTGGAGAGTTGGAGATCACCGATGCCATCTCGTGGCTCCTGGAGCGGGGGGACACCGTCGAGCACCGTCTGTTGGAGGGCTGGTGGATCGACACCGGCAAGAAGGACCCGTTGCTGGAGTGCAACCGCCTGGTGCTTGACGGCCTGGCCGCCGACGCTGCGGGTTCGGTCGATGCTGCCAGCGTGCTGGAGGGTGCGGTGCGCGTTGAGGCCGGTGCCGAGGTTGTGGGCTCGACGCTGGTGGGTCCCGTCGTGGTCGCCGCAGGTACCCGCATCCGAGACAGCCGGGTGGGGCCGTACGTCTCGGTCGGGGCCGACTGCACGATCACGGGTGCCATGGTCGACCACGCTGTGTTGATGGAGTCCAGCCGGGTGGCAGGTGGCGCCCACCTGAGCGACTCGGTGCTGGGCCGCCATGCCGAGGTTTCGGGCGGTGGTTCTGCCAGCCTGCTGCTGGGCGACCACTCGGTCGTGGAGTTGGGGGAGAGCACCGGGGAGAGGGGTGTCTGACATGGCCGAGGTGAGGGCTTCCTCTCTGATCGACGGCGTGGTGCACGTGTCGCCCGTTGTCCACACCGATGGCCGGGGCGTGTTCGTCGAGACCTTCCGTCAGGAGTGGGTGCCGGGCAGTCGGCCGATGGTCCAGGCAAACAGAGCCGACCGTGTCGCCGGGAGCGTTGTGGGCCTGCACTACCACCTTCACCAGGCCGACTACTGGTACGTGCCGTCGGGCCTGGTGCGCGTGGTGCTCCACGACCTGCGCTCCGGGTCTCCCACCGAGGGTTCCACCGCCTGTTTCGACCTGGGTGGTCCGGGTGATGGCTCAGACGCTGGCGTCCACGGGGGCGTCTACATCCCGCCGGGGGTCGCACACGGATTTGCCGCTCTCACCGACGCCACCATCACCTACCTGGTCGACGCCTACTACGACCCGGCGGACGAGCTGGGCGTGGCCTGGGGCGATCCTGAGATCGCAGCGGACTGGGGCCTGGGTTCGCTCGCCCCGGTCCTTTCCGAGCGGGACCTTGCCAACCCCCGGGCGGCTGATATCCCCGATGAGATCTGCCCTGTCTGGGCGCCGACCGGGTCGGACCCCGGTGTTTCGCTTTCTGACCAGTTGACCCCGGACGAGTCGACGACCGAGGGCGGGCCGGGCCTGTGAGGTTGCTCGTCACCGGCGGAGCCGGGTTCATCGGTTCCAACTTCGTGCACCGCGCCCTTGGGCAGGGTGACGAGGTCACGGTCTACGACGCCCTCACGTATGCGGGCAACATGTCCAACCTGGCGGGCCTTGACGACGCCTACGGCAGCGCTGCCTACCGGTTCGTGGAGGGCGATGTCTGCGACGGCGACCTGTTGGCAGCCACCATGGCCGGCCACGACGCGGTCGTGCACTTTGCTGCCGAGAGCCACGTTGACCGCTCCATCACCGACCCGGCCAGGTTTGTCGTAACCAACTGCCAGGGAACCGCCACGGTCTGTGAGGTGGCGCTGCGCCTCGAGGTCGACCGCCTCCTCCACGTGTCCACCGACGAGGTCTACGGTTCCATCGACGTCGGGTCCTTCGTGGAGACCGATGCGCTGTCGCCCAACTCGCCCTACGCCGCATCGAAGGCCTCTTCCGACCTGATAGCGCTGGCCTACCACGCCACCTTCGACCTGCCGGTGGTGGTCACCCGGTCCACCAACAACTATGGGCGATTCCAGTTCCCCGAGAAGGTCATACCGCTGTTCGTCACCAGACTGCTGGCCGGCGGCAACGTGCCCCTCTACGGCGACGGTGGGAACGTACGCGACTGGTGTCATGTCGACGACAACTGTGACGCAATCGATCTGGCGCTTCGCTCCGGCGTATCAGGCGGCGTCTACAACGTGGGTGCCGGCAACGAGATGACGAACCTGGACCTGACGGGGCGTCTGCTCTCGCTTTGCGGTGCCGACGAGTCGAGCATCGACTACGTGGAGGACCGCCTGGGCCACGACCG
>JABHCN010000057.1 GCA_018673475.1 Actinomycetota bacterium | reverse complement strand
GGGCACCTGACCCTGCGTAACCGGGTGTTCATCTCTGCGCATGAACCTGCCTACTCCGAGGACGGCATGCCCAAGGACCGCTACCGCCTCTACCACGAGGAGCGGGCCAGGGGCGGCGTGGCGCTCACCATGACAGCCGGATCAGCTGTCGTGGCCGAGGACAGCCCGCCAGCATTCGGGAACCTGCACGCATACGACGACGCCATCGTGCCCTGGATACAGCGCCTCACCGACGGCGTCCACGAACACGGCGCCGCCGCCATGATCCAACTCACCCACCTGGGGCGCCGCTCCGGATGGTCCCACGACGACTGGCTTCCCGTGGTAGCACCATCCCCGCTACGTGAACCCGCCCACAGGGCACACCCGAAAGAGGCCGAAGACTGGGACATCGAACGCATCGTAGGTAGGTACGCCGATGCCGCCGAACGCATGAAGGCCGGCGGAATGGACGGCATCGAGATCCAGTCCTACGGGCACTTCTTCGACCAGTTCTACACACCCCTCGGAAACCGTCGAACAGACGACTTCGGCGGGTCCCTCGAGAACCGGTTGCGCGTCCCCCTGATGATTCTCAGGGCCATCAGGCAAAGGGTCGGCCCCGACTACATAGTCGGCCTGCGAATGGCCGTCGACGAGGCCACCCCCGGCGGCATCGACGCCGAAGCCGGTCTGGAGGTTCTCCGACTGCTCAACGGCGACGGGTTGTTGGACTTTGTCAACGTCATCAGGGGCGTCATCGGCTCCGACGTGGAACTCTCCGAGGTCATCCCCATCCATGGGATGCCTGCTGCCCCACACCTGGACTTTGCCGGGCGCGTCCGGTCCGAAACGGACCTGGCGGTCCTGCACGGGGCCAAGATCGACGAGGTCTCAACGGCCCGACACGCAATCTCTGAAGGGCTGGTCGACCTGGTCAGCATGGCCAGGGCCCACATTGCCGACCCGCACATCGTTGCCAAGATCATCGAGGCACGCGAGGAGCAGATCCGACCCTGCGTAGGCGCCACCTACTGCCTCGACGGCATCTACCACGCCGGTGAGGCACTGTGTGTACACAACGCCGCGACGGGCCGCGAGGCGACCATGCCCCACGTGATCCCACCAGCACCGACTACCCGACGGGTGGTCGTGGTTGGGGCCGGGCCAGCGGGCCTCGAGGCCGCCAGGGTCGCCGGCGAGCGGGGTCACACCGTGATCCTGCTCGAGGCAATGCCGTGGGCGGGCGGACAGGTCATGTTGGCGGTGCGCAACCCCAGGCGAAGAGACCTCGGAGGCATCATCGACTGGAGGGTCGCCGAGCTGAAGCGCCTGGGTGTCGAGGTGCGCTACGACATTCTGGCCGAACCCGAAGACGTGCTCGCCCTTGAACCCGACGTGGTAATAGTCGCAACCGGTGGCCTGCCCCAGTTGCCCGAAATGGAAGCCGGCGCCGAGCACGTGGTCACGGTCTGGGACATCCTGGGCGGCGAAGTCCGCCCCGGAGACAGCGTCCTGCTCTACGACGACGACGGAACCCACTCGGCCATGTCGGCTGCCGAGGTGATCGCCCGCTCCGGCGCTGAACTGGAGATCGTGACCCCCGAGCGCACGCTCGGCGTGGAGGTGGGGGGCATGAACCACGTCCCATACGCCAGAGCCTTCAACGAGACCGACACTAAGGTCACCCTCAACCAACGGGTCATTGCGGTGCACGCCGACGGTGGTCGTCTACGCGTAGAGGTGGGCAGTGACCACAGCGGCCACACGACCACCCGCACGGTCGACCAGGTCGTAGCCGACCACGGCACCCGTCCGAACGCAGACCTCTACTTCGACCTCAAGGCCGGTTCATCCAACCTGGGTGAGGTCGACTACGACGCACTCATCAACGGGAGCCCACAGGAAATCGCCAACAACCCCGACGGCACCTACCAGCTGTTCCGCATCGGCGACGCTGTGGCAGGCCGAGACATCCACGCCGCCATCTACGACGCCCTCAGGCTCATGAAGGACGTCTGAGCCAGCTTCTCAGGCCCGGTCAGAGACCGTCCAATCGGTTCGTGCCCTGCCGGCCCGGATCTCCTCGCGACGGTGTGCCACGAAGGCCTCCAGTTCTGCGGCCACGGCGTCATCAATGGCAGGCGGCTCATAGTCGGCGAGCATCTGCTTCCAGACGGCGTTTGCGATCTGTCCGGCGTTCAGGGAACCGTCCTCGCTCCACTTTTCGTAGTTGTCGGTGTGGAACACCCTTGGCTGGAAGAAGGCATCCTCGTAGTGGCGGATGGTGTGTGCCGAGCCGAGGAAGTGGTTGCCGGGGCCGACCTCCTCGTAGGCGTCCCAGGCAAAGTCCTCCTCGGTCATGGAGATCCCCTGGGTGAACCGGGTCATCATGCCGAGCATCTCCACGTCAAGGATGAACTTCTCGTAACCGCTGGAGAGGCCACCTTCCTGCCAGCCGGCGGCATGCAGCACGAAGTTGGTTCTGGCGGTGATGGTCGGCCAGAGGTTGCCCGCCGATTCGTAGCCTGCCTGGGCGTCCGGTGCCCGCGACGCCGTGTAGTTGCCGCCCGAGCGGAACGGCAGGCCGTAGTGCCTGGCCATCTGGGCACATGCGACCATGGCCAGGGCGCTTTCAGGGCTGGCAAATCCCGGGGCACCGGTCTTCATGTCCACGTTGGGCAGGAACGGCCCCTGGATGCACGGCGTTCCCGGGTTGACCATCTGGGCGTATGCGATGGCGAACAGGGACTCGGCGTTCTGCTGGGCGATGGTGGCCGCCAGCGTGGTCGGCGACATGGCCCCGACAATGATGAACGACGCCAGGATCATGGCCTGCTTCGCCTCGGCGTAGACCTCCAGCACGCTCAGCATCCGCTCGTCCATGCGCATCGGAGACGAGATACTCACGATCGAGATCGAGGCCGGGTCCTGCCTGATTGCGTCGGCCCCGAAGACGATCTCGTCCATGGTGACCGTGTC
>JABHCN010000009.1 GCA_018673475.1 Actinomycetota bacterium | reverse complement strand
GCCGATCTCGTTGAGGCCCAGCGAGGTCGCCGCCTCATCACGGTGGAGGGTGTTGACGTCGAGCCGATAGCGGAGGTCGGTGACCATGGCCCGCGCTGACCGGGTGGTGTGCTTGATGGCCAACTTCATACGGGGCGTCAGCGAGGAGGCCTCAGACATCCAGCAGACCATCGCGTCGATGTCCTGGCCCGCCGACGGCTGGTTGTTGGGTCGACAGATCATGTCGCCGCGGGACACATCAAGGTCGTCGGTGAGGCGAACGGTGACCGACATGGGAGCGAAGGCCTCATCGACCGGCCCATCGAACGTATCCACCGACTCGATGGTCGTGGTGAACCCGCTGGGCAGGACCATGACCTCGTCGCCGGGCTTGAACACTCCGCCCACCACGGCGCCCGCATAGCCGCGGTAGTCGTGGTGCTCATCGGTCTGGGGACGGATCACGTACTGGACGGGGAAGCGGGCGTCGATGAGGTTCCGGTCGCTGGCGATGTGCACCTCCTCGAGGTGGTGCAGCAGCGAGGTGCCCTCGTACCACGGGGTGTTCAGCGAGCGCTCAACGATGTTGTCGCCGTGAAGTGCCGACACCGGGATGAAGGTGAGGTCGTTGACATCCAGCTTCATGGCGAAGTCGCGGAACTCGGCCTTGACCTTCTCGTAGGCGTCCTGGTCGAAGTCGACCAGGTCCATCTTGTTGACGCACACGACGAGGTGGGGAATCCGCAGCAGCGACGCCAGGAAGGCGTGCCTACGGGACTGCTCGACCACGCCCTTGCGGACGTCGACGAGCACCAGGGCCAGGTCGGCGGTGGAGGCGCCCGTGACCATGTTGCGCGTGTACTGGATGTGGCCGGGAGTGTCGGCGATTATGAACTTGCGTCGGGGCGTGGCGAAGTAGCGGTAGGCGACGTCAATGGTGATGCCCTGCTCACGCTCGGCACGCAGACCGTCGGTCAGCAGGGCAAGGTTGGTGTACTCGTTGCCCATCTGCTGCGACGTCCGCTCGACGGACTCCAGCTGGTCCTGGAAGATGGCCTTGGTGTCGTAGAGAAGGCGGCCGATGAGCGTGGACTTGCCGTCGTCGACGCTGCCGGCTGTGGCGAACCTGAGGAGCTCCATCAGAAGTACCCCTCCTTCTTGCGGTCCTCCATTGCGGCCTCGGAGACACGGTCGTCGGCACGGGTGGCACCCCGCTCGGTGATCCGGGTGGCCGAGACCTCCTCGATGACCTGGTCGATGGTGGTCGCCGCCGACTCGACGGCCCCGGTGCAACTCATGTCGCCGACCGTTCGGTAGCGCACCCGTCGGGTGGCTACATCCTCGCCGGGGAGTTGCTCTATGAACGGGCTCTCCGCCAGGAGCATGCCGTCGCGTTCGAACACCGAACGGTCGTGTGCGTAGTAGACGCCCGGGATCTCCACACCCTCGTGCTGGATGTACTGCCAGATGTCCAACTCGGTCCAGTTGGAGATGGGGAACACCCGGATGTGCTCACCGCGACGGATGCGGCCGTTGTAGAGGCTCCAGACCTCGGGACGCTGGTTCTTGGGATCCCACTGGCCGAACTCGTCGCGGAACGAATAGACCCGCTCCTTGGCCCGGGCCTTCTCCTCGTCACGGCGGGCCCCTCCAAATAGCGAGTCGAAACCATGTTCGGCGATGGCGTCAAGCAGCGCCGTGGTCTGGAGGCGGTTGCGGCTGGCCCTGGGGCCTGTCTCCTCGATGACCCTGCCCTCGTCGATGGACTTCTGCACAGAGGCCACGACCAGGCGGGCGCCGGCCTCAGCCAGGCAGCGGTCGCGAAACTCGATCACCTCGGGAAAGTTGTGGCCGGTGTCCACGTGCATGACAGGGAAGGGCAGGCGTGCCGGAGCAAAGGCCTTGACCGCCAGGCGCAGCATGACTATCGAGTCCTTGCCACCCGAGAACAGCAGGCAGGGACGTTCGAACTCGGCGGCCACCTCACGGAAGACGTGGATGGACTCCGCCTCGAGGAACCCGAGGTGGCTTAGCTCGTAGGCATTGGTGGAGGTGGCTGTCATGGAAACCCCGGAAGACGGGCGATACTCGTGCCTAGATCGTATTGCCGGCGCTGGCGCCACCACCGCACCAGGCACGAGAAAAGGTGAGCACATGGCCACACCCGAAGACCACGCACTGGCGGAGGCCCTCGCCACAACCGCCGGGAACCTGTTGTGTGAGGTACGCGCCCGTCTGGCCGACGAGGGGGCTACCCGGCAGGAACTACGTGAGGCAGGCGACCGGCAGGCCCACGACCTCCTCATGGCGGCGCTGGCCACCGAGAGGCCAGGTGACGCGGTGCTCTCGGAGGAGGGGGCGGCCCACCGAGTCCACCCGGACCGCTCCGGTGCGCAGAGGGTCTGGATCATCGACCCCCTGGACGGAACCCGCGAGTTCAGCGAGCCTCCGCGAACCGACTGGGCGGTACACGTGGCCCTCGCCGAGGGTGGCCTCCCGACGGTAGGAGCCGTTGCACTACCCGCTCTGGGAGTGACGCTTTCCACAGACGCGGCGGCGGAAGCGACCGAATTCTCACCGGTTCCCGACCAGCCACGGGTGGTCGTGAGCCGAACCCGACCCCCGGCCGAGGCGCTCGCCGTAGCCGAGGCACTGGGTGGCGTCCTCGTTGAGATGGGCTCTGCCGGAGCCAAGGCCATGGCCTTGGTCCGCGGAGAGGCCGACGTGTACGTCCACTCGGGCGGCCAGTACGAGTGGGACAACTGCGCCCCGGTGGCAGTGGCCGCTCAGGTCGGCCTCCACACCTCACGCCTTGACGGGTCGCCCCTCACCTACAACCACGCAGACCCCTACCTGCCCGACCTGGTGATCTGTCGGGCCGAGCTGGCCGATGCCGTGGCGGCAACCCTGTCCGGCCTGCTCTGACTGAAACCCCATGCGCCTCGTCATCGCCCGCTGCACCGTCGACTACGACGGACGCCTCACCGCCCACCTTCCCGAAGCCACCCGCCTGCTCATGGTCAAGGCCGACGGGTGCGTGGCGATCCACGCCGACGGCGGTGCCTACAAGCCGCTCAACTGGATGACCGCGCCGAACACGCTCATCGAGGAGGAGGGCTCCTGGATCGTCCGCAACCCGAAGGGCGAGACCCTCACGATCACCCTCCATGAGGTGATCAGCGACACGGAATACCCGCTCGGCGACGATCCGGGCCTCCAGAAGGACGGTGTCGAGGCACATCTGCAGGAGCTGCTGGCTGCCGACCCCACCTTCATGGCCGACGACCTTCGCCTCGTCCGCCGCGAGTACCCGACCGCAGTTGGTCCGGTAGACCTGTTGTGTCGAGACGCCGACGGTGTGGCTGTTGCCATCGAGGTGAAGCGCCGGGGCGAGATAGACGGGGTGGAACAGCTCACCCGCTACCTGGACTTCCTCAACAGGGATCCAATGCTCAGACCGGTGCGCGGCATGTTCGTGGCCCAGGAGGTCAGACCGCAGGCGAGGGTGCTGGCCGACGACCGTGACATCGAGTGGCTGGAGGTCGACTACGACGACCTGCGCGGCATCGAGTCAAATGAGCTGAAGCTGTTCTGATGCAGGTTGACGTTGCCGTGGTCGGTGGGGGGCCTGCCGGGTCCGCAGCAGCCACCCTCCTGGCCCGGGCAGGGCGTTCCGTTCTGCTCATCGACAAGGCCACCTTCCCGAGAGACAAGTGCTGCGGGGACGGCCTCACGACCCTGGCGCTACGGCTCTGCGAACAACTTGGCCTGGATCCGGACCAGACCTCAAGTTGGCATCCGGTAGCCGGGGCGGTCATGCACTCGACATCGGGTTGGGCAGCCACGTTCCAGCTCCCCACAGGCTCCGGGCAGTTCGCCGCGGTCGTACCAAGGGCGGAACTCGACCTCGCACTGCTGGACCTCGCCAGCGCAGCCGGCGCAGACGTCAGCCAGAACAGCGCCCTGGCAGGAATACGGATCGACGGCGACTCAGCAGTCCTTGAGGTCGACGGCATCGGCGAGGTGGCAGCCGGCGCTGTGGTGGCCGCGGACGGAATGTGGTCGCCAACCCGCAGGTCCCTGGGCCTAACCGAGGAGGGCTACCGGGGCGAGTGGCACGCCTTCCGGCAGTACGTGTCCGGCGTGGGCCCCGCAGCGGCCGACCTGCACGTCTGGTTCCAGGCCGACCTGCTACCCGGGTACGCATGGAGCTTCCCCCTGCCGGGCGGACGGGCCAACGTGGGTTTCGGCGTACTCAGGGGTGGGCGCGTCCCCATCGGTGAAACCGGCGCCATCTGGTCCGGCCTCCTGGAACGTCCAGAAATACGGGAGGTTCTCGGCGAGGCTGCTGTTCCCGAGGGTCGCCATATGGCTTGGCCGATCCCCACACGGATCTCCTCGGCGGTGCTCAACCACGGTCCCGTGCTGTTCACCGGCGACGCCGCCGGGGCGACCGACTCTCTCACCGGCGAGGGGATCGGACAGGCCCTTCTAACCGGAACGCTGGCAGCCAAGGCAATCCTGGCCGGTGGCCCACCTGACTCGATCGGGTCCCGGTACAGGCAGGCGGTGAGACGGGACCTGGTTGCCGACCACCGAATGTCGACTGCCGTACGGCACCTCATGTCGAATGCGATGACAGTTGACGGTCTCGTGCGGCTGGCTGGATCCACCGCATGGACCCGGCGCAACTTCGCCCGGTGGCTGTTTGAGGACTATCCACGCGCCCTGCTGGCCACGCCGAGGCGCTGGCGGCGGGGAGCCCTGAGCCAACCCGGTACGTACCGCCCGTAGGCTTGGATCCCATGGTCACGACTCCAGAGCCGGAGAGGCCCCTCCACCTCGTTGTCGACGGCCCAGAAGAAGCTGGCGAGATGCCGGAGGCCGCTGAGCCCGGGCACCCCCTCGGCAAGGTGGGAGCCGCCGTCGACGATGCCATCGACAGAATCTGGGAGCCGCTCCGTGGCAACCAGTTGGCCGACCGGGTCTTCTACACCGCCAGCGAGCTGGGTGACTTCAGCCTCATCTGGCACATCGCCGGAACCGCCAGGGGTCTCACATCGCGTCGCGGCCACCGGGAGGCTGCCCGCCTGGCTCTGGCCCTTGGGCTCGAGTCGGCACTTGTCAACGGCGCGATCAAATCCCTGTTCCGTCGCGAGCGGCCCCTCCACGAAGAGGAGAGGCCACACAACCTGAGGCAGCCTCTCACCAGCAGCTTCCCGTCGGGGCACGCCTCCGCGGCGTTCATGGCCGCAACCCTGTTGTCGGAACGCTCAAGGGTGAAGCCGCTGTGGTACGGGCTGGCGGGGGTGGTTGCCGCCTCGAGGATCCATGTTCGTATCCACCACGCCAGCGATGTCGTCGTGGGCGCCGGGGTTGGCCTGCTTATTGGCCGAGTGGTCCGGAGGATCTTCTCGCTGAGGTAGGCAGTTGACCGGCTGACCATGCCGGTCGTGAAACTCAGTTGGCCGAGGCGGCCTCTATTGCAGCGTCGCTCGTTGCCAGCAACAGGCGAAGGTCGAGCAGCAGGTCGGCCACCTCGGAGGACGCAATGAGCTCACGGCTCTTGGTGGTGCCGAGCCCCCGGTCGATGATGGCCTTGATCTCGTCAATTGTTGCTGTGTCGAGCGTCTCGGTCACTGGCATCTCCCTTCCGTCTGGTTCGGCAACAGGTCAACCTGCCTGTGTGGAAACCACACTAGACGTTCCCCGACGCGTTCCGCGCCCAGGTTCGGCTGTCACACCCCGTGTTCATACTTCGACCATGAACGAACAGCTCAGCCTCACGAGACCGACGAAGAGACAGGGGGAATGGCCCCGTCACCGCCCGATGGATGCACACACCCGTCAGATCGGCCTGGCAGGAGTTGCCGAGGCCCGGGCGCTGCTGGCCAGCCACCCACGGTCGCGCCTCGACCGGTCGGTCGAGTCGATGGAACCCGAAGCGCCTGTGGGCGGGCGCAGTGGAGACAAGATCGCAGATGCCGCCTGACCTGTCACCGGGCGACACGGGCCTGTTCCAGGTGGTCAGGGTCCACCCGATTGAAAAGGTTGCAACGATGGTTGTCGGCGTCGTGATGGGCCTGACGATCCTTGGCATGGGCCTAGCCGCCTGCTCACGGGACCAGCCACCGTCCGCTGGGCTCGGCACCGTGGTCGGCGTCATAGACGGAGACACCGTCGTCATTGACCTGAGCGGCAACGACGAGATCGTCAGACTGCTGGGAATCGACACACCCGAGACCGTGCACCCCGACCGCCCGGTCGAGTGCTTTGGCTCCGAGGCATCCGCGCGCATGGCGCTGCTGCTCCCGCCGGGAACCGCGGTACTCGTACAACGAGATGTAGAGGCACGTGACCGCTACGGCCGGCTCCTCGCATACATCGAGCGGCTGTCAGACGGCCTGGCGGTCAACGCATCCATGGTCGAGCGGGGCTTTGCCGCATCCCTCCACATCTCCCCCAACGACGGGCTGCGCCATGAACTGGCAGCAGCAGAGAGCCGCGCCAGGGCAGCCGGGCTGGGACTCTGGTCGGCCTGCGGTGGAGCCCACGAGCCGCTTTCCTGAACGACCATCCCACCCGCTCACCTGGGGTACCGTTCCAACCGTGACCAACACCGGTGCGAGCGCGCTCTCAGAGGTACTCGGCCACGCTGCCGACGACAGGCTCCTGGTGCTCACCTCAGACCAGCTCGGCATGTGCCACGCCTCAAACGTGGGCGTCTACGAGAGCCTCCGCTCCGGCCTTGCCACCGGGGCCTCACTCATGGTTCCCGGCCCGTGGGCACGCGAAGCCGCCTACCACTACCGGGGCGAGGCGGTCGGCGTGCACCTGACGCTCAACGCAGAACTCGACTGCTACAGGTGGCGGCCCATTACCCACGCGCCGTCTCTCCTCGACGGCGACGGAGGCTTCCCGCGCACGGTCGAGGACCTCTGGGACCACGCCGACCTCGACGAGGCCAGGCGGGAATGCAGGGCACAGCTGGAGAGGGCGATCCTGTGGGGCTTCGACGTAACCCACATCAGCTCGCACATGGGGGCCCTCCAGAACCGACCCGAGTTCTTCGACGTGTACCTCGAGTTGGCCGTCGACTTCGACCTGCCGATGAGGCTCGAGGGTGCACCGGCCGAGACCACAGCAGGCTTTCCCTTCCGGTCCCTTGCCGCTGACGAGGGCGTGCTCACGGTTGACCACCACAGGCTTGAGAGGCTGGCTGAACCCGCCGCCCTCGAGCGCTCGGCCATGGACCTGGCGCCGGGTGTCACCGAGTTGGTGGTGGAGCCGGCCGACGACACTCCCGAGTTGCGGGCCCTCTGCCACGGCTGGGGCCGGCGCGTCGAGCACCGTGACCTGATGTGTGGCAACTCCGAGTTGTGGGCCGATGTCGACAGGGGTGGGGTGACCCTCGTCAGTTGGCGCGAAATCCGAGACGCCCAGCGGGCCGCAACCTGAACCCGCGGGTTCTCCTACCCGAACTCGGTTGTGCCTGCCAGGGAGGCCAGCAGCTCAGCCCAGGGCTCGCCTCCGAACACGGGCCGCAGCCCATACACGTAGGCCTCGTAGTCGCCCTCAACCTTGCAGCGGCCGGTCATGAAGGCCACGTCGGGGTCCAGCTCGCCGGTCAACCATGCGACCGCCTCCGGATACTTCCAGGTGACCGTGGCATCGGCCTCGCCCGGCTTGCCGGGGACCACCTCGGCCACCTGACCGTCGGCGACGACCGTGCGGAACTCCACCCGGCCGAGTGGGGTGCTGGTGACCACGAACCTGACGGTGCCATCCACCCCGGGTTGCTCCGGAAGGGCGGAGCAGGCCACGGCCAGCTCCGCCATCCAGTCCTCGGACAGGAACTGGGTCATCTGGTCTTGTCCATCAGGGCCTCACCGTCGGGTGGCCTCCCGCCGACACCCCGATGTGCCAACGCCTCGACCTCGCCGGGCGACATGCCACGGATGCCCTCGAACAGGTCATCCTCGATTCGGCCGTCGACGGGCCCACCAACGAGCGACTGTGCCAGCACGTAGTCGTCGAAGGGGTGGACGGTCCTGGCCACCTCATCGGGCAGGCCGAACCAGAACGGTGACTCAGGGTCGACCTGGGTGGCGTGGGCGAGCAGGGCATCGCGTCGGACGTCCCAGTGGTCGCCGACCGGCACCTGCGTGGTGATGAGGTGGTCCTGGGAGGGACGCTTGAACCACCACTCGCTGTAGGGCGACTCGATACCCAGCTCCTGGTGCTTGCGGTGCAGTCCCTCGATGCGGGCACGGGACCAGGTGGTGAAGTAGAGCTTCAGCGGGTGCCAGGGCTCACCTGCCTCGGGGCAGCAGTCGGGGTCGCCGGCAACCTCGAAGGCGGGAACCGAGATGTCGTGCACCTGGAGGTGATCGGGGTGGTTGTAGCCCCGCCGGTCGTCGGGGTAGGTCACGATCACGTGCGGCCTGACCCTGCGGATGACCTTCACCAGGCGGGCGATGGCCTCGTCGGGGTCGGCGTTGGCGAAGGCATCAGGGTGGGCATTCTCGTCGGTGTCGGGCATACCGGAGTCGCGGTAGCCCAGCATCACGACCTCGTCATAGCCAATGATCTTGGCGGACTTCTCGAGCTCCGCTGCACGCACGCCGACCAGGTCGTTCCTGACCTCGGAGGTGTCCATCACCGGGTTGAGAATGTCCCCCACCTCGCCGCCGGTGCAGCACACCAGCACACAACGTGCTCCGTCGGCATGGCATGAGGCAACCGTCGCCGCACCCTTGGAGGCCTCATCGTCCGGGTGGGCGTGGATGGTCATGAGCCTCAGTTCGGGCTCGGCCGTATTCCCCATGGGCGTCCACGGTAGCGGCGACGATCACCTGCGCTGCACGACCCCGGAGGTCCCGTAGTACGTTGCTGGCACAAGCAGGGTTCACCCGAATCACCAAGATGTCCGGGTGGGTCCAACAGGCTGAGAGAGGAGCCATCAGGTGGAACCCGAGGTCTGGCGCTGGATCTGGCTGGTTACGTCGGCCACCTTCGTGGTCGGCGAGATCGCAATGGCCGGAACCTTCTTCCTGCTGCCGTTCGGTGTGGGTGCGGCAGTTGCAACCGTCGTGGCATTCGCCGGTGCCGACGCCTCTTGGCAGTGGCTGACCTTCGTCGTGGTCTCAGGCGGTTCGTTCGCCGCTGTCCGCCCTCTTGCCAGACGTCTGGAACGCGGTGGCAACCCCATCGGTGTGGGCGCCGGGCGCCTGGTTGGTGAAACCGGAGTGGTGATCGCCGACCTCACGCCCGACCCCGAGCAGATGGGGGTGGTACGCATCGGCCGCGAGGAATGGAACGCCGAGACCCCCGACCAGGGCCACCTTGCGGTGGGCACGCGCATTGAGGTGCTCAGGATCGAGGGCACCAGGGTCGTGGTGAAGCCCATCGGCGGAGAGACAGAACCGGGCTGATCCGGTTCTACCGGACCAGCACAGCCAACCAACAGAAACGGGAACAACAACATGGCAGCGGTAATCGTCCTGGTGGTAATTGCCTTCGTACTTTTCGTGTTCGCCGCCGCGGCGATCAAGATCGTCCGACCCTTCCAGCGCGGGATAATCGAGCAGTTGGGCAGGTACAAGACGACCACCGGCCCGGGCCTGAAGTTGATCATTCCGGTGGTTCAGTCCCTCATCCGGGTGGACATGCGTGAACAGGTGGTCGACGTACCCCCCCAGGAGGTCATCACCAGGGACAACGTGACGGTCACCGTGGATGCGGTCATCTACTACGAGCCCACCGACGCCCAACGGCTCGTCTACAACGTGGCCAACTTCCTGATGGCCGTCACCAAGTTGGCCCAGACCAACCTGCGCAACGTGATCGGCGAGATGACCCTCGACGATGCCCTCACATCGCGCGACAACGTGAACGTCTCGCTGCGTGAGGTGCTCGATGATGCCACCGACAAGTGGGGTGTACGGGTGGTGAGGGTTGAGATCCAGCGCATCGACCCCCCGGGCGATGTTATGGCTGCCATGCACGAGCAGATGAAGGCCGAGCGCACCAGGCGGGCTGTGGTACTCGAGGCCGACGGTGTCCGCGAGGCATCGATCACGCGTGCCGAAGGCGAGAAGCAGGCCCTGATCCTGGCATCAGAGGCCGTCAAACAGCAGGCCATCCTTGAGGCCGAGGGCGAGGCCCAGGCCATCCAGGCCGTTGCCGATGCCGAGCGCTACCGGCAGTTGACCGTGGCCGAGGGTGAGGCCGAGGCCGTGCTCAAGGTCTACAGCGCCATCCACGAGGGCGACCCCACGCCTGACCTGATCGCCATCAAGTACCTCGAGGCCCTGGGCACCATCGCCGACGGCCAGGCCACCAAGATCTTCCTACCCGCAGAACTGAGCTCCACCATGGGCTCGCTCGGAGCGATAGCCGAACTATTCAGGGGAGATCCTGCAGACAACATTGCGGCCGACAGTTCAGCAGGGCCCGAGGGCGACAACTCCTAGCCGGCCACGGGGACCAGTTCGTCTTCGCCCTCTTCCTCCTCAACTAGGTCCCAGCCGCAGAGGCGGGCCAGCAGCACCCGGCCCTCGTCGGGGCCGCTGGCGATGATCTCGTCGCCGACCGCAAGGACCACCGGTCCGCGTGGCCTGTACACGTAGCCGCCTCCGCGCCGCACGGCCAGCACCGTGAAGCCGGGTTCGATGTTGAGCTGCAGGTCCGAGAGGGTGGAGCCGTCCACGGCTGAACCGGCTGCCACCGGATAGCGAACCACAACCTCGTCGGCCTCCCCCAGGGCAATACCGAGAATGGGGTGGAGCTCCTCTTCTTCCTCGATCAGCCACACCATTGCCTGGGCCTGGTCGCCGATGTCCTCGGCGGCCTGGGCCAACTGGAGAACGCCCAGCAGTTCTGAAGGGTCGAGGTCGCTACCGGCGGACCTGAGCACCCAGAGTTCCAACTGGTTCTTCATCTCGTCGAGACGGTCCTCGAGGTGGCGCACCTCGGCCGCCAGGCCCCGGTCCGCCAGGACCAGGGCGCTGTAGGCGAGGCCTACGGCAGCCTCGGAAAGGTTCTTCATCTCGACGAGCACGTCGACTGCCCGATCCAGATCTGTCAGGTCCTTGCCGTCGGCCGCACGGGGCGGCTCCCAGACCGGCGCTGCGGCCAATTCACGCAGGCGGGTGATGCCCTCGGGTGATCCTCGCAGGAACAGCACGTCGTCGGGCACCAGGACCGTGTCACCATCCACGTCTGTGATCCACCTGCCACCCCGGCGCACGGCCATGACGCGCATACCGGCCTGCACCGTCAACTCCAGTGCCTCCAGCGGCCGGTGCGCCATGTGGGAGCCCTCGCGCACCAGGACCCTGTGTGACACCTCCTCGGCGTCGGACAGGTCGGCAACCAGTTGCTGCGGTATTCCGAGGCGGCGCGTGACGATGCGCGAGATGTCCACGGCGTCGTTGGCGATGCGCTCAATTGCCGACACAACCTGCAGCACCGACGACATGCCCTCGGCCTCACGTGGGCTTCGGGCGGCCAGAACGCACACGGCGCGCATATCGTGCACCATCTCGCTCATCTGGGCCTCGAGCTCGTCGACCTCCTCGGCCATGTCGGGGTCGTTGAAGTAGACCGATGCGTAGGCGAGGTCGACCATCAGCTCGGATGTGTCCTTGGCCTCTGCCAGCATGGCCCGCAGGTTGCGGGGTCTGTCGTCCATCAGTTCCTCGTTGGATGTATGGGGTGAATGGTACGCCCACCGGGTCGATGGGTATTCGGGAATACGGGTCTACGGGGAAAGAAGAGGGGGATCA
The DNA here is from genome assembly GCA_018673475.1 of Actinomycetota bacterium. Taxonomy (GTDB): domain Bacteria; phylum Actinomycetota; class Acidimicrobiia; order Acidimicrobiales; family MedAcidi-G1; genus UBA3125. Next base: position 110,598 of record JABHCN010000009.1, on the reverse strand, counting down.
TCACGCCACCCCCACGGCGACCATCGCCAGGATGAGGGTGAACGCACCGGCAAGATCCAGCGTCGAGGTGACGACCGGAATGCCGTAGGTGTCGGGGTCGAGGCCGAAGCGGACGGCTGCCATGGTCGTGTAGTAGGCGACCACGATCACGAAGATTGTTGCGGCGAGGCCCGCCATGAGGGTCAGCACCACCAGGTCGCCCAGTCCCGGTGTGGTCTGGCCGGTGGCCTCAGCAGCCAGGTGGGCGGCCACAGCCGCCAGCAGGAACACGGGAACGGCCAGGGTGACGAGGTTGCGCATGTCGCGGAGGCTGGCCCTGCTGGGGAGCGGGGTTGCATCGTCGAGCCCCAGGTGGAACTGGGTGGAGAGGCGACTCGACAGGATGCCGCCCAGGGCTCCTGCTGCCCCCAGGAATGCGGGAAGCAGGATCAGCACCGCCTCGGCGGCAAGCAGGTCGTCGAGACGCCGCTCGACTGTCACACCGGCAATCAGGTCCAGGAGGGCCGCAGCTCCCAGCACGGGTACCGACTGGCGCACGATGGTGCGAACCTGCTCCCGGCGGCTTCGCCATGCGGCCACGAGCGAGAGGCTTGCGACGACGACGGAGACCGCTCCGACCAGCCCGGTCACGCCACTTCGCCCGGCAACGGCCGCCGCCAGCACCAGCGCGGGCACCGTTGCCAGGTCGCCGAGCGTGCTGACAAGTGGTGCCATCACGTTGTCGAGGTCCCAGCCGAAGCGGACCGAACCGGCGGCCAGGCCCATCGTCGCCAGGCCAACCCCCACCGACGCCAGAAGGCCACCCAGCACCGAGACGACCACGAAGTCGGCGAGGGTCATCGTGGGGCTGATGCCGAACACGATTGCTGTCCCCTTCGCCATGATTGCAAGCACCACGCTGAGGACGAGGGTCAGTGCGGCGGCAGCCGTGAGGTTCTGGATCACGACCCCCTCGGAGTGCATCCCCAGCCTGAACGTTCCGGCGTGGACGGCAGTTCCGAGCCGGCTGCCCATGGCACCGAACACGTTGCCCCGCAGCGCGATGGCCCCGGGCACCAGGAGCAGCAGGCCGGGCAGGTCGCGCAGGGTCCCGTCGGCTGCGGCCAGCACCAGACCGCCTGCCGATGCGGCCAGCACCCCGATCAGGAGCGCGACGAACCGTTGCCTGGTGTCAGCCGAGGTGGCTGCTACGGGGGCGCGACGAACAGAACGCATTGCACCAGTGTGGTCGCCAGCCCGCTCCCCGGCGGCGCATTACGCCGGATCACCGGTTATCCCGCCTCAACGGAAGTCTCTGGCCTTGCCGGGGCTGGCCAGACTGAGGGGCTCAAGGCGCTCGGCAACCACGTTGACGACCCTCCCGGCATCGTCTGCCACCTCGGCCCTGCCCCTCACCAGGAGGGCCACCGCCCCTGCCGCCACCTCACGGTGGTGGGCCCAGCAGCCCTTCGAGACGATCACGTTGACGAGGCCTGTCTCGTCCTCGAGGTTCACGAAGGTGACCCCTCCGGCGGTGGGTGGCCGCTGGCGGTGTGTCACCACGCCGGCCACCACCACCCGTTGACGGTCCGCCACCGACGCCAGATCGGCTGCGGTGAGTACCCCCTCGGCCATCAGGCGCTCGCGCACGAATCTGGTCGGGTGGCCGTCGGGCGAGACCCCCGTGGCCCAGAGGTCGGCCCTGGCGGTATCGGGTTCTGAGAGCCCGGGCAGCGCTGGTGGCTCCACCCCGGTCACGACGCCCGGTAGGCGGTCGGCACCCGAGGCGGCCAGGGCGCCCGCCGACCAGAGGGCCGAGCGGCGGTCAACGTCGAAGCACCCGAAGGCCCCTGCGGTGGCGAGGGCCTCCATGACGTCGCTGCCGGGCCCGATCCGGCGCTGCAGGTCCTCGATGGAGCGGTACGGCCGACCGGCGGCAATCCGCTCGGCCAGGTCGTCGCCCACCCCCCTCACCGACCCCAGGCCCAGCCTCACTGCGGGGCCTGAGGCCTCCAGGGTCGCTCCTGCACCGGACAGGTTCAGGTCGGGGGTGCGTACCTCCACCCCGTGGCGGCGGGCGTCCTGGACCAGGGTGTGGGGGGCGTAGAACCCCATGGGTTGGGCGTTCAGGAGGGCTGCGCAGAACGCCGCCGGGTGGTGGAGCTTGAGCCAGCAGCTGGAGTACACCAGGTGGGCGAAGGACACCGAGTGGCTCTCGGGGAAGCCGTAGTCCGAAAATGCAGCCAGCTTCTCCCAGATCTCAGCGATGGTCTCCGGCGGCACCCCCCGTTCGGCGGCCCCGGCCGTGAAGCGCTCCTGCAGCGCGGCCATGCGCTCACGGCTGCGCTTGGAACCCATGGCCTGACGCAGGCTGTCGGCCTCGGAGGCACTGAACCCTGCCACGTCCATGGACAGCTGCATGAGCTGCTCCTGGAACAGCGGCACCCCGAGGGTCCTCGACAGGGCCTTCTCGCAGAGGGGATGCGGGTAGGCGACCGGCTCACGGCCGTTGCGGCGCCTGATGTAGGGGTGCACCGACCCGCCCTGGATGGGTCCCGGACGGATCAGGGCTATCTCGACCACCAGGTCGTAGAAGCAGCGGGGCCGCAGCCGGGGCAGGGTGGCCATCTGGGCGCGGCTCTCGATCTGGAACACCCCGATGGTGTCGGCGGCACAGACCATGTCGTAGACACCGTCCTCCTGGGGCAGGTGGGCCAGGTCCACCTGCACATCCTCGTGGGCGGCGATCAGGTCAACGGCCCCGTGGAGGGCGCTCAACATGCCGAGACCCAACAGGTCGAACTTGACGAGGCCCACGGCGGCGCAGTCCTCCTTGTCCCACTGCAGGACGCTGCGGTCGGCCATGGTTGCCCACTCGATCGGGCAGACCTCGGCCAGGGGACGGTCACAGATGACCATGCCGCCCGAGTGGACGCCCAGATGCCTGGGGGCATCGCACAACTCGTCGGCCATCTTGGCCACCTGAGCCGGGACGCTCCCGGTGCCTCCCACCCGGGACCTACGCTCCAGCCCCTTTGCGAAGGCGTCCTGTTGGCCCTGGGCGTAGCCCAGTGCCCTGGCCACGTCGCGCACCGCCGAGCGGGCCCGGTAGGTGATGACGTTGGCCACCTGGGCGGTGTGACGCCTCCCGTAACGGCCGTAGACGTACTGGATGACCTCTTCACGACGACCGCTCTCGATGTCTATGTCTATGTCGGGTGGCCCGTCGCGCTCAGGCGACAGGAAACGCTCGAACAGCAGGTCCAGGCCCACAGCGTCGGCGTTGGTGATGCCGAGGGCGTAGCAGACCGCCGAGTTGGCGGCCGACCCTCGGCCCTGGCAGTAGATGTCGGAGCGGCGGCAGAACTGCACCAGGTCCCAGACCACGAGGAAGTAACCGGCGAACCCGAGTTGCCCTATGACGGCCAGCTCGTGGTCGACCTGTTCCCACGCCCCGGCGACCCGCTCGGACCCCCGTGGCCCGTAGCGGTCGGCGGCGCCGGCCTCGGCCAGGCGACGCAGGTAGCCGATCTCGTCCAGCCCGTCGGGACACGGGTAGGGAGGCAGGTCGGGGGCTATCAGGTCAAGGTCGAAGGCGCAGCGTTCCCCCAGTTCGGCTGCAACCTCGACCACGCCGGGGAAGCGGGCGAAGCGGCGGGCCTGCTCGGCCCCGGAACGCAGGTGGGCGCTGCCGGCCGCCGGCAGCCAGCCGTCCAGTTCCTCGAGGGAGCGACGGGCCCGCACAGCGGCCATGACGGTCGCCAGGCGGCGACGGGAGAGGTCGTGGTGGTGGACGTTGTTGGTGGCCACCGCCGTGACCCCGGCCGACACGGCCAACCGGGCCAGAGCCTCGTTCCTGCCTGCATCGATGGGGTTGCCGTGGTCCCAGAGCTCTACGGCCACCCGGTCTCGGCCGAACCGGGCCACCAGGTCGTCGAGGACACGACGGGCAGCCGACGGACCATCGCTGACGAGGGCGGCGGGTACAGCCCCCTTGCGACAACCTGTGAGCACCATCCAGGGAGCGTGTCCCTCCCCAGCCGCTCCCTCGTACAACCCGGTCAGCATGTCGAGGGAGAGCCGCGGATGGCCCTTGCTTCCGGCCAGCTGCGCCTCGGTAATGGCAGTACCCAGCCGGGCATACCCGGCCGGCCCCTCGGCAAGCACCACCAGATGGACACCTGGAGGGTCCGGGGAACCGGTACGGGGTGACGGGGCATCGATTGTGAGCTCGGCACCGAACACCGTGGGCAGGCCATGTTGTCGGGCCACCTCGGCGAACCGGACCACCCCGTAGAAGCCGTCGTGGTCGGTGATGGCCAGGGCACTCAGCCCCAGCCGGGATGCCTCAGCCACCAGCTCGGCGGGGTCAGAGGCGCCGTCGAGAAAGCTGAAATGCGAGTGGCAGTGCAACTCGGCGTAGGGGACGGGGCTGGGCACGGCCTCCGACCATATCGAACATATGTTCGATACTCAAGATGTCCGGCAAGGAGCCTTCGGGTCTGTTCCTCAGCCCACCAGGCCGCTGATGAGAGCGTCGATCTCGGGCGGGCAGTCACCCAGGTCACCGTCGGCGATACACGGCTGGCCCAGGAGTTGCGCAACCAGTTCGGCACCCATGCCACCGAACGTGGAGGGAACTGTCACCGACGGAGCGGTCGAGGCCGGGGCATCGCCTGCCGGTGGTGCGGTCGTGGGTGGTGCGGTCGTGGTGGTGGGCACCGGTGGAACCCCGCCGGCACCTAAGCCCCGGGCTGCGTTCTCGGCCAGGTGGGCGGACCTCGTGGCAGGTCCGTACCAGCCGTCGACGGTCACGCCGAGGACTGTCTGGAGGGTTCTGGCAGCGGTGCTCTTGCCCCACACGTAGTGGGCGGTGAGGACGGCCTCCTCGTCGATGGGAATCGTGGTGGTGGTAGCGGGTGGAGGAGCCGTGGTGGTCGCGGGTGCGCCAGGCACGGTTGTAGAGACGGGAACCACATCAGCGGCCGTCGTTGAGGGCGGAACCACCACCGTGGTGGTCGGCGGCACCGTGGTTGTGGTGGTCGGTGGAGCGACCGTGGTTGGTGGAGCCGGGTAGAGAACGGGCCGCACCGAGGGTTCGGCGGCGCGTGAAGCCAACACACCGCCCGCGGCGATCACGCACAAGGTCACAACGACCTGAATTACCCTACGAAACATGGCCCCATAGCCTCGCACCATCGGGCCCGGAATCCGCGGCATACCGACTGATCTGCGGTTTCTGTGCCAAATGACCGCTTACACACTTTGTCAACACGGGCCTGCCGTCGGCGGTAACCTGAGCCTCCAATCAGGGGCATCAGCCACGACAACCCACCGGGAGACAGATATCTAGTGAGCGTTCCAGAGAACTTCGACCACAGCAGGTTCGGCCTGCTCACCGACCTCATCGACGACGCCGGCTACCAGCGCAGCGTCGACCGCTTCAGGTCTTGTGGAATCGTTCTTCCCACCTTCGCTCAACTGGCCGACCCGTCAAGCATCCCCGACGGGATACGGAGTCGCCTCGCCGACATCGACCGTGACGCCGCCGACCCACTCAACTTGTTCCGGGTCCACTGGTACAACGACCTCCACGGAGGCATCGTCGACGTTCCCGAACATGTGGTCCTCCCAACCGAGCTGACCGGTGTGGAGGCCCCGATCATCGTGGCATTCGGCAACCGCTTCCCCATGATCGGAGCACACAAGGTCCTGGCCGCCTACGCCTGCCTGGCTCCCCGGATCGTGACCGGCCAGTTCGACCCCACCGTGCACCGTGCGATCTGGCCGTCAACTGGCAACTACGCCCGTGGCGGAGTGGCCATCTCGACCCTCATGGAGTCGCGTGGGGTCGCCGTGCTGCCCGAGAACATGAGCCGCGAGCGCTTCGAGTGGCTCGACCGCTGGATCGCCGATCCCGACGACGTGATCCGCACCACCGGTTCTGAGAGCAACGTCAAGGAGATCTACGACGCCTGCGACGAGCTCAGCCTCGACCCCGGCAACTTCATCTTCAACCAGTTCACCGAGTTCGCCAACCACGTCGGCCACCACGAGGTGACCGGCCGTGCGCTGGAGCACATCTACGAGCACAACCGCGACAGGCGGCCCGGTCTCAGGCTGGCGGCCTTCGTTGCCGCATCCGGTTCGTCCGGCACCCTCGCTGCAGGCGAACGCCTCAAGTCCGACCACGGTGCCAGGATCGTCGCCGTCGAGGCCCTCGAGTGCCCCACGATGCTCAACAACGGGTTCGGCGAGCACAACATCCAGGGCATCGGCGACAAGCACATTCCCCTCATTCACAACGTCACCAACACCGATGTGATCGTGGCGATCAGCGACCGATCGTGCGACGAGCTGGGTGTCGTGTTCAACACCGACGCCGGCAGAGCGGTGCTGGCCGACGCACACGGTGTCGACCCGGGCATCATCGACCAGCTCGGCCACCTGGGCCTCTCCAGCATCTGCAACGTCCTTGCATCGATCAAGACCGCCCGCACCCTCGACCTGGGCCCCGAAGACGCCATCGTCACCGTCGCCACCGACGGAGCCGAGATGTACGGCAGCGAGCGTGAGTCGATGGCTGCAGGCAGATATGCCGGCGGCTTCGGTTCAGGCGAGGCCACAGAGGCCATCGCCGAGCACCTGACAGGAGCCGACACTCAAGACGTCGAGGTTCTCGACGACTTCGGCAGGGACCGAATCTTCAACCTGGGCTACTTCACCTGGGTTGAACAGCAGGGAGTCGAGTTCGAGGACTTCGAAGCGCGCCGCCAGCAGTCCTTCTGGAAACAGGTTCAGGGTCTCGCCCCAGCCTGGGATTCCATGATCGACGAGTTCAACGCCCAGACGGGCGTGTCGACCGACTGAACGCCGGGTGACCTCCGAGCAAAGGCCCGTTGGCTGGCTTGGCACCCCTCCGGGTGCCCGCTGGCCGGGCGGCTCAGACCAACTGGACGACGACCCCAACCCGTTCGTCCGCTACAGGACCATGCTCTGGTCCCATCATCGGGCCATCGAGGCAGGGATCAACGACGCAGTGTTCGTTGACATCGTGCGCCGACTCGATGACGCCGTGGCCGAGATCGACGGCACCGGGTTCAGCCACACGCCACTGGTCGACCTGAGCACGGTCGGTTCTGCCATCGGCCACACAGGCCGGATAGTGGGAAAGGACGAGACCGGCAACGTCTCTGGGACCCACAAGGCAAGGCACCTGTTCGCGCTGGCCCTCCACCTCGAGGTTGACAACACGCCCACCGACACCCCGCTGGTCATCGCATCCTGTGGCAACGCCGCCCTGGCCGCCGCAGTCGTCGCTCGGGCGGCCCGCAGGCCTCTCACCGTCCACGTTCCAACATGGGCAGATGCCACCGTGCTGGCGAGGCTCGACGACCTGGGTGCCCGTGTGACCGTCTGCGAGCGCCGACAGGACGAGATCGGCGATCCGTGTGTTCTGCGCTCCCGGGAACTGGTCGCCGACGGTGCGGTCCCGTTCACATGCCAGGGAACCGAGAACCCGATGACCATCGACGGCGGGCGGACCCTCGGGTTCGAGCTGGCCTCAGACATGGCCGCCCCTGCCGGCCCCGAGGCCGAGACCTGTCTGCTGTTCATCCAGGTCGGCGGTGGTGCCCTGGCCAGCTCCACTGTCCAGGCACTTGCCGAGGCGGCTGACCTGGGGGTTCTGGCTGGCAGGCCACCGCTGTACCCCGTCCAGTCCGAGGGCTGCGCACCCCTCGACCGCGCCTTCAGGCTTGTGCGGCAACTCGACGATCCCCTGACCGCGATCACCAACACCGATGACTCCGACTTCATGTGGCCCTGGGACGACCCGAGCTCGCTGGCCACGGGCATCCTCGACGACATCGTCTACGACTGGCAGCCGATCGTGGCCACAATGCTCGAAGACGGCAGTTCTCCCGTGGTGGCGACCGAGGCGGAGGTGGCCGAGGCCCACCGCCTCATCCGCGACCACACCGAGGTGCCTGCCGACCCGACCGGAACTGCCGGCCTGGCAGGCCTCCTGGCAGCCCGACGCCAGGGCATGGTCGGCGACGACGACACGGTGATGGTTCTGCTCACCGGCGTCGAACGCTGATCGTCCGTCAGCGTTCCTCGCGCCGGTAGGCGATGCCAAGCGAGGCGGGAGCCGGCGATGGACGGTTCCTCGCCCTGATTGAGATCACGACCAGAACGCCGATGGTCAACAGGTATGGAAGCATCGACAGGAGGATCGGTGAGAAGTCCACGCCGAAGGTCTGAAGCCTGGTCTTGAGCGCCAGCGTGCCGCCGAACAGCAGCGCTCCCAGAGCTACCCGACCCGGCTTCCACGCACCGAAGATCACCAGCGCAACGGCTATCCAACCCCGACCGGCCGTAATCCCCTCAGCCCACTGCGGGGTGAGCGAGAGGGTGAGGTATGCACCGGAAGCGCCGGCCAGGCCTCCGCCTACTGCAACTGCTGCGAGGCGGAGGCCGACCACGGAGTGGCCTGCTGCATCGGCCGTAGACGCCGACTCCCCTGCCGCCCGCAGGGCGAGGCCGGTCCGTGTCCGACTGAGAACGAACCAGACAACCACACCGGCCAGGACCGACAGGTAGACCATCGGCGACTGCTGGAAGAGAACCGGCCCCAGCCAGCGGATGTCTGACAGGACCGGCCAGTCGACCGGTGCCAGCACGGCGCCGGGCGGTCGGCCGACAGCGTTCTTGCCAAGGTAGGCGGCCAGACCCAGGCCCAGAATCGTGAGCGACAGGCCCGAAACGACCTGTTCGGCTCCCAACACGACCGTGAACCAGCCGTGAAGCAGTGCTGTCAGGGCGCCGGCCATCACGGCCACCGCCAGGGCCAACCACGGGTTGCCAAACTCCAGAGCGGTCATGAAGCCGGTTACAGCCCCCATGGCCATCATTCCCTCGACACCCAGGTTCAAGATCCCAGCCTTCTCGGACACCATCTCGCCCAGAGCAGCCAGGTAGAGGAGGGCGCCGAAGGACACCGTCGCTGCACACAGGCCGATGAGGGACGCCTCGTTCATGTGGCCTCTCCCACCTGAACACCGTCGCCGCCGGGATCGCCGGGATCGCCGGGAACCATACGAACCTGGTAGCGGCTCAACACACCTGCGCCTATTGCCCCGAAGAGGATCAGTGCCTGGAGGATGGTGGAGACCGACGACGAGACACCCATCGTCTGGATGCTCTGACCACCTATCTGGACAGCGCCGAAGAGCACTGCCACGGCAGCAACGCCCGACGGCCGCATAAGAGCCAGGGCCGCCACGATGATGCCCGCATAGCCGAAGCCATTGGATATTCCCTCGGTCAACCTGTCCGCCGTCCCGGCCAGCTCAATTCCGCCGGCAAGGCCCGCCACCCCACCGGCCATAACCAGGACCGTTGCGGTCTTGCGCTCAAGCGAAATGCCGGCGTAACGGGCGGTCGCCCCCGACGAGCCAGCCACGCGCAACTCGAATCCCCATGCAGTCCGGTTCACTGCGACGGCGAAGAGGGCGATGACGACAAGCGCGACGATCACCCCTACATGGGCACGCCCGAACAGGGTCGGCAGGCGACCATGGTCAGGGATCATGGGGGCCAGTGGAAAGTTGAACGAGTCAGGGTCCTTCCAGGGGCCGTGGATGAGCCACTGGACGAGCCGCAGCGCCACCTCGTTGAGCATCAGGGTCGTGAGAATCTCGTTCACCCCGATCTGGGACCGGGCCACCGCCGGGCCAAGTGCCCACAGGCTCCCGCCGACCACGCCGCCGACCAGAATGGCGGTCACAAGTACCGGACCCGGCCAACCCTCACCGATCCTCGCCACCCCCGCAGCCATCATCGCCCCGGCCAGGATCTGACCCTCGGCTCCGATGTTCCAGAGCCCCATTGACCCGGCAACTGCCACCGCCAGACCAGCCAGGCCCAGGGGCACCGCCCGGTTCAGGGTCACCGACCACGAGTCGGGGTCACCCAGCGCAGCGACGAACATGCGCTCGTAGATGGCGACAGGGTCGTGCCCGGCACCAAGCAACAACACGATTCCGATAGTGAGTGCCACCACGAGGCCTATTGCGAACGACAGCGGTTGACCGCCCCGCAGGGCCTGCTCACGCCGGACGAGAACCGGCCGGCTCACGAGCCGACTCCCGCGCCGTGACCGATCATGGCCTCACCGATCTCGGACCGGGCAGCCGTGGTGGGATCAAACTCGCCGACGATCTCACCGTCGTGCATGACAACCAGACGGTCGGCGAGGGTCAACAACTCGTCGAGGTCCTCTGAGACCAGCAGCACAGCAGCGCCTTCGTCCCTCGCCTCGACGAGGAGGTCCTGGATGGCCTTGACCCCCTGCACGTCAAGCCCGCGGGTCGGCTGGGCCGCCACCACCACCCGGGGTCGCCCGCTCAACTCACGTCCTACCAAAAGGCGTTGCAGGTTTCCGCCGGAGAGCCCGGCCATGGGGTCGTCAAGGGGACCGGTGCGCACACCAAACCTCTCGACCAGGTCGACGCAGTGGGCCTCGGCCCTCTCAGCGACGATGAACGGGCCACGGCGGTGAGCCTCGTATGTACGTAGGATCGAGTTGTCGACCACCGACAGTCGCGGAGCCAGACCAACGCCGAGCCGGTCCTCGGGGATGTAGCCGAGCCCCGCCTGAAAGAGCTTCCTTGGTGACGCCCCGGTCAGGTCGTCGCCGGCGAGGTGGACGGTTCCGGCTGTCGCCGACCGCAGGCCCGCCACAACCTGGCATAGCTCCCGCTGGCCGTTGCCGGCCACCCCGGCAATGCCGACAATCTCACCGGACCTGACAGTCAGGTCGACCGACTGAAGTGCCGGTAGTCCACGGTCACCGAGCGCCGACAGGCCGGAGACCTCAAGGAGTGGCGGGCCTGCCGGATGGGCCGGTGGCCGCTCGGTCGTCATGGGTGAGGATCCGACCATGAGCGATGCCAACTCGCCGGCATCGGTATCAGCGACCCTCACTGAGGCTGCGACCGTCCGGCCTCCCCGCAGCACGGTTGCCTCGTCGCAAAAACCGGTTACCTCGTGAAGCTTGTGGCTTATGAAGATCACCGACCTGCCGGCGTCGGCCATTGCCCTGAGAACAACCCCCAATTCGTCGGCCTCAGCCGGTGTGAGCACCGCTGTCGGTTCATCCAGAATCAGGATGTGTGCATCACGCCACAGGGCCTTGAGGATCTCGACCCTCTGTCGCTCACCCATCGACAGTTGCCACACCGGACGATCGGGTCGGGTGGCCAGGCCGAACTGCTCAGCTAGGTCCGCCACCTCGTCCTCGATGGCCTGGCGTCGCAGGATCCTGGCGGCAGCTCCGAGAACCACGTTCTCGGCCACAGTGAACGAGGGCACCAGGCGGAACTCCTGGTGCACCATGCCGATCCCTGCAGCAAGGGCGTCGGCGGGGGTACGGAACCTGTGTGCCACCCCCTCAACACGGACCTCACCCTCATCGGGTCGATAGACACCTGCCAACACGTTCATCAGCGTCGACTTGCCGGCACCGTTCTCGCCGAGCACGGCGTGGATGCTGCCCCGGGAAACACTCAGGTTGGCCCCGGCGTTCGCCACCACCCCGGGGAACCGCTTCCAGATGTCGCTCAACTCGACCGCGGAATCGCTTGTGGGGTCTCCAGCGCTGGTTATGTGCGAAATCGCATTCTCATCTCCGGGATCAGCGGGCAGACGCGCCGACGGCGCCGGGGGATCCCCCCCCCTCGGCGCCGACGGTCATGTACTCGGGTATTTTGCGGCTCAGCCCGTGGAGCCGATCACTCCCTCTACGAAGAAGTCCATTCCGAGCATGGACCCATCGTCCATGGTCTCGCCCGCAGCCACCACAAGGTGGCCGTCCTGATCATTGATCGGGCCGCTGAAGACGTGGAAGTTGCCCGCGATGATCGCCGCCTTCTTGTCGGCGACGGCTGCCTTCACGCCTGCGTCAACGTCGGCTGCGATGTCAGCGATGTCGACAACCCCGTCTGCCATGGAGCCCCAGTAGGAATCCGGCTTGTAGGTGCCGGCCTTGGCGGCCTCGATGATCTCGACATAGCGCGGGCCCCAGTCCCAGACCGGAGCCGTGAGGAATGCATTGGGTGCGAACGCGCTCATGTCGGAGTTGTAGGAGACCCACCGGGCACCGGCCGCCTCGGCCTTCTCGCCTGCGGCGGTGGAGTCCTGGTGCATCGCGATCACGTCAGCGCCCTTGTCGAGCAGGGCCTGGGCAGAATCGCCCTCGACCGCTGGATCGAACCAGGTGCTTGTCCAGATCACCTCAACCTGGGCATCCGGGTTGACTGCCCGCACACCGAGCGTGAATGCGTTGATTCCCCGGATTACCTCGGGAATCGGGAACGCCGCCACGTAGCCGAGCAGGTTCGACTCGGTTGCAGAGCCGGCGACCATTCCGGTCAGGTACCGGGGCTCGTACATTCGCCCGAAGGTGTTACCGAAGTTGGTGTCGTTCTGCTTGAATCCGGAAACATGCTCGAAGACGACATCGGGGTACTCGTCGGCAAGTGCCAGCATGTCGTCCATATAGCCGAACGACGTTCCAATGATCACGTTGTAGCCCTGGTCTATGAAGTCGCGGACGTGGTTGCCGAAGTCTGCGGTTCCCTCGGGAACGGCCTCGACGTACGCCGTTTCCACGCCGGTCTCGGCCGCAGCGGCGACCCTTCCCTGATCATGGGCGTAGGTCCAGCCAGCGTCGCCGACCGGACCAACGTAGATGAACGCCGCCTTGGTATCCGCACCTTCGTCGGAGCCGCAGGCCGAGGCCACCATTCCGAGCGTAAGGACCACCGCCAAGAGGCCGAGCAGGCGCCTGTGGATCGTCATTCGATATTCTCCTTTCGCCAGACGCGATCAGGGTCGCTGCATCGACCCCTGTTCATCTCGCACCTGGACGTTCAACACTCTGTCAGGTTTTCGATGGACGCGCCACCGGTCTGTCAGGGCGAGGTCGGCCCGCTACCCGGTATTCACCTGGAGGGAAATCCGGGTAGCCCCGTTGGCCACCGCGGCCCTGAGGATTCCATCGACCGTAGACAGAACCACCTCGGGGTCACCGCTGACCGAGGTGCCGAACGGCCCGATCTCAACAGCCAGCCCGGCCGACTCCGCAACCTCGATGGCGGCCAGAACATGGGGTCCCGGATCGCCCTCGACGAACGGTTCAATGGTGAACTCGGCGGTCATCGGCACCGGGACATCATGCCCCAGATATGACCAGCCGTGAAACGCCTGCTCAAGCCCTGAAGTCGAATCCGGCGATCTCGCACATCTGCTCAGCGAGGCTGGCCACTGCCGCATCGAACAACTTCCGGCCCAACTCGGGGTTGGCGCCGGTGGGGTCACCGATGTGGCCGCCGGGTCCAAAGTCCCGGCTTGTCCACCCGAACTGGACCGGACCGCCGAAGCGGACCGACGGGTTGCCTGCCATCCACTCGGGGACGTTACGGACGGCACGGTCCATGTCGACCTCTCCTGGTCGCAGGTGGGCGAAGACCGAGGTCTCGTTGAGACCACCGTGGATTCCCATGCCGAGCTCCTCCTCGGTGCTCGTGCCACCCGACGCAGGCGGCAGGGACGGGTGCACGAGAAAGGTCAACAGGTCGTGTCTCACCCGGATATCCCGACAGGCCACCGAAAGTAGCGACGTGTTTCCGCCGTGGGCATTCAGGAATACGAGCCTCCGCGCAGGGGTGGTCGCCACGCAGGCGGCGATGTCGCCAAGGACCCGCAGCATCGTCTCGGAACTCAACCAGAGGGTTCCGGGCGACCAGGCGTGCTCGTTGGACTTGGATACGGCAAGGGTCGGGAGTAGCCACAGGTCGACGTCGTCACCGACTGCGGTGAGCAGCGCCGAGGCCACCTCTTCGGCGATGACGGCATCGACCGACAGGGGCAGGTGGGGACCATGCTGTTCGATGGCACCAACGGGGAGCAGGATGATCGAATCGACGCCTACGGCATCTGAGATACTCGGCCCTGACAGGTCGGCGAGGCATCCGGACATGGCGTCACCCTAGCCAGCGCTCCATGCCATCTATCTCAACACCCAACAAGTCAAGGGCCCGAGCAGCGGTGTGGGACACCATGTCGTCGAGGGTCTCTGGGCGGGTGTAGAGAGCCGGTACCGGCGGGTAGATGACCCCACCCATCTCCACCACCTGGGACATCAGGCGCAGGTGCCCCAGATGTAGCGGCGCCTCACGGACCATAAGCACGAGTGGTCGATGCTCTTTGAGCGTTACGTCAGCGGCCCTTACCAGGAGGTCAGAACTGTGGGAGTTCGCAATGGCTGAGAGCGCTCGAATCGAGCAGGGGGCTACGAGCATTCCGGCAGTCTGAAATGACCCGCTGGCGGGACCGGCAGCGATATCCCTGACGGGATGGACCACGTCGGCGAGGCCCTCAACCTCGGCTACGGAGAGATCCGTCTCTAGACCAATGGTCAACCTCGCCGCAGAGGTGACGATCAGATGAGACTCGATGCCATCGACGCCGACGAGCATCTCAAGGGCGCGTATTCCGAATGCAACTCCACTGGCTCCGGTCAAACCGAGCACCACCCGTCTCATACCCTGTACTCCCATTCCGACATCTCGTTCACATGAAATCAGCCCACCGGACCATTCCTACCACGGAGCCTCACGACACTACCCTCCGGATGTTCTGGTTCTGGAGGCCGTCGCTAGCATCAAGCCGGTCACCGAACGTGAACATGGAGCGTCGTGGAAACAACTGAATTCGTACTACGTGATGCCAAGCTGGCCGACGGTCGAGTGGTAGACATCCATACCTTTGACGGCCTTGTAACTGAGGTCCGAAAGCCCGGATCACCACTCCACACCTGCCTGCCGGGCGTAGACCTTGAGAGATGGCTGGTGCTGCCGGCTATGGCAGAACCCCATGCCCACCTCGACAAGGCACTCACCGCGGAGTCGGTACCAAACCTGACGGGCGACCTCCGCGGAGCAATCGATTCATGGATGTCAGCCAGTTCCGCCGGCAGGTTCAGCTACCAAGACACAACCGAACGGGCGACCAGGGCCATGGAACTGCTGCTACTTCACGGGGCGACGGCTGTGCGCACACATGTGAACGTGAGCTCAGGAATCCAGAGCATCCGGGCCGTCCGCGAGGCAGCTCTCCGAATGAACGGGTTGATGGACGTCCAGATCGTCGCCCTCACGAGCAACCCCATGACGGGTCCCGAAGGTAAGGGCAACAGGGCCGCACTGGCTGCTGCCATCGAGGTGGGAGCCGACCTGGTGGGTGGCTGTCCCCACCTTGACCCGGACGGACCCGGCCTGATCTCACACGCCCTCGAGGTGGCCACAGAAGCTGGAATCGGTGTTGACCTCCATGTCGACGAGGCCCTCGACCCGTCGGTGCTCACCCTCCGCGACCTCGCCCGTCAGGTTATTAGCTCCGGTTTCGGCAACGGGGTCTCGGCGGGACACTGCGTGACGCTCGGACTGCAGTCACCTGAGGTGCAGGCCGAGGTGGCCGCTCTGGTAGCCGAGGCCGGGATATCGGTGTTTCCCCTGCCCCAGACAAACCTGTTCCTCCAGGGCCGGGACAGCCCGACCGCTACCCCCCGGGGCCTGACAGCGACAACCGCCCTACGGGAAGCAGGCGTGTTGGTGGCCGCCGGAGCAGACAACGTCCAGGATCCGTTCAACCTGGTCGGCCGCAGCGACCCGTTGGAGACCGCAGCCCTCATGGTGATGGCAGGGCACCAGACCCCGGACGACTCGTACTCGATGGTGAGCACCAACGCACGAAGAGCCCTGGACCTACCCGAGTCGTCCATCCGGCCGGGCGATGTAGCCGACCTGGTGGCGATCGACGCACCGTCGGTGCGTGCAGCGATCGCCGACGCCCCAATGTCCCGACGCGTCTTCCGCAGAGGTGTCCTGGTTGCATCAGCCGATCAGGACCTCAGGATCCACCGGACAGGCTGACCCACCTGTTCTCCGACCGGTGGCGTTGCCATAGGATCTGCCAATGGCCGCTATCAACGACCTTCGTGGTTTCATCGAAGCGCTCGAGGCCGACGGCCAGTTGGCCCGCATCAGCCGTCAAGTATCTATCCGACACGAGTTGGCTGACGTTGGCGCCGCTCTTGCCCGGACCGGAACCGGTGCCGGATTGTTCGAAAACGTAGATGGAAGCCGGTGGCCGATCTTCTGTGGCGGAATCGCGTCTCACCGACGAACCGCCATTGCCCTCGGATGTCAGCCAAACGAGATCATCGATGTCATGGACAGCGTGCTCGACCAGGCAAACGGAATTGCGCCGGTCCGTATCGAACAGGCCGCTTGGCAGGCGAACCGGGTCTCGGGCGACGACCTGGCCGATTTCGACCTACCAATTCCAACGCACAGCCGCGGAGATGGTGGAGCCTTCATTACCGGCGCCGTGACCGTGGCTAAGGACCCGGTGTCGGGAAGGGGCAACCTCGGCTACAACCGGATGCTCAGGTTGGGTCCAACCAGATTTGGCTTCAACGTGAACGAGTGGAGAGATGTCGGAACCTTTTGGAAATCGCGTGACGAACCGGACTCACCGTTTCCGATTGCTCTCGCGATAGGCCTCGATCCGGCGATCATGATCGCCGCCGGCGTGAAGACCCCGGTGGACGAGTTGTTCATTGCCGGCGCAATCCGAGGTGCCGGTATCGAGGTGTGCAAGGGGACCACGGTCGATATCGATGTTCCGGCCTCCGCCGAGATCGTGGTCGAGGGGATGCTGCACCCAGCCGACAGAAAACCAGAGGGGCCCTTGGCCGAGTTTCACGGCTACCACGGGGAGACATGGAACAGCCCGACCTTCGAGGTGACCTCAATCTCCTGGAGGGACGATCCGATCTACCAGACGATCGTGCCCGGCTGGTACGAGCATGTCTACCTCGGCAACATCCTTCCCCGGGAGCCGCTTCTCCGCCGATTCGTCCGCCACCTGGATCCGACCGCCGACGTCCACATTCCACCTTATGGAAACGGGTTCTTGGCGATCATTCAAATCGACAGAGACAATCCTGGTAGCCCGAAGAACCTCGCTATGGCTGCCATGGCAGCCCACATCAACATTCGAAACGTCGTGGTCATTGACCGCGACATCGACATCCACGAACCGTCAGACCTCCACTGGGCGATTACCAACCGGGTTCATTGGGAAGATGATGTGTTTACCGTGGCGAGCGCCCAGGGCCACGAAATGGATCCGACGGCAGACACCAGGGGCGTGGGCACAAAGGTAGGCATCGACGCCACCTACAAGCGGGAACGACGCGACTACGGAGAACGTGTGGCATATGCACCCGTGGACCTACCCGGATATCTGGCCTGACCTCACCCTGACCGGAAGGCCACTGCAGTCCGCTCTATCAACCCTGCTGCACCATCCACCTTCGAGACCGGTAACTGGAATTCGTCGATCCTGTACCGGGACACGAGATCTCGCAACGTTGCACCGGCTTCTACAACGGACCCAACCACCGTGAAATGTGGAACCCACTCCTCACGTACATGGTCCGCCGCCAGGGCCGGCCCCCCAGTGCTCAAGGCGTCCCGTATGGCCTCTACCTCTGACTCTTTCATTCCAATCATCGCCTTCACCTCCGGGGGCGAATCCAACAACCTGAAACTGAGGGCGGCGCGGGCTTCACGAAACTCGGCATCGGTGGTCACGACCATCGTCGAGTAGATGATTTCGAACGGCCGATCTCTTCCCTCAGCCAGGGCTCGAAGCGACGACACGTGTCGTTCGACAAGGTCTCGATGGATGAAACTGAGATAGAAGCCGTCAGCCACCTCGCCGCCTAGCCTGGTCATCCTGGGGCCCCGCCCAGCCATGATGATCTCGATACCAGGCCTCGCAAACCCGATGGAAGCCGACTTGAACGATGACACGGCACCCTCAGTGTCGACCGTCCGCCCGTCGAACAGATCACGCAGCGCGACCACCATCTCCCTCACCGCTGTGAGGGGGCGGTGTCGTCTGATGCCAAGGGGATCAAGGGTGAGGCCACCGCCGGCACCGACTCCCACGAAGGCTCTACCGCCGCTCAACTCATCAAGCGTCGCAATCGCAGCAGCGGTGACCCCCGGGTGACGCACGTACGGATTGGTGATACCGGGTCCCAGCCGAATGCGCTCGGTTGCGAGGGCAATTGCCGCAAGCGTCACGTACACGTCCCTCGTCACGAGGCCTTCGTCGTACACCCAGCATCGTCGGTAGCCCAAGCTTTCGGCGAGGGACGCCAACTCTACGACATCGCCAACAGGAGCATCCGGCATGAGGTTGACGCTCAGCGGAAGCGGGGAACAACCTTCTAGCGGTGAGTTGCCGATCGTCATCAGATAAGGGAACCACCCCGGAGATCGGTGTAGACGGCATCGGCCGCATTGCGGCCGGCAGCACCCACCACCCCGGCTCCCGGGAAGGTTCCGGCACCGGACAGGTACAGGCCCTTCACGGGCGTGCGGTACCTCGTCGTCTCGCGGGGGCGCCCCAGGAATGCCGCCAGGGGCGTGACCGCGCACGACGGCGTGTGTCCCCGGTGCATGGCGAACTCGTTCTCGTAACGGTTCGGTGTCATCACCCGCCACGAGTCGACCAGGTTAAGGGCGCCTGGCTCCATCATCTCCGCCCACATCCCAAGCCAGCGTTCCGGTTCAGCCGAGCCCTCCCAGCCACCTTCGAGCAAGTAGGGCGTGAACAGGACCTCCAGGCTGAGCACATGGCGCCCCTCGCCGGGCGCCATCGTCGGATCCGACACGGAGGGCATGTCAAACAGGAGGGTCGGTCGTTCCGCCACCCTCCCCTGCCCCCTGCTCTGGTGGGCGGATGCAAGCTGATCGGGCGACGGCGACACGTACATGGACTGGCCCAACGGGTCGAGGTCCGGGTGACGCTCTGCCAACCCTGACCCTGCCGCAAGCACCGGTCGACCGCTCAGGACAGCATCAATCTTGGACTCGTACCCATCAGCCACCGGGAGGTTGCGCCACCTCTCCACACACCGGCGGGCTGCAACAGGAGGGTCTCCCAACCAGTCCACGAACACGCGGGCCGGGTCGCATGCGGCCACCACCACGTCAGCTGTGAGGTGCGTCCCGTCGGTGAGCCGCACCCCCGTGACCCTTCCGGCGTCCACGATCAACCGGTCGACACGACTGTCGCACCTGATCCGCCCACCCGATGCCTCCATCGAGGCCTGCAGCGAGTCGGTCAGGGCTCCGCTTCCGCCGACCGGCCTTCCGCTCCTCACCAGGTGTCGGCTGGCGTAGTTGATGGCAGCAAGGCCGGTTCCGGGCGTGTCCGGCGCAAGACCCCAGACACTTGGACCAACGGTGATACCGGGCATCGTGAGGTGCCAGTCATCGAAGTACCTGCCCAGGACGTCGCTGGCACTGGATCTGGACCAGTCCAGAAGGCGCGCCATGCCCCTCGCCCCACGACGCAGGGCCACCCCGGCGAACCGGCGTGCCGACGGGACGGTCCCGGCCATTGCGATGACCAGCTCGGCTACCGGTAGGGCGTCACGCAGATATCGCCGGTAGGCGTCAACCTGGCACGGATACGCGGCTGCCAGCCCGTCGATGGTCTGCTCCGCGTCTGGAAATACCGCCCAGGGCTCAGCGCCGTCGTGGAACGCAAAGATGGCACCGGCGCCGGGCTCCACGTAGCGGAGGCCATGGTCGGCCAGGGAGAGTTCATCGGCAATTGGCATGGCCCGGATGAGGGTGTGATCACAGTGGCAGATGTTGAACCTGGCGCCCAGGTCGCTGACCGTCGAGGTACAACCCCCGACATCCGATCTGGACTCCAGGAGGAGCGTGTCGACTCCGGCTCGAGACAGGTAGGCGCCACAGATGAGGCCGTTGTGGCCCCCTCCGACAACGATGACCTCTGCGTCCGTCACGCCGCTACCAGAACCCGTGGGGTCCCTGTCAGGAGAACCGGGGCAGGACGTCGGTGGCCAGCCGACCCAACTGGTCCTCCACCGCCGTGTAGGAGTCCCCTGGCATCATCGGGAACAACATCAGGTTCTCGACACCCAGCAGGTCCCGGTACCACTCGATCTGCTCGCCAACGTCGTCGGCGGTGCCGACCAGCCAGATCTTCTGATCGATGGACTCCTCCAGGCCGGGGATCAGACCAGGAGCCGCAGGCTTTCCGTCCTCGCCCATGTACCCCTTGCTCCAGCCATAGGGGCCGAGAAACTTCCACATCTCGTCGTGACCGGGTCGGACCTCGTCGACCGCCTGTTCGTAGGTGTCGGCCACATGCACGCAGCGCACCAGCATCCGCTTCTCGCCCCGCTCGAGGGCCCGCCCGTGAGCCTCCTCCCACACCTCGCCGAAGCGGTCCCAGTTCTGCCTGGTGAACGTCGGATGGTTGTTCCAGAACACGCCCCCCCAGCCCCAGCGGGGCACCTGCTCCAACGTCGGTGGTGAGGTGACCGCCTGCCACGTCTCGAAGGGATGGATTGGCTGGGGGACAAGGGTGAGCTCGTCGACGAAGTCTCCCCTATCGGGGATGCCCGGAGGTGGAAAGTCGTAGACCTCCCCGTGAAACGAGAACCGCTCCTCGTTGAGCGCAAGGTTGATGACCTGCATGGCCTCGTCGAACTGGAGTCGGTTGAGCCTGTCGTCCTCGGCCTGGTCCGGGTTGTCGAAACTCCCGATCCTTGTGCCCAGCACCTCGGCCTCCCGGGGAACGGTGCCACGACCGACTCCCAGGATGGCCCGGCCTCCTGAGATGTTGTGGAGCGTGGCAAAGTCCTCGGCCAACCGCAGCGGGTGCCACTGGGGGACGATGTTGAAGGCCATACCGATCCGGAGCCGCTCTGTTCGCTCGGCTATCACCGCGCCCAGGAGGATGCCGTTGGGCACAACCTCATAGCCCTCATACTGGAAATGGTGCTCGGTCAACCAGAAGGAGTCGTAGCCCAGGCCCTCGCAGAGAACCGCCGTGTCGATGATCTGCTCAGTCGCCCGCCACACCTCCTCTTTGGAGTAGCGCCGGTCCATCGGCGCAGGGGGTCCGGCACCTGCGTCATCCATCTCAACCCCGCCGAACAGGAACACTCCAGTGCGCATGGCATGCACCGTAGGAGAACCGGCCACGAACTGCCCAGCCGTGATTGCACGGGAGCGGCCCCACCTCGTCTCGGCCCGCGGTTGTGGCTATCTTTGGCCGCCGGGAAGAGACCCCCGAGTCGACCATCACAAGCCATTGAAGCGCAGCGGAGGACCGTGTGGGAGCAACCAGCCAGGTACTGACCGATGGATCCCTCGCATTCGATGGGATCGGCATGGTCTTCCCTGACGGCACCGAGGCACTGCACGACATCTCGTTCACGGTCAACAAGGGCGAGTTCGTCACGGTCGTGGGCCCGTCGGGGTGTGGAAAGTCAACCCTTCTCAAGATTGCATCGGGGCTCCTGGAGCCGACCGGTGGATCAGTGTCGGTTGACCGCGACCACCTGGGGTACGTGTTTCAGGACGCCACGCTCCTGCAGTGGCGCACCGTCAGGGCCAACGTGGAACTGTTCAGCGAACTCAACAACGTGCCGGTCGCCGAGCGCAGACAGTTGGCCCAGGAGGCAATCGACCTGGTCGGCCTGAAGGGCTTTGAGGACCACTACCCCAAGTCTCTCTCGGGAGGCATGAAGATGCGGTGTTCCCTCGCCAGGTCTCTGACGCTCAAGCCACCGGTGTTCCTGTTCGACGAGCCCTTCGGTGCTGTCGACGAGATCACCCGCGAACACCTGAACAGCGAGACGCAGCAACTCTTCCTGCGCGAGGGGTTTGCGGGACTGTTCATCACCCACTCAATCAGCGAAGCGGTGTTTCTGTCGACCAAGGTGCTCGTCATGTCCGCCAGACCGGGCCAGATCGTCGCCGAGTTCGACGTTCCGTTCGACTACCCCCGTGACCCGAGCCTCAGGTTCGACCCGGACTTCGCCGAGTTGAGCGGAAAGGTGTCGGTCGAGTTGAGGGGGTCGCACTCATGACTATCGACGACACGCAGACACCCACACCGGCGACCGGAATGGGTCGTGTAGAGCAGGTGGCCAGGGCCACCCTCCCGCCGCTCAGCCTGGGACTGACCCTTGTCGGGTTCTGGTACTACGTCTCCTATGTGGTGCTCGAGGAGAGCCGCCGCTTCCTGCTGAGACCCATCCATCAGGTGATCAAGGTGGGGTTCCTCGACACAGACAACAGAAACGATGAACTCCTGGCCCTCTGGTCGAGTACCCGGATCGCCCTGATCGGCCTGTCCATCGCCATCTCCATCGGCTTCACGCTGGCGATTCTCATGAGCCAGGCCAAAATCGTCGAGAAGGCGATCTTCCCCTACATGGTGACCCTCCAGGCCATTCCGATCCTTGCGGTGGTGCCGCTCATCTCGTTCTGGTTCGGCACGGGCGCGGTGTCGCGGGTCGTGGTGTGCGTGATGATCTCCCTGTTCCCGATCATCGTGAACACGCTCTTTGGCCTGCAGTCCGCCGAGCAGGGTGCACACGACCTGTTCACGCTCCACCATGCCAGCCGCATGACACGGCTCAGAAAGCTGATGTTCCCTGCTGCCCTTCCGGCCATCTTCGCCGGGTTGCGGATCTCGGCAGGGCTGTCGGTCATCGGCGCCATTGTCGGTGACTTCTTCTTCGGCAAGGGCGACGCCGGTATTGGACAACTTCTGCGACGCCACGCCAGCAGGCTCAACGGCGAGGAGTTGTTGGCCTCGGTGATCCTGTCCTCGCTCCTGGGCGTGGTGGTGTTCGGCTTCTTCGGCTGGATCCAGAAGCGTGCCACCGGCCGCTGGCACGACACCATCTCGGCCGAGGTCTGACCCGGTTGCTGCCGGCAGCAACCCTCAGGCGACTGCCACCACCGCCACCTCCACCTTCCATGCGGGCTGGGCAAGGTTGGGCACGTACACCAGGGTCGAGGCCACCAGGTTCCCCTCGAGGGCGACATCGCGTGCCGTCATGACAGAACCCAGGTCCTCGCCGACGACCACGTAGGTGACCACCGAGACGATGTCGGCGGGGCCCATCGACGCCTCGGCCAGAATCGCGGAAATACTGGACCACACGACGGCTGCCTGGTCAGCCACGCCCGCGGGGACCGAGCCGTCAGGTGCGATCGGCACCACGCCCGAGGTGTGGAGGATGCGGCCGGTGTGATCTGACAGCACGGCATGGGCGTAGTTGGCAGCCGGAGGCGCAATCCCATCTGGCTCGATTCGCTGCGACCCCATGAAGACCGACGCTAGCCGGATCGGGCTCAGAGGACCGCCGGGCTAGCGTTGCCGGCCATGAGTACCCGGATCGCCCTCTACCTCCAGGACAAGCACCCGATCTCCTACGAACTGGAGATGGCCCGTTACGCCGAGGAACGGGGGATCACCGAGATCTGGCAGGCCGACACCAGGCTGGCCCGTGACTGCGTCGTGATGATGAGCGCCCTTCTTGCGGGTACCGGCTCCGTCCGGGTTGGCTCTGGCGTGTTGCCGATCTGGACCAGGAACCCGGCCGTGATCGCCGCCACGTGGAGCACCATGTGGGAGTTGGCCGGGCAGGCAGACGACGGCGCCAGCCGGGTGATGCTGGGCCTCGGCGCCTGGTGGGAGCCGATCACCTCGAGGGTCGGCGAGGACCGCCGCCGGCCGCTGAAGGCCATGCGGGAAAACATCGAGTCCATCCGGGCCCTGTTCACCATGGAGGAGGTCAGTTACTCCGGCGAGTTCGTGAACCTTGACAGGGTCAGCCTCGATGTGGCCTACGGCGACGTCGGGCCACGCGAGATCCCCATCTACCTGGGTGCCACGGGCCCCAGGATGCTGGAGTTGGCCGGCGAGATCTGCGACGGGGTCGTCCTCAACTACGTGGTCACCCCCGACTACATCCGCGAGGCCGTAGCCCGGGTGGCGGCCGGAGCCGAAAAGGCCGGCAAGTCCATTGACGACGTCGACCGCCCCGAACTGCTGGTGTGCTCGCTGTCCGACGATGACCCGGCCGAGGCTGTCCGCACCGGAAAGTCACTCGTGGCCTACTACCTGGGTACAGAGCCACACATCATGGAGGCCAGCGGCGCCGACCCCGAACTGGTGGAACGGGTGAAGGAGGTGGTCGGATGGCCGGCCACCGAGGCCGACTACCGGCGGGCGGCAGACCTCATTCCCGACGACCTGGCCCGGTCGCTGATGGCTGTCGGAACCGCAACCCAGTGCCGCGACACGGTTGCCGAATACGTGGACGCCGGGGTCACCTGCCCGATCCTCTACCCGCTCATGGACAACATGGTTCCCGTGATCGACGCCTTTGCAGACTGGAGTCCCTGATCGCCACCACGCTGCTGACCGGGGGTGCGGTTGTCACCGTCGACGACGAAGGACAGGTCCTCGACCCCGGCTGGGTTCTCGTAGACGACGACCTGATCGCCGACACGGGTGCGGGCGAACCCCCGGCGCATCTAGCCAGTTCAGCCAACCTGGTCCTGGATGCCACGGGTGGAGCCGTGATGCCGGGAATGGTCAACAGCCACACCCACCTGTTTCAGACCCTCTTCAGGGGGCTGGCCGACGACAAGACGCTCCTGGACTGGCTGCGGGACTGCATCTGGCCGGGCGCAACCGAGCTGGACGCTGAAGCGGCCCACGCAGCGGCCACCCTCGGAATGATCGAGAACCTGCGCGGCGGTGCAACGTCTGTTGTCGACCACCAGTACATCCATGGCGCACCGGGCATCGACGACGCCGTCTGCCGTGCTGCGGCCGAGGTCGGCATCAGGTTCACGTTGGCCAGCGGTTGGGCCGACCGCAACTACCACCCGCCGCTGACCGAATCTGCCGACACTGTTCTGGACCGGATCGAACCCGTGAAGACCGCCTGGCACGGCGCCATGGACGACAGGATCAGGGTGGGTCTGGCACCGCTGATTCCCTGGGGTTGCTCAGACGAGGCCATGGAATCGACCGTGGCGGTATGCAGGTCCTGGGGTGGGCCCACCCACCTGCACTGCGCCGAAACGGCCGTCGAGGTCGAGATGAACCTCGAGGAACGGGGCCAGCGGCATGTCAACTGGCTGGAGTCCCTCGGCATCCTCGGCCCTGACCTCCAGCTGGCACACTCGGTATGGCTGGACGACACAGAACTGGAACTGATCGCACAGAGCGGAGCAATGGTCGTCCACTGTCCGGTCTCCAACATGTACCTGGCATCCGGTGTCGCCCGGATTCGGGAGATGTTGGACCTGGGCATAACCGTCGCACTGGCAAGCGACGGGCCCGGAAGCAACAACCGCCAGGACATGTTCGAGGCATGCAAGGCGACCGTGCTCCTCCAGAAGGTTGACCGCCTGGACGCAACTGTCCTCCAGCCAGAGGAGGTCCTGTCAATGGCCTGCAGGGGCGGTGCATCGGCAATGGGTCGCCCCGACGACCTGGGTTCCATCCAGCCCGGAATGAAGGCCGATCTGGTCGTTGTCGACCTGGAGACCCCGTTCGCCGCACCCGTGCACCGGGTTCCGTCAGCTCTGGTCTACTGCGCGTCACCACGAGACGTAGTTCACGTAATGGTCGACGGCCAGATTCTTGTCCGCGACCGGGAGATGACGACAGTCGACGAGAGGGCCGCCATCGCCCGTGCCACCGATGTCGCCCGCAGGGTGTTCCAGAGGGCGGGCATCTCCACGAGGATCTCCTAGAGCCTGAGCGGGCGGTTCCAGCCAGCGTGTGGTCGGGGTCTGGTGCTATCGTCGGGGCACATTTCGAATCACCTGCTCGACCGCCTGGCGTATCCACGGGAGAGCCCACAACAACCCCTACACACGAGGGGTTGGAGGGCAATGTCGCGAGCAACCAGCTACCACCGTCCAGACACAGTCGAACAGGCCCTTGCGCTGCTTACCGCAGAGGGCAACGTGGCCCTCGCCGGCGGAACGCTCCTGAATGCCGACGATGACCCCACACCTGTGGGAATGGTCGACCTTCAGGGCCTGGGGCTGACCTCCATCTCGGTGACCGGCGACCAGATCGAACTGGGAGCGATGGTCACCCTCCACGACCTGAGGTACAACGGGAGCATCCCTCCCGTTGTCGGAGACGCCGCCAGGGCCGAGTTGCCGAGCACGCTCCGGACCCTCGCCACCGTCGGCGGAACTGTCGCAGCAGGCGACCCCGACAGCGTCCTGCTGGCAGCGCTGCTGACACACAACGCTGAGGTCCACGTGGCCGGGCCCGACGGCACCGGTGGAGCCCCGCTGTCCAATGTCCTTGCGGCAGACGGACCCTGCCAGGGTCGACTGATCACGGCCGTGTCCCTCGCTGTCGGCGGCACGACCGCCCATGAGGCAACGGGCCGCACACCGTCAGACACGCCAATCGTCTCAGCCACCGCCCGGCGAACCGACGGGTTGACAACGGTCGCCCTCACCGGGGTGGCAGCCACACCGGTGCTGGTCGACCCGGCCGATCCAACCTCGGGCCTTGAGCCGGCCGCCGACTTCAGGGGCAGCACCGACTACCGCCTCCACCTCGCCTCAGTCCTCACCGACAGGGTGCTGGCCTCGCTGGATGGTGGGTCCTGATGCAGGTCTCCCTTCGGCTCAACGGCGCTGACCGCACCTTCAGGTGCGCCGTCCATGACACCCTCCTGACCCTGCTCCGACGCGAGGGAATGGCCAGCGTCAGGTTCGGCTCCACCTCGGGAGAGACGGGTGCTGCAGCCGTACTCATCGACGGGGCGCTCGCCAGCGCCGACATCGTCCTGGCCGCCCAGGCCGATGGACACGAGGTGACCACGCTGGAGTCGCTCAACACCGAGCGCGGCCTCCACCCCCTCCAGGAGGCCTTCACCGCAACGGGCGCAATGCAGTCCGGCTACTCCGTCGGCGCCATGATTCTCGGAACCATCGCCCTCCTCGAACACGACCCTGACCCGTCCGAGGCCGACATCAGGGACATGCTCTCAGGAATCCTCGATCGCGAGACCGCCTACGTGAAACCCGTTGCAGCGATACGACGGGCTGCGGCCCTGATGCGCGGCGACGATGTCGCGGTATTCGAGCCCCTGGTGCTGGAACCAATGACCGACGGTGTGAACGCTGTCGAGGTGGCGCCAGACGATCCGGCCCCGGTAGCCCCTCCGGCAGTTCCCCGCCTGGTGCCCTCACCCGATGTCCCCGAGATGGCCGTCGTCGGCAAGCCTGAGGTCAAGGTGGATGCAGTGCGTCTGGTCAAGGGGAACCCGGCGTTCACGGCCGACTACGAGATGAGGGATCTGCTGCACGCCAAGGTTCTGCGCAGCCCCCACGCACATGCCCGGATCACCTCAATCGACGATTCGGACGCCCGCTCCCTTCCGGGAGTGCATGCCGTGATCCACCACGGAAACACAGCCCGCGTGAAGTACGCATCTGGTGGCCAGTCGTACCCGAACCCGAAACCCCACGACCAGGTCAGCTTCGACGACGTGGTCCGCCACGTCGGAGACAGGGTCGCTGCCGTGGCAGCCGACACCCCCGAGATCGCCGCCGAGGCCTGCCGCCTCATTCAGGTCTCCTACGACGTGTTGCCGGCCGTGTTCGACGAGCTGGAGACACGCCTCGACGGTGCGCCGGTGATCCACGCCGAGGAGGACACCACCGACATCGCCGACAGGGAACACAACATCGTCCACCGCCTGCATGCACACAGAGGCGACGTCGAGGCTGCACTGGCGGCCGCAGACCACGTCTACGAGCAGACCTTCCGCGTGCATCAGGTGCAGCCCTGCCCGATCGAACCGCACATCTCGGTCGCCTGGCTGGACTCAGACGAACGCATGGTCGTCCGGACCGCAACGCAGGTCCCGTTCCACACCCGCCGGATGCTGGCACCGCTCATCGGCATGGAGATCAAGGACATACGCGTCATCAAGCCACGCATCGGTGGGGGCTTCGGCGCCAAGCAGGAGATGCTGATCGAAGACATCGCCGCCCACCTGGCCATAGCCACGCACCGCCCCGTCCAGCTGGAGTTGACGAGGGCGGAGGAGTTCTTCGCCAGCCGTACCAGACACCCCCAGACCATCACCTACAGGACCGGCGTGGCCTCCGACGGAACCCTTGTGGCCCAGGACATGACCCTTGTGGGAAACACGGGCCCATACGGAGCCCACGGCTTCACGGTCCAGATTGTCAGCGGCCTGCGTGGCCTCACCTCATACAACTGCGACAACAAGGCGTTCAACTGCGACGTCGTCTACACCAACATTCCCGTGCCCGGTGCCTACCGGGGCTACGGCGCCCCACAGGCGCTCTTCGCCCTCGAGTCCCACATGGAAGACATCGCCGACGACCTGGGGCTGGACCCCATCGGGTTCCGCCGGCAAAACTGGGTGAAGGTCGGCGACGAGATGAACATCGCCCCACACCTGGGCGAGGGCGGCACCAGCGACGAGGAGTTCGACGAATACCCGACCGTCGAGTCCAGCGGTATCGAGGAATGCGTGGCCCAGGGGATGCGTGCCATCTCATGGCACCGCCGCAACGACCCCGACTGGCGTGCCCCAGCTGACCGCCCACACATCAGGCGCGGTCTGGGCTTCGCCTTCTGCATGCACGGAACAGCCATCCCCTTCCTCGACATGGGGGGCGCCAGCATCAAGTTGAACGACGACGGATCATTCAACCTGCTCGTGGGTGCCACCGACCTCGGAACCGGTGCCGACACGGTGTTGGCCCAGATCGCAGCCGAGGTTCTGGGTGTTCGGCTCAACGACATCATCATCTACTCCTCCGACACGGACATGACGCCGTTCGACACCGGCGCCTACGCCTCGAGCACCACCTACATCTCCGGTACCGCCGTCAAGAAGGCGGCCGAGGTTGTAGCCGTACGGCTCCGTGAGCGGGCCGCCATGCTCCTAGAAGTCGACACCCCCGGTTCGATCGAACTCCGCGACCGGAGGGCATGGACCCCAGACGGCCGCTCCGTGACCCTCGAAGAGGTCGCCCTGGACTCCCTGCACCTCAACGAGCAGGAACAGATCATGGGTACCGCCTCACACGTGTCACCCGACTGCCCGCCACCGTTCGCCGCACAGTTCGTCGAGGCCGAGGTCGACATCCAGACCGGCCAGGTCACCGTGGTCTCCATGGTCATGGCCGTCGACTGCGGCGTGACGATCAACCCGATCACTGCAAGCGGCCAGGTTGAGGGCGGCATGCTCCAGGCCCTCGGGTACGCGCACTGCGAGGAGATCGTCCTCGACGACGAGGGCACCATGGTCAACCCGTCATTCGGTCCGTACAGGATCTACACGGCCGACGAGATGCCACACACCGAGGTCTTCCTCGTCCAGACCATGGAGGAGACCGGGCCATTCGGCGCCAAGGCCGTCGCCGAGATTCCCAAGGACGGTGTGGCCCCGGCACTCCGCAACGCCATCGCCAACGCCACCGGCGCCCGGATGCACGACCTGCCCTTCACCCCGGAACGGGTTCACCGGGCACTCAACGACGCCTGAGCATGGGCGCCGGTCCTGGGCTCCTGATTCAGCCGGACTGGCTGGTGGCCGACGCCCGAAACCCACCCAGGGCAGGCTGGGGAGTCAGGGTCGTAAACGGCCTGATCGATACCGTCGGCCCCAACTCCGACCTGTCAGACCGGTATCCAGACGACGAGACGATCCCAGCCCCGGGCCGAATCCTCATGCCCGGCTTCGTGAACTCGCACGTGCATATGTACGGGGTGCTGGCACACGGAATCCCAACCGGGTCGGCACCCACCGGCTTCTGGCCGTTCCTCGAGGACTTCTGGTGGCCCCAGGTCGAGGACCGCCTGGACCACGAGATGATCACCGCAGCCACCGACTGGGTATGCACCGAGATGCTGCTGTCCGGAACCACGACGTTCCTCGACATCCTCGAGGCACCGGCCTCCCTCCCCGAGGCCCTTCTGGCCGAAAAAGACATCGTGGACAGGCGTGGTCTGCGGGGGGTCCTCAGCTTCGAGGCCACCGAGCGCTCCAGCCCCGAGTCCGGACAGATGGGCCTCCTGGAGAACCTGGCGATGATTGACGCCTGCAGGGACGGCGGGTTGACCTCAGGGATCATGTGCACCCACACAACCTTCACCTGCTCTGACGACTTCATCAGGCAGGCCCACGAACTGGCGGTGGACAGAGGCGTCCTCTTGCACGCCCACTGCAACGAGGGCGTCCACGAGGGCGAGTGGTGCGTGGAGAACAAGGGCCGCCGCACGGTCGAGCACTATGACCACCTGGGGGTTGCCGGCCCCGACTTCCTGGCATCGCAGTGCGTGCACCTCTCCCCCTCCGAGTTCGACCTGATCGTGGAACGCGGCGTCCGCTGCTCACACATGCCGCTCGCCAACTGCGAGGTCGGCGGCGGGATAGCACCGGTACCTGAGTTGTTGGATGCCGGGGTAACCGTTGGCCTCGGATCCGACGGCTACGTGAACGATCTCTACGAGGTCATGCGGGGTGCCTTCCTCATCCACAAGGCCAGGCTCCGTGACCCGGGGGCCATGCCGGCCTCAGAGGTCCTCGACATGGCGACCGTCGGTGGTGCCCGTGCCCTGGGGTTGGAACGTGTCGGCCGCCTCGAGACCGGATGGTCTGCCGACATGCAGTTGCTGGACGGAGCCTTCCCCACACCGGTCAACGAGGACAACCTGATCGGCCAGATCGTGCTGTCGAGGAGCGGGCACCATGTCGACTCTGTGATGGTCGCAGGTGACTGGAGGGTCCGGAACGCCGAGGTGATCGGCTCAGATCCAACAGCTCAGGTGGCGAGACTGCACGAACAGGCAGCTCGACTCTGGGGGACACGGTGACGGGCACGCCTGTGGACCGGGCACCCGGGCGCCTGCCCGGGCAGACCGCCGAGGCCCACATCCTCAGCGATCTCGTGGACCTCCTGGCTGCCGGCCGCTCTGGTGTGCTTGCAACCGTGCTCAACACCGACAGGTCGGTTCCCCGCCACGCCGGATCAAAGATGCTCATCACCGATGACGGCCGGCGCATCGGATCCGTTGGTGGTGGCGAGATGGAGGCCCGGGTGGCCGCCGAAGCCGATGCATGTCTGGCCGAGGGAACGCCACGTCTGCTGGAATATCAACTGGTAAACCCCGGCGACGGCGACCCCGGTGTATGCGGTGGCCGGGCCACAATCCTCATGGAGCCCCACATGCCACCAAGCACGGTTCTAGTTGTCGGCTACGGCCACATCGGACAGGCGGTCACCGACCTTGCCCACTGGCTCGGCTACCGGGTCGTTGCAACCGACGACCGGCCCGGCACCCTCGATGACCCGACCGCTGCAGACCTCGTAGTTACCGGACCGGTTTCTGAGGCCCTCGAACAAGTCGACCTGACCCCGCGGGACCACGCGGTAGTGGTCACCCGCAGCACCGACCTCGACGTGGAGAGCCTCGTCTGCCTCCTGGCTACGACCGTCGGCTCCATTGGCGTGATGGGCAGTTCAAGGCGCTGGGAAACGACGTGTCAGCGACTCAGAGAACTCGGCACCACACCTGATGACCTGAACCGGGTCACCTCCCCGATTGGCCTCGAGTTGGGTGCAGAGAACCCAGAGGAGATCGCCGTCTCGGTAATGGCCCAGATCGTGGCGCTGGACCGAAGCACGGCCAGGTAGCGGCTTGCTGTTCGGGGACCACCTCTGCCTCCTGCGTGGTGGCGGCGACCTCGGTACCGGGGTGGCGCTGCGCCTCCACAGGGCCGGGTTCCCGGTTGCCGTGTGCGAGTTGGAGAGCCCCCTTGCCGTCAGGCGGACCGTGGCGCTCTCGGCGGCGGTCACCGACGGGGAGACCACCGTCGACGGCATCACGGCACGCCGGGTCGAACGGTCCGCCGAGATAGCGGAGACTGCGGCCTCCGGAATCGTCCCGGTGCTGGTCAGCCCAGAACTTCCGGACCTACCCAGATCGGTCGTCGTCGACGCCAGGCTGGCCAAACACGCCCTCGACACCACCATCGGCGATGCCTCCCTCGTAGTTGCCCTTGGACCGGGCTTTACAGCCGGCAGCGACTGCCACGCTGTGGTGGAGACGCTTCGCGGTCCCCGACTGGGCCGGGTCATCTGGGAAGGCTCCGCAACCGCAGACACCGGGGTCCCCGGCGTGGTCGGAGGACACAGCTCCGAGCGGGTGCTACGGGCGCCAACCCACGGAACGGTTACCTGGAAGGTCGAGATCGGCGACACCGTTGGTGCAGACGACGTTCTCGGACAGGTATCGGGCGTCGACGTGGCGACAGTCCTCGAAGGGGCCGTACGCGGGCTGATTGCAGACGGGTCAACAGTCGAGGCCGGAATGAAGATCGGCGACGTGGACCCGCGCGGGACGGGAGCAGACGGTGGAGCATCGATGTGGGAGGTTTCTGACAAGGCCCTTTCTGTAGGGGGCGGCGTACTCGAGGCTGTCCTGACATGGCTGGATCGGAACAGTTGAACCAGATGCCCGGACAGATGACGAGAGCAGGAATCAACCTGATTCCCGAGGCGCCGGTCGAAAAGATGGTGGACCTCGCCATCGCCGCCGAGGAGTTGGGCTTCGGGCGCTGCTGGGTCTACGACGAGGGACTCGCCACCCGCGATGTGTACGTCACCATGGCAGCGATCCTGCTTGCCACCGACCATCTGGAGGTGGGCCCTGGAATAACCAATGCCTACACGCGCCACCCGGGCCAGACCGCCGCTGCGATTGCCACCCTCGATGAGATGTCCGGAGGCCGTGCGTTTCTGGGCATGGGTGCCGGCGGAAGCCTCACCCTCGATCCGCTGGCAATCACAAGGGACCGGCCGCTCGAGACCGTCACACAGGCCATAGCCGTATGCCGAGGCCTGTTCTCGGGTGAGACCATCGACCTTGACGGACCCGGGTTCTCACTCCGGTCGGCCAACCTCGCCTACAGCCGTCCCGACATCCAGATCTGGTTGGCCGGCAGGGGGCCCAGGATGTTGGACCTCGGCGGTGCCGTGGCCGACGGCGTCCTCCTGGACTTCATACACAAGCCGTCCCTGGGAGAATACGTGGAGCGGGTCAGAACGGGAGCAGAACGAACCGGCAACCAACCCGGCATCTGCTACTCCACGATGATCGTCACCGATGAACGCTCGCTCGAAGCGGTCAGACCCCACATGACCTACCGCCTCGTCGACTCGCCACCCGACGTGAGGGAGGCCCTTGACATCAGCGACTCCGATGTCGCCGCGATCAGGTCGGCCATGGCCGATGGCCTCGAGGCCGCAGCCCTACTTGTTCCCGACGAATGGGTCCTGCCCTTCGTCGTGAGCGGCACAGTCGAGGAATGCTCTGTCGAACTCCACAACCTCATGGATTCCCATGGAATCAACGAGTTCAAGATCCCCGTCTACGACATCGACCACGGCCGTGAACTGCTCGAGGTGACCGCAAGGGTGCTGGAACAGCGATGACCCCGCGGTTCGACGAGCCCTGCCTCACCCGACCCGCCCCCGAGGTCCTGGCTGAGCACGAGGTCGAGGTTCCAGAGGCTGGACCCCTGCCGGAACTCGGCGACCCCGACGCTCCACCGGTGAGCGACCCGGTCGACGAACCTCTGGTCCAGGTGTCCCACGACCGCATCCTCTTGTTCCACAACTACCTGAAGGCCGGCTGGACCCACGCCCGGGCAGGTTGCTGGCTCCGGCGATCGGTCGCAGTCCTGCTGGGAGATGTCGCCGATGCACTCCCGGATCGCTGGGGCCTCGCCGTGTTCGACGCGTGGCGGCCGCTTGATCTGCAGGTCGAGTTGTACGAGGCGGCGGTTGCCGATCCGGCGGTGCCGACATGGCTCTTCGCCGAACCCGATCCCGACCCGCAGCGACCACCACCGCACCTGACCGGTGGAGCCGTCGACCTCACCCTCACCCATGACGGAGTTGCGCTGGCTCCCGGCACAGGGTTCGACGACATGACCCCGGCTTCGGCGGCCGCTGCGCTGGAAGCGACATCCGGACCGGACCGTGACGTGAGGCGCCTCCTCTTCTGGTCGATGAGGGCCGCCGGCTTCGTCGTCTTCGACGGCGAGTGGTGGCACTTCGAGTACGGAACCCGTCGCTGGGGTGCGGTAACCGGAAATGCTCCTCTGTTCGGGCCGGCAGCACCGACCACCTGAACCGCCTTCGGGGCGAACCCGTCAGGCCGGCTGGAGCAACTGGATCAGGCGTCTTCCCAGAGCCGGCTCGACCGCCTGGCCAACTCGGTGTGGGCAGCTGCCAGGTCGATGCCGACCACCTCGCCGTCGGTCACGACCGGCCGCCCACCAACGAGCACGTGGCGGGCACGTCGGTCAGGTCCCAGCACCAGACCCGCCAACGGGTCGGCAATGTCACCCAGGTCGTTGCCCGGCCAGACAGCCAGATCGGCGCGCTGCCCCGGCTCGACGCTCCCGATGTCGTCAAGGCCGAGACACCCGGCACCACCACGGGTGGCCATGTCCACCACGTCAACCGGCATCAGGGCATCGGGACGCAGCTCCCGCAGGCGTGCCGTGTAGAGCGCCTGCCGTAGTTCCGGGAACAGGCCTCCGACCTCGTTGGATGCCACCCCGTCCACCCCGAGGCCAACGGGACATCCGGCGGCCCGCAGGTCGGTGACCCGGCACATCCCGGCGGCAATCCGGGCATTGGACGAGGGGCAGTGGGCGATTCCGGTGCCGGCCGCTCCCAGAACAGCCATCTCGTCGTCGTCGATGTGGATGCCGTGGGCCAGCCAGACGTCGTCACCGACCCAGCCCCACTCCTCGAGCATCTCCACGGGACGTCGACCGAATCGTTCGAGGCAGTGGGCCTGTTCCTCGACCGTCTCGCACAGGTGCGTATGGAGGCGCAGACCGTGACGTCGCGCCAACTCTGCGGACTGGACCATCAGGTCGGTGGTGACCGAGAAGGGGCTGCAGGGTGCCACCACCACGTGGACCATCTCGCCGTCGTGGTGACGGGCAACTACCGACTCGGTCGATGCCAGGATGGAATCAATGTCCTCGACCACATGATCGGGGGGAAGGCCGCCGCGGCTCTCGCCCAGATCCATCGACCCGCGCGACAGGTGCAGCCGTATCCCGACCGCATGGGCTGCGTCGACGATGGCATCAAAGACCTCGTCGTCGCCACCGGGAACCAGATAGTGGTGGTCTGATGCCGTGGTGCACCCCGTGGCTGCCAACTCCCCCAGGCCGACCATTGCGGCGGCCCTAACGTCATCGACCGACAACCGACCCCACACGGGGTAGAGGTGGACCAACCAGTCAAAGAGGTTGCAACCATCGGCGCGGCCTCGTGTCATCCACTGGTAGAGGTGGTGGTGTGTGTTGACGAGGCCTGCGGTGACGATGTCGCCGTCACAACGCAGCACCTGGTCTCCCGGCTGGGGTTCCACGGATCCGACCTCAGCAATGCGGCCGTCCTCAACTGCTATGTCGCCCGGGTGTCGGGCACCTCGTACTACCAGACGTGGCATGCAGGCAATCCTCTCACGGGGTCCAGTCCGCAAACGTGTCGATCATCAGGTTCACGTCCGGGCCGAGCGGATAGAGGATGGGGCAGGTGCAGCCATCGGCCATGTACTGGGCCACCTTCTCCCTGCATTCGTCCGGGGTCCCGGCGGCACAGATCATCTGGACGATGTCATCAGGAACCAGCTTGGATGCGGCCTCAACCTGCTCGTGGGTGGCGGGCCAGGTCAGGATCCTTCCAACTTCCTCGAGGAGGGACTCGGGCACGCCTGAGGCCTTCATGATGTGCGGCTGCTGGCCCAGGTACTGGGTGACCATGAGCCGCGCACCATCGAGAGCCTCGGCGCGGGTTTCGGCGACCGAACAGACCACGAGCTGTGGACGGTCCAGGTCGTCTACCGACCGGCCGGCGCGTTCGGCACCAATCTCCAGGTGCTCCATCGCCTGCTTGTTGTACCCAGGTGAGACGAGGTAGTTCAGGACCACGCCATCGGCGATCTCACCGGTCAACTCCATCATCTTCATGCCGGTTGCACCGATGTAGATGGGGACATCCTTGGGGCGGCGCTCCTGGTACACGTAGTCCAGCTCGACCCCGTCGAGGTGCACGTAGTCGCCGTCGAAGGTGACGGTCTCGTCGGCCAGCAGGGCCCGCACCGTCGTGACGACCTCGCGCATCACCCCGAGGGGCCGTGTGCGGTTGATGCCCACCTTGGCTGCGAGCGGGTCCCACCAGGCACCGATGCCGAGAATCATCCTGCCGGGTGCCAGGTCGTCGAGGGTCGAGAAGGTGGATGCCAGGCGCGCCGGGTTGCGTGTCCAGCAGTCGACCACGCCCGATCCGATCTTGATCGTGTCGGTGCATGCCCCGAACGCCGCCATGGGAACAACGGCATCGCGCACCAGCCGAGAGTCGGCCTGCCACACAGCCTCGAAACCACGGGACTCCGCATAGCGGGCGTGCCCGATCGCCTCGGTGATCGTGTGGGCGTCCTGCAGGTAGATGGCGAGCCTCGTCATCGGGTTGTCTCCTCGGTCGTAATGGCCGGTGTCTCTCTTCTCACACTTCCTCCAGTCGGGCGTGCAGGCGGACGGCCTCCTCGGCGGCCCTCGCACGGATCTCGTCGGCATCCACCCGGGTTGGTGAGCCATCGGCCCAGACCAACTCGCCTTCCACCTCGATCCTGAGGGGGCTGACGCCCGGCGAGAAGGCCAGGTGCCACGGTTCCATCGGATCGTGGCTCCAGGTGACCCGGTCGACCAGTGCCTCGGGGAACAGGTCCCAGCCGGTCGCCAGATACGACCAGGCAACCTCCGGAGAGGCCGTGACATCGTGCTCACGGTGGCGCACGTAGGCCAGTCGGAACTCCTCGAGCATGTCGGCGCCTATGCCATCGGTGCCGAGTGCGACCGGGTTTGAGAAGCGGGTCGGCCGGGAGTAGCCGACCGAGTTGTTCATGTTGGACCTGGGGTTGTGCACGATGGTGCCGGCCAGTCCGTGGTCGTCGGTCAGGTACACGCCATGCACGAGAAGCCAGTCGTCGGCGGCCAGGTGGCGCAGACGGTCCGCAGCACCGGCATCGGCCTCGCCCTCGGCCACATGGATGTGAACGCCGACATCCAGGTCGGCCGCCAGCCCGGCGACGGCTTCAAGGGTCTCGTCGGTGCACGTGAATGCAGCATGCACGCCCACCCGACCCCGACCCCCGGACCGTATGAACCGCTCGTTCTCGGCGAGGCCCCTACGGGCCCCCTCGGGCCCGTGGCGGTCCGTCACCCCGTAGGCGCAGTCGACCCTCACACCGACCTCTGCGCAGGCTTCGGCGATCAGGCTCAGCGAACCATCGATGGCATCGGGTGACTCGTGGTGATCGATGATCGCCGTGCAGCCCCGCTCAAGTGCCTCGAGCGCTCCGAGCATCGCCGACCAGCGGATGCTCGCAGGGTCGAGTGCCCGGTCCAGGCGCCACCAGACCAGCTCCAGGATTTCGGCGAACCCGGTCGGTGTGCGTGGTGGTGCAGGCATACCCCGGGCCAGCGAGGAGTAGAGGTGGTGATGGGCACAGACGAGGCCCGGGGTGGTGTTGGACGGAATACTCATCGGCCGTCCCACCCGGCCCAGGTCTCACGCTGACCCGGTTCGTTCATCGGAAGCTCGCTGCGCCACTGCCCGTCGTGTTCGTGGAGGGCCGCTGCAACGGCTCCGGCTGTAGGCACCAGACCGATCTCGCCCACCCCCTTGATCCCATAGGGCGAATCGGGCTGGGGAACCTCGACGAGCCGTACATCTACCGGGGGCATGTCCTTGGGCCTGATGATTCCGAGACTACGCAGCGTCGTGTTCAGCGGCCTTGCCTCGTCATCGGCGGGGAAGCCCTCGGTGAGCGCATAGCCGAGGCCCATGTGCACGGCGCCCTCGACCTGGCCCTCGCAGAGCATCGGGTTCACGGCCCGTCCCACGTCGTGTGCCGCGACCACCTGCTCAACCTCGCCGGTCTCTGGATCCAGAATCACCAGTTGTGCCGCGTACCCGAAGGTGGAGTGGATCACCGGATTCTCCATACCGTCGTCCATGGAGTTGGTCCAGTCCACCCGGTACTCACCCTCGTAGTCGACGCCGATCTGACAGCCGTCGGCAAGTGCAACCCGGCAGGCGTCGGCCACCGAGCCGGCTCCCATCAGGGTCCCGCGGCTGCCGGTCGTCTGTCCGGCACCCAGTTCACGGGTGGTGTCAACGACCACCTCGACCAGGGCGGGGTCGATGCCCAATTCCTCGACTGCGACCTGAATGGCCACGGTGTGGACCCCCTGCCCCATCTCCGTCCAGCAGTGTCTCACCTCGACACCGCCGTCCTCCGTGAACCTGACCACCGCCCGTGCGATCTCCTTGAAGCCGTTGCCGAGACCGGAGTTCTTGAGCCCCAGGCCGAGGCCGACGGGCCTCCCCGCCTTCACGGCCCCGTCGTAGGCCTCCTTCACCTCGTCGAGGCAGGCCCGGGCACCGAGGGAACCGTCGTCCATCACCTGACCCGGTCCCCAGACGACACCCGGACCAACGATGTTGCGGCTACGCATCTCCCAACCGGAGATTCCCACATTCTCGGCGAGACGGTCCATCACACCCTCCATGGCGAACTGTGCCTGGTTGGCTCCGAAGCCACGAAATGCTCCACACACCGGGTTGTTGGTACGTACAGCGGTCGCCTCAACGTCAATGTCGGATACCACGTAGGGACCGCTGGCATGCCCGGCGGCACGCTCCAGAACCTTCATGCCCACCGAGGCATAGGGGCCGGAGTCACCGATCATGCGCACCCACAGGGCTGTCAGGTGACCGTCGGCGTCGCAACCGGCGCGGTACGCCATCCGGATCGGATGCCTCTTCGGGTGCATGAGGAGGGACTCCTCACGAGAGAGCGTGCACCTGACCGGCCGGCCAAGAAGGTATGCGGCAAGTGCTGTCTGGGCCTGGTTGGACATGTCCTCCTTGCCTCCGAAGGCGCCCCCGTTGCTGACCAGTTCGACCGTGACCACGTCGCTGTCGATGCCGAGCACGGAGGCGATCTGGTTTCGGTCGTCCCACACGCCCTGGCCACCGGACCAGACGTGCAGGCCCCCACCGTCTGTGGGTGCAGCCATGGTGGATTCGGGTTCAACGAAGGCGTGCTCGATGCGCTGGGTCTGGAACACCTCATCCACGACGTATGTGGAACCTTCCAGAGCCGCCTCGACCCTTCCGCGCGAATAGCGGGATACGGAGAGGATGTTCCCGTCGAGGCCCCACACGGCATCGTCGCCTGATGCCGCTGCCTCGACCGGGTCGCTGAAGACCTCCAGAGGGGCGTAGTTGACATTGACCAGTTCGGCCGCCCTGCGGGCGGTCCCCCTGTCGTCGGCGACCACAACGGCAAGGACGTCACCCAGGTAGGAGGTGCGACCCCCCTCGGGAATGAACACCGGCCAGTCGGTGTGGATGATGCCCACCCGCAGGTCGCCGGGAACGTCGGCGGCGGTGAAGACAGCGTGGACCCCGTCGACTGCCTCTGCAGCCGCGGTGTCGATCCTGACCACATCGGCGCGGGCATGGTCGGAGAGGTGAAGTGCGGCGTGCAGGAGACCGTCGGGTGCCATGTCGTCGATGAACGGCCGGTCTCCCATGCTCAACAGGCCTGCCTGATACTTCGTTCCGCTGGTTCCGACACCACCCGGACTGACTGGGACCGGTACCTCGCCGGCTGCCACCGCCTCGACGGCATCGAGGATCTTCACGTATCCGGTGCACCTGCAGAGGTGCCCACCCAGGTGGCGGGCCGCCTCATCCCTCGTGAGGGCATCGCCCTTCTTGTCGATGAGGGCCTTCGCCCGCATCACGATCCCGGGGGTGCAGAACCCGCACTGCAGGGCGCCGTGCGCTGCGAAGGTGTCCGAGAAGCGATCTCGCTCGGCCTGTTCGAGACCCTCGAGGGTGGTGACAGAGGCCCCCTCGGCCTTCTCCATGGACGTCTGGCAAGCCACCCTTGCCTTTCCGTCGAGCAGCACCGTGCAGCAACCGCACTGGCCCGACGGAGAGCAGCCGTCCTTGGGTGAGGTGACCCCGAGTTCATCGCGCAGGGCAGCCAGAAGGTGCGGGTGTCCGGAACACGTCTCAACGGTGGATCCGTTCAGGACGAAGGTGGTCATGGCCCCCCACTTCCGTCGTCTCCTCCGAGGGCTGAGATGACGTCGTCTGGTACCTCGACGCCCGTCTGCCCGGTGATGCGGCCATACACCTCAGGCCTGCGGTAGTAGCTGAAGTTGAACAGCGTGTCCTTGTAGTTGGAGCACATGTCGAGGTCACACTCGGCAACGACAAGTTCATCACCGTCGGTGGTGCAGCGGGCCCGCACCTCACCGGAGGGCGCCACGATCGAGCTCTCGCCGAGCAGGAGGCACCCCTCCTCTTCACCGGCCTTGGCCACACCCACAACCCACATTCCGTTCTGGTAGGCGCCGGACTGAAGCACGAGGCCGTTGTGGAACCCCTGGAGCACGTCCTGGCTCGGATCCGGGGGGTAGTGGACGGGCGTGTTGTAGCCGATGAGAGCCAACTCGCAGCCCTGCAGGCCCAGCACCCTGTAGGTCTCGGGCCAGCGACGGTCGTTGCAGATGGCCATACCGACAACTCCGCCGAAGGCGCCGAACACGCTGAACCCGTCACCGGGCTCGAAGTAGTAGCGCTCCAGGTGCTGGAACTCACGCCAGGGCTCGTGCTCGTGGTGGCCCGGCAGGTGGACCTTGCGGTAGCGACCGGCCAGCGATCCGTCACGCTCGACCAGAATGGCCGTGTTGTAGTGGTGGCCGTCGGGTGTCAACTCTGCGTAGCCGAGGTGGAAGCCGACACCCAGGCGTGCGGCCTCGTCGAAGAGCGGCTTCGTGTCGGGCCCCGGCATTTCCGTCTCGAAAAAGTGGTCGAACTCTGCCCGGTCATCAACCCACCAGCGGGGGAAGAACGTTGTGAGTGCCAGCTCCGGGAACACGACGAGGTCACAGCCTGCGTCTGCCCCCTGGCGCAACAGGGCGACGAGCCGCTCAACCACATCGGCACGGGAGTCGGCCCGCTGGATGGGTCCGGTCTGTGCGGCTCCAACTGTGAGGATTCGGCTCATCTGGTCTCTCCCTCCTCAGGGGCGTCGTCTTCCAATGCGTCACCGTCGAGTCTCAACAGGGTGTGGAGCAAGACATTGACCCCCGCTGCCAGGTCTACCGGGTCGGTGTACTCGGCAGGGTTGTGGCTGATGCCGTCGCGGCTGGGCACGAACACCATCCCCGTGGGGCAGATGCGGGCCATCATCTGGGCGTCATGGCCGGCACCGGAGGGCATCTCCGAGACAGCGTGCCCCAGGCTCTCCGCTGTGCTGGCAACGGTTGCGACGACAGATCCGTTGAACGCCACCGGTTCGAACCGGGCGAGGGTTCGGGCCTCGATCAAGACTCCCTCGGCCTCGGCAATACCTTCCACGAATGCGGCGAGGTCGGCCTCGGCTTCTGTCAGGAGCGCCTCGTCGGTGTTGCGCAGGTCGACTGTGAGTACGGCCGAACCGGCAACGACGTTCACGAGGTCTGGCGCAAGGTCCAGTCGGCCGACCGTCGCGACCTGCCGGCCGCCCATCCTGGTGGCCATGTCGCGAACGTGGACCGCAATGGCTGCTGCCGCCCAGCCGGCGTCGTGGCGCAGGTCCATGGGCGTGGTCCCGGCGTGGTTGGCCTGGCCCGTGATCGTGAACTCGGTCCAGGAGATGCCCTGGACTCCCGTGACAGCCCCGATCGTGTGGCCTCCGGCCTCGAGCACGGGACCCTGCTCAATGTGGAGTTCAACGAATGCATGCGGGGCGGGGCCCGGGCAGGGGTGGGGCCCCCGGTAGCCGATGCGGTCAAGTTCGTCTCCGACGATGGACCCGTCGATTCCCTCGATGTCGAGGGCCTCCTCGAGGCCGAGGCCACCCACATAGACGAGGCTTCCGAGCATGTCCGGTGGGAACCTGGCTCCCTCCTCGTCGGTGAAGAAGGCCACGGCAATCGGATGCTCGGTCTCGACACCTGCATCTATGAGCGTCTCGATCACCTCGAGGCCGGCCAGAACCCCCAGGTTCCCGTCGTAGCGTCCGCCTGAGCGCACTGTGTCTATGTGGCTGCCCGTCATGACGGCAGGTCCATCGGTCCGACCCGGACGGGTGGCCACCACGTTGCCGATTCCGTCAATGCGGACATCAAGGCCCAGATCGCGCATCCAGGTGGTGACAAGGTCGCGCCCCTCCCGGTCCTCGTCGGTCAGGGCCAGCCTGCTGGAACCTCCACCTTCGATGGGACCGATGGTGGCCAGTTCGACGAGTCGCCGCATCAGGCGGTCGCCATCGATGCGCAGGTGATCGCAGGGGCTGTTCATGCTGCACCTTCCGGGAACACGATGTCGGTTGGCCTTACCGGCACCCTCGGCAGGTCCAGGCCGGTGGCATTGCGAATGGCGGCCGCCACAGCAGCCGTGGACGAGATGGAGGGTGGCTCCCCAATGCCCTTGGCACCAAAGGGTGCACCCGGCTCAGCCTGCTCGATCAGGGCTGCGATCTCGACGGGCGGCATGTCCAGTGCCGTCGGAACCAGGTAGTCGGTGAACGAGGCATTGCGGATCCGACCCCCCTCGACCAGAACCTCCTCCATCACCGCCAGGCCGACACCCTGGGCTGCGCCGCCCTCGAGTTGGCCGATGGTCTGGAGGGGGTTGAGCACCCGGCCCACATCCTGGGAGGTGGTCAACTCCACTACCTTGACGAGCCCCAGCTCAACGTCGACATCGACGATGGCGCGGTGGGCCGAGAAGGCGAACGAGACGTGTGCGTCCCCCTGGCCGTTCTCATCGAGTGGCAACGTGGGTGCATGTCGAAAC
The DNA here is from genome assembly GCA_018673475.1 of Actinomycetota bacterium. Taxonomy (GTDB): domain Bacteria; phylum Actinomycetota; class Acidimicrobiia; order Acidimicrobiales; family MedAcidi-G1; genus UBA3125. Next base: position 67,648 of record JABHCN010000009.1, on the reverse strand, counting down.
ACCACCGATGCCTCGATTGGCTCGGCTGTGGCCTCGACCAGATCGATCTCTAGTCCACCGGCCATGGAAACGACCCTTCCGTCGGCAACGACCAGATCGTCGGCATCGACACCGTGCTCGGCAGCCAGGCGTTCAAGCAACTGAACACGTACCTGCCCACAGGCCTCCTGGATCGCACCACCCGACATCCAGGTCTGCCGGCTGGCCGATGTGGAACCGGCAGATCCGATGCCGTCCGTGGATGCCGGGAGTAGCACGACATCGTCCACACCCAGCACCTCACAGGTGATCTGCTGGGCGAGCGTCACGAACCCCTGGCCGACCTCGGCACAGGCGCTCGTGATCGTGGCCACCCCGTCGGCAAGATGACAGGAGGCCTCGCTGAAGTCGTCGAATCCCTCTGAGAACAACAGGTTCTTAAAGCCGAGGGCGAAGGCCTCGCCCCGTACCACATGCTCCGGATCGGCCGTTCGACCGGCACCGCCCGGAAGTTCCATCGGATCGACTGCCATCGAGGCGCCCGACGGGTGGTCGGCACAGGTCCTGATGACCTCGGCGACAGGTGCGGTTCCGGTGATCGTCTGGCCGGTGAGGAGTTCATCGCCGGGAGCCAGGGCATTGTGGAGACGCAACTCCACAGGATCCATGCCAAGGGCGTCGGCCAGGCGATCCATCTGGGCCTCGTGGGCATAGCAGGTCTGGACGGCCCCGAAGCCGCGCATCGCCCCACACGGTGGGTTGTTGGTCCGTACAACAGCACCGTCGATGTGGGCACTGGGCACCCTGTAGGGACCAGCGGCAAAGCAGGTTGCGTTTGCGATTACGGCGCCGCTCGACGAGGCGTAGGCACCGCCATCGAGGACCAGGCGGGACTCGACCCGGACAATGGTGCCGTCACGGTCGGCGTGGTGCCGAAACCACATCCGTGCCGGGTGCCTGTGCACGTGACCGTGGAAGGACTCCTCGCGTGAGTAGACCATCTTCACGGGCCTGCGGGTGTGGAGGGCCAGCATGCAGAGGTGGACATGGAGGCTGAGGTCCTCCCGGGCTCCAAAGGCTCCGCCGACCCCCGAGAGGGTGAGCCGCACCCGGGCGGGATCCAGGCCCAGGCAGTCGGCCACCTGGTCCCGGTCGGAGTGAAGCCACTGGGTTGCCACGTAGAGGTCGATACCACCGTCCTCTGCCGGTACCGCCATACCGGACTCGGGCCCCAGGAACGCCTGGTCCTGCATTCCCACCTCGTAGGTGCCCTCGACCTGGACCTCGCCGCTGACATCTTGATCACCGTGGATGAGGTTGATACGTCGAACCAGGTTTCCGTCGGGGTGGATGGGATCGGCCCGTTCTGCGAGGTCGGGGTCCACGAGGGGGTCCAGGGGCTCGTAGTCGACCGCTATGGCATCGATGGCCATTCGTAGGGCTTCGGGGTTGTCAGCCGCCACGATGGCCACGGGTTCGCCCTCGTAGCGGACCACATCGGCCGCCAGCACCGGCTGGTCCCTGTGCTCAAGGCCGTAGGTGAGCGAGCCGGGAACGTCCTCGTTGGTCAGCACGGCGTGCACACCGGTGACGGCCACTGCGGCGGATATGTCCACCGACCTGATCCGGGCCGATGGGTGCGGTGAGCGGAGAGTTCCACCCCAGAGCATCCGGTCATGGTGAAGGTCCGAGGAGAAGGCGAAGGTTCCCGCCACCTTGGGCACACCATCGGGCCGGGGGGTGTCCTCGCCGATGCGTGGGGCGGCAGTTCGCTTCGAGGTAGCCAGGTCTGTCATGTCGACCCTCCCCGCCGGGTAGCGGCCAGATGGACCGCTTCGAGCACGCGGCCGTAGCCCGTGCATCGACAGAGGTTGCCGCTGATGGCCTCCCGCACGGCCAGGTCACTCGGGTCGGGGTCCGACTCGAGCAGGGATCCGATGGACACGATCAGGCCCGGCGTGCAGAAGCCGCACTGCACCGCTCCGGCATCGACGAACGCCTCCTGGACGTGGCTGAGGCCGTCATCTCCGGAGATCCCCTCGATGGTCGTGATCTGTCTGCCGGCAGCCGTAGAGGCCAGCACCAGGCAGGAACACACTGTCTGTCCGTCGACGAGGACCGTGCAAGATCCGCACTCGCCCTCCTCACAGGCGTTCTTGGACCCTGGCAGCCCTAGCCGTTCGCGCAGCACCCGAAGGAGGCTCTCTCCGGGGTGGGCATCGGCAACCTCGTGGCTCTGGCCGTTCACCTCCAGGACGAACGGGTCCGTGCTCATGAAGACGACACCCGGTTCAGGACCCTCGTGAGGGATCGTTGTGCGAGGACCCGCACGGCGTGGCGACGGTAGGCGGCGGAGCCACGGTGGTCGTCGATCGGGCTTGCTGAGCTGGCGACCAGCTCAGCGAACTCCCTGACCACTTCCAGCCTGGGCGGTACGCCGTTGTCCCAGTCGAGATGGCCGCTCACATGATCCTCAGCCTGCGTGGCCCGAAGCGGCATCGGCGATACCGACCCCAGGCCCACCCTGATCCTGCGGGCGCTGCGGTCCACAAGCAGGGCCAGGGATGCAACCGAGATGACCATGGCGTTGCGCGGCCCGACCTTGCAGAACTCCTGGGGGCCGTCCAGTACCGGAACCCTGACGGCCTCGATCAACTCTCCGGGCATCAGGCAGGTCGCCTTGACACCCGTGATGAACTCGGTGACGGGTACCTCGCGACTGGCTTCGGCCGAACGCAGTTCCAGCACGGCGTCGAGGGCGGCCAGCACGGGAATGCTGTCACCGGCGGGTGAGGCGGTCGCTATGTTGCCACCGATCGTTGCGGCGTTGCGGATCTGTGGGGAGCCGACGGTGCGGGCGGCCTGGGCCAGCGCTGGCACCAGCGCCGCAATCTCGGGGTCACAGATCTCTGCAAAGGTGACACCGGCGCCGAGCCGCAATTCATCTCCGGTCAGATGCCAGCCGGCTAGTTCGGGAATCCGGTTGAGGGCGACCACGTCTTCGACAGATCGGCTGCCCCGGTTGACCTCGACCATGAGGTCGGTTCCGCCTGCCAGGACCAACGAACCTGGTTCAGCGGCCAGGGCAGCGCAGGCATCTTCCAGGGAGGTAGCGATGGTCACCGGCACCCCGCCATGCTGCCGTCCGTTCAACATTTTGTCAACGTCATAGGTCGGGCTAACGTGGCTGTATGTCAAGTCCCGAACATCCCCTCGTGACAGCCATGGCCCCGGTCGCCGAGGCTCTAGGCGCCCAACTGCTCGAACCCGACCAGATCACCGATGCCGACCTGCCCCTGGTCTGGGATGGTGAGGTCGTCGGGGGCCTGCGCCGACCCGACCTGCACAACGCCTTGGACGTCTTGATCGTGGCCGCCGAAACAGAGTTGGGGGCGAGTCGCAGCGCAATGGATCGCACCCAGAAACAGGCCGCCGTGACCCTGCTCAACGAATGGGGGGCCTTCACGCTGCGAAAGTCCGTTGAGGACGTTGCCGACGCCCTGGGCGTGAGCAGGTTCACCATCTACAACTACCTGGAACGCTCCGGATCGGCCTGAAGCGTAGGCGGGGGCTACCGTCGCCGCCATGGACTTCGACCACACCACCGACGACCTGGCCCAGTTCGACGCAGTCGGCCTGGCCGAGCTGATCCGTCAGGGCGACATCTCCCCCGTCGAGGCCGTGGAAGCCACCATCGGTCGCATCGAGGCACTCGACGGAGAACTGAACGCCGTCATCCACAGACAGTTCGAGACGGCCCTCGCCGTGGCCACCTCACCCGACCTTCCGGACGGCCCGTTCCGCGGGGTGCCGATGCTCATCAAGGACCTGTGGTCCGAGGAGGCAGGCCAGCCACACCACTGCGGGGTCCAGGCCCTCAAGGACGCCAACCTCACCTCCACGATCGATTCCAACCTGGTGAGGCGCTACAGGGAGGCCGGCTTCATCAACGTGGGCCGCACCAACACGCCTGAACTGGGCCTCGTGGCGACCACGGAACCCATGGCATACGGACCCAGCCGCAACCCCTGGAACACCGACTACAGCACCGGTGGCTCCTCTGGAGGTTCAGCCGCGGCGGTGGCGGCGGGAATACTCCCCGCAGCGAACGCCAGCGACGGAGGCGGCTCCATCCGCATACCCGCCGCCATGTGCGGCCTTGTCGGGCTCAAGCCATCGAGGGGCAGGATCTCCATGGGTCCCGTCAAGGAGGAGTGGGGGGTGTCGGTCCAGCACGTGGTCTGCCACACCATGCGCGACTGCGCCGGGATCCTTGATGCAACGGCTATCCCATTCCTGGGCGACGGCGTGGTGGCACCAGACCACGGACGTCCCTACTCGGACAGGGTCGGCGAGAACGTCGACAAACTGCGAATCGGGCTCCTCGCTGAACACACCATGACCGGCGTTCACCCCGACTGCGCCGACACCGCCCGACGAACCGCATCCCTCCTCGAGGAACTCGGCCACGATGTGGTCGATGCCCACCCTCTGGCCCTTGACCAGCTGGAGGAACTGAGCTGGGCCTTCAACGTGAACTGGGGTGTGGGCGCAGTCCTCAGCCTCGAACACCTGGGTGGACAGTTGGGTCGGCCTGTCTGCGAGGACGACGTCGAGTCCGGAACCTGGCTGCTGGCCCAGATGGGTGACGGCCACTCCGCTACCGACTACGCAAAGGCCCAGAGCCTCATGGCCACCTTCCGGAGGAACATGGCCGCATGGTGGGAGGAGGGCTTCGACCTGCTGGTCACACCGACCACAGCCCAACCGCCGCCCCTGCTCGGGGACCTGACCCCAACCGAGGACGACCCCCTCCGGGCCTCAAAACGTTCGATGCCCTACGCCGCCTTCACCTCACCGTTCAACACGACCGGACAGCCGGCCATCTCCCTGCCCATGGGGTCGTCGGGCGGGCTGCCGGTGGGAGCCCAGATCGTGGCCGCCTACGGCCGCGAGGATGTCCTCATCGCCGTCGGATCACAGTTGGAGGATGAGGTTCGCTGGTCGGAGAACAGGGCCCCGATTCACGCCTGACCAGCAGTCGGGGACAGCCCTCAGGAGTCATACAAGAGCACGCCCGGCAGATCCAGGAAGGCGGTCGCATCGGCGCTGAGGATCGTCCTTCCTGAGACAAGTGCAGTGGCGGCCACTATGAGATCGTGACGACCTCGGGGTCGACCGGTCCGCCGCGAATGGGCCAGCAGCGCTGCTTGCCCACGCGCAACCTCAACGTCATATGGCAACACGAGAACGTTTTCTATGACTTCCCTGACGTACCGACGCCGATCCTCCCGGTGCTCGACAGACGCCAGATGGACCCCAACCTCGAGTTCTGCAACGGTGACGGCAGAGACAGCTGCATCGTCCTCATCCAGCAGAATCGAATCAAGGTCATGGCCGGTTCGCTCCAAATCAATCAGGACCGTCGTGTCCAGCAGCAGTCGGCTCACCGACCGTCCTCGTCCCCGGTTCCAGTGACGTCATCAGGCTCCAGGAGATCCCAGACGGATCTGAGATCATCGATCCACGCTGGATCGGGGCGATGGGCGCGCAGAACCGCCTTCAATGCGGCTCCGTTCGCACGCGGAGGTGCACCCAGTTGGGCTATGACACGACCGCGACGGACGATCGTGAAGGTCTCATCGCCGTGCTCCACTGCATCCAGGAGGTCGGCGAAGTTACGGGAAGCCTCGGTGGCGGAAACCTCTGACATAAGAGTCAGATTATTTGGTATTGCGGGATCAAACCGCCGTCCTCAGGCGTCGAGGACCTGGTGGGCTGCCTCCTCGACCGAGACCACCGGTGGCTCGGTCGACCATGGAAAGTTGATCCACCTGTCGGTGTGGCACCACACGTACTCGCAGTCCACGACCGACTGGGGCTTTTGGTAGAGGACCGCTGAGCGGACCTCGCCCACCTTCGCCAGTGCCGTCTCGCGCACCAGGTTCAAGGTGTGGCCCGTGTCGGCCACGTCGTCGGTGATCAGGATCTTGGCTTCGCCCAGGTCGACCCAGTCGACGTACGGGGGCAGCACGACCGGAATGTCGAGCCTCTCGTCGACCCCCGTGTAGTACTCGATGTTCATCACGTAGAGGTTCTTGACCGCCAGGGCGTAGCCGAGTGACCCGGCCACGAACAGGCCGCCCCGGGCAATCGACAGGATCATGTCGGGCCGGTAGCCGTCATCGGCGACAATGCTCGCCAATTCCCGCACGGCCACCCCGTACCGGGGCCAGTCCATTTCCTCGCGTTCCGCCACCCTCATCTCCCATCTCCGTGGTGTCCGGGCACGCTAGCGGGTCCGGAGGGTTGGCAATCAGTCGTAGGTTGCCGCTATCCGCCAGGAGCCTCCCTCCAGAACCAGGAGGCGGGCCAGGCCGTCGTCGGACACCACCTGCAGGCTGACCCTGCGGCTGTGACGGGAAGGGTCCCACCACCGCTCATCGACCGGCCAGGGACCCGCCCAGGAGATCACCCCAGCCCCTGCTCCACCCCCCTGGCGCAACCGGACAGGTTCCGCCGACACCACACCCCGACCGTCGACCGTGATAGTCCGACCGGCAGCATCCAGGACATCCACTGCTGCCGGCTCGGCGTGCACCGCTGCGGGAGACGGAGCGGGGACAGCCCCAGGCCATGGTGGCCCGTCTGGAGGATGTGGAACCACGGGGATGGGCCCATCCACTGACCCGGCGACGGGCCCCTCCGGCACGGGAACCAGGGTCATCTGTTCTGCGGGGTCCCGTCCACCACGCCACTCGGGAACCCGCACCGAACCGGGACCCAGCATGGCGGCCACCCTGTTGAGGGCCCGAAGGGCCCGCTCGTCGGCCGCTGTGGCGCCACCCCAGAACCCTGCCTGGTGGCTCCCGGCATTCACCAATTCCTCAGGAACCAGATCCAGGCGCACCAGCCCCGAGGTGGGGCGAACGCCAGGCGGGCCGTTCAGCCATCCCTCCAACTGCCAACGGACCCGGTCGGCCAGGGCCGCAGCCCCGATAGCCCCCTCGTCGCGCCACCTGCGGACCAGCCGCTCACCGTGCCCGGTCTCGGCCTCGACAACCACGCGCCTGCACGCCAACCCCCGGCGGGCCAACCCGTCGTGGAGCGACCCGGCCAACGACCGGGCGGCGAAGGCAACCTGATCGATCCGCTCCACCGGTGGGTCCATCTCGATGCCGACCGCCAGGTCAGGGGGCTGGCCCGCCAGTTGGAGCAGGCGACCGTCGAGCCCTCTGGCCAGACGCTGGGCATCCAGACCCTCGGATCCGAACCTGCCGACCACATCGGCGACCGGCAGGGCCGCCAGCGTCCCCAGGGTCGTCAGGCCAAGCCGCACCAGCACGTCGGCCAGGTCGGGACGCTCCAGGGCCGACACCGGAAAGGGGGCCAGGAACCCCGGGGTGGCACCGGCCGGCACCAAGACCGCCTTCCCATCAACAGATCGGGCGGCCAACCCAGCGGCCAGGCCAGCGGCAAACGGGCCGTCGGCCACTCCGATGAGACAGCCCGGATAGGTGCCCTCCCCCAGCGTTTCGTCCAGGGCCTTTCGCACCACGGCAGCGGTGTTGCCCACCAGCGGAACCTCCCCACCGAAGAGTCGGACGGGACCCCTGACACCGAAGGCACAGGTCCCCGGCCGCTGCACCTCAACCCACGGGGTGATGTCGGACAGGGCCGCCACCACGGGCTCGAACCAACGGGCCTCGACCGCCTCGTCGCGTTCCAGCACGACGGCCTCGGGGCACATGCCCTGGGCCCGGCGGCGGCGCTGCCCCACAACCACCCCGGTGGCCCGGACCGTGGCCGATGCCGCCACCACCCGCCCAGCTGTGAGCACCACCGCCGGATCGGACGGAGCCACCCCGAGGGCGGTGAGCGGCCAGTCGGGGCAGCGGACGACCAGGGTGCGGACCGGTTCCGTCACCCGCTGCCCGGCTGTTCGGAAGGAACCGGGCTTCCATCGGGGGAGGGCAGCATCATGGCCACGCTGCGCTCCCGGGCGGCAGCCCTCCGGCCCGTGGCAACCACCTCGGCCCTCCTGAGGCGGAGGCGTCCGTGACCGCTCCCGTGGCCCTCCCACGAACCGTCGACAACCGTCAACGCCAGGTCGAAGCTGTCGGGCCAGGGACCGTCACCGACCCGTATCAGTACAGACCCCCGTTCACGGATACGGGCCATCAGGCGCCTGACGGTTGCAGCACCTACACGGTGCTGTGGTGCAACCAGCACCAGGTCGAGAGAGCCCACCAGGGCCCCGACCACGTCGCCCCAGGCGGAGGGTTCAGGCGCTGTCACGATCGCCAGGCGTTCAAGGGCAACCCCGGCCTCGCCGGCCGCCACCAGCCCCAGGTCGGGGTCGCCAACGACGGCTGCCCACGAACCCACCGATGTCGCCCCGGCCATGAGGGCCATGGCCAGGGAACGCGCCCCGGGACCGGAGACCCCGATGCTGCTGCCACGCCTGAGGCCGTCGAGAAACAGGCCTGCAAGGGCCGGGACGACCGGCAGCGTGCGCTCCACCGCCAGGGTGGTGGGACGTACACGCCGGGCAGCCTCGGCCAACGTTGGAACCGTACGGACAGGTGAGAGCGTGATGGCCAGAGGAGCCGGACACTCCTCAGGAGGCAGATCATCAAACGGCTCGGGTTCGGCCAGGAGAGAGGAGGGCAGGGCCACATCCCAGTATCGAACATATGTTCGATATATGCAAACGCATGTGTCGAAAACCAGCCTCAGCCTGTTATCAGCACCAGCGCGAAGACCGTGTAGGCGACCATCACCCCCAGCATCGGATACTGGCTACGCAGGGCAACCACTGGACTCCACTTCTCCACCGCACGGTCATGGGACACAAGCACGGCAACCATGTGACCGACCATGATCGAACCCAACTGCACCCATCCCACCGCAGTGGTCGAGATGAAAGTCCAATTGGTGGCGTAGTCCACGGTTCCGAACAGGTCCCAACCCCTACCCAGCGGGTCTGAGACCAGCGCAATGAAGGCCTGCCCCTCGAGGACCAGCAGGGAGAAGTAGTGAGCCAGGTCATAGCCGACGAGGATCGGCACCAGTGAAATTCCAAACCTGACCGCAAAATCCGGATCACCCGTGATGCGCCCACCTGCCATACAGGCCAGGTGGTAGACGAGGCCCACCAGCACCACAACCCAGATGAGGGCCACCGTGCTCACCGCGGTCGCCTCCCAGCCGGCTCGACCCGCCATGAGATCACTCCAGACAGAGGTCCGTGAGATTCCATCAAAGGCGGTGCCACCCAACGCCGCCAGAAGCACCGACAACAACGCCGGCGAGGCTGCGACCTCGGCCACGCCGACAAACGGTGATCTCACGAATAGCCCGCCTGACCCATCCCGCCGGAAAGGAGAGAGCGAGGCAAGGGCATCAAAGAGCACACCGAAACCTTCGGCCTTACGTGCCTCCTCCCAACCCCAGCGACGAGACATCGCCATCAGGCCCAGCGTGTAGGCCAGTCCCAGCCAACCGATGACCCGGGGGCTCGCACCGTCGTGATACGCCAGCTCCAGCCAGTGGAAGATACTTATCGGTACGAGCGCTGCCCAGCCCGAGGTGAGCCAGTTCGGCGCCTGCCCGCTGGGAGAGCCACCAGCCATCCGCCCCAGCGTCTCCCATGGGCTGATCGCCCTCCATACCGGGCCCAGCAGCACCGAGGCAACCGGAACCCCGACCCAGAAGATGACGTAGACCGAAACCGGTGAGATGTTCATGGTCGTACCCGCGGCTCCGCCCAGGCCCGCGGCCAGCACCATCATGAACACGAGTAGAGCCACGACCCTCAACACCCTCGCCAAGAGGCCGATGCCACCCTCAGTCGAGGGTGGCATCCGACGTCCCGCAGACATGCTCCTCAACCGGGGACGGTGCCAGAGCAGGCCGAGGGCGGCAAAGGAGAGCACCAGGGCCACGGCCGCACCTCCTGCAGCCTGCCACTCGGGAATGGGCAGATCGCCTCTACCGCCGACACCGTGGGCCAGCACCGCAGGAAACATCACGAGACTGCGAGTTCAAAGAGCTTGAACCCGGCTTCATGTAGTTCAGCCTCAAAGACGCCAGGGATGTCGACCTCAACCAGCAGGACTGCCGGCATCCCCTCATGTAACGGCACCTTCAGGTCGTATACGTGCAGGTGGACGCTGTCGGCGACATCGCTCCTCACGGTTATCTCCACTAGATCGCCAACGGAGGCCCCAAACCGCTGGATACCACCGGCGATTACTCCACCCTCCAACTCCACCTCGAATCGGGCATCGGGCTCTGACACAGGTGCACCACCCGTTACCTCCACCACGGCCATTGCGCTGATGGCGCTGCCGTTCGCGTAGTAGTCCCTGTGGTCGTTTGCCGAAAGGGCGACCATGACGGTGTGGCGACCATCGGTCAGACCGGTGACGTGATAGGTGGTCTCGGCAATCATCGCCACCGACGAGCCATCGACCGCCACATGTACGTGCCCCTGTCCCTGGCGATGCTCCTCCGGCGGGTCAGCAGGTACCAGCTCGAGGTCACTGACTCCGATTTCCAACATGACCCCGCCAGTTCCGTCGGGCTCGGCATTGAGCGACACCCCAGGCAGTACTGGAAGGCCGGTCAGGTCAATGGGCTGGCCGTGCTCGTGGCCACCACTGTCGGCCATCTCATGGTCGGCCATGTCTCCGTCGGCCATCTCATGGTCGACCATCTCCATGGTCACGGTCGCTCCCGTAGCAGCCGTCACCGGCTGGAGCTGATCCTCTTCCACCTCGCTGATATCAGATCCACATGCGGTCAGAACTGTGGCGAGCGCCAGCAGCAGGACCGCTTTCATACGCGGCTTCATTGCGTCCTCCTCTTGTCGGTTGTCGTCCGGAACCTGTGTCAGACGACAACCGGAGGACCGCGACGTCCAATCGAGAGAACGACCGGTCGTATGGAAACAGTGGCCAAGGTCGGCATCGTCGGTTCCGGCGTGAACTCTGTTTCACGCCGACGCTGAACCAGTACCAAACCAACCAGAACCGAACCCGCCTTGACCAACCCGACAAGCAGTGCCGCCACCGGAATCTGGAGAACAAGACCCATGAGGATCGCTGGCTCCCCTGGCAGTTCCGCGAGGCTGGCACCACCGGCCAGGGCCTCGATGGCCTCCTGAGCAAGAAACATCAGAGCCTGGAGCGCTGCCAACCTGAGAACACCGGGCCTCGTAGCGGCACCTGCGGCACGCACTCCGAGAACTGCCAACCAAATCAGGACGAGCACCCCTGCAAGACCGACCAGTGGGCCGGCCACCGGCAGGTAGCCGTGTGCCCTGCCCACATTCAGCGTGATGGCACCGGGATGGGCCCACAGGTAGGCGAACGAATGGGCCAACAGCGCGCCCGGAACTGCCAACAGAACTGTCGCCAGTCGACGGCGTGCGATCACGGCCCTCAAGATACCGACCGTCGTTGCCGGCCTGCAGGGACCAAGGTCATGTCGCGTGCCGTCGTATCCATGCGTGCATGGCTATCCCCGACGCGACCCCGGCGTTGATGGACCTGGTCGATCCGAACTGCGAGATGGAACACACCATCGATGCGGCATCCCTGACCGCACCGGACAGACCCGGCCCCTCCTGGCCGAAGATCAGCACGCACCTCTCGGGCAGGTCGACCCCCTCGATCGGGACCGAGCCCGGCAGGTTGTCGATGCCTATCAGAGGCAACTCCTCCCCCGCGGCCCACTCCAGCAGGTCGCCGATCTCGGCATGGTGGAACACGTGCTGGTAGCGGTCGGTGACCATCGCCCCGCGCCGGTTCCAGCGACGCCGACCCACGATGTGCACACCCGCAGCCATGAAGGCGTTGGCGTTACGCACGACCGTCCCGATGTTCATGTCGTGTTCCCAGTTCTCGATCGCCACGTGGAACGGATGCCTCCGGCGGTCCAGGTCGGCCACGATGGCCTCCACGCTCCAGTAGCGGTACCGGTCGGTGACGTTCCTCCGGTCTCCACCGGCCAGGAGTTCCGGATCCAGCCGGTCGTCCTCGGGCCAGGGCTCGGAATGCGGGCCGACCCCGACTTCGTCCACAGGGCCTCTCCGGGTTCCCTAGTCGACGATCGCCTGGTTCACGAGGGTCCGCAGGTCCCAGCGCAACGAGACGTGGGTCCCCGATGGAACCAGCTGAGTCAGGAACACGGCGCTGATCTCCTCGACCGGGTCCACCCAGAATGCCGTGCTGGCCAGGCCACCCCACGAGCACTCACCCTCGGTTGCGTGGACACGCCCGGTGGCTGCGTCGTCCACCACGGCGAAGCCCAGGCCGAAGCCGACACCGTCGAAGAACCCCTCGTGGTAGAGCGGGTCACCGTATGCCGTGAGGTCGACACCCCCGGGCAGGTGGTTTCGCATCATCAGGTCCAGGGTTCTTGGCCCGATGATTCGGCCACCGTCCGACATGCCACCGGCCAGGAGCATCTGGCAGAACCGGTGGTAGTCGGCCATTGACGAGACGAGGCCACCACCCCCGCTGCTCCAACCCGGTGAGCGGAATGCACTGGTGGACGGGGCATCCATCAGATCAGGTGCAAGGGTCCCCGGAGTGGACATGTAGCAGGCGGCGAAGCGGCCGATGTCCTCATCGGCAACGCCGAACGACGTATCGGGCATGCCTACCGGATCCAGGATGTTGGCCTGCAGGTAGTCGGCAAAGGACATACCGGACACGACCTCGACGACCCTGCCCAGCACGTCGGTGGCCATGGAGTACGACCAGCGCGACCCGGGCTGGTGGCGCAGCGGTAGGCCGGCGAGGGATTCGATCACCGTTTCGAGGCCACCGGAGAAGTTCAGGACATCCAGACCCGAGTTCCGGTAGATCTCATCGACCGTGTGCTGCTGGAGGAACGAGTAGGTGAGCCCGGCGGTGTGTGTCAGGAGGTGGGCGATCGTGATGGGCCGTTCAGCCGGAACCGTCTCGGGGTTCTCGGCGGTACCTCCGACGAAGACCTCCATGTCGACGAACGATGGCAGAAACCTGGACAGTGGATCCCTGAGGCGTAACCCTCCAGCCTCGGCCAACTGCATGACCGCAACCGAGGTGATCGGCTTTGTCATGGAGTAGAAGCGCCACAGCGTGTCCTCGGCCACCGGGGTGCCAGCCTCCCGGTCTGCGAAGCCTGCCGTTGACCGCAGGGCGACCTTGCCCCGCCGCGCCACGAGCACATCAGTTCCGACCATCAGGTCGTCGTCCACAAAGCGGCGTGCGAACGCCGCAACCCTGTCGAGTCGATCCGGATCGAAGCCGACCTCGGCTGGCGGGGTGACGGTGATCTGGGTCATGGGTTGCCCCTCTGGTGGTGTAGCCGTGCCGGCAGCAGTTCGGCGGTTCAGCCGGCGTCGCCGGTCAACTCCTCGTCGCTCGGCACCTCGACACCCTCGACGTAGTAGGTGTAGAGGCTGGCGATCACATCGGCTATCTCGTCACCGGCGTGTGTGTCCGACCCGTCGGTTAGTTCCACGGTGACAACGTTCGAGTTCATGTGGAGCCGGGTTATGCCGCCCCGCTCGAACAGGCGCCGGGCCAGTTCACGTGCAGGCTCGCTACCGGTAATCTCGTCACCCGCAGCGAAGCGCTCGTGACCCATTCCGGTGAGGCTGCGGTTGATCTCGAACCTCACCACCCCGGTCCGGGATGAAGGCCTTTCGATGACGGTGATCGGTTGTCCCATGGCTGCGACAGGCTAGCGGTCGTCGGCCGGCGGAGCGTGATCGGCAACAGCTGCACGGCCCAGATCGTGGTCGAGCCTGTACAGGGGAACCGCTATGGCTATCGACACCAGAGCCAGGGCGGCATGCACAGCCTTGAACACCGCGTCGTGGTCGGCAAAGAGGATCCCGGTACCATGGACCGCCCAGAAGGTGACCGTCCAGATGCAGAACACCGCAATCAGGCGGGTCGAACCGATTCTGCGCCAGCGGCCGCCGAGGGCCGAAACCGAGACCACCGCAAAGCCAAGGAACACGACGGTCAACAAGAGCCGCCAGATCCGGCCAGATGAGGTGAGCTGGTCGTCGCCGATGAGATTCCGGATCCTGGTGATCCACACCACCGCAGTCCATGCGACGAGAACCCAGAGAAGACCCCTCACCTTCTTCACGGCAGGAGACGTTAGCCATGCTGTGACCAGATCAGACATGGGCACCGGGTGGGACAGCCCTCAGTTGAAGAGCTGTGGGTGGGTGCCGGCGGGTCGCCGGCGCGGTTCTCCCACATCTGGGAGGCCGTCCATGAACGACCACGACCGGCGATGGAAGCTCGTAGCACCCCACTCCATGAGCGCCGACCGGTGGGCCGGGTTCGGGTAGCCCTTCCCCTCGGCGAACCCGTAGCCGGGAAACAGGTCGTCGGCCTCCCGCATGAGCCGGTCCCTCGTCACCTTTGCGACAACCGACGCAGCGGCAATCGACAGCGATGTCGCATCACCACCGACAATGGTCTGTGCTATCCCGCCTCCGACGAAGTCCCACCGGCCGTCCAACAGCACCCTGTCGGGGGCCACACCCAGGTCGTCCAGGGCACGGCGTGCTGCCAGGCGCTGTGCATCCGACATCCCCAGGTCGTCACACTCGTCGTTGGTTGCATGCCCGACACCCCACGCCTCGGCCCATGCCGTGACACGGTCGTAGAGTGCCTCCCTCTCAGCCTCGTTGAGCATCTTGGAATCGCGTACGCCCATGATCCGACGGGTCCTGTCGGGCATGACGGCACAGACCGTGAGAGGACCGGCCCACGCACCCTTCCCCACCTCGTCCATGCCGACCACCACCCCGTGGCCCTCCACCCAGAGGGACCTCTCGACGGACAGCCCCGGCGCCTTGCCCCGAAGCGCCGCCCGCATCCGCCTTCGCCGGGCCATGGATTCCCGCTGACTCCCTAGCCGACCTCGGGACGGGCCCGACGGGTCATCAGATCGGCCCAGACCTCGAGCGGCGGCCTGCCCTCCTCGAATACCTCCCTGACTCCCGTGGCGATCGGAACCTCCACGCCAGCCTCTGCAGCCAGATAGCAGACGACACCGGCCGCCGGAACCCCCTCGGCAACCTGATGCATCTCGGCAAGCACCTCGGCCGGGTAACGCCCACGACCCACCTGCTCACCGACCCAGCGGTTACGGCTCTGGGGACTGATGCAGGTGGCGAGCAGGTCGCCCATGCCGGCAAGGCCTGCGAGGGTGCGTGGATCGCCACCCAGTGCCTCGCCCAGGCGGGTCATCTCGGCCAGCCCACGGTTGATGAGCGCCGCCCTGGCGTTGTCTCCAGTATCGAGGCCCTCGGCCATTCCGGCGGCGAGGGCAATCACGTTCTTTACTGCACCACCGATCTCGCAGCCCACCAGGTCGTCGTTGGTGTAGACGCGGAGGCTGTCTGACGACAGAAGGCCCTGGAGACGTTCGGCGGTCGCTGCATCGGTGCTGGCTACAACCATGGCTGCCGACTTGCCAACCAAGATCTCCTTGGCCAGGTTCGGGCCTGTCAGCACGCCCACCGGGCGGTCTGGGAGGATCTCGGCCGCCACCTGGGTCATCCGCAGCCCGGATCCCTGCTCGAACCCCTTGGCGAGGCTCAGGACCGGCACCCCCGGCGCCAGGTGCGCAGAGGCATCAGCCAACACGGAACGAAAGCCATGTGTCGGTATGGCAGCCAGGATGAGGTCGGCCTCTCCGACTGCAGCTCCAAGGTCGGCTGTCGCCTCGAGGGAGGAGGCCAGATCCAAGCCGGGCAGGTACCGGGAGTTGCCCCGACCAGACGCCAGGTCGACTGCGAGGTCGGGGTCACGTGCCCACAACACCGTGGGGACCACCGACGCGAGCAGGGATGCAACCGTCGTACCCCACGAACCGGCGCCGAGCACGGCGACCCTCCCTGCCATGAGGGCTACACTACGCGACCGCCCTACAATCCGGCCCGTGTCCGGATCAGTTGCCGTTCTCATCCCCGTCAAGGCGTTCGAGGGTGCCAAGGCGCGCCTTGCACCGGTCCTTGACCCGACCGGTCGGGCCGATCTGGCGCGCAGCATGGCCGAGACCGTTATCGCTGCCGCCTCGCCGCTGCCCGTGACGGTGGTCTGTGACTGCGACGAGGTGGAGGGGTGGGCCCTCTCGATGGGAGCCGACGTGGTACGGGTGGCCGAACCAGGGTTGACCGCGGCCGTGGAGGCCGGGGTCGACACACTCGGTCGCTCCGGCGTTTCGACCGTAGTTGTGGCCCACGGGGACCTGCCCCTGGCGACGAACCTCAGCCACTGCGCCGACTTCGCAGGAGTGACGCTGGTACCGGACCGCCACCACGACGGCACACCGGTGGCGGTGGTCCCGACAGGTGCCGGGTTCAGGTTCGCCTACGGACCGGGTTCCTTCGCCGCCCACGTAGCCGAGGCGGAAAGGTTGGGCCTTCCCTGGAGGAGCCTTCCCGATGCGCGTCTTGGCTGGGACGTTGACGAACCGGCTGATCTGAACCATTCGGCGATTGCCGTCGACAGACAGGCGGCCGGCACAACATGACGCCGGGATCCACCCCTGCACGGGCACTCGCCGTAGGTGCGCACCCCGACGACATCGAGCTCTTCGCCGGGGCGACGCTGGCCACCTGGGCTGCCTCAGGCTGTGAGGTCCACCACCTGATCTGCACAGACGGCTCCAAGGGCACCTGGGACCCGGCCGTCGATACAGCTGCGCTTGTTGCGACAAGGCAGGAGGAACAACGCGAAGCCGCACAGATCCTGGGAGCCACCGGAGAGGTTGTGTTCCTCGACAACGTCGACGGCGAACTCGACTCAAACCGGGAAACCGCCCACGAGGTGGCCGCATGGATCCGCAGGATCCGACCCGACGTGGTCCTGGGCCACGATCCGTGGCGGCGCTGGCGCCTGCACCCTGACCACAGGGCCGCTGGCTTCCTGGTCACCGACGGCGTGGTGGCTGCCCGGGATCCGCACTTCCTGACAGACCTGGGGGTGGAACACCACAGGCCGGACATACTGCTGCTCTTTGACACCGAGGAGACAGACCACCCGGTGGAGGTAACCGAGGCTGCAGCCGGCATCAAGGTCGAGGCTCTTCTCGCCCACACGAGCCAACTCCTGTCCACCATGTCGATACCTGATGACGACGATGGATCCGCCAGAGCCGCTTTCAAAGAGCGGACCATTGCCGACCTGGCCGAGATGGGCGGTCGCTTCGGCATGCCGCTGGCCGAGGGCTTCCACAATGTGGGTGGCCTCTAGGTCCTGGTCAGCATCCCGCTGCCAACAGTTTGTCGACCAGGGCAGCCAGTTCGACCGGCCGACTCCCCTGGATGCTGTGACCGGCACCCTCGACGGTCGTTACCTCTGCCTGAGGGCAGCGGTTGAGGAACTCCCGGGTATCGGCGTCATCAACCACGCTCCAGGAGCCACCCAGCCAGAGGTGTACCGGGCAGGTGACCTGCCCCAGCCTGTCCCAGAGACCGTCGAATGCCGAGGAGCCGTCCTCGTCGGTCATCTTCCAGTCACGCATCGGGTCCCACCTCCACATCCAGCGCCCATCGGGCAGTTCCCGTGCATTGTGACGAAGGCCCCTGACCAGGGATTCCTCGGTCCGGTGTGGGTTGTGTCCGATGGTGTAGGCGAGCATCGAGTCGAAGTCCTCGAAGTCGTCGGGCCCGGACATGAAGTCGATGATCGACTCGGACTTGTCGCGGTCGGTTCCCGGTGTCACATCCACGATTCCGAGCCTGCGAACCAGATCGGGCCTGTCCGCCGCCAGACACAGAGCGGTAAGCCCACCCAGCGACATACCCACCACGGCTTCCGCCCCTGGAGCCCACTCCTCTACCGCTGCGGCCACGACCTCGACCATTGCACCCGGTCGGTAGTCATGGTCGGGCCTCCAGTCCGAGTGGCCGTGGCCCGGAAGGTCTATCGCCACGAGTGGCCGACCGAGGGCCAGCGCCACGGTGTCCCAGGTGTGGGAGTTCTGGGCTCCACCGTGCAACAGCACCAACTCGGGGTCGCCGTCACCCCACCGAAGGCTGCTGACAACCAGCCCGCCGGGGGCAACGGTCGAACGGCGCTCGACACTGGGCGGACCCGTCCAGTCCAGCCCCGCCCCGGTTGCGTTGTCGACGAGCATCGAGAACTCGTCGTAGACGGTCACCCGCGACCCCGCCTACCCCTGTGACCTGACGCTCCACCGGCGCCCGTGGACGGTTCCCATCGGAACTTCCTGACCGCAACCAGGGCCCCGAACAGGCCCCACACGCCGATACGCAGGAGCAGCCACGGCTTGTAGGCCGATGCCTCCTCGAAGGGATCGAATGCCGAGAAGAAGGCGTCGGCGAAGGCCTTCAGGGGGAAGATATCACCGACAAGGTCGAGCCATGCGGGTGGGTTATTGCGGACGCTGATGAACACGTTTGAGACAAAGGCCACCGGAAGCAGGGTGGCGTTGGCCAACGCCGGCGCTGACTGGCCCGACGGTGCGACCGCTGCGAGGGCAATGCCCAGGAGGGAGAACGACGCAACGCCGACCACGAAGGTAACCACGGCCGGCAGGGCGTTTCCGATGTCCATCTCGAGGCCGTAGAGGAGGAACCCGACGGCCAACATGATCAGGGCTCCAACTGCTGCGACGACCACGCCCGAGCCGACCACCCCGCCCATGTAGACCCACCGAGGCAGCGGCGTTCCCCTGATCCGCTTCAACACCCCTTCGTCGCGGTAGATGGTCACGCCAATACCGATGTTGGTGTAGGTGGCAGAAACTGCGGCGAACACCGCCAGACCGGGTGCGTAGAACTGTGCCGGGTCCACCTCGAGGCCCGGTGCCACGTCGACACCCTCGAACAGGGCCCCGAAGAGGATCAGGAAGATGAGCGGGAACACCAGGGTGAAGAAGGCTGCGATAGGTGTGCGGACAAACAGACGGTTCTGGTAGTTGATCTGGCGAAACAGCAGCCCTACCGCTGACGGTCGCCCCTGGTCAGACATCTTCGACCCCGGCTCCATGGTCGCCGCCAATCAGACCCAGATAGACGTCCTCCAGGGTGGGCGTGGTCACCTCTAGCCCCTCAAGGGCTCCTCCCTGTCCGATCGCCCACTGTGTCAGCAGGTTCAGGTCGGTTGTGGGCTGCTCTGTGTAGACCTCGAGCACGCCGTTCCTGAGCGAGGTCCTGCCAGCCAGGCCTCCGAGCAACTCCACAACCGGTCCAGAGTTGGGATCAACCTCGGGGAACCGGAAGCGGACCAGCGTCTCGCTGTCGGCATTGCCCCGCAGTTCGTCCGGCGTGCCCTCGGCGACGATCCTGCCGTCGACCACCACCGCCACCCGGTCTGCCAGCACCTGCACCTCGTCCATGTAGTGGCTGGTAAGGAGGATCGTCGTGCCCAGGTCCTGGAGGCCCTCGATCATCTCCCATGCGTGCCGACGCGCCGAGGGATCAAAGCCGGTGGTTGGCTCGTCCAGGAACAGCACATCGGGATCACCGATGAGGCCGAGTGCCAGGTCAACCCTTCGCTTCTGCCCGCCTGACAGCTGGTGGGTGCGACGGTCTCCGAGACCCGTCAGGCCCACCAGATCCAGTACCTCGTCCACCGGCCGGCGACGCGAGTAGCAGGCGCCGTAGTGGACGAGCGCCTCGCGTACCGTCAACTCGCGCTCGATCCCGGCCTCCTGCAACACGATGCCGATGCGATCCCGGTACCCCTGCCCAGCGGTACCCGGATCCGTGCCCAGAACGGTCACCTTGCCCGAATCGCGTGTCCGATGGCCCTCGAGGATCTCCACAACGGTCGACTTGCCCGCTCCGTTGGGACCGAGGAGTGCAAAGACCTCACCCTCTCCGACGCTGAAAGAGAGACCGTCCACGGCCCTGACGGTCCCGTATGACTTCTTGAGGTCGGTGACGGTGACTGCGGGCACGGCCGGACCCTACCGTCCACCCCCGGCTGGGCCTTGACCGGGAGCAGCCACCTGCAAGACTCCGTGTTCATGAAAACAGTCAGCTTCGTAGACATGGTCGACGGCAACCGCGACGACTATGAACTGATCTTCGCCGAGGTGGCGGCCCACAAGGCTCAACACCTGCCGGACCAGCTCATGGACACCCTCCGGTCGATGAGGGGGCCGACGTTCGGCTACCGGATCGACCGCTACAGGCACTCCCTCCAGAGCGCCACGCGGGCCCTCCGAAACGGTGAATCGGACGAGATGGTGGTGGCCGCCCTGTTCCACGACATCGCCGACCCGATCGCCCCTGAGAACCACAGCGCGGTGGCCGCTGAAGTCCTCAAGCCCTACGTGGACGAACGCACCCACTGGATCATCCGACACCACGGCCTGTTCCAGGGGTACTACTACTTCCACCACCTGGGCGGGAACCGCGACGCCCGTGACCTCGTGAGGGAACACAGGTGGTTCGACGACTGTGCGGCGTTCTGTGCTGAGTACGACCAGAACTGCTTCGACCCCGACTACGACAACCTGGCCCTCGAAGAGTTCGAGTCGCTGGTCAGAGAGGTGTTCGGCCGGGACACCCGCTACCCCATGGTCGACCTTGCCTGAAGCGACCTAACTCGAACCGTCCTCGTCGGCCAGGTCGGGATCAAGCAGGACAAGCAGCCCGGGGAATCCCTCGACCGCCCGCAGGGCCCTGTCGAAATACCAGAAACCCAACAGGCTCACCACCATGCCAACCGGCCAGCCGACGACGGCGCGGATCAACAGATAGCCATCGACCGATGTCTGGTTGAACAGCCAGATGTCCCAAGCCGATGTCAGGAACTGGTAGACGCCGAGGGCGACCGTGAGCCTGCCAACTACACGCAGGTAGACCGGGTGAGCCATGGTCTCCGCATCGAGAGGAATCGCCAGGTGCAGCACCCTTCCCAGAAACGGCCTACCCGCCACAACCGTGCCTATCAGGGCCGCTCCGATCAGGGCCTTGGTTCCGATGCCGATGCCGAAGTAGACAGCCTCCGAATCTGTGACGATCCCGATCACACCCCGGGCGACCAGGTAGACGACGAGCGTCGGCAGGTACCGGCCCACGTCCTCCCCACGATGGCGTCGGGAGACGGCCGCCTTGATACTCCATGCCGTCGCACCCAGCACCGCCCATCCCAGGCTGGCAAACCGGTTCAGGAGGATGAAGGCCACGATCGGCATGATCGAATCGAGTGTTCGGGCCCGCTGGGCGCGTGGTCCAGACATGTCTGGTATTGCCGGTTCCTCCATCACCCCATCATGGCAGCAGGTCCGCACCCGGAGGTACGCACTCAGGCAGTGCTACCGACCACCGGTGGCTGGGAGATCCACATCCAACCCATTGTCGCAACCGTTTCAGCATCGTCGTAACCCGCATCGCCCGGCCACCAGACCCACGACGCTCCGGGACCATGCGGCGGGTCCACCAGAACCCGTGCCTGGACCGGCTCTGCACCCCGACGGGCCGCCTCCAGGACATCGTCTGCCGAGGTGAATCCTGAGAGGAGCTGGAGCATCGAGATCGTCGGGCTGATCATCGTCAACTCGCCGGAATCCCAGCGGTCGAGTGCTTCGGCCGGGCGCACCCATCCGACCTCGACCGCCTCACGGCCATCAGCGACCGGTTCAAGGCCTGTACCCGGTCGTGCCGCGAAGAAGTAGGTGTCGTAGCGCTTGTTTGGACCCGGTGGGGTCACCCAGCGGGCAACTGGAACAATCCCGGAGACGTCCAGACCGCCACCAGCCTCGGCAACAGCGTCAACAAAGCCGACCTCCCCCTGCTCGACCCCGACACGACGCTCCAGCAACTGGTCAGCGCCGGTTCCGATCAGCAGACCCACCTCTTCGAGGGTCTCGCGCGCAGCCGCCACCCGGTGACCATGACCGTCGCCATCGCTCCCGGGAATCAACCCCATACCCCCCTCGTCGCGACCGAGCAGGATGGGACCCCACGCAGGATCGGAGTCCGAGTCCTCCACCCGTCCGCCAGGGAACACGGTGTGGTCGGCAACGAACGACGACGTCGCGCTGCGACGCATCATCACCACCTGGAGGTCAGGCCGGTCATCAACGATCAGGACAGTCGCTGCAGGCCTGATGGGTACACCGTCTCCCGGCAGGTCGGCTGCTGGAACGGTGGCTGGAAGTCGGGTCATGCCATGACGACCGTACCCGCAAGACCTGAGCTTCCCGTTTCCGCACGACTACGGGGCCCATAGGGTGCCCTGATGGCAGGAAACACCTGGAAGCCAGAGCCGCCACCGACGCGGCCCGGGGGCGCCGACGTGCTGGCGGGCCTCAGCGTGGCCCTTGTTCTCATTCCCCAGTCAATGGCCTACGCCGAACTGGCGGGCCTGCCGCCGCACATTGGTCTGTTCGCCGCGGCCCTCCCGCCAATCCTGGCATCTCTGGCGGCTTCGTCTCCCTACCTCCAGACCGGACCGGTTGCACTCACGAGCCTACTTACCCTCGGCGGGTTGGCTGAGCTGGCCCAACCGGGTTCGGTCGACTACGTGGAGTTGGCGGCCCTTCTGGCCCTCATCGTGGGCCTTACCCGCCTGGCCCTCGGCCTCTTCCGCCTTGGCGTGGTCGCCTACCTGATGAGCGAGCCCGTTCTCTCCGGCTTCACATCGGGCGCAGCGATCCTCATCCTGTCCTCACAGCTCCCGAAGGCACTGGGAGTTGACGCCCCCGATGGTGGCGTCCTGGAACGTGCCTGGTGGTCGCTGACAAACCCCGACGACTGGGGGATCGGAGCCGTGGCAATAGCGGCGGTCACGGTCCTGTTGGTGCTTGGTGGTCGGCGACTCCACCGCCTGTTCCCCGGTGCTCTCGTGGCGGTCGTGGGCGGGGTCGCCTTCAGCAGGATTACCGGGTACGAGGGACCTGTCGTGGGGTCGGTACCTACCGGCTTCCCAGACATTGGTCTGGACCTGCCATGGGGTTCGACCGGATCGCTGCTTGTCGCCGGGGTGGTCATTGCCCTTGTGGGTTTCGCCGAGCCTGCTTCGATCTCGCGAATGTTCGCGACAGCGGACCGACAGCCATGGAGCGCTGACCGTGAGTTCATCAGCCAGGGTCTGGCGAACATTGCTGCCGGCCTGTCGGGAGCATTCCCCGTCGGAGGCTCCTTTTCCAGATCATCCCTGAACCGCCTGGCAGGTGCCAGGAGTCGTTGGTCCGGCCTCGTCACAGGGGTGGCGGTGCTTGCCTTCCTTCCCTTCGCAGACGTTTTGGAGCCGCTGCCGCGGGCGACCCTCGGTGGTGTGGTCATCGCAGCGGTGGTCGGCCTGGTCCAGCCCGTTCAACTGGTCGACACGATCCGCCGTTCGACACCGCAGGGGCTGGTGGCATGGGGAACCTTCGGCGCCACCCTCGCAATGGCACCGCGGGTGGAGCGGGGGGTGATCATCGGCATCGGGCTGTCGCTGGCCCTGCACCTGTGGAGGGAACTCCACGTCGACGTTCCAAGGCGCCGCGAGGGGAACACGCTCTGTCTTGACACCCGGGGTGTCCTCTGGTTCGCAACTGCTTCCCGCCTCGAGCAGTTCGTACTCGATGCCCTTGCGGAGGAGCCGGACATCGACAGCCTGCGCATCGATCTCGGAGGCTGTGGTCGGGTCGACTACACAGCAGCCACCACGATCCGCAGGCTGGCCGAAGATGCCCGGGCGGCCGGGTTGGCGGTCAGCGTGACCAGTGTGCCTGCAAACGTGGCCGGCTATCTGAGCGAATTCTCGTAGCCGGTCAAGGTGACGGACCTCCTACTCGTATCTGGTCCCGGATTCACGCATCACGTCGACCCAGCGGGCGCCCGCATCGGGTGACAGTTCGCCTGGCACGTAGGTGACCTCATGCAACGTCCCCGTGTAGCGGAAGGGTCCGTGGCGCTCGAAGACCTCCCATGAGACCGGTGATCGTCGGTCGATACCGACATCGATTCCCTCGAACGGTGCCATCGACGTGAGCTGTGCCAGTCCCGGTGCTTCGGCGACAACCCCACCGTCGACCAGGAGGGTTGCGTTCCAGACCAGCGAACCGGGAGCATCCACCCTGAGCGTGACGGTGGAGGGTCCTACGGGCATCGGCCCTCCGTCTGTCACGGTCATCACCCCGTAGCCGTTGTGGGCGTGGAAGAGCCTGCCGCCCTCGACGTAGACCGAGTAGCCCCCTCCCTGCCCGCCGTGTGCGACGAGCACACCTTCGTCGCCCGAACGGTTGTCGACGGACACCTCGACGACGAACGACCTGAGGTTGACCAGCTGTTGTGACCGGAAACGCTCGAGCGTCGGCTGGCCCGATCGCAGCGTCACCGGTTCGGCCAGTGCGGCCTCCCATGGCGGGCGCACGGTGTAGGCCAGCCCGGTTCCCTCGTCGAGCGGAAACACCTGGTTGGCCCAGGCGGCCACCTCCCAGGCCTCCTTCAGCTCGCCGAGGACCTCGGGATGTTCATCAGCCAGATTGTGGGACTCGGTCGGATCGTCGGAGAGCCTGTGGAGTTCCCAGTCGTCGTCGGCGAAGGGGGTGCGGGGCTGATGACAGGTCACGGCCGACCAGCCGTCCCTGTAGTAGCCGCGGTGGCCCACCTGCTCGTAGTACTGCTCCGGATGGGTGGACGGTGCCGCATCATCACCGATCGTCGACACGAAGCTGGCCCCAGCCGGTTCAGGCGCCGGCCCGTCCATCCATGGGGTCGGCATCTCCACGCCGGCCATCTCGAGCACGGTCGGCATCAGGTCGGTTACGTGCTGGTACTGGGTGCGCAGCCCCCCTCCACCGGGCAGGCCACTGCCCCTCGAGATGATGAACGGCACCTGATGACCGCCCTGATGGGTGTTGACCTTGTAGAGCCGAAACGGTGTGCCAGACGCCATCCCCCACCCCATCGGGTAGTGCGGCAGGGTCTGGGGCCCACCCATCAGGTCCATCCGAGAGTGGTCGACCTGGATGTCGTCGAATGGTGAGTCGCCACGGCTGTGGGCCATGAGCGTCCGGAAGTACGAGGAGGTTCCGTTCTGCTGGCCCTCACGAGAACCACCGTTGTCGGAGGTGAACACCACGATCGTGTTGTCCCACTCGCCCATTGCCACCAGCTCGTCCCTGAGGCGGCCGAAGTTCTGGTCGACGTTGTCGACCATCGCCGCATAGAGCTCCTGGTACCGGGCAAACAGCTGGCGCTGCATGTGGCTGAGGTCGTCCCAGGCCTCGACCCCGTGGCGTTCCTCACTGTTGCGGGGCGGGAGAATCGCCCCCTCGGGGACCACGCCCAGGCCCAACTGGCGCTCGAAGCGGGTGCGACGGACCTCGTCCCAGCCCTGCTCGTAGAGGCCCCTGTACTTCTCGGCATCGACGGCCTTCACCTGTAGTGGTGCATGCACCGCCACATGGGAGTAGTAGAGGAACCACGGTTTGGTCGGGTGACCCGAACGAACCCCACGGACCATGTCGAGCGCCCGGTCGGTGAGGTCGTCGGTGAGGTAGTAGCCCTCGGGGTACCCGTCGACCTCGAGCACATGGTTGTCCTCGTAGAGGCGGTGTGGTTGGTGGAAGTTGGTGAAGCCGTCCAGGATTCCGTAGAAGCGGTCGAATCCCTGTTGGCATGGCCACGAGCGCCGCGGGCCGGCCTCGGTGAGGCTGGAGTCCTTGCAGAGATGCCACTTGCCGACCATGAGCGTGGACCAACCGGCATCACGGAGCACCCCTGCCATGGTCACGGCGTTGGAACGCAACTCCATGGCGAAGCCCGGAAAGCCCGGATCACGGTGGCAGACGGTCGCGACACCAGCCATGTGGTGGTTCAGTCCGGTGAGCAACGACGCCCGGGTCGGGGAACACATCGGGTTGACGTGGAAGTTGGTGTACCGCAGACCCTCTCCGGCCAGCTGGTCGAGGTTGGGGGTGTCGATCTCGGATCCGTAGGAGCCGAGATCGGCAAACCCCAGGTCGTCACACAGCACCACGATCACGTTCGGCGAACCGGCAGGTGGAACGGGCTGGTCGGGCCACCACGGCGTCGAGGTGGCGTGGGTACGACCCACCTCGCCCTCAAAGCCTGCGTATGCGCTGACCTGTTCCGTGTCGCTCATCTGATGATCCTCGTCGGATGCCGGTCAGTGCCCGGTTCCAGTTCCGGGCGAACCTACCTCACGGCTGTGGAGTCGGGACAGGTGTGCCACCACGACAAGCAGCAGCCCGCAGACCCCGGCCACCACGACAAGCGCTCCCCCGAAACCTGCGGTGGTGTCACCCACCCATCCGACCACCAGTGGCCCGGTGACCCCACCGATCTCGGATACGGCAAACCACATACCGAACGCGAGGCCCATGTTTGCCGGACCTACGGCACGACAGTCCATGAGCATGACGATCGTCAGGGGAATTAGCGCCGACCTGATCCCCATTGCCGCTACCGGCAGCGGATCAAACGAGGTTGGAAGCACGATCAACGCAACCAGACCGGTGACGATGACAATCAAGATGGTGGCGAGGAACCGCGGAAGGCGGTCCCGGCTGGCCCGACGTGGCAGGAGCAACGAGGCCCCAATGCCGACCACTCCCCCGAGCGCAGTCCAGTTGGCCGCTGCCATCGCCGAGAAGCCACTGTGGCTACGCAGGATGCTCGGCAGCCAGCCCCCCAACCCATGGGCGATGAAGAACACACCCACCCCGAACACCAGGATCGCCCGGACCTCGGGCTCAGCCAGCAACGACCGGGCTCCACCTGTCTCCACGGCGTGTTCCGGAGCCTCCATCGGCGGCGGACTGTGTCGTGAGACGAGCAGCCAGCAGGCTGCGGCCACCACCATCACACCTGTCTCGATGGCAACGGTGGTGCGCCATGACCCGGTCAGGGGCATCAGCACGGAGTTGGAGAGCACAAGGGTCGCCATGCCTCCCAGAGCGGGAGCCGTGTTATAGGCGCCGACGGCAAACCGGCGTTCACGCACATCGCTGAACCAGGTGCTCACCACCTTCGGCGCACCGGCAGAGACCAGCGGCCCGCCCACACCGAACAGTGCAATCGCCAACCAGAAGCCGGTGAGGCCCGTGGCTGCAACGCGGGCCAGTCCGCTGGCGACAATCACGAGGGCTCCGAGGGTGAGCGACCGGCGCAGGCCGAGGCGATCCACCAGACGGCCGGCCGGTGGCGCCGTGACGATGTAGATGAGTTGCCACGCACCCAGCGCAAGGCCCATGGACCCGCGGCTCAGACCCAGGTCGGCCCTTACCTCACCCACGATCGGGGCAATCGACATGGCAACCACACCGAAGGAGAAGTAGATGCCGAACAGGCCCGCGAAAACGCTCCAGCGTCTCGGGTCCCTCCGCTCAGCCGGTCCTGCCATCGGGTGATGCTCCCATGCCGTGGCACCATCAGAGGCGCTGAGCACCCGGTTGTGGCCAAATCTGCGCGATCCTGTCGCCATGGAGGAACTCCGATGGATCGCCAGGGATGACCTGGCCGACGACCTGGAACGTCCAATGCTGGTCGTGGCGTTCAGGGGACTGTTCGACGCCTCAGGGTCGGCTACGGCCGCCGTGGAGTGGCTTACAGGGAGAATCGACCACACCAGAATCGGCGATGTCGATCCCGAGACCTTCTTCGACTTCACCCAGGAACGACCGGTGGTCTACTTCGACGAGCGGGGCACCAGGGTGCTCCGCTGGCCACGCAACGAGGTGCTCCTTGCCCGAACACCCGAGGGACAGCGCGACCTGCTGATGGTGAGCGGGGTCGAACCCCACCTCAGGTGGCGGACCTTCGCCAACGCCCTTTCCGAGGTGGCCACCATCACCGGGGCGGCAACTGTCGTGACCCTGGGTGCGATGGTCGGCATGACGCCGCATACGCGCCCTCTCTCAGTTACCGGTAGTTCCACAAACGCCCAGTTGGCCGACAGGCTGGGGCTGGACCGGCCCTCGTACCAGGGGCCGACAGGTCTCGTCGGTGTACTCCACGACACGCTCGACCGGGCGGGCACGCCGGTCATCTCACTGCGTGTGTCGGTTCCCCACTACGTGCCCGACACCCCCAACCCAAAGGCCACGCGGGCACTGTTGCGCTGGTTCGAACAGGTCAGCGGGGTGAGCACCTCCTACGCCGACCTGGATGGTCCTGCGGCCGACTGGCAGCGCCAGGTCGATGCCGCTGTCGCGGGAGACCAGGACCTCCTGCAGTACGTGAAGCGTCTCGAGACCCAGACGGACCAGACCGAGGAACTGATTCCCAGCGGTGACGACCTCGCAGCCGAACTGGAGGCGTTCCTGAGGGAACAGGCGGACGACCCCGACACCGGCCTACCGGGTTGAGCACAGGGCTGCCGGATCGGCGAGACTCCATCTACATGAACCGCAACGAGCACCTCTCAGCAATCCTCACCGAGGGTCGTGCCCTTATCTCAGCTGCTGAAGGCACACCCGACGGCATGGTCTCAGCGTGTCCCGGCTGGACCAACACCGAGCTGTTGGACCACATCCGGATGGTCTGGGGTTTCGTGGCTACCCAGGTGAGGGCCGCCGACGCGTCCGGTCCGAACCGCCCGGACATTGCTGACACCGACCTACCAACCGACCTGCTTGACGACCTCGTGTCACTCCTCGAGTCGACCGATGCCGACCATTCGGCCTGGAACTGGTCCCCCGACACGACTGCCGGATTCTGGGTCCGCCGGATGGCGTGTGAGGCTGCAATCCACCGCTGGGATGCCGAGGACGCCGCTGGTGCCACCGCACCCATCGAGTGCGGCCTGGCAACCGACGTGGTCGACGAGGCCGTCAACGTGGCCTTCAGGTTTCAGCGAAATGGACCGGTTACCGACCATCCATCAAGCTCCCTTCACCTCCACGCCACCGATGGCGACGGCGAGTGGCTGGTGGTACCGGGTGACGAGGGCCTGGTGGTAACGAGGGAGCACGCCAAGGCCGATACAGCCGCCGCAGGTACCGCATCGGACCTAGCGCTGTTCGTGTGGGGCCGCGGCCACGGAGACCTGCAGTTCTGGGGTGACGAGGCTGAGTTGGAGGCCTGGGCCTCGGTGGCCCCGTAGCACCCCGGTTCAGATTACGAGCAACTCACCCTCGAAGCCGAGGGTGGCAGCGAACGGCCAGTGGCGATCCGTGGTGACGAGGCGGTCGGCGTCGAGCACGATGGCTGTGGCGACGACCATTGCGTCGGGGAGACGGAGCCGAGTGCCCATCGATGCCCTGAGTGCCGCTGTCTCGATTGCCACCTTCCCGTCAACCGGGACAGTCTCGACCGGCACCGAACCGAGCAGGGCGGTTGCAGTCTCTACCGCCTCCCTGCCTCGGCGTGCCGGGCCGACCATTGCCTCGGCAAGGGCAGACGCAGGTAGGACGAGGTAGTCGCCACGGGCACGACTCTCGGACAGGGCGGCGGTGACCACCCCGTGGTGTGCATCGGTGTCGTCCATCCAGCCGATTACGACACCGGCATCAAGAACAGTCAGTCCCACTCGTCGCGCAACCTGTCGAGATCGCCTGGCTCCCAACAGCCGGTGAGCGCTCCTGCGAACTCGGCAATCGGATCGCCTTCCAGTACGAGCACCACCCTGCCGGGGCCGTCGGCGCGGACCATCAGCCGATCGCCGGCCCGGATGCCTGTCTCAGCCAGTGCAGCCACGGGAATGGTGATCTGGTTCTTGCTGCTCACCTTGCAGGTGCGCTCTGCCTTTACTTTCTCCATAGAAGTAAAGGTAGCACTCTTGCGCCGCCGATAGAACCAGTGGTCAACCGATCACACCGGTAGGGCAGGTGATGCCTGTGTCGCCGAGGCCGCAGTACCCGGTGGGGTTTCTGGCGAGGTACTGCTGGTGATAGTCCTCGGCGTAGTGGAACGTTCCAAGCTCTGAGACCTGGGTGGTGATCGGGGTGAATCCGGCGTCTGCCAACAGTGGTTCCAGGGCATCACGCGTGGCTTCCGCCGCCGCCCTCTGTTCCGCGTCGGCCACGAAGATGCACGACCGGTACTGGGTCCCGATGTCGTTGCCCTGCCCCATTCCCTGGGTCGGATCGTGGTTGTTCCAAAACACCGCAAGGGCGCCCTCCAACGTGAGCTCAAGGGGATCAAACACGACGAGCACTACCTCGGCGTGGCCCGTGGCTCCGGTGCAGACATCGCGGTACCCCGGCCCCGGGCTGGTGCCACCCGTGAACCCGACTGCCGTTGTCCAGACCCCGGGGGTCTCCCAGAACCGCTGCTCGGCTCCCCAGAAACAGCCCATACCCACAACGAGCGTCTCCATTCCCTCCGGGAACGGCGGCACGATCATGCGACCGTTCACGAGATGTGTCATCGGGGTTCCCACAGTGCCACTCACTGATGGCGACGTCAGATTGTGAAGGCCAGGCGCTCTGCCAGCTGCCGGGCAAGGGCCTCGTCGCCACCGAGTGCAACGCTTCCGCCGTCGATCAGGGGTACGGGGTCCTTGCGACCCCCGGTCAGGGCCAACCAGTCGTGCGACGACATTGAGAGCGTGCAGGTGGGTCCGGTGTCGAACTCATCTACAACCGATGCCCTGCCATCGACGGCCACCCTGATGGCGGCCTCCACGGGGCCGGTCAGGTTCACCTCGACCCTGCTCCCGTCGGGTGCCCCTCCCTTCTTTCCGATGATGTAGCCGGCAGCGGTCGCCACCTCGTCCACCGATATCTGGGCTGGCAGGCCGCCGGCGGATGGTTCGTGGCCGAGTGGCTCCCGGCAGTCCTCCAGATGAAGCCACGAGTCGTAGACCCGCACGTGCATGAACCGCAGGTAGGGCACCTCGCCTATCGGCGACCACCCCACCTTGTGGATCTCCTCGTCGGACATCGCAGACAACTGGCCCAGCCGTTCCGCCGATACCTCCCTGAACAGTTCCAGTACCTCGGGTCCCGACAGCGACCGCATTGACTCAACCCATCGTTCGTTGCCTTCGGCAATCGGATTCTTGAGGTGCGCAGTCGGGAACTCCACCTCGGGGGCATCGTGGCCCTGGAGCATCCGCTCGGTACCGATGATGTGGGCCAGGTTGTCCTGCACTGTCCATCCGGGGCACCTGCTGGGCGTCTCCCAATCGCTGTCGGACAACCCTGTGGCCCAGTCGGCCCATTCGGCCCAGGTCTGCTCCAGCCCTCCGACTATCCGCTGTCTGTCAAGTTCAATGCTCATGGTTGTCCTCCGTAGCGATGGTCAGGGGGTTGGGTTGGCCACGGTGTTCCACTCGCGTGCCTCGATGTATGGCCGGAAGACATCGCCGATCCGGGCCAGGTCCGAAGGGGTCTTGGGACGCTGCAACTCGAACAGGTCGGGGTACTCGAGCCACCCGGTCACGAGGTTCCAGAGCCGCTCGGCTGCGGCACCCGTAGGTGGGTCGATCAGGACCGGACCGAAGAGCTTGCGGGACGGGTCATCGCCCACCCCCGGGAACACGAGGGTTGGGACGCCCCAGCCTCCGAGGGCCAGAACGTCCTCGTGGTCGTTTCGGACATCGTCATGGGTTGTCTCGTCGGCAAGGGCCTCGTCGACGATGCCCGGATCCAGGCCCATCTCGGTAAGCAGTTCCTGGGCCACCTCGGGCCTGTGCGGCTGGCGGCCCTCAACGTGGAGGGCGGTGCCGGACCGCAGGTACCAGGCATCGTTCAGCTCCGGGTCACGCCGTTTCAGGAATGCACCTATGCGCATCATCGACCAGCCATAGGACCATTCCCTCTCCCATGGGTGCTTCTTACCCTCGGCCCTGTTGACCTCCTCAAGGCTGAAGAACCGCCAGTCCACGTCGAGGCCCAGCCTGTCGCGTACCTCACGCATCCACAGGGAGGTCTGGTAGGCCCATGGGCAGATCACGTCGAAGTGAAAGGCAACGCTCGTCGGTTCAGCAGTCGTGTCATTCATCGGAGACAGCCTCGCGCAACTCGTGGCGCAACACCTTGCCGAGGGCGTTTCGTGGCAGGGACCCGACTACTACAACCCGCCGCGGCAACTTGTGGGCCGCAAGGTGGTTCCGACCGAAGTCCCGGAGCACTTCCGCTGTCGGCGGCGGGGCTCCCGGGGTTGGCACGATCCACGCGACCACGTCCTCACCCCACTCCTCTGACGGCACGCCGGCGACCGCTACCTCTGACACACCGGGGTGGGCGGCGAGGGTGTCGTCGACCTCTCGCGGGTGGACGTTGAACCCACCTGTGATTATCAACTCCTTGGACCGCCCGACAATCGACACGTAGCCATCGTCGTCAACTGATCCAAGGTCGCCCGTTCTGAACCAACGGCCGCCGGGTCCGTCGACAAATGCCTGATCATCGGCGTCTGGGCGCTCCCAGTAGCCGTCGAACACGTTCGGACCCCGGACCTGGATCTCACCGGTACCTTCGGCCAGGCGCAACTCGACGCCGGGAAGTGGGAACCCGACGGAACCGGCCCGACGCTCGCCCTCGTACGGGTTCGACACCAGCATCACCGTCTCGGTCATTCCGTAGCGCTCCAGCACCGAGATTCCCGCCCGGTCACGGAGGTGGCCGTGGAGAAGTGGAGAAAGTGGAGCCGACCCCGACACACAGAGCCGCAGGCTGCTCAGGGTGCCAACCTCGGAGTCGTCTACGAGACGGTGGTACATGGTGGGCACGCCGAAGAACATGGTGCAGCCATGGCTCCCGATGTCGCCGAGGACCCTGTGCTGATCGAACCCCTGGTGCAGTACCGCTGAGCCACCGGTGAGGAGGGTGCCGTGCAGGCCGACACCAAGGCCATGCATGTGGAACAGGGGGAGGCACAGGAGCAGTCTGTCTTCGGCGGTCCAGTGCCACGCCTGTCGGACCGACTCGGCACCGGCCAGCAGGTTCGCCTGGGTGAGCACCGCCCCCTTTGGCGCTCCGGTCGTTCCCGATGTGTAGCCGATGAGAGCGGGGTCGGCCGGGCCCACCGAGTCAAGGTTCGGTACCGGAGCGTCGTCCCAGCAGACGTCTGTTCCTGCTGCTCGAAGTTCTGGTGCCAGCCCAACGAGGATCTCCTTCCAGCCCTTCTGGTCAACCAGCGCAGCGCTGGGCCTCGAATCGGCCACGATGTGGGCCAGTTCGTCCCTCGTGTACCCGCCGTTTACGGGCACCACGACCAGACCCGATCGCAGGCACGCCACATGGGCCACCGCCAGGTCAACCGAGGACGGCCCCGAGAGCAGCACCCGGTCGCCCGCCACGAGGCCAGCTCCGGCCAGACGCCCGGCCACCACCGCTGTCCGGTCGAGAAAGTCGCCACGGTTGGTCCAGACTCCGTCCGCATGAAGGAGGAGGCGGTCAGGATCATCGGACAGCCGCGCCGACCACACACCCGAGATCGTTCCGGGATCGGGAAGCCTGAATGCGGGTGGGACAACCATGGCCGGCGAACGTAGCCGAGTCGAGGTGCCCGTCAGCCCCCGAGCCTCACCAGCTCCGGGTCCAGGTCGTCAACTGTGGCTGAGCCGACAAGGGCCATTGTGCGCTCCATACCCGACCTCATCAGGTCGAGCATGTGGTCTACCCCCCGCTCGCCGGCGGCACCGAGGGCATAGAGGTGCGGGCGACCGGTCATCACCGCGGCGGCACCCAGGGCACAGGCCTTGACAATGTCTCCGCCACGACGGATGCCGCCATCGCAGATGACCTCGATCCGGTGGCCGACGGCCTCGACGACATCGGGCACCAACTCGAACGGCGTGGGCGCACCGTCGAGTTGCCTGCCACCGTGGTTGGAGAGTGCGATCGCTGAGACGCCGGAATCTGCCGCAAGCCTGGCATCGGCGACGGTCTGAATCCCCTTGAGGATGATGGGGCCATCCCAGATGGACTGAAGCCATTCGACGTCGCGCCACGACAGACCCGGATCGAACTGTCTAACCATGTACTCGGCCAGCGACACGGCGTCGGAGCCGTCGCCGGCACCCGTTCCCTCAGCGCTTGAGAAGCGAATGGGCTCGGACCGGAGAAACCGCCAGGTCCAGCCCGGGTGGCGCATTCCGTCGATGAAGGTGTCGGGGCCGATCTCGGGTGGAAGGGTGAAGCCGCGGCGGACGTCCCTCTCGCGCCGTCCAAGTACCGCTGTATCGACCGTGAGCACCAGCGCCTCGAAACCGGCAGTGGCTGCGCGCTCGACGAGGCCCTTCACACGATCGCGGTCGCGCCACGTGTACACCTGGAACCAGAGGCGAGAATCGTCACCGGCGACCTCGGCGCACTCCTCTATGGACCGGGTGCCCATCGTGGAGAGCGTGAACGGGACACCGGCCCGTCCGGCCGCCCGCACCACTGCCAACTCGCCAGCGGGGTCCGCTATCCGCGTGAACCCGGTGGGTGCGATCACGAACGGAAGATCCAGCGGTCTGCCGAGGAGGGTTGACGAGGTCCGGATCGTGCCCATGTCGCGCAGAACCCTCGGCCTGAACTCGGCCCGGCGGAACACCTCGACGTTGCGTGACAGGGTCACCTCGTCCTCGGCCCCACCGTCGATGTAGTCAAACACCCCACCCGGCAACCGCCTCTTCGCCATGGCCCTGAGGTCGTCGACGTTGGCAGCGACAGCAAGGCGCCTCGTTGTCCTGTTGAACTCAGGACGCCTGAGCCGCACTACCGACCTCAAGGTTCGCAGCATTCCCATGGCTCCTCCTCGACCCGCCCTCAGTTGCCTCTCTCGGCCTTCTTCTTCTGCTCGAAAATGTCCCGGCAGGTCGGACACATCGGGTAGCGGTCGGGGTTGCGGTTGGGTACCCAGACCTTTCCACAGAGTGCCACCACCGGCCTGCCGGTGACTGCAGACTCGACGATGTCGGCCTTTCGGGCGTAGTGGGAGAACCTGTCGTGGTCGCCCTCGTCCAGCGTGGGTTCTACAACCGCCTGGGTGGGCGTGACCGTCTCAAGGTCAGGGATGCCGGCCACCTCAGGGACCTATCGCGTCAAGCTTGGCAACCCTGTCGGCATGGCGACCGCCCTCGAATTCTGCATCCAGCCACGCCCGAAGCGCCTCGGCTGCGACAGCTTCATCGATCAGCCGCTCACCGAAGCAGACCACGTTGGCATCGTTGTGCTCTCTGGCAAGGCGGGCGGAGGTGGCATCGTGCACGGTCGCGGCCCTGACTCCGGCCACCTTGTTGGCAGCCATCGCTATGCCTATTCCTGAGCCACACACACAGACCCCGGCATCGGCGTCGCCACCGGCGACAGCCCTCCCGACCGCCTCGCCGTAGTCGGGGTAGTCGACCCGGTCGGTCGAATGTGCGCCAAGGTCCAGTACCTCGTGACCGAGGTCGGCCAGGTCGGAGGCCAGGCGCATCTTCAGGTTGAACCCTGCATGGTCGGAGCCGATGGCGATTCTGGTCATGGTGCCGATACTACCGGTCGTCTGATCCCTGCTCGACATCCAACATGATGCCTGCGGCTGCCATCGACGTCGCTGTGATCGCACCCTGTCGCAGCACCCTGGCCGGTTCCGACACGAGGTCCAGGACAGTCGAGGCGTCCATGCCGCATTCGCCGCCGTCAAGTACCAGCAGACCGCCTCCGACCGCCTCGCCCGCGGCCGCTGCGCTGACGGGGTTGTCGTCTCCTGAGCGGTTCGCCGACGTCGCAGCGAGCGGTCCAACCTCGCTGGCGATGGACCTGGTCAGGTCATGACCGGGACAGCGCACCGCAACCGTGTCCAGATCGTCACCCAGCCACGCTCCAAATCCCGATGCCCTCCGACAGACAAGGGTCAGGGGCCCCGGCCAGAACCGCTCCACCAGCCGGTCAAAGCCCGGACCCGGATCTACAACCCGTAGAGCCTGTGCGACATCGGCGACCAGCACCGCCACCCGCTTGTGGGCCGGCCGCCCCTTCCGCTCGAACAGGGCCGCAACCGCATCGGCGTCATCGACTAGGGCTGCCAGGCCGTAGACGGTGTCGGTGGGCACGACGACGACGGCTCCGGATCTGAGTTCGGCCACTGCTGCCGACAAGGCTGCTCCGGGGTTGTCGCCAATCCGGATCAGGTTGGAGGTCATGGCCGACGTGCCACCAGCGCACGCGGGCGTCCGGTCAGGTCGGGTCGCACCTCGACATCTACAAACCCGGCTGAGGACGCGTGGTCGGCCATGGGAACAGCCTGCTCCGGCGACAGTTCGAGGATCAGGGCCCCACCACCCATCAGCCACGCAGGTGCCGCGGAGATGATCTGCTCCAGGTACTCGGTGCCGAGTGGTCCGGCCGTCAACGCAGATCCGGGTTCCCAGTCGGCCACCTCGGACGGAAGGGCCTCTCCGGTCGCCACGTACGGGGGGTTGGACACAACCACACCCAGGCCGCCCGCCAGTTCAGGTGGCAGAGCGTCGAACCACGACCCCTCGACGACAGTGACCCTCATTGCGGGCCTCCCAAGACCTGCGAGGTTGGCCCGGGTGACAGCCAGGGCGTCGGTGGAGACGTCAGAGCACCAGACCTTCGCCGACACACGCTCAGCAGCGATTGAGAGCCCGATGGCGCCGGATCCGGTACCCAGGTCGGCCACACGAACCTCAGGTGACCGGTCGGCGAGGCGGTCGAACTCGTCGAGGGCATACCCCACCACGGCCTCGGTCTCTGGCCTCGGAATCAGGACCCGCCTGTCGACCATCAGGTCGAGGGTCCGGAAGGACCACGAACCGAGCACGTACTGGAGGGGTTCGCCGGCAAGCCGACGTTCGACCATGGTGTCAACCCTCGACATTCCACCCACGGTGACGAACTCCTCGGAATCACCGGGACGGTCCGCTCCGACCCCGAGACCAGATGCCTCCGCAACGATCCAACGGGCCTCCTGAGCTGCCAGGCCAGCGCCAGCCAACCTGCGGGTCGTTTCGGCCAGCACCTCACCCCAGGTGACGGTTCCATCGTCGGGTTGGGCCGAGCTCTCCCCGGTACCCACGCTCAACTACCGCCGTCGAGGCCCTCGGCCAGCTGTCGGGTCCGCTCATCGGCGAGCAGGCTGTCGGTGACCTCCTCGAGGTCACCTGCCAGGATCCGGTCCAACTTGTGGAGGGTGAGGTTGATGCGGTGGTCGGTCAGGCGATTCTCCTTGAAGTTGTAGGTGCGGATCTTCTCGGAGCGACCACCACCACCGATCTGGCCGCGGCGCGCCTCGGACGCCTCTGCCTGCTGGCGTTCCTGTTCAACCTGCAGCAGCCGCGAACGCAACACGCGCAACGCCTTCGTCTTGTTCTGGAGTTGGCTCTTTTCGTCCTGCATGGAGACAACCAGGCCTGTCGGCCTGTGGGTGATGCGGACCGCCGAGTCGGTGGTGTTGACCGACTGGCCTCCGGGGCCGGATGCGCGGTAGACGTCTACCTGGAGGTCGTTGTCATCGATCTGGACGTCGATCTCATCGGCTTCGGGAAGCACGCTCACCGTTGCCGATGATGTGTGAACCCGGCCCTGGGACTCGGTCGCCGGAACCCGTTGAACCCGGTGCACCCCGCCCTCGTACTTGAGGCGGGTCCATGCATCTTCGCCCTTTGCCATGAACATGACATAGCTGAATCCACCCATGTCGGAATCGTTGGACTCGAGCAACTCGGTCGACCATCCGTGGATGGTGGCGAACGCCTGATACATGTTGAAGAGGTCGCGGGCGAACAGGTTTGCCTCTTCTCCACCCTCGGCACCACGGATCTCGACGATCACGTTGCGACCGTCGTTCGGGTCTGTCGGCAGCAACAGCGCCCGGAACTCCTCTTCGAGGCGTGCAATCTCGGCTTCGAGGGAAACCACCTCGGACCGGAACATGTCCCGGTCGTCACCCTCTGAGAGTTCCACCAGTTCCCTCGCGGCAAGCAGGTCGTCGCTTGCCCGCTGGAGGGGGCGGCCGACAGCAAGGACCACCTCGAGTTCCTTGTAGCGCCGTCCGGCCGCCTGTAGGCGCCCTGTGTCGGAGATGACGTCTGGATCGGCGAGGTGAGCCTCGGTCTCGGCCAACTCAACCAACAGCGCAGCGATCTGTTCCAACATCGGGTTCAGGGTACCGGTAGGGCCCCGGCAGACAGGAACGACCCGCCGAGTTCAGTCCCAGCCGCCCCTGAGCCCGACTACCTCTGAACGCACGGCGAGCCGCTCAACGGCAGCAAGCACCGTGGGTAGAACATCCCGTGCCGGGAGGACAACGATCAGGCGGTCGGGATCTTCACGCAGTACGAGGTCGGCCACGGCGGGAACAAGGTCAGGGTCGGCGCCGACAGAGCAGACGAGGAGGACCCGCTCTCCGGAGGTGTCAGTCCCGATTGCTGCGGCCGGGACACTGTCACGGAGGCCGGTAGGTGTGTCGGCCGGATCCACGGCGGTCAGGCTGGCGAGGCAGAGGGTCGAGGGGTCTGTGATCAGGTCGTGCCTCAACCAGCGTTCACGAACGAGGGTGGCGAGCGGATGTGACCCGGCTCCGGCCCGCCGTTGGGTTCGAACGATCTCTGCCACCAACATGAGGTTCTCGGCCGGCGGCCTGTCGCCGTGGAGGGCAACGCCGGCCTCGCGGTCCAGGCGACCCACCCCAATCTCGATGCCGGACGGCGTGGCGCGGACCACCTCGAGACCGAGGACCTCACCCCTCCAGATGCCACCCTCCTGGATCGGATCCACACCGGCCTGCCCACAGAGGTCGATGAAACCGGAAGGCGCCTCGGCTGGCTGGAGAAGCTCGGGCAGAGGAGCGGCATCAACGTGCCGCAGGAGCACACCGTCAGCGATCTTGACGATTGGAGGCGGATCAACCACAGCAGAGCGCCTGGCAGCCACGACAGCAACTGAAGGGTCGTCATAGATGACGACCGCCTCTTCGAGTTGATGACGAGCAGCCAGCAATAGCAGGTTTCCAAATGCCTCCTCCGGCCTGTCGGGAGAGGCGAGGAACACAATCCTGTCGGCGTCCTCGTCGATGAGGGCCGCTCCGCCACTGACCGAGATCGGCTCTACGTCGGGTTCTGAGCCGGTCAGTTCACGGACGTGTGAAGTCAACCGGGCTGCGAGAAGGGCGGCACCCCGATCGGAGGCCACGGTCACTGTGTTCGTTCGGTGGCAGGCGGCTGAGGTGCCCGCCTACACACGTTGAACAGGCTCAGGCCTTGCGGCGTGAGCCGTACCTACGCTCGAAGCGCTCGACTCGACCGGCGGTGTCAACGATCTTCATCTGGCCGGTGAAGAACGGGTGGCTGGCCGAGGAGATCTCGACCTTGACGAGCGGATACTCGACACCGTCTTCGAGGGTGATCGTGTCGTTGGTCTTGACCGTGGAGCGGATCACGAAGGTGGCGCCCTCGGAGAGGTCCTGAAAGACCACGGGGCGGTAATTGGGGTGGATGTCTGTCTTCATAGCGGCTCCAGTCTGCGGCGTGCCGGGTGCGGCTGCAACCTGCGGTCGCAGGTGGCGTTGTTCGTGTGGTCGGTTCAGCTTCCCATTGAGGGTCCCTTGGCCACCTCGGCCAGGAACTCGTCGTTGTTCTTGAAGGTCTTGAGGCGGTCGATGAGCAGCTCCAGGCTGGCAGCAGCCGAGGTATCGCCGTCGTTGGCAAGCCCGTTCAGGACCCTGCGCAACTTCCAGACCTGGTTCAACTGCTTGCGCTCGAACAGCAACTCCTCGTGGCGTGTGGAAGAGGCGTTGACGTCGATTGCCGGGTACACACGCCTCTCGGCTATGCGCCGGTCGAGGCGCAACTCCATGTTGCCCGTGCCCTTGAACTCCTCGAAGATGACCTCGTCCATCTTGGATCCAGTCTCGACGAGGGCTGTGGCGAGAATGGTGAGCGATCCACCCTCCTCGACGTTGCGGGCGGCACCGAAGAACTTCTTCGGCGGGTAGAGCGCACCAGTGTCGATTCCGCCGGACATGATGCGTCCGGTCGCCGGTGCGGCCAGGTTGTAGGCCCTTGAGAGACGGGTGATGCCGTCCAGCATGATCACGACGTCCTCGCCGCGCTCGACCATACGCTTGGCACGCTCGATCGCTATCTCGGCAAGGTGGGTGTGTTCATCGCTGGGCCGGTCAAAGGTAGAGCCCATGACCTCGCCATTTCTCAGCCAGCGGCGCATGTCGGTCACCTCCTCGGGGCGCTCGTCGACGAGGAGGACGATGAGCTTCACCTCGGGGTGGTTGGTCTCAATGGACCTTGCGATGGTCTTCATGATCGTGGTCTTGCCAGCCTTTGGCGGCGACACGATGAGGCCTCGCTGGCCTTTGCCGATCGGGGAGATCAGGTCGACGATCCGGGCGGTCATGTTGTCGGAGTCACCCTCGACCTCGAGACGCAGTCGCTCATCGGGGAACAGCGGGGTGAGGTCCTCAAAGCGGGGGCGGCCCTTTGCCTCTTCGGGGGGCCTGCCGTTCACCGATTCGATGCTGAGTAGCGCCGGGTTCTTCTCGCTGCGGTTGGCCGGTCGGGAGCTACCTGTCAGGTGGTCACCCTTTCGGAGATCAAACTGGCGAACCTGCTTGACCGACACGTACGCGTCGTCCTTGGACGGCTTGAATCCGTTGACGCGCAGGAACCCGTAGCCCTCGTCGCGCAGATCGATGTAGCCCTCGATGGCAACCGGTTCGCCGTCCCACGGCTCTTCCGGGGTGTTGTCCCGTTCACGTCCGCGGCCACCACCACCGCTACGGCGACGCCGACGGTTGCCGGGACCGGCCTGGTCCTGCTGGCGATTCCGGTTCTGGTTGCCGCCCCTGCGGTCACCGTCCCTGTTCTGCGACTCCTGCTTCGGCTTCTGCTGGTTGCGGCCATCTCGGGCGCTGTCATCGGAAGGACCTTCTATCGACTCGGTCTTCTCGGCATTGTCGGCCTTCTCTGCGGCTTCGGCCTCGGTCTCCCATGCCGCAGGTGGCTCCTCGGTGAGGGCCTCTGCAGCCGGGGCTGTCCCGTTGGTCGATCCGGCGCTGGGAGCGCCGTCGACGCCGGCAAGGTCCAGGATCAGGTCGACGATCTCGGCTTTGCGCGAACGCGATCCGGGCTTGCCGCCCAGGGCGGTTGCAATAGTTGTCAGCTCGTCGCGG
The DNA here is from genome assembly GCA_018673475.1 of Actinomycetota bacterium. Taxonomy (GTDB): domain Bacteria; phylum Actinomycetota; class Acidimicrobiia; order Acidimicrobiales; family MedAcidi-G1; genus UBA3125. The sequence continues at coordinate 26,637 of JABHCN010000009.1, read as the reverse complement.
TCCTTGGTTTCAAGGGCGGTTCGCTCGAGTTGGGTCGAGTCCATGCTCAGACACCTTCTTCTACTTGTTGTGTTCGACTTGGGGTTTTTGGCCGGATGGTCCACAGACCGAACCGGCAACCGCCTCGTGGTGGGGAATCTCCGGTGAGGCTTGTCGGCGGAGCAGGTCCGGTCGGGTGACCGGTTCGATGCTGGATCCACCAGGGGGTGGAGGAGGCACCGACGCACCACCGACGGTGATAGTCAGCGGGACAGCGGGGGAAACAAGTTCTCGTCAGCCCCAGCCCGACGACATGAACATTGTAGTGAATCCCCGGAAGCCATCACAACCACCCTCCCGTTGCCGTGGAATGGGGAAGCTCAGCAGCTGATGAGTGTTGCGGCCGCCAGGAGCGCCTTGGGGCGCACGGAGTACCAGATCCAGCGACCCCGCCGTTCCCGGTCAACGAGGCCTGCCTCGTGTAGGGCCTTGAGGTGGTGGCTGATGGTGGGCTGTGAACGGCCGAGCGGCCCAACCAGGTCGCAGGCACAGGAGCCTTCAGGTCGGGAGGCTATGAGGCTGAACAGCCTCAGGCGGATGGGATCACCGAGTACGGAGAACACCCCTGCGAGTCGGTGGGCGGTCTCGTCGTCGAGGGCTGCCTCGGTTATCGGTGGGCAACACTGGAGGTCGGTGGCGGCAGTCACAGTTGACATTATATCGACTAGTATCTATATTGGCAAGCATCGATATATAGCTCTCCCACCTCAATAAGGAGATAACCACACCATGAGCCGACTACAGCTAGCAATCGACGTCAGCGACCTTGACAATGCAATCGACTTCTACACCCGCATGTTCGACACGCCTCCGGCAAAGGTGCGCCCCGGCTACGCCAACTTCGCCATCGCCGACCCACCGCTGAAGTTGGTGCTCTTCGAGGACACCTCCGGTGGTGGCACGATCAACCACCTAGGGGTCGAAGCCGAGTCGAGCGCCGAGGTGGTGGCCGCCGAGGCACGCCTGTCAGCCTCAGGCATCGAGACCACCGGCGTTGGCGACGCAATGTGCTGCTACGCCGACAAGACCGAGACCTGGCTGTCAGGCCCCGACGACACCCGATGGGAGTGGTACGTCAAGACCGGTGACAACGAACAGTTCGAGGACGTCAAGGTCGAGTACGACAAGCCCGGCTGCTGCAACTGACCCACGCCTCCACACACTGTTCTAATGGGCACAACGATACGACACGGACTTCTGGTCCTTGCAGAACTCACCCTCCTGTTCGTCGGAATATCATTTGCACTGGCACTGTTCCAGCGGCGTTTCGGCGAGGAACAGATCCGGACATGGTTGGGGGGACCACCGTGGCTGGCGGCCCTGAAGGGAATCGCCCTCGGCGTCGTCACCCCGTTCTGCACGTGTTCTGCAATCCCGATGTTGGCAGCCTTTATCAGGGCTGGTGTGCGACCTGCCGGCTACGCGGCCTTCATCGTCGCCGCACCCGTGCTGGATCCGATCCTCTTCGCCGGCCTCGCCGTCATCCTCGACGTGCGGGCAGCGGTCGTCTACACGCTCGTGGTGATCGCATCCTCCGCGTTGGTAGCACTCCTGGCTCAAGCCGGAAACGTCTCCAGGATGCTGAAACCAATTCCGGTCAGCACGGCCGCTGGTCCGCAACCGCCCACCCCGCCTGACGCCGCCTGTCGCGACATCGGACCTTCCCCCTGGTCGGGCATTCAGGTCGAGTTCAGGCCAGCTGTCCGTGAGGCAATGTCAGTGCTGCGCAGGTTCGCCCCGCTGATGGTCGTAGGGGTGCTCGCTGGTATCGCTATCACCGAGTTCATCTCGACAGACTGGATCGCCTCAGTTGCAGGATCCAATGCAGGTACCGCCGTTCCGTTGGCCGCCCTGATCGGGATTCCCCTGTATGTGAATGCCGAACTGTTCATCCCCATAGGCGACGCCCTGCACACCTCGGGCGTCGGGCTAGGTCCGATCGTGGCACTCACAATCGCCGGAGTTGGAGCCAGTGTTCCCGAGTTCGTCATGCTTGGACGAATGGCCCAGACCCGCCTTGTCGCAGGCCTTGGACTCTTCGTTCTCTCAGTAGCCATCGGGACGGGCCTGATCGTGAACCTCGTGCTCTGACAATTGGTTCCCGCAGCAATCAGCCGGCCAGCAGGGTCGGCAGCAGCCCGTGGCCGGTCACCGGAGGGTCACCGGCAACACCTGTCTCGGTGAACACCCCGCCCGGACCATCGGTACGGGAGTCGACCAGCATGTACGGCACCGGGTCAGGCGTATGGGTCCTGGTGGTCAACGGGGTTCCGTGGTCGGGCAGCACCAGCAGGCGCCATGGACCCATGGCATCGAGCCCCGGAATCAGATCGGCAACGATGCGGCTGTCCCAGTTCTCCAGCGCCCTTACCTTCTCGACAACGTCGCCGGCATGGCCCGCCTCGTCTGTCGCCTCGACATGGATCACGAACAGATCCAGGCCGCCAGCCAACTCTGCCAGCGCCACATCACGCTTGCCCTCGTAGTCGGTGTCATAGCGACCCGTGGCGCCCGGTATGTCGCAGATCTTCATGCCGCTCAGCATGCCGATGCCCCTCACCAGGTCGACCGCTGTGACCAGACCGGCCCTGACGCCATGGGTCTCCGCGAACGACGGGATCTGGGGCTGGAAACCCTGCCCCCACAGCCAGACCTGCGTGGCCTCAAGGTCCGATGAGGCGATGATCTCCTTCGTGGCCTCCATCAGGACCCTCAACCTGGGACCCGCCGGCCCGCCCGGCAGCACCACGGGATCACCGGTCAGGTCATGTGGCGGGATGCACTCGGCGTCAACCCAGTCGGCCGGGGCGATCATCGAGTGCCTGAAGCTGATTCCCGGGTGGAACGACACCCCATCGCGTCCCCCACCCAGTTCGGCGTCGATCCGGTTGATCACCTCGGCTGCAGCCTCGTCTGACGGGTTGCCGCCCGCGTAGTCGACCATTTCCCCGTCGACCACGGTGACCAGGTTGCAGCGAAAGGCGACCTGGTCGGGTGCCAGGGTCAGGCCCATTGCCGCAGCCTCGATCGGGGCACGACCCGTGTGAAAAGCGGACGGGTCGAAGCCCAGAATCGACATGTTGCCCACGTCGCTGCTGGGTGCCATCCCCGTTGGAATAACCGCGGCACGACCCACCACGGCCCGTGCCGCCAGCGCATCCATGTGTGGTGTGTCAGCGGCCTCAAGCGGGGTGAGACCGCCCAGTTCGGGAACAGGCAGGTCCGCACAGCCGTCGGGAACACAGATCACGTACTTCATCGGACGGACATCCTGCCAGCGCCAACCCGGCGGGCATCGCTCCCCCACACCCGAGCCTCAGACCGCACGTGCATGCTCCTCGACAAACGCCTCGACCCCTGCAAGATCGTTGGGGAGATGGGTCATGCGCTCGGGCCGGTCCAGGAGGTCGCCGAGACGGTCCGGGAGAGCGGGCCTCACACCTGTGGCCTTCTCGACTGCATCGGGGAACTTGGCCGGGTGGGCAGTGGCAAGGGCGACCATGGGAACCCCGGGGTCCCGTCGACACTCCCGGGCCGCCAGAACCCCCACAGCGCTGTGGGGGTCCAGCACGACTCCGGACCGGTCGGCCTCGGCTGCGATGCACGCAAGCACCTGGTCATCGCCGAAGCGCGCTCCCAACCAGCCGCTGGCCAGCGAGGCGTGCAGCCCTTCATCGATTGCCACCGAGCCATTCTCCCTGAAGGCCTCGAGGAGTCGGGCAACTGCAGCCCCGTCACGACCCTCCAGTTCGAAGAGCAGGCGCTCCAGATTGGACGAAACCTGGATGTCCATACTGGGGGAAAGGGTCGGCATGACCGGTCGTGCCTCCAGATTCCCGTCGTTCAAGAACCTGGTCAGGATGTCGTTGCGGTTGCTGCCGACAACGAGCCTCGGCACGTTGAGCCCACCAAGTCGGGCAACGTGACCGGCGAACACGTTGCCGAAGTTGCCCGTCGGCACGGCGAAATCCACCGGCTGACTCCGGCCTCCGAGCCGCTCGGCCGCCACCACGTAGTAGACGACCTGGGCCATGACCCTCGCCCAGTTGATGGAGTTGACCGCCGAGAGGTTCATCCTGGCCCTGAAGGGCTCATCTGCGAACATTGCCTTGACCAGGTCCTGGCAGTCGTCGAAGGTTCCGTCGAGGGCGACGTTGTGAACGTTGGCCGACTGCACTGTCGTCATCTGTCGACGCTGAACCTCGGTTACCCGACCCGCGGGGTGAAGGATCACTATGTCGACGTTTGGGCGGTCGCGGCACGCCTCGATCGCTGCTGAACCGGTGTCACCAGAGGTGGCGCCCACAATCGTCACCCGCTCCCCCCGACGGGTCAACTCGTAGTCGAAGAGCCGCCCGACCAGCTGCAGGGCAATGTCTTTGAAGGCGAGGGTGGGCCCGTGGAACAATTCCATCAGGTGAAGCCCGCCACCCAGGTCCACGAGGGGTGCCACATCGTCGGCGTCGAACACCGAGTAGGCGTCGGAGACCATCTGGGCGAACGCGTCCTGGTCGATGCTCCCCGCCACGAACGGTGACATGACCTCTACCGCCGTCTCGACGTAGTCACCACGGCCCCCATCGGGAATCTGTGGCCAGGACTCGGGAACGTAGAGGCCACCATCGGACGCCAGGCCGACAAGCAGGGCATCGGCAAAGTCAAGGGTCGGGGCCGCACCCCGGGTGCTCACATACCGCACGGACATCCAGATCGGTCAGTCGCCGATGACACGCAGCACGCTGCCGATGCTGCGAACAGCGTCAAGTTCCCCGAGACCTCTCAGGGTCTCCTGGAGGTCGCTCTCACGGGCCAGATGGGTGATGAACCTGAGCTGGGCCTCGGCACCCAGTCCGACCTGTTCCATGGACCTGATCGAGACATCGTGCCCGCCGAAGACGGCTGCCACGTCGGAGAGCACGCCGGGTCGGTCATCGACCTCGATGCTCAGGTAGTAGGCGGACTCGCTGTCGCCGATCGGAGCTATCCGGACGTCGCTGAGCGTTCCGATCGGGGCGCCGTGGCCCCGTCGGAGGTTTCCTGCCGCGTCGATGAGGTCTCCGAACACCGCTGAGGCAGTCGGGCGGCCTCCGGCCCCACGGCCGTAGAACATGAGCTCGCCGACTGCTCCGCCTTCGACGAACACGGCGTTGAAGCTGTCGTTCACGGCTGCAAGTGGATGATCAAACGGCACGAGTGTCGGATGTACCCGCACGCCGATCTCGACCTCTCCGTCTACAGAGGTTCCGCGCTCGGCAACCGCAAGCAACTTGATGCAGTGCCCCATGGTTCGGGCAGCCTCGATGTCGTCGACGGTCACCCCTGAGATTCCCTCGCGGTAGACATCGGCTGGAACCACGCGCGCTCCAAAGGCCAGGCTGGCGATAACCGCCGCCTTGGCCCCTGCGTCGAATCCCTCTACATCGGCGGTGGGGTCGCTCTCGGCGTAGCCCAGGTCCTGGGCCTCGGAAAGGGCATCTGCGTAGGTTGCCCCGTGGTCAGACATCCTCGAGAGGATGAAGTTGGTCGTGCCGTTGACGATCCCCATGATTCGGGTGAGCGGCTCGCCTGCCAGCGATTCGCGCAGGGGCCTCATGATCGGGATTGCACCCGCAACCGCAGCCTCGAACAGCAGGTCGACCCCCGCCGCGGCGGCCGCCAGGTAGAGCTCCTCGCCGTGGGCTGCAAGCAGTTCCTTGTTGGCAGTTACGACGGGCTTTCCAGAGGCGAGTGCGTCCAGAATCAGTTGGCGTGCCGGTTCGAGTCCGCCCATGACCTCGATGACAACGTCGATGCTGGGATCGTTCACCACTGCTGCAGCGTCTGTCGTGAAGGCGTCTGGCGAGCATGGGACCCCGCGGTCGACGGAGGTGTCGCGCACCGCTATCGCAGCCACCTCGAGGGCCAGCCCGGTGCGATCCGCCACCGCGTCACGTTGTTCGTCGACAAGGGCGACCAGGGCTGCTCCCACGTTTCCGCAGCCGAGCACGCCGACCCTGACACTTGTGGCTTCCATCCGCTCCACGGTACCGGTCCTTTGCCTATGTATCAGTGTGGTTTCAGCGCTCGCGGCGCACCAGGTCCTCGAAGGTCTCGCGGGCCACGACGAGGCGGGCCTCCCCCTCGGACACGAAAACCACGGCGGGACGCAGCACCTGGTTGTAGTTGGAACCCATCGAGTGTCCGTAGGCGCCGGTAACGGGCGTGGCAATCACATCGCCGACGGCCAGACCATCGGGTACGAAGCCCTCGCGAACCAGCAGGTCACCTGATTCACAGTGCTTGCCGACAAGGCGCACCGCCCGAGGCCTTGCAGCGGTTACCGCCCGTGGCAGGAATGTCTCGTACCCCGAGCCGTACAGGACGGGTCGGGGGTTGTCGCTCATGCCACCATCCACGGCCACGTAGGTACGCAGGCCGGGAAGGTCCTTGACGGTTCCGACCGTGTAGAGCGTCACCGCCGCAGACGCAGCGATCGCCCTGCCAGGCTCGGCAGACACCCTGGCGGTCACCCCGGCCGCATCACAGACCGCCCTGATCCCCTCGGCCCATTGGGTGATCGTCGGAGCACTCTCACCTTCCACGTAGGCAACACCCAGGCCACCGCCTACCGAGAGTTCGGGCAGGCCGAACGGGTCTGCAAACCCGGTCATTACCTCGACCGCGCGCGAGAACGCACCGACCTCGAACACCTGGCTGCCGATGTGGAAGTGCAGGCCGACCAGGTCGATCGAGTCGGCGATGACGGCCCGTTCGACAGCGGCGGCTGCCAGGCCGGTCGAGACCGTGAACCCGAACTTGGAGTCGTCCTGGCCGGTCGAGATGAACTCGTGTGTGTGGGCCTCGACCCCCGGGGTGATTCGCAGCATGACCCTCGGAACCGCGCCGGTTTCGGCGTGCAGTGCGTCCAGCCGGTCCATTTCGTCGAAGGAGTCGACGACGATTGTCCCTACACCGGCTTCGACCGCCATCGCCAGTTCAAGGTCGCTCTTGTTGTTTCCGTGCATGACCAGCCGGTCGGCGGGTACCCCCGCATGCAGTGCCATGTAGAGCTCTCCACCGGTGGCAACGTCGAGGTGCATGCCCTCCTCGTGGGCAAGCTTCGCCATTGCGGTGCACAGGAACGCCTTGCTGGCGTACGCCACACCGTCACCGAAGGCCGCCACCGCCTCCCTGCACCTGGAACGCAGATGATCTTCGTCGTACACGAACAGGGGCGTGCCGAACTGTTCGGCCAGGGCAGCGAGGTCGCATCCGCCAATGGACGCCCTCCCGCCGTCGACGGTCGTCGTGTCGGGGAGCAGACCCAGTGGAATCGGTCCGGCCATCAGGCCTCCCCCTCTTCTTCGCGCCACATCTCCTCGGGCGCTGAAACTCCAAGCAGATCGAGGGCGACAACGAGGCCGATGCGGACTCCCTCGACCAGCCACAGCCGAGCCTGGGACAGGCCCTTGTCGATGCCGTCACCCATGACGCGGCAGTCGTGGTAGAAGCCGTGGAAGGCGGCAGCCATGTCCCGCACCCACGTGGTCACCTGGTGCGGTGCCTGCTCGCTACAGGCACGCAGAACCGTGTCCGGCAGCTCGTGTAGCGCACGCAACAGGGCCAGTTCCCGCTGATGGCCGAGCAGGGACAGGTCGACCCTGTCGATCGGAGGCCGCTCGATGCCGGCATGGGCCGCCCGGGCCACGATGGAGTGGATCCGTGCGTGCGCGTACTGCACGTAGAACACGGGGTTCTCGTTGACCTGGCTGGCAACCAGATCCAGATCGAAGGCCTGCTGCGAGTCGACCGAGAGAAGCAGGTAGGTGAATCGGGCAGCATCGGCACCGACCTCGTCAACCACCTCGGCCAACTCGACCATTTCGCCTGTGCGCTTGGACAGCCGTACCTCTTCTCCTCCGCGCCGAAGGCTGACCATCTGGGTTATGGCAACCTGCAACTCGGAGGGGTCGTGCCCCAGCGCATGCATGGCGGACTGCATGCGGGCCACGTAGCCGTGGTGGTCGGCCCCCCAGACGTTTACGAGCCGATCGGCACGCTGGAACTTGTCGCGGTGGTAGGCCACATCGGGCAGCAGGTAGGTGAACTGGCCATCGGACTTGACGAGCACTCGGTCCTTGTCGTCTCCGTGGCCGCTGCTCCTCAACCATGTGGCGCCATCGTCTTCATACACGGCGTTCTGTGACCGGAGGTCGGACATGACCTCGTCGATGGCGCCAGACTCGATCATCGACCGCTCGCTGAACCAGGAGTCGAAGTGGATGTCGAGGCTCTCGAGAACGCGACGCTGGTCTGCCAGCGCCCGCTCGTACCCCCATTCCAGCGGGTCGACGCCCTCGGGCATCTCACCTGCCCATTCACGGATGTAGTGGCCGTGGTAGCCGCCCTCAGGGGGTTCGGAGCCGGCTGCGACAGCTGCCAGGGAGTCGGCGAAGAGCTGCATCTGCGTGCCACGGTCGTTGATGTAGAACTCCCGGGTCACCTCGTGGCCGCAGCGCTGGTAGAGCCTGGCCAGGGAGTCGCCGTAGCAGGCACCCCGTCCGTGGCCCGCGTGCAGCGGCCCGGTCGGGTTTGCGCTGACGAACTCGACCATGACAGACCGACCTGAGCCCACATCGTGGGCTGCCCATGCGTCCGACCCGGCCGAGACCACGTCGACGAGCACGTCGTGGAGCCAGGAGTCGGCAAGTCGGAAGTTGACGAACCCGGGACCGGCCACGTCGATGGCCGTCACGTGAGCCGGTGGTGAAGCCTCAAGGGCCTCGGCGAGCGCCGTTCCCAGTTCCCGTGGGTTGCGCCCCGTCGCACTGGCCGAGGCCAGGGCGACGTTGGTCGACCAGTCGCCGTGCTCGGGGTTGGCCGGCCGTTCGAGACTGACCTCGGCTGGCGGAGGGTCGATGCCCAGATCGACGAGCGCGGACCGTACCGATTCGATGAGGATGTCACGAACGTCCATTGGGCTTGTCCAGCGAGCAGGTGGCGGCACCGGTGGATCACCGGCAGGATCGTCCCGATGCTACCGGGTCGGCCCCGCAGGCCTGAGACCTATTCGGCGCCCGCTGACGGTATGGCCGCCAGGATCTCGTCAATCGACGGGTAGTCGCCAACCGCCCTGCCGACGTGGGACCAGACGACACGCCGGCCACTGTCGAGGATCACGACGGCCGGACGGTCCTCGGTGTGTGGCCTGCTGACCCTTCCCTGACGCTGCTTCACCATTCCGACGAGAAGGTTCCTGATCGAACGCCAGCCCATCAACTCACCCCGGGAGAGCTTGTCATCGAGGCCGAGCGCACTGCGCAGGGCGCCCTGTGGGTCGAGGAGCAGGGGGAACTGGACACCGCCGTCGGTGAGCCGCTGCGCCTGAGCGTCGGACGCACCGCCAACCGCCATCAGCGCCGCATCTCTTGCGACGAACTCTTCGTGGTGCCCACGCAACTGCGCGAGTAGCTCGAGGCAGGGGGCTCAACCGTAGTAACGGAGCACCTGGAGGACCAGGTAGGTCCGCTGCCCTGGGTCGACGGCAACGGGGGACCCGTCGGGTGCCGCCAGGTCGACAGCGGGGACCCGTCCTCCCGTGGGAACCATCATGTGACGCTCCGGTTCCGCTTGGCGCTCAGGTTGATTCGGTCGAGACCGCTGTGCCGTAGGCGAGGATCTCGGCGGCGTTGCCCATGATCTGTGAGGTGGTCAGCCGAACGTTGACAACGGCGTCAGCCCCCAGTTCTGCGGCATGGGAGCCCATGCGTTCGAGGGCCTCGGTACGGGCGTCGGCCAGCATGTCTGAATACGACTTGATCTCACCACCCACAATGGACTTGAGACCTGCACCGATGTCCTTGGCTATGTTCTTGGCCCTGACGGTGGAGCCGATGGCCACACCGTGCGAGGCAACCACGGTGCGACCTGGCACCCCGTCGGTGGTTGAGAACTCCATGCTCACGCCCTCGTACCGCTGAAGGTGGCGGTACCGAAGGCCCCCAGCTTGGCCTCGCCGTTGATCTCGTCGCCGCTGACGGTGGCCGTTGACTCCACCTTTATCGGCATCGGCGAGGTCATGTTGACCGTCCACGACAGGGAGTCGCCGTCAACCGTGCCGTCCTCCAGGTCGAGTGACCCCTGTGGGCCCGACATGGTCCCGGTGAGGGTTCCGCCATCGGTGGCGAATGTGAGGGTGCCCGCCTGGGCCCCCATCGGCGTGTTCATGGTCACGTTCCAGGTTCCGTCTACGCTCATTGCGGTGTGTCCTCCAGATCGACTGTCGATTCACCTGCAGGGTAGGCCCTGTCGGTCAGGAATCTCCCGCCGCGACTGTGGGGCGGGCATCCCGGCTGACCACCAGCACCAACACGCTTATCACCACCGCCATTCCCAGGCCCTGGATCAGGGTGACCTGCTGGCCCACGACCAGCCAGGCTCCCGCACCCGAGAGAACAGGGATCGACAGGGTCAGCATGCCCGCCAGCGACAGTGGGATGTGCAGGTGGGCCCAGTTCATGAGCAGGTGGCCCGTGCCGGGAACGGCAAGCAGGACGGCCAACCAGACCCACTGGGGTCCGCTGGGGAACGGAACCGCGACCGTTCCGGCGTCGACGGCTACCAGGGGTAGGAGTACAAGTGCCCCCACGGCCATCGACACGGTCTGGAGGGTGAACGTGTCAACCCGGTTGCGCACGTCCTTCACGACCACGAAATAGGCAGAAAAGAGGACCATGGCCAGAACAGCCAGGGCGTCTCCGCGGAGGTTGACGCCAACATCGGTTCCGGCACCGAACATGACGAGCGCCACCCCTCCGATCGCCACCAGGGCCGCCCCAACCAGCCACGGACCGACATCTTCCCTGAAGCGGCGGGATGCCACCGCCATCAACACGATTGGCTGAAGGGCGCCGATCGTCGTGGCATTGGCGACAGTCGTGGAGTGCAGTGCCACGAAGAACACGCCTATCTCCAAGCCGAGGATGGCGCCGGCAGGGACTACCAGCCGAACCGTGCGGAGTGAAATCCGGCGACCTCCCCCATAGAGGACCGCCCCGTAGAGGACTGCTCCGAGCAGCAGGCGCCAGAAGGCAATCTGGAGTCCCGGGAGGTCGAGGCTCACCACCATGACGTTGCCAGCGGACCAGCAGGTGACCGCCGCTGTCGCCGCCAGGCGCCCCGTGCCACCGTGTTCGGAGAGTTCCGACGACATGGGGGGCACCCTAGGTGCGGTTGGGGCCGACCGGACCGGACTGTGGATCAGATGATGGGATACACTCCCCCGCTTGTCACCAACCACGACGATCGCGGCTCCATGAGGGTTCTCGTAACAAACGATGACGGCATCGATTCACCTGGACTGCATGCCCTTGCAGTCGCTGTTCTCGAAGAAGGCTGGACACCGGTCGTAGCCGGTCCCACCACCGACTGGAGCGGTGGTGCCGCTGCCCTGGGGCCTCTCGAGACCCCGGGTCGGGCAGACCTGAGGGCTGTCAGCCTGCCGGACCTGGACGGGGTGTCGGCCCACGCTGTCAGCGCTCCCCCGGCGTTCATCGTCAGCCTGGCCACTCTAGGTGTATTCGGTGACCAGATAGACCTGGTGCTGGCCGGGGTCAACCAGGGACCGAACACCGGATCATCCACCCTGTATTCGGCAACAATCGGCGCGGTCCTGTCAGCGAGGCAGCGCGGCCTCTCAGGGCTGGCCCTCAGCCAACTCGATGGCCGACACGACGGATCCGCACAACTCTGGTCCTCGGCGACCGACATAGCCCTTCCCATGGTCCGCTGGCTGGCCGATCAGACCGAGATCATTTCACTCAACGTGAACGTGCCGAACCTCCCTGTCGACGAGATCAAGGAGGCTCGCCTGGCGACCCTCGCGCCGAAGGGTTCAATCCAGACCCTGATCACCGACCAGGACGACCACGGGCTCTCCTTCGAACTTGCACCGACGACAGACCAGATGCCCGAGAACTCCGACACCGCGCTGCTAAGGGCGGGCCACACCACGGTGTCGGCACTCAAGGGCCCAGCCGTTGTCGAGGGACTGACCCTTCCGATCGACGACTGGATGTAGCGACTGAACACTCAACTGGCACGATGGGTTGGGAGGAGTTGGGAGGCATGACTAGTGTGCAGACCAATCCACTGAACCCACCAAGGGGGGACCCGTGAGAGCAATGAAGATTCTGGCCGCACTGCTGGCCATCACAGTTGTGGCAACCGGTTGCAGTAGCAGCTCTGACGACCAGAAGGCCGATGCTGCCTGGCCCGACAAGATCACCTACGGACACGTTCCGAGCACCGAACAGGAGAACCTGCAGGACCAGATTCAGCCGTTCGTCGACATGTTGTCGACCTCACTCGGAATCGAGGTCGAGGGTGTCGTAACCACCGACTACACGGGCCTCGTCACAGCCATGGGAACCGGCAAGGCCGACCTTGGGGCGTTCGGACCGTTCGGCTACGTGCTGGCCAAGCAGCAGTTCGGCAACATTGAGCCGTTGGTGCAGGCAATCCGGTACGGCGCCGCCACCTACCACGGCCAGTGGATGACGAACGATCCCGGCCTCTGTGACTCCCCGGTCGAACCGGCAACGGCCCTGGAGAACACCGCCGACGATGTTGTGCAGGTCGGAGCGCTCGACGCTGTCGCCCTGCAGGTTGGCGTCTACTTCGGCGATGCCGGCAAGGCACTCGGCGAGACCCGGGACAACGGCCCTGTGTCACCCGGTTCCGCCTGCGTGGCCGACCTCTCCAAGGTGAAGGGCAAGCGTGTCGCCTTCACCTCCGAGAGTTCCACCTCGGGTTACATCTTCCCGGCCCTGCAGCTCATCAACATCGGAATCGACCCGGTCAACGACATCACGCCGATCTTCTCAGGCGGCCATGACGCTTCAGTTGCCGCCGTCTACAGCGGAGATGCCGACATCGGCGTCTCCTACGACGACGCACGCCGTTCGCTCCGCAAGGAGAACCTGGACGTCGGTGAAAAGGTGATCGTGTTCAACCTCACAGCGGAGGTTCCCAACGACATGATCGCCGTGTCGAGCCTGCTCCCACCATCGCTGAAGAAGGCAATCTACGACTCGATAGCCGTCTACCTCTCCACCGAGGAGGGTGTGGCCGTGATGGACGAGATCTCCGGCTGGACCGACATCCGACCGGCGCAGGAATCAGACTTCGACGTCGTCCGCGAGGCGGCCAGCGCTCTCGGAATCACCGAAGCAGGCTGATGAAGGCGAGCCGTATCCCGATCCCGACACCCCGGTGATCCGACTCGAAGACGTCTCAGTTACATACCCAGGGGGCGTCGAGGCCCTCCGGGGCATAGACCTGACCATTGACGACGGCGAGTTCGTCGTCGTGGTCGGGTTGTCGGGCGCCGGAAAGTCGACCCTGCTCCGGGTACTGAACGGTCTGGTGCCGGCCACCTCGGGTTCCGTCGTAGTCGACGGGACCGAGGTGGTCGGCGCATCCGCGGCCACCCTTCGCCAGGTCAGGTCACGAATCGGGATGATCTTCCAGACCTTCAACCTGGTCAACCGCACCAGCGTGTTAAACAACGTTCTCATGGGTCGCCTGTCGGTCGTGCCGGCGTGGCGCTCCACGCTGGGCCTCTGGCCGGCTGAAGACCGGGAGGCTGCGATGGCCGCCCTGGAGAGGGTGGGTATCGTCGACAAGGCCTACGTGAGGGCCTCGAACCTGTCGGGTGGCCAGCAGCAACGGGTCGGAATAGCACGCGCCCTTGCCCAGGAACCTGGCCTGATGCTGGCCGACGAACCGGTCGCCGCCCTGGACCCGGTGACCAGCCGCCAGGTAATGGGCGACCTCCAGAAGATCAACCGAGAACTCGGCATCACCACACTGGTGAACCTGCACTTCCTGGACCTGGCAAAGGAGTATGGACGCCGCCTGATCGGGCTCCGGGACGGCAAGATGATCTTTGACGGAGATATCGCAGACGTCGACGACGACACCTTCCGTGACATCTACGGCCGCTCCATCACCGACGAGGACCTGCTGGCCATGGGCGATTCACCGACCGACGGCTCGGAGGGCGGGTGACGCCCACACCGGGGCAGTCGACCCGCCCGGAACGGCCGCGGCTTCGCGCCCGGACCGTCGGCATCGCCGCCGCCCTCATGGCGTTCAGCATCTTCGCCGCCAGAGAGGTCGGCTTTGACCCCTCCACCTTCTGGGAGGTCTGGTCCAACCCGCTCTGGGGAAAGTTCTGGCCCATTCCATGGGATTGGGTGTTCGACAGCCGCAACGTCCTACAGCCTTTCGTGGAGACGCTCCAGATAGCGACCATCTCCACGATCCTGGGATGCGGCCTGGCACTGCCGATCAGCTTCGCAATGTCGTCGTTGACGACCCCGAACAGGCCTACCTACCTGGTGAGCCGGGCGGTCATGAACGTGGTCAGGGCCGTACCCGACCTCTTCTGGGCCAAGCTCATGGTCACCGCCATCGGCATCGGTGCGTTCGCCGGAGCATGGGCGCTCACCATCTTCTCCCTCGCTGTCATGGTCAAGTTGTTCTCTGAGACCGTCGACGGTGCCGACCCCGGACCCCTCGAGGCCGCCAGGGCGGCCGGGGGGCGCCACGCCCCCTCACTGCGCACCGGCATTCTTCCAACGGTGTTTCCCGACTACGTGGCTCATGCCCTCTACGTCTTCGAACTGAACGTCCGCGCATCGGTCGTCCTCGGCCTGGTCGGCGCCGGCGGCATCGGTCGTGTGCTGGAGGCACAGCGCCAGTTCTTCCGCTTCGACCGGGTACTGGGGATGCTCGTGATCATCTTCGTGGTGGTCTGGGTCATCGAGCAGGTGAGCGTGTCCCTCCGGAAGCGGCTGATCTGAGATGACAGCCACTACACAGAGACCAGCCCCACCCCGGTGGACGGGGGAGCGTCGCGGAGCCATCGGCGTCGTCCTGTTGGTTGCCATGGTCTGGTCGATATCGGGATTGGATGTGACCCTCGACCGTCTGCTCGGCGCTCCGTCTGACGCATGGGCGATCCTTCGGCAGATGATTCCACCGGCGTTCGCAAGGGTGGCCGCACGCGGAGCGGTCGGCAAGGTCTTTGAATCGGTGTACATCGCCTGGATCGGAACCGTGATCGGCGCCGTCCTGTCCCTGCCGCTGGCCTTCATGGCCGCCCACAACGTGGCTCCCATCTGGATCAGGGTGCCCATCCGCCAGCTCTTCAACGCAATCAGGGCTGTTCCCGAGTTGATCCTGGCGGTGATCCTGATCCCGATCACCGGACTGGGACCCTGGGCAGGCACCCTGGCAATCGGCATCCACTCCATAGGAACGCTCGGCAAGTGGGCGACCGAGTCAATCGAGAGCATCGACTCCGGCCCGATTGAGGCAGTCGAATCGACCGGTGGCCGCTGGGTGAGCAGCATGCGCTGGGCAGTGTTCCCACAGGTGATGTCGACCATCAGTTCCTACTGGTTGTTCAGGTTCGAGATCAACGTGCGGGCATCCGCCGTGCTCGGCATGATCGGGGCCGGCGGCGTCGGCTCTGAGCTGGTCTCCCACCTGGTCTTCCGGGACTTCCCTGCGGCAAGCGCCGTCCTGGTGCTCACGGTCGGAGTCGTGTTGACCATCGACACCATCTCGGCGTCGGTTCGCCGACGGATCATCACCGGAAGCGTTGGCAGCGACGATTCCTCCCGATCTTCGGAGGCACTGGCGGACCTGACCGGCATCAAACACAAGTGAGAGAACACGGGAGGAAACACCGATGAGCGCATTCGTGATTGTGGACACGTCGATCCTGGACCCTGAGGCCTACGAGGGCTATAAGGCGCTGGCGGCGCCCCTTGTGGAGGCCTTCGGTGGTGTCTACCGTGCCCGCGGCGGCGAGTTGGACGTGAGGGAGGACGACCTGTGGGCCCCGACCCGACTGGTGATAGTCGAGTTCCCGGACATGGCCGCCGCCAGGGCATTCCTTGATTCGGATGAGTACGCGCCGGTGGCCGCTATCCGCCACGCCAACGCCCGTTGCACCACCGTGATCGTGGACGGCGCGTAGTTCGCCTGACCCGCCGGGTCATCGGTCCGCAGAGTTGCCGTAGCCTGTGGCGCCATGATCGTTGGAATCGACGTGGGTGGCACCAATGCGAGGGCCCTGTTGCTGGACACCGTCGACCACCAGATCCTGGATCGTCGCCAGGTGTCGAGTTCCGGTACAGGGCCGGAGCTGGTCTCAGCCCTCGCCGAAATGGTGGAACTCCTAACCACGGATTCAAGCCGTTCGGTTGATGCGATCGGCCTTGCCGTGGCGGGTCTCGCACACCGATCGGGTGTTGTCCGCTTCTCCCCCAACCTGCCCGACCTGGTCGAGTTCCCGATCGGCCCGGAGCTCGAGGCACTGGTTGGCAGGCCCGTCGTGCTCGGCAACGACGCCACTGCAGGTGCGTTGGCCGAACACCGCATGGGTGCGGGGCGGGGTACCGACAACTTCGGCTTCGTGACCCTGGGAACGGGCATAGGTACCGGCTTCGTCCTGGACGGGCAGTTGGTCCGGGGGGCCAGCGGGTTCGCCGGCGAGTCGGGCCACATGGTCGTGAACCTGGAAGGACCGGTTCACGTGACGGGCCGACAGGGGCCCTGGGAGTACTTCGGGTCGGGTAGTGCCCTTGGCCGGATGGGACGACAGGCTGCGGCCACTGGTGACTTTTCTGCGGGTGAGGCCATGGCTGGATCAGTCGAGGCCGTCACGGGGCAGCACGTCTCCGATGCCCTGGCCGATGGAGACGGCGACGCTGTGCGCATCTTCGACGAGTTCTGCCACCTTGTCGGCCTCGGCGTGGCAAACCTTGTAATGATCATGGACCTGGAGCGCATCGTCATCGGTGGTGGCCTGGTGCAGATCGGCGAACCGCTCCGGTCCGGCATTGAGTCCTCGCTGGGATCCATGATCGTGGGCTCCGACCACCGGCCGCCCGTAGAGGTGGTGCTGGCTGAGTTGGGGCCCGATGCCGGCGCCCTCGGTGCGGGCCTTATGGCCGCCGACCTGCTCTGAAACTTCCCTCAGAGGTTGTTCCGCAACAGGTCAAGGGTGCGACCCCATGCCGTGGCGGCCACCGCCTCATTGAGGGTGCCCAACGGGTTCTCCTCATTGGCGAAGGCGTGTCCCGTCCCCTCGTAGACATGAAAAGTGACGTCATTTCCCAACCCCCGCAGGGTGTCCTCCAGGTTCCTGACGGCATCGGGTGGGAAGAAGTCGTCCACCTCGGCAAAGTGACCCTCGACCTTCGCTGTGAGGCCTGACCAGTCAGGGCCCTCGTCTCCCAGCGGCGCACCGTAGAAGGGAGCAGCAGCGGCCACCCGGTCTCCCTCGAGGGCGGCGATCATGAGCGTGAGCATTCCACCCATGCAGAAGCCCACCACGCCGACGGAGGCACCGGTCGTGGCGGGATCGGCGAGGAGATGGTCTATCGCTGCCGACATGTCTCTCGCTGCCCGCTCGGGCGGCAGGGAGGCCATCAACTCTCCTGCCTTGTCCATCTCAACGTGAGAGGCCATCTCTCCGTGGTAGAGGTCGGGTGCCAGGGCAACGAACCCCTCTGCGGCGAGCCGGTCGCAGACCTGTCTGATCTGGGGCACGAGGCCCCACCACTCCTGGATGACCATCACCCCAGAACCGGTGCCCTGCTCCGGCCGGGCAAGGTATCCGCCCGCTGTTTCTCCGTTTGCCGGGAACTCAACCATCTCTCCGCTCATTGAACCTCTCCTCATGTTGGAATCTGACCATATGCCCGACCAGAGCCTGCGATCCTGCCGGGCGACTCGTGGCGACGGCCCGCTGGGGCACGCACCTCTCGTAACATCGGGCCGTGGGCAGACAACTTCAGAGCCGCTACACGCCGACCGTGCGGATTGCCATTGCCGGAGTAGCCCTCCTTGCAGCGGCTCTCGGATTCCTGGCGGCACCGGGGAACTGGACCTCGGGTAGCAGCATCCTCGAGGTCACGGTCGGTGACACCACGCTCACAAGCGACGTGGTAGTCGGGTCGGACAGCCCGATCCTGTTCATGGACCAACAGGTCACGGTGGAGGCCGGACGCGGAATCCCAGTCGACGGCCCGTTGGATGTCACCGTCTCAAAGGCTGGTTCAGTGCTTGCGTTGGGTGACGTGGAGGTCACCCTTTTCACCTCTGACGGCGAACGCCAGACGGTGCCGGTTCTCCGCCAGGAGGAGGGCGGTGTAGTTGCGAGCCGTCGACCCCCCCAACGTTCGGGCGTCGTTCTGGCGCTGCTGGGAGCCGTGGTCGTCCTCTGGGTCACCGAGTTCGTGCCTCTCTTCGTGACCTCATTGGCCATACCGGTGGTGCTCCTGGCGGGTGGTGCAGCCTCGCTGGGAGGTGCCGTCTCGCCGTTCGCCCACCCGATCATCGTTTTGTTCTTCGCCGGCTTCTTGATGGCTGAGGCGATGGCCCGGGTCGGTCTTGACAAGCTGGCTGCCGCGGCCATCGTGTCCCGGGCCGGCAAGAGCCCCCTGATGTTATTTTCCGCGATGCTCGCAGGGTCCGCATTCCTTTCCATGTGGATGTCCAACACCGCTGCGGTGACGATTTTGGTGCCCGTGGCCCTTGCTATTGCCGAGCCGACAGGAAGCGCCAGCTACCGCAAGGCGATCGTGTTAGGTATCGCCTACGCATCCACGATCGGCGGCGTCGGTAGCGCAATCGGCACCCCGGCTAACCCGCTGGCGATCGAGTTCATCGACGAGTTGACGGGAAGGCAGATCGGTTTCGCTGAGTGGTTCCTGTTCGGCCTTCCGATGGTGTTCCTGTTCCTTCCGCTGATGGGGACCTATCTCTGGAAGGTCAGCCGGGTCAGCGTGGACCGTTCCAGGTTCGACACGGCTGCGGCGGCAGCGCGCTCGGAAATGGAGTCCATTGGGCGACTGACGGGGCGACAGGTTCGGGTTCTGGGCGTCTTCGCGCTCGTGATGGCGGGCTGGCTCACGCAGAACATCCACGGGCAGGCCACCGGCATGGTGGCCCTTGCCGGAGCAGCTCTCCTGGCCCTGATGCGTCAGGTCAAGCCGGTCGACCTGTCCCGCATCTCGTGGCCAACGCTCATCACCTTCGGTGGCGGCCTCTCGCTGGGAGTGGCGATGGTCGACACGGGCACCTCGGACTGGCTCGTGACCCAACTGGGCGGGCTGGTCGACTGGCCAACTCCCGTCGCCATTGCTGCAGTAGCGGTGGCGGCACTCGTGTTCACCACGGTCGCATCAAACACCGCTGCAGCCGCCACGCTGATTCCCCTAGCCATTCCGCTGGCCGGCCTCATCGGAATCGATCCCGTGGCCCTGGTGCTGGTTGTGGCCCTTGCATCGTCGATCGACTTCGCCCTGGTGATTGGTACGCCACCGACGATGCTGGCCTACGACACCGGCCTCTTCACAGCGAGCGAGATCATGGCAAAGGGATCCCCGCTCGACCTGGGAGGCCTGGTTCTTCTGGTCGGTGCCGTTGTGCCGTTCTGGTACCTGGTCGGGCTTATCTGACCAGCCGAACCCGGCTCCTCTCAGCCGAGGCTCTTGAGGTATGCGACCACGTTGGTCAGGTCATCGTCGCCCAGCGACGGGTTGCCACCCCTCGGCGGCATCTGGACCCCTGTGGTGTTGTCCGCGTCGGATGGGCCGCGACCCACCTTCAAAAAGGTCACCAGGTCGTCGCCGTCCTGTGACATGAAGGCCGTTCCCACAAGGTCCTTCCCGAGTCCCTTGAGGCCGCCGGCGTCGGGAGCGTGACAAGACGAGCAGGTGCTCTTGTAGACGTCGGCTCCTGCCGATACGTCTCCCCCACCTGCTGATGCTGTCGCTGCAGTGGGAGCCGGCGCGGTGCTTTCGCTGGGTGATGCCCCGCCACATCCTGCCAACAGCGCCAACAGTGCCGCCCCGGCGATCAGCCGTGTGATCCTCATCTCATTGCCCTTCCGTAGTCATTTCGGTCTAGTGGTCGATTTCCATGTCGTGGCCGTGGGTCCGCAGGTTGCCCCCGCTGTGTGCGTTGACCAGGCCGTCCCAGCTGAGGACATGCCCGTTCAGCGACGCCGCCAGGTCCAGGGCATCCTGTTCCGCGGCGTAGGCGACCACACCCCACCCCATGGGCGTCAGGAGGTCTCCGCTTGCCACGAACGATGCCGACCCGACTGGTACGGCGTCGCCGGTGCCGTAGTCGAAGACCCACCTGCCGACGGCGCTCAGGTCATCGTCCCTATATCCGTCCACGAGCATCCCACCGATGTCGTCAAACACCTTGGAGGTTCCGTCGGGTAGACGCCGGGCCGCTGCCGTACGGACGTCGTCGATGATCATGCCGCACTCGTCGCAGAGCGAGCGGCCCTCAATGATCTCGGGCACCCCGTCTGCGACTGCTTCTCCACAGCCCGTCAGGGCCATGGCCAGTACCGACATGCCGACCAGCCATGTGGCCACCTGGCGCTTCATGTCTGGTCACCGCGGCGAAATGCCAGGACAGCGGCCCCCACAGCAGCGATGGTCCACGTAGCCATCACACCGAGTGCGATGTCAGCAATGCCGTCACCGAAACGGTCGACCGCATAGGTGCCCGCCGGCCCCAGGGCATCCAACGACCCGTCCAGCGCCACCACCGATGCCAGACGGAATGCCTCGACAGGGTTGACCATCACCGTCGCAAACAGGGCACCGACGGGAAGGCGGGTGGCCACCACGGTGCCCATTATCCCGAGGTCGCCCAGAAAGACCACTGCCAGCCAGACAAAGAGTGCCGTGCCGAGAGCAGTGGAGGCGCTCCTCACGGTGCTGCTGATGAGGAGACCGAGGCCCAGCATCGCCAGTGACAACAGCCACGAAAGTGCCGCCAGACGGACCAGCAGAACAGGATCGGTCGGCGCCGACCTGAGGGCACTGAACAGACCTGCCGCACCGAAGCCGGTTGCCACTGCTGCGAACATGGACCCGGCCAGGCCGACGTAGGTGCCGAGCAGGACCTCGGTTCGGGAAACCGGATGGCAGAGCAGGAATACCAGCGTTCCCGAGTCACGCTCGCCCGCCAAATAGCGGGCTCCGAGGGTGAGGGCCATGAGGGGTACGACCAGTTGCACGAGCGCGACCAGGGATGCCGCCGTGCGACCAAATCCGCCGGAGCCGATGAGGTTGTGGTCGGGTACCGCTGTGATCGTGATCGCTCCCGCCAGAGCCGTGAATCCTGCGCAATAGAGCCAGAACCACCGGTCGCGCGAGGCCTCGCGGATCACCTTGCGTGCGATTACCGAGAGCAACCTCAACTCAAATGCCCGTGGGGCGGCGTGCAACGAGTTGGCCACGGCGGTCATCGCCACACCTCGAAGTCCATTATCTCAAAGTTGCCCTCGCGTAAGCACCCCAGTGCGGAGACCTTGTCCTCGGGCGACACACCGACCAGCACGCCGTGCCCGTTCTCCTGGGCGTTGAATCCGGCGGCGGTGAGGTGGGCAAGCGCCCCAGCGGTTTGTGAGGAAGGCAGAACCACGTGCAACCAGGACTCCAGGTTGAGCCTGCCGGTCAGTTCTCCGGGAGGACACTCGTGGACGAGACGGCCCGCATCCAGGGCGAGTACCCGGTCGACGAGCATCCCTACCTCTTCAACCCTGTGGGACGTGATGACCAGCACCCGTTCCGGCCCTCGAAGGGAGTCCAACAATGACACCATCCGCCGACGGGCGGTCACGTCCAGCGACGAGGTGGGTTCGTCCAGTAGCAGGACCGGGGGGTCGGGCAGGAGTGCCACGGCCATTCCGAGACGCTGTCGCATACCTCCCGATAGTTCGCCGACCCGCTTCCCGGCCTCAGCCCCGAGAGACACCGCCTCGATTACCTCGCCGATTCGGGACCGGGCCAGCCCTCTCAGCTCGCTCGACAGGGCGAGGGTCTCAGCAACCGTCAGATCAGCGTAGAACCCGAGTTCCTGGGGCACGTAACCGATCAGGCCGCGGGTCAACTTGGAGTGGGTGCCAACATCCATGCCCCCCACCTCGATCAGGCCCTCATACCTGACAAGGCCGAGGAGGCACCGTATGACGGTTGTCTTGCCGGCGCCGTTGGGTCCCCACAGGGCCACGGCTTCACCGCCCTCAACACTGAAGCTCAGGTCATCTACCACGACCTTGCTCCTGTAGGCCTTGGTGAGACCATCCACCCGGATCATGTTGTGCCCCCTGGAACTGCTTGACCCCGGAACCTGGAGCGTCCACCCGCCATGACGGAAACGGCCGCTCCAAGCAGTCCCAGCGACACCATGAGGACAAACAACCGGGAGGTCGCCTCGCCGGCCATGGGTGCGGGCGGGAATGACGGGATCCGGATCAGCGGGGAGTCGTCGGTCAGGATCGGCTCAGGTCTGAGGCTGGGAAAGGTCTGGCTGGCCATGTCCACCGCCTGAGCTGCAGGCGTACCGGCGAAGAAGGCAATCTCGGGATAACGCTCGATCAGGTCGGTGAAGAGGTTGTCGATCTCGTAGACGATGTCGCCGATTCCGTCGCTGTCGGCATCGAACCCGGCGAAGTCGCTCCAGTGGTTGCCGACGCCCTCGAAGGACCACTCGTTGTCGAGCAGGTTCCCAGTGCTGTCTGACGCAACCTGCACTCCGTTGTCGATGAAGGCGTTGCCGGTGAACACGTTGCGGGCAACCGTCGAGCCGAGCAACACACCGATGTTGTTGAAGGCGAAGACGTTCGACTCGACGCGGTGGTAGAGATCCACCTTGCTGGGCGAGTTGTCGGCGTAGAGACCCACACGGTTCTCAACGAACCTGTTGCCACTGACCATGAGGCCGTCGACGTCCTTGAGGCCCAGGCCGTATCCGCTCGGACCACGATTGGACCGGAACACGTTGCCGGTCATGGTCAGGTCGGTGCTGTACATGAGGAAGGCACCAACCGAGTTGTCCTCAAGGACGTTGCCCTCCACTACCGCACCATCCGAGTACATGAAGTGGAGGCCGTAGCGACCGTCCTGGACATGGTTGTTCCTCACAGTCACCCCGTCGGCGAACCAGAAGACCGAGTCCCGGCCGTTCGCAACGTGGTTTCCCTCGACCACTGCATCCGTGCTCTGCCAGATCCGGATTCCGTCGCCCCGCCGGGCAATGAATAGATCCATGCCACCGATCTCGTTGTCACGAATCTCGGCGCCGTGGGCGTGACGGAGAAACATTCCGAACAAGACGTTCTCGAACCGATTGCCGATGATGCTGAGCCCGGGGCTCAGATCGGATGTGATCCCTGAGTCCTCCCGGTCCAACCGTTTGCCACTGTTGGCGATGACCACGCCACGGATGGTGACGTCGGGGGATACGACGGTAATCACAGATCCATTGCCGTGGCCGTCGATCACCGGCCAGCCCTTGCCGTTGATGGTGAGGGGCTTGTCGATCGTGATACCGCCGTCGTAGGTGCCGGCCGTGAGGGTCAGCTCGTCACCTGGCTCGGCGGCGTCAATCAGTGCCTGGAGGCCACCGGGTTCGTCTCCGGCTGCCACGGCTGGCCCTGCAAACGGGGCGAGCAGGCCGGTGATCAGAATGGTCGCGACCAGCACCGGCCGTACCGACCGTAGGGCATTCATGCCGACACCTCACTGTCCGGCTGACCCGCCTCGTCCAGAGACGCAGCGGCGATGAGCGGCCGGTAGGCACGCCTGTGGGCTATCAGCCCGCGTGCCGTCAGGACAGCCGCCAGGATTGCCAACATGAAGCCGAAGCCGGGCCAGGCGAAGGTGTCGAACTGGGCGATCTTCCCAGGCCCGAAGATGGGTGGGGTGAACTCGCCCACTGCCCCGGACAGCGGTGCCCTGGGGTCAAGGCTGTGGCCGTAGTTCCAGAGCCAGAACTGGAGGTCGGCGAGGAAAAACACGGGGAACAGGACTGCCGGCCCTACGAACACCATCACCCAACGGCTGTGGATGTAGAGGCCTGCCAGCAAGAGGCCCGCCAGGCCCAGAATCCCCGCAATCGCCACGCTGCGCTCCAGAACGGCACCGTCTTCGAACGACGGGATTCCGATGTAGTGGTTCAGGCCCTCCAGCTCTTGGACGTCGCCCTCCAGCCGATTCACCCAGGCTGTCACCCGCAAACCCTTGGGGAACTGAGGTGCCTTTAGCCTGAGCTCCCAGTAGGGGAGCATGATCGATACCGCCAGGACCAGCGCCGCCGCGGTGAACAGGGTGCGGGGCCTCTGGTAGAGGCCCCGCTGATCAGCGACCTCCACCTGGGGGATGCGTGGACCGAGGATGCGGTCAACTAACTGATTGATCACAATCGCTCCGTATGCATCCGGTCCCCAGGTGGAAGTTCACTTGTTGGTACTACTTGGGCTCAACCAGGAAGTACCCGGCCATCTCAAGGTGCAGCGCCGAGCAGAACTCGGTGCAGTAGAAGGTGAACACGCCGCTGTTATCGGCATCGAACTCGATGGTCGCCGTCTCACCCGGCTCGAGGCTGAGGTTGATGTTGTAGCCCGGGATTGTGAATCCGTGGGTCGCATCCTCAGATGTCTCGATGTTGGTCAGGTTCCAGGTCACGTGGTCACCCTCGAAGATCTCAACACGCTCAGGTGTGAAGTGGCTCCGTACCAGCGTCATGTTGACCGTGACGTTGTCGCCGTCCCTGATGACACCCTCGGTTCCCACCTGTGGTGCGTCCGGGTCCACAGACATGGTGCCGGGGTCCCAGCCCACCTCCGGGTAGACCGTGTACGGGTTGAGCTTGTCAGCCTTGATGATCTGGGCGTAGTGGGGTTCACCGTTGCCGATCGGCATGTCGTAGAGCAACTGCATCTCAGGACCCGGCTCATCGATGTCGATGAGCTGGAAGTTCTGTGGATACAGAGGTCCGGGGTGGAAGAAGCGGTCCAGTGACCACTTGTTCAGAGCCACCAGATACTTGCCGTCGGGTGAGACCGTGTCGCCCTCTGCGGTAGCGAGGTGGCCGATGTTGTAGTGCACGTCGATGGTTCCCTCGAGCTTCCAGCCGTCCTCACGGTATGGGCCGCCGAGGCTCCAGCGAGCCACGTCGGAGTCCAGGAACAGGCTCGTGTAGGCGTAGCCCTGATCGTCGAACTGTGTGTGGAGAGGACCGAGGCCCACCTCGACCTGCGCCTCGACCACATCGTCGAAGGCCAGGAGCGGAACGCCGTACTGGTCGGTCTCAAACCCACCTGCCGCAATCGCCTTCTGGATCTTCTCGAAGGAGTAGATCGTGACGTGCGGATCCAACTTGCCGGAGACGACCATGTACTCACCACCCGGGGTGATGTCGACCCCGTGGGGGCTCTTGGGCTCAGGAGCGAAGTAGAGGAGGTTCTCCTCGATCACGGTGTCCAGGGTGATCATTGGGAAGCCGTTCACCTCGACCGTCTTACCTGCCGCCGCGACTGCCGTGGTCGCCTCAAGGTTGATTATGTGGAGGTAGTCATTCTCACCGGCACTTGCTCCGGCCTCGAACGGCTCCGAATTCTCAGGATCTGCCGGGTCCATGCCCGTCGACATCTCGACGTTGAACGAGTTGCAGAAGATCCATCCCTCGGAAACCAGCTTGCCTGCGTCACAGACGTCCTGCCAGTAGGGCGGGAGCTCCATGGCGAAGGAGGCGTCGTAGTCGAGCCGTCCCGCTGCCCGGTCGAACTTCCAGAACGTGATCATTCCCCTGTAGTCGGTCTCGTAGTCATCCAGCGGCGCGTAGTCCCATGCCAGGGGTGTGGCGTACTGGCCACCCTCGATGACCCACTCGGTGTCCGGTGTGGCGAAGGTTCCGCCGTGGTCGTTGATGGAGATCGGGTTCTTGATGATCTGCTTGGTCTCGAAGTCGCGCAGGTCGATCGTGGCCACCCGGCCGTTGGCCTTGTCGTTGATGAACAGGTACTCGCCGTCGTAGTCGCCGCCGGTCTCGGAGAGCGCCGGGTGGTGGGTATCGCCCCAGGTCAACTCCTCGTCGCCTGCTGCACCTGCTGCAAACAGATCCTCGTGGTTCTCGTCACCGTAGCCGTAGCCCTGCCACGGCTCTGGTGTGAAGACACCGATCTCCTTGATGAGACGCATCGACGGCATGCCGATCACAAACACCTGACCGCTGTGACCGCCTGACGCGAACATGATGTACTCGTCAATCTGGCCACTCGGTGTGTAGGTCTTGAGCGCAGCGTTTATGTCGGCCTCGCTGAGGCCTCTCTCAGTCGCTATTGCTGCCGATGACTCAGATATCACCGAGTCGTCGGAACTACTGCCGCAGGCACCGGCCACCAGGGCCAGTGCGGTGAAAAGAGCAGCAGAGAAGATGGATCGGTGTACACGCCCCATGGTTGCCTCCCAGTGGGATTACGTTGGTTATTACTTCCCACCCATCATGGGGAGGGCTCCCGCAGTCATTCAGGGACGAAGGTCCCTACATGGCCGCCCAGGGGGGGTGACTCTTGACACACGCGACTCAGGAGGGACACCTCGATCGCCGCCACGAACGGGCTCGGGGAGGGGCCGGTAGCCTGAGCCGGCCCAGCCCCTGTAGCTCAGCGGATAGAGCATCGGCTTCCGGAGCCGTGTGCACAGGTTCGAGTCCTGTCAGGGGCGCCAG
>JABHCN010000008.1 GCA_018673475.1 Actinomycetota bacterium | reverse complement strand
CAGCAGACCGCCGGGCTGATCATGAAGTTGCTCGGTGGCTTCTACATCTGGGGAATCATCGTCGTGAAGTTCTTTTCCTTCACCCGGGAACAGAATCGTCAGAACCAGCGCCTGCGACCCGTTGCCGGGCGCCTTCCCGACGGCCGCTCCGCGCCTGTCGAACCGCCTCAGGTGACGGAACCGGTCGAGTAGCCACCATGTGGCCCCGCTAGGTTCTGGTCCGTGATCGACGTAAGGCTCCTTCGCAGTGATCCAGATTCGGTGAAGGCCGCCATTGGTCGCCGCGGTGAGGACACCGGTCCCCTCGACCGGGTGCTGGCCCTCGACGTTCGACAGCGTCAACTCGGTGAGGAACGCGATGCCTTCCGCAACGAGGTCAGGACCATCTCCCTGGAGGTCGGCGACCTGCACAAGCAGGGCAGAGGAGACGAGGCCGCCTCACTTCAGGAGCGCAGCCGCGAACTCGGCGAGAAGGCCGATGCACTGTCCGATGAGGCCGACGCTCTGGCAGGAGAGATCCGTGAGCTGTTGTTGCGGATACCCAACATCCCGGCCGACGAGTGCCCCGACGGTGCCAACGAACACGACAACGTGATCACCCGGGTGGAGGGGTTCGATGAGGCCACCTGGGCGGACCACCAGCGGGTCCCCCACTGGGAGATCGGCGAAGAGCTCGGAATCCTCGACGTTGAGCGTGGAACCAAGCTGTCGGGCTCCATGTTCGTCATGTACAGCGGTCTCGGTGCCACGTTGTGCCGGGCGCTCGTGCAGTACGGCCTCGACCGGAACGTCGATGCCTACCGCGAGATGAGGCCGCCGACGCTTGTATCCACATCCACGATGACCTCAACGGGGCACCTCCCCAAGTTCGAGGATGATGCCTACCACCTTGAGCGCGATGACCTGTGGGCTATTCCCACCGCTGAGGTGCCCCTCACCTCGTTGGCACGCGACGAGGTCCTGGACGAGGCCGATCTGCCCATGAAGTTGATGGCCCACACCTCGTGCTTCAGGCGCGAGGCCGGATCGGCTGGGCGAGATACCCGTGGCCTCCTGCGTATCCACGAGTTCGACAAGGTGGAGCTGCTGGCCTATGCCACCCCCGATCAGGCCGCCGAGGTCCATGCCGACATCTTTGCCAGGGCAGAGTCGGCCATGGCCGACCTGGGTCTCGTGTACCGCATCCTCGACCTGTGCACCGGCGACCTGGGGGCTTCGTCGGCCCGCACCTTCGACATAGAGGTCTACGCCCCGGGTGCAGACCAGTGGCTCGAGGTCTCGTCGGTGTCATGGTTCAGCGACTATCAGGCACGTCGGGCCAACGTCCGCTACAGGCCCGAGGGGCAAAAGGGCACGGCGGTGGTGCACACCCTCAACGGTTCGGGCCTGGCGGTCCCACGGGTGTGGGCTGCGGTGGTTGAGACCCACAGGCAGGCTGATGGAACCATCGCCATTCCTGAACCCCTGCTGCCCTACTTCCGGGGCGACACCGTTATTTCCTGACGCCTCATCAGGCAAGGGTGATGCCGGCGAGTGCTGCCAGCGTTCCCCCGACAAGGGTCAGCGATACGTAGACAGCGCTGGATCTGATACCCCGATCGTCGGCAACGGCCGAGGTGTCGGCCACGAATGCCGAGAACGTTGTCAGGGCGCCAAGGCCACCGGTGGCGACAATCGTCATGGCCGGCCCGGTCAGCCCTGCCATCAGGCCGAGGGCGAACGAACCTGCCACGTTCACGAGGAGGGTTCCGCGTTCGGCGCCCGGCCAGACGTGGACGGCAACAACCCGGAGTGCTGTAGCGGCAGCCGCGACCAGGGCGAAGAGGACGACGGTGCTCACGCAACTGCCCCGGTGGTCATGGCCCTCGCCCGGTCAAAGCAGAGAAGGCCGCCGAGAAGGGATGCGGCCAGATAGGTGGTGGCCATCCCCAGGTGGTCGGCACGCATCAGTTGGGCGGCCTCGACGGTGAACGTGGAAAAGGTCGTCAGACCTCCACAGAAGCCCGTGCCGAGGAGGAGCCTGGCGTTGTGCTGCACTCCCCGTCCGACAAGTACCCCGAGAATGGCGCATCCGACCAGGTTCACGACGAGCACCGACCACGGAAACGTCGTCGACGGCCCGACTGTGAGGATCAGCCACCTGATGCCGGCTCCGGCGGTGCCACCAACGGCGACGAGGCCGGTTATTCCCGGGGTGATCTGTGGAATGTGTCGGGGCATCGGCGGATCCTACGGACGGTGGTGCCCGGTGGATCCCCTTAGTGCTGCCCTGACCCAGGTGAGGAGCACGAGCACAGCGGTGGCTGTGACCAGCACCTCCAGTGGGACTGCCCACCGAACCGGGTCGGACAACCAGTGTGAGATCCGTTCGGGCCAGGCGATGGCGACGCGGACGACGGGGAAGAGGACCAGTTCGCCGCGGTACATGATGCCCTCCAACACAGCCCAGGCCACGATCGTTGCTATCAGAAGGTCTCGCCGTTTCCGGGTGGCCATCGCAGGTGTGACTCCCCAGATGGCGGTGGTCCAGATGAGGAGCCACAGGGCCAGGCCCACCCGGGTGCCGCCCATGTCGGCGGTCCAGTTGGTGAGGTGCACCTGCAGCGTGGTGACTGCGTCGACGACCGGGTTTGAGGCGGTGTTGACGTCGGCAAGGATGCGGATCTCGTAGACGCCGTAGACGATCAGGTAGGTACCACCCAGCAGCAGGGCGAACGCCCCGATCCGGTCGATGTGTGGGAGCAGTCGCCGGAGGTGTCGGACGGCGCCTCCCCTGGCTACGGCCAGTGACAGGGTCAGGGCAGTCAGAACCGCCGTCATGCCCGCAGCGAAGGCCAGGTACACGACGAGACCCTCGATGATCCCTTCGCGCCGGAAGCTGCCGGCCACGTGCAACAGAAACAGTGGGGCGGCACAGCCGATTGACACAACGGCGTAGGACACCCCGAACCCGAACACCGACCAGAGTTCCCGTGAGCGGGGTCCCCTGCGGGGTTGCAGGAATGACAGGTTGGGTTTGCGGCCGGCCAGGATCGCGATTCCGTAGGGGATGAGCATTGCGCCGATTGCGACGGTCACCCACGGGGTGCGTCGTGCCACGGCGTCCTCGCTGACCAGGTAGGTGACAGCCAGGCCGAGTGCACCGAAGACCATGACGAAGGCGCCTGCCAGGGTGAGGCTGACCACGAGGCCCCGCATCACCTGTTCGGGCCGTGCCCTGGTGTCGTCGGTGTCCCGCCCGATGAAGTACCCGAGCCAGGTTGGCAGCATGGCGAAGCCGCACGGGTTGACCGCGGTGACGATTCCCAGGGTGAACGGCAGGGCGATACCGATGTCGATCATCGGTGGTGCCCGGCTGAGGTGGTCATGACAGGTACTCGTCGATTGCTGCCTGGAGGCCGTCGTAGTCGAGCTGGCCCTGGTGGACACGGACGAGTTCGCCTGACCTGTCGATGAAGGCCGTGGTCGGGAGGCCGACGGCTCCCAGGGTGGCTACGAAGCCTCCGTCGGGGTCCTGGCCCAGCAGGTAGGTGATGCCGATCTCCTCGATCCGCTGGGCTGCCCTGGTCGGCGAGTCGCTGATGTTGAGGCCCACGAATCGGATCTCGTCCCCGCGGTCCTGGTGCGCGGCCTCCAGGTCGGGCATCTCCTCGAGGCACGGTGCACACCATGTGGCCCACAGGTTGACGACCAGCGGACGTCCGTCTTCCCTGTTGAGTTCAGCCAGGGTGGTGGTTCCGCCTTGGACCAACTCAAAGGGCCTGTCGAGCACGTCGTCTCTGGTGAGGGAGCCGCTGGGTTCGTTGCCACATGAAGTGGCGGCCAGCGCCAGGAGCAGAACGGCGATTGGGAGCCTGGACACGGGAGTGACGGTAGTCGGGGTCCGGGCGGATTGGCGCGCCCACGGGCCGGGGATCGCCGGGGGCGTCACCCCGGCCCGTGGTGGGCGGCTTGTGCTCCCCGCGGTCCGACCGGATGGTCGACCACGGTTGTCGGGAGGGGTTTCCGACGGTTCAGGCCGACCTGAGTTCGACCTGGAGGTGGGCCGGGATCGGCACCACGGGGAGCTGGTCCTCGGGACGGGGCACCTTGGGTGGCCGTCCCCTGCGTCGTTTGGTTGCGAGCATCCTGCCGTTCATGAACAGCTGGCCGCCCCACACGCCCCACGGTTCACGCCGGGCGATTGCACCCTCGAGGCATGACGCCAGGGCTGGACACTCGGCGCAGATGCGCTTGGCGGCAGCAATGTCGCCGAGGTCCTCTGAGAAGAAGACGCCCAGCGGAACGCCGAGGCGCGAGCATGCTGCATCGTCGCGCCATACCTCCGGTTCGAACTGGAGTGCCTGCATTGTCCTTCTTTCCCTTCTGAAACTGCTGTCTCGTTGAACTGTTGTGGTGGGTGATCGGGTCGGTCGTGAAAAACCAGAAAAGCCGCCGGATTTCTCCGGCGGCCTCGGGGGTTTGGTATGCGTCTCAGCTGATCAGCTGTCTGCTCCCCGGGGCCGCTGGTGGATGGTCCAGAACACGTTCTTGCCCAGATGGGTGGACGTGGTCCATGTGGCCGTGAAGGTGGCCGTATAGGCCGGCTTTACAGCGCGTGGCGAGAACGCGGGCGCGCCGGCCGACTGGCCGTGGCGGTGCTGGTTCATCGACTGCATGGTCTTGTCTGTCTGCCGTTTCCTGAGTTGTTTGTTGCGATCTTGTCTGTCGGACGGCACGTGGCCCTCCGGTCAGGCACCCAAGGCTATGGGTAACCACGACGAGTGACCACCCAACACCAATGCGTGGTGGGCGTCAAGTGAATAAACGACGGTTCCTGAGATACCGTAAAACCGCAGGTCAGGAGGGTTGGAACAGGCCGGTCCGGTAGTGGCGCAGTTCTTCGAGAGATTCCCTGATGTCGTCCATCGCACGGTGCCCACCGGCCTTGGCCGGCGCCGAGGTGAGCAGTTCGGGCTTCCAACGCCTGGCGAGTTCCTTGACCGTGGACACGTCGATGGACCGGTAGTGGAGGAAGGTTTCTATCTCGGGCATCCACCTGGCCAGGAAGCGGCGGTCGGTGCCGATCGAGTTGCCACACAGTGGGACCGTGGCCGGTTCGGCGATGTGTTCTCTGAGGAATGCCAGTGTTGTCGCCGCGGCCTCGTCGTGGCTGGTCGTGGATGCTTCGATTGCGTCGAGCAGCCCGCTGCGGGTGTGCATTTCTCTCACGTAGTCGCCCATAGATGCCATGGCCCCGGCCGGCTGGTGGATGACGATGTCGGGGCCCTCGGCGACCAGGTCGAGGTTGTCGTCGGTGATGAGCGTGGCTATCTCGACGATGACGTCGGTGGCGGTGTCCAGTCCTGTCATCTCCAGGTCGATCCATGCGAGCACGGCGATGAGCCTATGGCGGTCGCTCCCGACAGGCGTGCCCATGACCTGTTTCGGGTCTCTGCGGGGTCGGGGTGTGTGTCAGGTGACTCGGGCTAGGGTCGCCGCCGTGCTGGAGATACCCATCGTTCGCCTTGTTGAGCATGCGGCTGTTCCGGTTTACGCCACGGTGGGTGACGCCGGGGCCGATCTGGTGGCAGCCGAGGCCGCCGTGCTCGAACCGGGTGGTGGCAGGGCCCTCATTCCGACGGGTGTCGCCGTTGCCATACCGGAGGGCTATGCCGGATTCGTGCAACCGCGGAGCGGCCTGGCGCTCAGGCACGGCGTTACCTGTCTGAACACCCCCGGCCTCATCGATTCCGGATACAGGGGCGAACTGAAGGTCCTGTTGGTGAACACCGATCCGTCAGATCCGTTCGAGGTAGTTGTCGGAGAGCGCATCGCCCAGCTGGTGATTCAGCGTGTCGAGGACTGCCGGTTCAGCGAGGTCGACGGGCTTCCCGACTCCGACAGGGGTGAGGGCGGGTTCGGCTCAACGGGCCGGTGACCTGTCTGGCGGTGTCAGCTTCTGGGTGCAGCCAGGTCCACTGTCTGTCCGCCACCCTCGAGCCTCACGAGGACCTCGGTGGCGGTGACGCGGAAGTTGATCTCGACGCTGTGGCCGGCTCCGGTGATGCTGCCTGCGGCCTGTTGGATCGACGTGCCGAGGTCTCCCAGGTCGCCTGGGTCGATCCTGTGGATACGAAGCAGCGAGGCGAGGGTCACCCGGGGGATCTCTGCGAACTCGGGATCGGGCGGGAGCGTGAGGGTTACCGTGTCGTTCCCTGCTGCGTGGCCCACCGCCTCAGTGTGCCACCCGGCGTCATGCCAGCGGCGACTATCGCCAACACAGCCCCGGCTGGGATGAGACCGCTCCGGCCGGCCGGCATTTAGTCGTGACCGTTCTGGTGGATGAGGCCATCTGGCCCTGGAGGGGCGGCCGCTGGGCACACCTTGTCAGCGACCAGACCATCGCGGAACTCCACGACTTCGCCGTGAGGCTCGGCCTTCGGCGCATGTCGTTCCAGGGAGACCACTACGACCTGACAGCGGCGGCCCGCACCGAGGCGATAGCCATGGGTGCCGAGGCGGTCGGGGGGAGGGATCTGGTTCGGCGCCTCAGAGCGGCCGGGCTCCGTCTGGCTGCGTCTGAGCGGCCAGGGCGCTGGGAGAAGACCGGGCTCTGGCAACCGGCTGGGGTGGCTCCTGCCCTGGGTCGCCTGGTGCCAGACGTCCTGGTTGAGGCCCTTGAGGGCTGTGTCGTTGCTGATTGGCACGCGGCCAGCACGGCTGCATACAGCCGATCGTCGGAGGTTGTCGTGGTGGTGGAGAGTGCCGGTGGGCTGGCCGTTGAGGGCCCGCTGCCGGTTGGTGTGGAGGTCCGGTGCAATCATGGTCGGGTGCTCGAGTTGTT
>JABHCN010000056.1 GCA_018673475.1 Actinomycetota bacterium | reverse complement strand
TCGAAGTTCCCGAGGACCATGAGGTCCAGGAATAAGAACTCCCGCCTCGTCCAAACCGACAAGAAAGCCAAGGTCTGCTGTACCGGCATCGTCACCGCTGACACTGACACCACTTTCCTCGACCAGAAGACCATCTTCGGCACCACCGCCTGGTGGAAGGCCTGGGGACGCCGCAACATCGTCGAATCAGCCAACGCTGCCTTCCACGGCGAGTTCGTCGACATCGGCCGCAACTACACCCGCTTCCTCAAGACCGCCAAGATCAAACTGTTCCTCGCCCACACCATCGCCGGATACAACCGCAGAACCGTGCACCAATGGCTCCGACTCCAGAAACTCGTTGTTGACCGTGCCCCGGTGAAGACCAGGCGCAAGGCCCGCACAGGTCGCCGTCGCCGCTACGAAGATCTCCCAACCACGACGGCAGACACCAACTCCGACCCCTAAGTCGATCGGACCCCGTCGATTCCCGCCGCCCCTATCGGGGCGGTATCGACGCGCCCCATACTGGTAACTCACGTCAGGCAGCGAAGCTCAAGCCCCTGAACATGGCGCCTCGAGCCCACCAGGGTTCATGTACCCGCCGAAAACCTGAAAAGGCAGCGCCAAAAGCGCTGCCTCTCCAAAACTGCGAACACATTCACACAAAAAGTGCGAACACGCCTTGGTGGAGCTGGGGGGAATCGAACCCCCGTCCGTCAATGTGTGACCGAGCGCGATACGACCATTCCCGAGATTGCGGCTTACGGCAGCCACACCGCCGGGTCGGGTGGGCCGCTAGGGCCCAGCCGCGGGGTCTTTCCCCCGGGTCAGCGGTCTTTCACGCCGTCAGCGGTCTGTCCCAGCTGTCTCCACCGCTTCTGTTGCCGGGTTGCGGTGGACCGACCCCGCGTGCCGTTGCCGGTCGCAGTGACTCTCAACTACCTGACTAGGTCAGGCGGCGAGAGCGAGATCGTCCGTGTTGGCGTCTCTTTGGTTGCCCCGTTTAGGGAGTCTGGGCAACTCCGGTCGCACGACACGCCCACTGCCATCGGCGTCGAAACCGATCAGCCCCGTGGTGTGTACGACAGCCCGAAAGGCTGCCGCAACGTGCAGTCTGATACTCAGTTGTCAAGGTTCTGCGCCTCAAGGCTACCGGTGAGGTGTGACAGGCAGCAGTCGGAGTAGGTGGAACATGGCCATAGCAGGTAAGAATCTGCCGATGGAAGACCACCGGGCAGCCTCATTTTCGTTCATTCCCTCCGCTGAGGCGCCGCCAGTCGTGGAGAGGGCCGAGGGCTGCACGCTCTACTTTGATGACGGTCGTGAGGTGATCGACGCCGGTGGCGGTGCCGTTGCGGTCAACATCGGCCATGGTCGGGCTGAGGTGGCCGCAGCCGTGGCACACGCCACCCAGCGGGTCTCCTACGTGATTCCCCCATGGGTGACAGAGGAACGGATCGCCCTCGTCGAGACTCTCAGGGAGCGGTGGCTACCTCCCGAACTCAGTCAGGTGGCCCTCGTGAGCGGCGGATCTGAGTCCGTCGACTCGGCGATCCGCCTGGCGATCAGCCACCACACGTCGGCAGGGCGGCCGGAGCGCTGGAAGGTAATCGGACGGGAGACCTCGTACCACGGAACGACCATGACAACGCTGGCAGCCGGGGGGCATCGCTCACGGCGGAGCGGATTCGACCACATCCTTACCGACTTCCCCAAGATGCCGGTGGCTGATGCTGAGGGCCTCGAGAAGGTCATCGAATCCGAGGATCCCGCAACGATCGCCGCTGTAATAGCCGAGCCGGTGATCGGAGCCGCCGCAGGTGCCGTGCTGCCGCCCGATGACTGGTGGCCCGATGTAAGGGAAATCTGTGACGCCCACGGAATTTTGCTCATTGCCGACGAGGTAATGACAGGGTTCGGTCGCACCGGCAGGAAGTTCGGCATCGACCACTGGGGGGTTGTGCCCGACATCATGGTTGGTGGCAAGGGCCTCTCCGGTGGCTACGCACCCCTCGGGGGCGTGTTCGCCTCTGAGAAGGTGGTGGCCCCGATAGCCGAAGCCGGCTCGGGAATGATGTTCTTCACCTTCTCAGCCCACTCGGCCGCATGTGCCGCTGGCGTGGCCACCCTGAAGATTCTCGAAGACGAGGATCTGGTTTCGGCGAGCGCCACGAAGGGTGCTGAGTTCCTGGCCCTGTTGAGCATCCTCGGCGAACACCCCCATGTCAGCGACGTCCGCGGCCTCGGCCTGATGATCGGCATCGAACTCGTCGAGGACAAGGAGTTGGGCCGGACCTACAGCCCGACAACCGGAATGGCCGGACAGGTGGTCGGCGAGGCGTTGAGGCGTGGAGTGTGGGTCTATCCGGCTGGTGATGGCAACGCACCAGACGCGCTCCTGGTCGGGCCGCCCTTCACGATCACAACAGCCGAGATGGAGACGACGGTGAAGGTCGTTGGCGAGGCGATCTCAGCCGTCTGCGGAGACTAAGTATCTGAACGTTCAGCGGCGTCGCCTGCGGGCCATTGCCCGTTCGGCCTCGCGGTCGGCTTCCCTGCGAACAAGGGCCTGGCGCTTGTCATGCATGTCGCGACCCTTGGCCAACGCCACCTCGACCTTGGCACGCCCACCGCTGAAGTAGAGCGAGAGTGGGATCAGCGTCAGACCCTCCCGTTGCATCCGGTCTGTGATCCGGTGGATCTCCCTACGGTGCAACAGGAGCTTCTTGGGTCGGTCGGGGTCGTGGCCCATGGCCTCGCCGCCGCTCATCGCATATGGGGCTATATGCAGGCCAACCAGCCACAGTTCGCCGGTTTCCTCCCTGGCGAACGCCTCTGAGATCTGCACCTTGGATTCGCGCAGGGACTTGACCTCGCTGCCCTTCAGCACGAGGCCGGCCTCCCAGGTGTCGAGCAGGTCGTAGTTGCGTCGAGCCCGGCGGTTGCTGGCGACCACACGGTCGCTTGCGTCGCTCACAGGGGTGAGCGTACCGGCGACCCCGTGGGCGGTAGTCGGGGTTAGCCTCCCCGACGTGCCACAAGAGACCCTCGCCCTCACACCGGATGTCCACCGGGCGATGATCGAACTAGCTGTCGAGCATGATCCCGACGAGTCATGTGGCCTGTTCGCCGGACCGCCAGGGGGCATGTATGTCGACATGTTCTTCCCGATTGCGAACGTGGCACCACCTGAGAGACGCCCCAAGATCTACACACTGGATCCGACCGGGTACAAGAATGCCGAGAGTGCCGCCGATGCCGCCGGTATGTCCATCCTGGGCGTGATGCACAGCCACACGCATACCGTGGCCTACCCGTCGCCCACCGACGTTGCCGACGCCGCCGATGTCGACCCGTTGGGAGTCTTCACCTTCCTGATCGTGTCTCTCGAACACCCTGAGCCCTACATGCGGGCGTTTCGTATCAACGGTGATGTGATCGAAGAGGTACTGGTGGCGGTGGAACCCGGCTAGAATCCTGACTGAACTGGTCGTGATTGCGATCGGGCAGGCAGAGGACGAGCAGGGAACTGGGACAATGGCCGTCTACTCCTCGGTGATCGACCTCATCGGCGAAACGCCGATCATCGACGTGAGCGTGCTCAGCCCCAGCCCCGACATCCGACTGCTCGCCAAGCTGGAGGGCCAGAACCCCGCCGGTTCGGTAAAGGACCGCATCGCCCGTGCCATGATCGCCGAGGCCGAGGCCGACGGAACCCTCACCCCGGGTCGCACGATCATCGAACCCTCATCGGGCAACACGGGCATCGCCCTGGCAATGATCGCCCGAATACGCGGCTACCCGATCAAGATCGTCCTACCCGAGAATGTGTCACCCGAGCGTCGTTCGATGCTCGAGGTCTTTGGTGCCGAGATCATCTCCTCGCCCGGCGACGAGGGCTCCAACGGTGCCGTGCGCCTGGCCCAGGAACTCGCCGACCAGAATCCCGACTGGGTGTTCCTCTACCAGTACGGGAACGAGGCCAATCCCCGCGCCCACTACGAGACAACCGGCCCCGAGATTCTTCGCGACGTCCCCGACATCACCCACTTCGTGGCTGGCCTTGGAACCAGCGGCACGCTCATGGGCATCGGCAGTTACCTGAAGGAGAACCGGCCTGAGGTCCAGGTGCTGGCTGTCGAGCCGCCGGCCGGCGAGCAGGTCCAGGGGCTGCGCAGCCTCGAGGACGGCTTCATCCCCCCGGTATTTGAGAAGTGGGGTGGAAACGACCTTCTCGACGGAAAGCGGATCGTCAGGCCGAGGGAGTCCATCGAGTGCGCCCGTCGCCTCGCCGACAAGTGCGGCATCTTCGCAGGGCTCTCGGCTGGTGCGGCTCTCGCCGGATCCCTCCGGGTGGCCGAAAGGGTTGCCTCCGAGGGCGGCGAGGCGGTAATCGTGTTCCTCGTGAGCGATGCCGGCTGGAAGTACCTGTCTACCGGTGCGTGGACCGGCGACATCGACCAGGTCGCGGCCGACACCGAGTCCACCATCTACTTCTAGGCTGAGGCCTCGACAAGAACGCCATCCGCCCGGCGGATGGCCAGACAGGAGGCCCTGTGCGACCAGACGGACGCGTCAACGACGAGCTGCGCCCACTCAGCTTTGAACGGGACTTCACGGAGATGGCCGATGGTGCATGCCTGGTCAGCTTCGGCCGCACCCGGGTTCTCTGCACGGCATCCATTGGTGATGGTGTCCCGCGCTGGCTCAAGAACACTGGTCGGGGATGGGTCACCGCTGAGTACTCGATGCTTCCGGGCTCCAGCAACGAGCGGATCAGGCGTCGGGTGTCGGGCCGCGACCAGGAGATCCAGCGCCTTATCGGCAGGTCGCTGAGGGCGGTCGCAGACCTGGACCTCCTCGGAGAACGAGAGGTCACCGTCGACTGTGATGTTCTCCAGGCCGATGGTGGCACGCGTACCGCCTCGATCTGTGGTGGCTATCTGGCCCTCCACGACGCACTCACCCGGCTGGTCTCCTCCGGAGAAGTCACACAGCACCCCCTCACCGACGAGCTTGCGGCCATCTCGGTAGGCATCATCGAAGGCGAAGCCCGTCTTGACCTGCCCTACATCGAGGATTCCACCGCCGAGGTGGACTTCAACGTCGTCATGACCGGGTCGGGCAACTTTGTCGAGGTTCAGGGAACGGCCGAGGGAGAATCCTTTGACAGGTCCCAGCTGGACTCACTTGTCGACCTGGCTGCCGGAGGCATCGCCAGGATCGTGGAGATGCAGCGCGAAGTGCTGGCTGAGCCACCGGCTCAACGCTGAACTGAGCCATCCAGTGGAGCGACCCCGCCTGGTGCTGGCCAGTGCCAACCCTGACAAGGTCGTCGAGATGAAGCTGCTGCTTGAAGGTGTTGCCGAGGTTCTCCCGCGCCCCGCTGGCCTTCCCGACGTTGTCGAGGACGGCGCCACCCTCGAGGAGAACGCACGCCTCAAGGCTGTTGCCGTGAGTAGCGCCACTGGTCTGGCAGCCGTCGCCGACGATACGGGGCTCTTCGTTGATGCCCTTGGCGGAGAACCCGGTGTTCGGTCAGCCCGTTTCGCCGGCGAGGATGCCGACTACGCCGACAACATGGCGAAGTTGATGGCAGACCTGGACGGAGTAGTTCCCGCAATGAGGACCGCCCGTTTCAGGACCGTGGCGATTGTTCGCTACCCGGGCGGCAACGAACTCGTTGCCACCGGAACTGTCGAAGGCAGAATTGCCGAGACCCCGTCAGGTGAAGGGGGCTTCGGATACGACCCGGTCTTCGTCCCGTTCGAGGGCGACGGCGCCACGTTCGCCGAAATGGGAGACGACAAGCACTGGTTCTCCCACCGCGGACGGGCACTCAGGGCTCTTGTTGCAATGCTCGGCACCCAACCGGGATCAGAGCCCGGCTAGTTCAGCGAGATTGGTGCCTGCTCCCGGGCGTTTCCGAGGAACCGGTCGAACTCGGCGTCGGTAACCGGTTCAGAGAAGTGGAAACCCTGTGCCAGGTCGCAGCGGAGCCTCTGCAGATACTCCAGCTGGGACCGGGTCTCGACCCCCTCGGCGACAACCTGCAGCCCGAGCCCCTGGGCCAATGCAACCGTTCCGGTGACAATGGCCGTGTCGTCATCGTCGGTTCCGAGACCGGCAACGAACGACCTGTCGATTTTCACGAAGTCGATCGGGAAGCGCTTCAGATAGGCCAGCGACGAGAACCCCGTCCCAAAGTCGTCAAGGCCGATCCGGACCCCAAGTGAGGTGAGGTCGCCGAGAACCTTCTCGGTCACCGGGTTGGCGGCGATCAGGGCCGACTCGGTGAACTCAAGTGCCACCTGTTCCGGGGAGACGTTGTTGGCCTCGATGGCCGCACGTACCAGTTCGGGAAAGGTCGAATCCGCCAACTGGCGTGCCGAGACGTTCACAGCGATGCTCAGGTTCTCTCCGCCCCGCTCGCCCCAGGACGAGAGCCGCTCCAGGGCAATGGCAACAACACGTCCGCCCAACTGTGCGATGAGACCGCTGTCCTCGGCAATGTCAATGAACTGATCAGGCATGAGCAACTCGCCTCCGGACCCACGGATCCTGGCGAGTGCCTCGGCACCGGTAACGGCACCGTCTGAGATCCGGACCACCGGTTGGAAGTGGACCTCGATGCGACCTTCGTCGAGGGCGAGGCGCAACTCCTGCTCGACGGAGTGGCGTCTGACCGCCTGGGCACGTAGGTGGTCGTCGAAGAGTTCGGCCCTGTCGCGTCCCTGGTCCTTTGCGCGGTACATGGCCGTGTCGGCATCGCGAAGCAGGTCGGCCGGCGCCTCCTGCCCGTACCCGATGGCCACACCGATGCTCGTGGTAACCACAGTCGACTCGCTGCCGAGCTGCATCGGGCGGGACAGGGATGCCCTCACACGTTCGGCGGCGACAAGGGCGTCGGTGGTGCGCAGCATGTCGCCGATGAGGACAACGAACTCGTCGCCACCAAGCCTGGCCACGGTGTCGCCGGGACGGACCGTCTGGGACAGCCGGTGGGCCGCCTCACGGAGCAGGTCGTCGCCAGACCCGTGGCCGAGGGAGTCGTTGACAACCTTGAACCGGTCCAGGTCGAGGAACAACACGCCGACCATGCGGTCATGGCGTGCGGCCCTGTGCAGGGCATCAGCGAGGCGGTCCAGGAGGAGAGCCCGGTTGGGTAGCCCGGTCAACTCGTCGTGGAAGGCGCGTTCCTCCAGTTCGGCAGCCACCTCGACACGCTCGGTCACATCGCGGGCGTTCACTACGATTCCGTCAACTGCCGGATTGCCCAGAAGGTTGGTTGCGACGATTTCCATGTAGCGCCAGCCGCCACCGGCATGAGCCACCCGGGCCTCAAAGGCCGGCGACATTCCCGGTGTCGCAAGAATCTCAGCGGTCCGCTCAGCCAGGCCATCGTGGTCCTCGGGATGCACCAGGTCTACAACCGGCACACCCTCCAACTCGACCGCCTCGCGGCCCAGCACGTGGGCAACGGCCGGGCTGGCATAGACGATGTCGCCCGATGCGCTGACGACAAGCACAAGATCAGAGGCATGCTCAACCAGGGCAGCCAGGCGGATCTCGGAAGCCTCGACACGCTGCTGGGCGGCATGCAGGTCCGTCAGGTCCCGTCCGACCATCGAGATTGCATCAACCACTCCATCAGGGTCGCGGTGGGACACGAGCAGAGCCGACATCGGCACGGTGCCACCAGTCCTGCGAGCAAGGCGTAGCTCGCCGCTCCAGGTTCCAGAGGTGCGGACCTCTGGGAGGGCGGTTGCAGCCAGACGGGCCTGTGACCATCCGTCAAGGTGGTCCAACAGGACCTTTCCAGACACGTCGCCACCGCCAAGGTGGCGGCGCATCGCATCGTTTGCCCACACGAGGCTGCGGCCCAGCGGGTCGAGGATCGCCACCAGGTCGGAGCTGGCCTCGAGCACCCTTGTCAACTCATGTGCACGGCGAGCCTCGTCCACCTCATCGGTGATGTCGGAGATGCCGAGCAGCGCTCCACCCGAGCCGGGTTCTCCGCCGGTAATAGGAGTCATCGTGAGGTCCACCCATCGGATGATGCCGGCACGGGTAATGAGCCTGAGGCGACCACGAAGAGCGGTCCCGTCTGAGAGGGACAGCGCCAGATCGGTTGCGAAGTCGTCGCGGCCCTCGAGATCAACGCATTCGGTCCACTCCGAGGTGCCCTGTCTCTCAGGGGAGAAACCCGTCATCGCCACCCACCGGTGGTTGGCGTACCGGGGCTGGCCGTCGGCGTCGAGCAGCGCCATGCCCACTGGGGCGGCGTCGATCAGCGCACGCAGGGTGGGGTCGACCTCGTTCACGTGCGGACGGAGGGACTCGAACCCCCACGCCTCTCGGCGCCGGCACCTAAAGCCGGTGCGTCTACCAGTTCCGCCACGTCCGCAGGAGCCCAGCCTACGTCGCACCCCGGCTCGGAGCCCCCATATGTGTCGGAGCCGTGGAGTGCGGTGGGGGTTGTGACGCTCAGCGCATCTCCCCGCGCCGGGCGATCACCTGGTCGATGATGCCGTACTCACAGGCCTCGTCGGCAGTGAACCAGCGGTCGCGGTCGCTGTCGGACTCGACGGTCTCGACGCTCTGGCCCGTGTGTTGGGCGATGCGTTCCTGGAGGAGCTTTTTGGTGGCGGCCATCTGCTCAGCCTGAATTGCAATGTCGGAGGCGTCACCACGAACGCCGCCAAGGGGCTGGTGCATCATGATGCGCGCATGGGGGAGTGCGTAGCGCTTCCCGGGGGCACCGGCGCAGAGGAGGAACTGGCCCATCGAGGCGCCGAGACCCATGCAGATTGTTCCGACCTCGGGGCCCACGAACTGCATGGTGTCGTAGATGGCCATGCCAGCGGTCACCGATCCACCCGGGGAGTTGATGTAGAGCCAAATTGGCTTGTCGGGATCCTGGGCCTCGAGAAACAGCATCTGGGCGATCAGGAAGTTGGCAACGTCGTCGTTGACATCGGTGCCGAGAAAGACGATGCGGTCCTTGAGGAGACGGTTGAAGACGTCGAAGCGTGCGAGGTCTGGGCTGTCGGCCTCAGAGACCGGGTGCAGGGGTGTGTCCATGAGGGGGCAGGGTAGCGGCGCGGTGCGATCGCCCGGTGGCTCTATCGGTGTTGGGTTGCGTCCCCGGTCAGGCCCTGGCGGCCTCGGCCCGTTGCCTCAGGTCGGTGACGGCGTGTTCGAGGCCAGCGGGGTCGCGGTAGAGGGCACTGCCCGATACCAGCACATTTGCGCCGGCGGCAGCTGCTCCGGCGACTGTGTCTGGTCCGATGCCACCGTCGACCTCGATGTCGCAGTCAAAGCCCTCGAGCAGAGAGGCCACCTCGGCGATCTTGGGCTCCATGGTGTCGATGTAGGCCTGGCCGCCGAAGCCCGGGTTGACGGTCATAACAAGCACCATGCCGAGCAGGTCGCGGACGTGGCTGATCACGTTGGCCGGGGTATGGGGGTTGAGGGCCACGCCCGGGGTGGCGCCCAGTTCAGCGATGTGGGCCAGCGTGCGGTGAAGGTGGGTACAGGCCTCAGCGTGAACGATCACGATGCCACAGCCGGCTTCTACATAGCGGTGGAGAAGGCGGTCGGGTTCGACGACCATCAGGTGGGCTTCGAACACCACGTCGACATGGGGTCGGATCGAGGCGATCACGTCGGGTCCGAACGTGAGGTTGGGCACGAACACACCGTCCATGACGTCCCACTGGATGCGGTCGACACCGGCATCCTGGAGAGCGACGCACTCCGCACCCAACTTCGAGTAGTCGGCGGGCAGGACAGATGGTGCGATCTCTACCGGTCTGGACACGGCGGCGACCCTACTCTGCGGCCTCGGTCGACCGGCGACGGAATCGGAGGCGCTGCGGATACGGGTAGAAGTCGGGCAGGTCACCAAGAGCCAACTGCTCCTGTACGCCTGTCCAGTAGTCGGCTGTGAACAGGTCGCCGTGCACCTCACAGAACCGGCCCCAGACCGAGTCGGGAACGTCTCTGGGAAACCTCATGAAGGTCGGGAACTGCTCCGGGAAGACGTCGCCGGGCTCGACTGCGAACCAGACCTGTGACGACATCTCAAGTTCGTGGTCGTCGGACTCGGGGATTACACGGAACCTGCACTCTTCGAGGAGCGACAGTTCGTCGTAGTCGTAGAACACGACGCTGCCGTGGCGGGTCACGCCGAAGTTCTTGGTGAACAGGTCGCCCGGGAACACGTTTGCGACTGCCAGGTCC
The DNA here is from genome assembly GCA_018673475.1 of Actinomycetota bacterium. Classification (GTDB taxonomy): domain Bacteria; phylum Actinomycetota; class Acidimicrobiia; order Acidimicrobiales; family MedAcidi-G1; genus UBA3125. The sequence goes on along the minus strand of JABHCN010000056.1, from coordinate 26,217 downwards.
TTGATTGCGGCTCCCCAGTCGAGCGCCGCCGCTTCGGCCTTGTCAGCCGACATCTCACGCAGGTAGAGGTTCAGCGGGTAGACCTGCCGCTCGGTGTAGACGTGCCTGATCACCACCTGGTCACCTCTTACGTGCACTGATCCGCTCGCCTCGGCGAGCAGTTGTTCGAGCAGCGCCGGGTCGAACCTGTCGAGGTCAAAGGAGAGGTTCTCGAACTCCTGGGCGTCGACCATCCGGCCGACCCGGTCATGGTTGTAGACGAGTTTGTAGCGGCGCATGACCGCATCTCTGGTCGTGTTCTTGGGTGGGTCGAAGTGGTCCTTGATGATCTTGAAGACCACGTTGAACGACACCAGCGTGAACACCGACATGACCATTCCCGGTGTCCCCCTTGCGGGCACGAACTTGTCGTTCGAGTTCTCCAGGTGCCGGTAGAGGGAGCGGTAGAGGCTGGTCTTGCCGTGCTGCGGGAAGCCGATGGCGGTGTGAAGCTCCGCCAGGGACTTCATTGGAAGAAGCGACTTGAGGAACCCGACGAGTTCGGCAGGGTTCGGCCATTCCACGAAGAAGTAGGACCTGGTGAAGCTGAACAGGCGGCTGACCTGCAACTCGGTCAGTAGGAGGCTGTCGACCCTCAGCCCGTCCTCGCCGTGGATGATCGGCAGCACGATCGGGGCGATCCGGTTCAGGTGCCTCAGGCGTCCGATCAGGTAGGCACCCTTGTTCCTGAAGAACACCGGCTTGAGCATGTCGACGGCGTCGACCTCGAGGCCGTCCCAGGCTTCGAGAAGAAACGAGTCCAGCCTGGCTGCGACCCTGCGGGCGTCGCCCTCAAGGTCCACCCATGGTGCGTCGAACTGGTATGAGTCCAGGATCGAGGTGATCAGGGCCGCCGAGTCGCGGGTTCGGGTGAGGGAGGTGAACATCTCGGCCGAGGCCTCGCCGCGGGGCACGCTTGTGGCGCCGAACCACCTGAGCTCGACGTCGTTGTCGATGCCGATGGTTGTGAACACGCGGCGGGTGACCGAGTTGAAATACGTCTCCGCGAGAACCATGTCGGCCCTCTCGGCGATGCGGTGCTTGAAGTGCCCGCGGGCGAGGCGCCACTCGCCACGCCGGTCGGCCACGTCGCCGAGGAGGTCCTTGACGAGGGCAACGGTCTCAAGGACCCGTTCGTTGTGCAGGTTCAGCCTCTCGGTGGCATCAGCCTCCTGCAGCGACCACTCGCGCTTCTCGAAGTGGCTCCTGGCGCGGCGCGAGATGAGGTTGAACCCGGCGACGTAGTCGATGAAACCGGCATGGATCGTGTCAGCGATCCGTCGTGCGATCTCGACCTCCTCCGACTCCAAGTCTCAGCCCTCCTGTCCACCGTGGACGTTGCAGCCCTATTAGCGTGCCCGAGGATGACAGGCCTAACCGACATCAGGCGACGATTTCCCGGATTATCCGATGGCTGGAGCCGTTTTGACGGCCCCGCCGGCACTCAGGCCGTGGACACCTCAATCGAGGCGGTCGCCGAGTGGCAGCGCAGCGGGAACAACGCCAACAGCCACGGTGCGTTCCCGGCAGCCCAGGAATGTGACGCCCTGACCGAAAGGGTGAGCGCCACGGTTGGCGAACTTCTAGGTGCGGACCCGGCCGGGATGGTCTTTGGCCCGAGCACCACTGCCAACATGATGGCCCTCACCCGGGCCATCGCCACCGACCTGGGCCCCGGCGATGAGATCATCTGCACCGAACTGGACCACGACTCGAATGTGGCCCCCTGGCTGCTCGCCGCCCGTGACGTCGGTGCCGCCGTTCGTGTGGCGAGCCTCGACACGGCCAGCGGCCGCCTGTGCACCGATGCCGTGGTCGATCTGATCGGGCCGGCCACCAGATGGGTTGCGGTAACCGGAGCCTCAAATGCCATCGGCGCCATTCCCGACACGACGGAGATCACCAGGGCTGCACACGCTGCCGGTGCCCGGGTGGTGGTTGATGGCGTCCACCTGACGCCGCATCGCAGAATCGATGTGGAATCAATCGGATGCGACGTGTTCACGACCTCCTCATACAAGTGGTACGGGCCACACGCCGGAATCATGTGGGTCGAGCCAGACCTGCTCGACTCGCTGTCCGCCTACAAGGTGAGGCCAGCTCCTGGTTCCGGGCCTGGTCGGTTCCAGTACGGCACCCCTTCATGGGAGGCCATGGCAGGAATCGACGCCGCAGCACGATTCCTCCTTGAGGCCACCATGGCTGCCGTGATCGAACACGAAGAGGCGGTATTTGGTCACCTGCTGACCGGCCTCCACGACATGCCCGGGGTGAGGGTGGTGGGCCCGCCGGATCTCGTTGATAGGGCTCCGACGACCATGTTTCTGGTCGACGGCCACACACCCCTGCAGGTGGCAACCAGGCTGGCCGAGGAGAGGGTGGCGGTCTGGGACGGCCACAACTACGCCGTCGAGGCAATGGCGCCACTCGGCCTGGATGCCGACGACGGTGCCGTCCGTGCCGGTGTCTGCATCTACATTGGCCACGACGACGTCGAGCGACTGCTCGAGGCAGTGGCCACGCTGGCCGGCCACTGATCACGTACCCTTCGACGACAGCACTCGTATCGAAAGGGGGTGGACCATGCGGCGACTGACACAGTTCAGCCACGGAGCCGGTTGAGGCTGCAAGCTCGCTCCAGGCGAACTGGCGCACGTGGTGCGCCACCTGACCCCCGCTGAGGCCCCGGACCTCCTCGTCGGAATGGACACCGGTGACGATGCCGCCGTGTGGAAACTCTCCGACGACAGGGCCCTCGTCCTGACCGCCGACTTCATCACACCGGTGGTAGATGACGCGCGCGCCTGGGGTCGCGTGGCAGCCGCCAACGCGGTCTCCGATGTCTACGCAATGGGTGGAACGCCGCTGTTGGCGCTCAACCTGGTCTGCTGGAACGGCGACGAACTGTCGACGGACCTGTTGGTCGAGGTCCTCCAGGGGGCACAGGAGGTGGCAGCCGATGCCGGCTTCGTAATCGCCGGAGGCCACACCGTCGACGACCCCGAACCCAAGTACGGCCTGGCTGTGGTCGGCGAGGTGCACCCCGACAGGATGCTCACCAACACCGGTTTCAGGCCGGGCGACGCCCTTGTGCTCACCAAACCCCTCGGTATCGGCGTCATCACCACTGCAATCAAGTCCGGAGATGCCGATCAGAATGTGGTGGAGGCGGCCATGAAGTCCATGACCCGTCTCAACGCCGACGGGTCAGCGGTCGCGGTTGCAGCGGGTGCGACCGGTGCAACGGACATCACTGGTTTTGGCCTGCTCGGTCATCTCGGCAGGGCTGCAGCCGAGTCTGTCGTGGACATCGCCATCAACTATGCCGAGGTTCCCCTGCTTCCAGGCACCCGCGACCTGGCCGAGGCCGGCTCAATGCCCGGAGGCAGTCGCCGCAACCTGGAATGGGCTGACCAGGTCCTCGACAGGGGAGGCCTCGCTGAACTCGACGTACTCCTCCTGGCTGATGCACAGACCTCTGGTGGGCTGGTGTTCGGGGCCTCGCCCGCCGCTGCAGACGAGGCGGTTGCCCAGTTGACTGCCACGGGCCACACAGCGGCGGTCATCGGTGATGTGGTTGCCGGAGACGGCCACATTCGGCTGGGTTGAGCCCGGCTGGGATCAGGCCACCGACCGACAGGTACCGTCACAACATGGCCGATGAGATGGAATGGGACCCGGAACTCGACGAGTTGCGTGCGCGCGAGGAGATGGCGGATCGCATGGGCGGCGAGGAGAAGGTCGCGAGGCAGCATGACCGCGGCAAACTCGACATCCGACAGCGTCTCCAGAAGCTGCTCGACCCCGGCACCTTCCACGAGATCGGCAAGATCGCCGGAACGGCCACCTATGGACCCGACGGCGAACTGCTCGACCTGTCTCCCTCCAACTTCGTGTTCGGCCGTGGCCAGATCGACAACAGGCCCGTCGTTCTGGCCGGCGACGACTTCACCGTGAGGGGCGGAGCCGCCGACGCCTCGATAGTGGCCAAACAGATTGCAGCCGAGCAGATGGCACGTGAACTGCGGCTCCCGATAGTTCGCCTCATCGACGGCACCGGTGGTGGGGGATCGGTGAAGACCCTCGACACCAAGGCCGAGGAGAAGGGCACCAACATCGACGGTGCCATCGGCAAGGGAGCCCGCACCTACGTGCCTCTGAACCCCGCCTGGGACCATGTGGTGGCCAACCTCGCCACGGTCCCGACAGTTGCCCTGTGCCTCGGACCGGTTGCCGGTCTTGGGGCTGCCCGGGCGGTAAGCAGCCACTACTCGGTAATGGTCAAGGGCCTTTCACAGTTGTTTGTTGCCGGCCCACCCGTCGTGAACGCCCTCGGAGGCGAACAGGTCGACAAGGAGAGCCTCGGCAGCAGTCGGGTCCACACCCGCAACGGCGCCGTCGACGACGAGGTCGCCTCAGAGGACGAGGCTTTCGAACGCACCCGACAGTTCCTCTCCTACCTGCCCTCATCCGTCCACGACCTGCCTGAACGCGGACCCGTCACAGACGACCCGAACCGAACTGACCGTGGCCTCGTAGGCGTCGTACCACGAGACCGCCGCAAGGTCTACAAGATGCGGACAGTCATCGAATCCGTGGTCGACGCGGGCACGTTCTTCGAGATCGGAAAGGGCTGGGGCCGCTCGGCCATCTGCGGCCTTGCGCGCCTCGACGGCTGGCCCGTGGCGGTGCTCTCCAACGACCCATACCACTACGGAGGCGGTTGGACTGCTGACTCCGCAAACAAGGTGACCCGGTTCGTTGACCTCGCCGAGACCTTCCACCTGCCAGTGGTCCACCTGGTGGACAACCCGGGCTTCGTGATCGGAAGCGAGGCCGAGAGGGCGGCGACCATCCGCCACGGCGCCCGCACCCTTGCCGCCATCCACCAGGCCACGGTGCCATGGTGCACCGTCATCATCCGCAAGGTGTTCGGGGTGGCCGGTGCAGCCCACACAGCCGGAAACCGCTTCCTCTACCGGTACGCCTGGCCATCTGGCGACTGGGGGTCTCTGCCGGTTGAGGGTGGGGTGGCAGCCGCCTACAGGTCCGAGATTGAAGCCTCAGACGACCCGAAGGCGCTGATTGCCGAGATCACCGATCGCCTCAACACGGTGCGCTCACCCTTTCGGACAGCCGAGGCCTACCTGGTTGAGGAGATCATCGACCCGGCCGACACCAGGCCCCTGCTCTGTGAGTTCGCCAACCTTGCTGCACCCCTCCGTACTGCAGGACCGGCCGGATTCCCCTACAGGCCCTGAGTCGACTCGATTACAGCAACCGGGCTGTCCTGGGAGACCTGATCGCCCTCGGCCACCGACAGCTCGGCGATGGTTCCGTCAACCGGAGCCTCCACGGGTATTTCCATCTTCATGGATTCCAGCACCATCACCTGGTCTCCTGACGAGACCGTGTCGCCCACACCGACGATGACCTTCCACACGACCCCGGTCACCGGTGATTCAACGTCCACTCTGGTCATCGGGCGAGTCAACCAGATCGACCGCACCGCGCCACCACCGGAGGGAGTGTGGTCGGTCATGATGGGAAGATGAGCACCTGCCCCACGCTTGAGACCGAGCGGCTGACAATGCGTGCATTCAGTCAGGACGACCTGGATGCATATTTCGACCTGTTCAGCACCCCTGAGGTCAGCTCCGCTCTGGCTATTCCCGCGTCCTTCGACAGGGAACAGGCCTGGGCGCAGATGGCGTTCTTCTTGGGCCAGTGGGAACTGCGCGGCACGGGCCTGTGGGCACTCGAGGAGAAGGCAACCGGCCGGCTGGTCGGACGGGCCGGCCTCTACCAGCCGGAGCGTGCCGACTGGCCCGGGTTGGAGGTTGGCTGGGCGCTCCACCCCGAGGTGTGGGGGCTCGGCTACGCCACCGAGGCCGGAGCCCGGTCTGTTCAGTACGGCTTCTCCGAGGCCGGTGCTGAACGACTGTTCAGCTGCATCCTGCCCGAGAACGTCAGGTCACAGGCCGTAGCGAAACGCCTCGGCTTCAGCCTGCTCGAGGAACGGGTGCTCTCCCACTTTCCCCAGATGCCGCATGGAATCTGGTTCCTCGACACCTGAGCCTGCCTGTCATACGCGCTCAGCCGGCCCGGACCTGTGCATCGATCTCGGGCCCCACGGCTCGGAGCAGATCGCAGTCGCCTCCGGTATCTGACTCAAGCGTTGCTGCTCCCGACACGATCATGGTGGCGTCGGCGGCAAGGACGCCGCTGTCGGCCCAGGCATCGAACACGTACACGGCTCCAGTCGAGGGACGCAGCAGGGCAGGGGTCTGGAGACCGTCGCAGCCGCGTCCTTCAGGGTCGGCCCAGTCGCCGATCACGACGACGTCGCCGATGCTTCCGAGTTGGAAGCGCTGACCGTCGTGTTCAACTACCGGTCCGTCGGGAGAAACCGTGGGAACGACAACAGGGGCGATTGTGGCACGCTCGCCGCCCCGGATCGCCACGATGCCCACCGCAATCGCAGCAACCCCTGCAGCGACAGCCGCCACCTTCCGCAGCCTGCCGGCTGAACTGCTGGTTCTGGTCACCCTGGCCCTGATGCTCTCGTCGAGGTCAGGGGGAGCCTCGTCGTCTCCGGCCTCCTGTTGAAAGGCGATGCTCAGATCGGCCAGGCGGGCCGCCATGTCGCCGGCGGTCTCGTGGCGCACCGGTCGACATGCCTTGTTCAGGCGTTTCCTGCGCCTCAACTCGGTTGGGCTATCTGACGGCCGGAGGCGCCCGTGGGCATCGATCAGGAGCGACCCGAGGGCACCGATGTCGTCGTCTGCCATTTCGCCCGGGGCCACGACCCTTGCGCTGGTGAACCCACTCAGCACAGGAAGGCCTCTCTCGTCCACCAGCACCACATTGGACCTGAGGTCCCCGTGTGCCACGCCAGCGCGGTGCACCTCGGCGATCGTGCGGGCGAGCGCTGAGCCGAGTCGGCAGAGTGCCACAGCGTCGACCAGGGGTTGTGTTGCCATGTCAGGGTGGTCTGCATCGCCCAGTCGCAACTCGGCCCTGTCGCCACGCCTCTGAAAACCCAGCAGAACCACAACCCCGGGGAGTTGCACATCGGCCAGGATGCGGGCCTCGTGTTCCATGCGGTCGGCCGAGGTCCGGTCATCTGCGCTCTGGACGGTTTCGTCCCGGTCGCTCAAAGTGCCACCCTCACTGGTCAAGGGTTCCGAGTGACCCCACTGCAACCGGAACGACCCCTCCGTCGTCGAGGCGCCCGGCCAGCAGGTCAAGGGCTCCCAGAACCTCGCGGGCAAGCAGTGTGTCGGTGCCCGGGCTGCCGCTGGTGGAATCGGCGAGTACAAGCGGGCTGTCGAGGTCGGCCGGGGTGGCCCGATCCAGACGGCGGGCCTCTCGTCGGGCCGTGCGACGACCTGTGGCTGGTTCTGCCAACAGGATGGGAAGCAGGCGCGAGGCCGAAATGCCGGCATCGCCAAGATTGGAGAGAAGGCGTTCCATGGATCTGGCCGCATGTTCACCTGTGCCGCCGACCACGACCACGAGGTCGGCCAGCGACATGACAATTCGACAGGGTTCTCCGGGGGTCGAGGGCCCGATGGCCTGGCCCGGTGGGGTCAGGTCGATCAGCGGATCCACATCGACGACAGAGACCAGATGGTGTCGGCGCAGGTTCACGAGCGTGGCCCGCAGGCTGGGCCCACCGATAGATGGCCAGTCACGGCGGCGACGTAGACCGGGGATGAGGCCGTAGGGCCGGTCGGTGGGCCTGACAATCAACTTCTCGAGCCCCGCTCGGTCGGGGTCGCCGCCCCGGTGAGCCTGGGTGGCTGCCTGCAGGTCGGGTCCGAGGTGGTCGTCGGGTAGGCCGTGGAGGAAGGCCTGGTCAGCCTCGAGGCAGGCATCGAGCAGCAGAACCGAGCCGCGCATCCTGGGATCGTTCCCCATGCCGGCTGCCAGGTGACGGGCAAGTCCAGATGCGCCTGTTCCTCCGGGACCGGTTACCGCCACGAGCCTGCCGGACCAGCCGTGGGAAGCGGACTCGGGTGGCCCTGAGCCCAGGTCGAGGTGGTCGGTGGTCAGGATGGGGGAGGCATGGTGGCTGAGCAACTGCCTGAAGGTGTCGACGGGCAGGTCGCTGCCGATCACAGCGGCGGCGCCCAGCGTTACCCACCTTGGCGATTCGTCGTCTCCTCCGACGACCACCACAGGGCAACCTGCCGAGGTTGACCTGCTTATCAACTCACGGTCGAGGCCGACGGTTCGATGGTCGATGAACAGGGCGGAGAACAGGCGGCCGGTGCCCAGGCGGTTGAACAGGTCTGCCGTACCTGTGCAGAGGATGAACTCTGAGGAGTGACCGTGATGCTCCAGGCGTTGACAGATGGTCGTGGTCCAGGTGGGGGTTCCCGAAGCCAGTCCAAGGAGCACGTGACGCTGTCCGTTCACCGCTGCGACCATACCGGAGGGCCGACGAGGTCTCCAGCGGGTGCGGTGTGCATGTTGCAGAGGATAGGAGAGTGATCTAGAGTTAACGACATGGCACAAAATGAGACAGGTTCACCCGGAGAGGTGGCCGAAGTGGAGTGGATGAGCACTGAGGCGGCTGCTCGGCGCCTCGGGGTCAACCCCCGAACCATCTACAGTTTCATCGACAGGGGCGACCTGAAGGCTTTCCGCTTTGGAAGGGTCATAAGGCTCAAGTCCGACGACGTGACAGCCTTCGAGGCGGCATGCCAGATTCAACCAGGCACCCTCGGGCACCTCATTCAGGAGTGACTGCAGGGCGCTGAGGCGCCGCAGGGGAATACTCCTATGGCGATAGGGTTATTCCTGCACGCCCGGATCCGCAGAATCGATACCGGTGCTCCACAACCAGCCGACCAAGTCCGCCCCGAGGTCCTGTGCCGAACGCCTTCAACCCTTCTGTATCGGCAGCGCTGCCCGGGCCCGCATGGCTTGTCGATCTCCGCAGAGAGGTTGTCGAGGGCATTGGCGACGTGGCCCCTCCGAGTACCGACGAGGAGGTCTGGAGATACTCACGAATCGGAGACCTCGACCTTGACAGGTTCCAGCCTCTAGCCACCCAGACCCCACTCGTCGAACCGTTCATGGACCCGGCTGCCACCGATGCGAACGCTGCCACCGCGGTGCTGCGAAACGGATGGCTCGAGGAGTTCTCAATCTCCGAAGAGGCAGCAGCACTCGGCGTAACGGTCGGGCGAATTGGCGACCTCGGTGACGGCGCCGATTATTTCGCCTCGGTGCTCACCACCCCGGTGGATCTTTTCGGCCACCTGAACCGGGCATTCGGACCCGAACCGCTCGCCGTGATGGTTCCCGACGGGGTCCGTCTGGATGCACCGATCGTGGTTCTCGTACACACCGATGCCGATTCGGCGGCGCTGTTTCCACGCCTGTTCGTGCGTTGTGGAGTGGACACCGACGTGACCGTTGTCGAGCACCACACCTCCTCTTCAGACGTCGTCTCGGTGGTGGCACCCGTGCTCGAGGCACAGGTTGAGGCCGATGCCCGGCTCAGACACGCGTTGGTGCAGGATCTCGGAACAGGGCTGTGGAACCTCGTACACCAGGCATTTCGGGTGGATCAGAACGCAACGGTGGAGACCTTCGTGGCCGGCCTGGGTGGCTGTTACGCAAGGACCCGGACCGACTGTCGCCTGGTTGGCCGTGGCGCCGAGGCCCGCCTGACTGCCGCCTACTACGGCGAGCAGGACCAGGTACACGACTTTCGGACCTTTCAGGAGCACGCCGCTCCCGACACGACGAGCGAACTGTTGTTCAAGGGCGCCCTCGACGGAACCTCCAGGTCTGTCTACTCAGGTCTAATCAGGGTCGACCCCGAGGCGGTGCGTACCCGCGCCTACCAGACCAACAGGAACATCAAGCTGTCCGCCGACGCATGGGCACACAGCGTCCCCAACCTCGAGATCGAGACCGACGACGTCGTGTGCAGCCACGCCTCGACGGTGTCTCCGGTCGATGAGGACCAGCTCTTCTACCTGGAGAGCCGAGGGGTTCCCACCACCATTGCCGAGAGGCTGCTGGTCGAGGGCTTCTTCGACGAAGTGATCAGCCGGGCTCCCACCGAGGCGGTCGGCCTCCTCCTGAGGGCCGCTCTCGTGGAGCGTCTCGACAGGCGCCTGCGCAACTTCAGGCCCGAGGCGGCGGCGTGAGCAGCAGCCGCATCTGTGGTCTGACAGATCTTCCAGACGGCATCGCTCGCCAGATAGAGGTAGACGGTGCTCCTGTGGCGCTGGTTCGAATCGGTGACAGCGTGCTGGCTGTTGCTGACACCTGCAGTCATGCCGAGGTCTCGCTCTCCGATGGTGAGGTGGATGCCGAGGACCGCACGATTGAGTGCTGGAAGCACGGAAGCCTGTTCTCGCTTGAGACCGGAGAGGCCCTGACCCTTCCTGCCACACAACCTGTCGAGGTGTTTGCCGTGCGCATAGATGGTGACGACGTGGTCATGGAGGAGCGATGAGCTCCGACAGGGTTCTGTGCATTGAAGGGCTGTGCGCCAGGGTCGGTGACACCCACATCCTTGCTGGAATAGACCTCGAGGTCCGACCGGGCGAGGTGCACGCCATCATGGGCCCCAACGGGTCTGGCAAGTCCACGCTCTCGCATGTCCTCATGGGCAGGCCGGGCTACGAGGTGACGGCAGGAACGGTGACGCTTGATGGCACCGACCTTCTGGCGCTCGCACCGTGGGAACGGGCACAGGCAGGCCTCTTCCTTGCCCTCCAGCACCCGACCGAGGTGCCCGGTGTGAGCCTTGAATCGATGCTCGTCGAGGCGGCAGTGGCCGGAGGTCGTGACCCCGACGGAATACGTGCGGCGCTGGTGGTCGAGGCTGAGCGCATCGGCTTCGATGAGAAGTTCCTGGATCGTCCGGTGAACGTCGACCTCTCGGGCGGCGAGAAGAAGCGCAACGAGGCCCTCCAGATGTCCGTGATACGACCGAGCTATGCGGTTCTCGACGAGATCGACTCTGGACTCGACGTAGATGCCCTTGCGGCAGTGGCCCGCCGCGTACAGGACGCCACTGACGAGACCGGGCTGGGAGTGATCGTCATCACGCACTTCAGTCGCCTTCTGGAGGTGCTCGAACCAGACCGGGTGCACGTTCTCTCACACGGTCGGATTCATACTTCCGGGGGACCTGAACTGGCTGAACAACTCGAGGCCGAGGGCTATACGGGGATACTCGGAGAAGCTGTCGACGTACCCGAGGTGGCTGTCGAACTGGGCCCTGGGCCCGACCCGTTTGCCGATCCCCTGGGCTGACCTCAGGCGGTTGCCTCGCTGAGACCCTGGTCGAGGGTGTTCCATGCCAGGGTGGCGCACTTGATGCGGACCGGAAACTTGACCACGCCGCGCAGGGCCTCGAGGTCGCCCAGGCTGATCTGGGACCCGACGGTCTCGTCGGACGGGTCGTGGTCGGAACCGTCGAGGTCGTCACCGTGGATCGACATCATCGCCTTGAAGGCCCTGATCACCTGCCGGGCCTCGTCGACGGTCCTGCCGAGCACAGCAGTGGTCATCATGGAGGCAGACGACTGGCTGATCGAACAGCCCTGACCGGAGATGCTCACATCACAGATCCTGTCGCCGTCGACCTGCAGGAAGACCTGAATCTCGTCGCCACACAGAGGGTTGAAACCCTCGGCCATGTGGGCAGGAGGGGTCTCCAGCTCGCCACGGTTCCGGGGGTTGCGGTAGTGATCGAGAATTATCTCGCGGTAGAGGTCTTCTAGTCCTGCCACGTTTGTGCTCCAGGGTCGGGTGGGGGTCAGGCGGGTTGGTGGGAGAAGAACTCACCGGCTTCGGCGAGCGCATCCGATAGTAGGTCCACGTCTGATTCGTCGTTGTATATGTAGACGGATGCCCGCGCCGTTGCACCCACTCCGAGCAGTTTCATGAGGGGCTTGGCGCAGTGGTGGCCGGCCCTCACGCAGATACCTCGTTGGTCAAGGACCTGGCTCAGGTCGTGCGGGTGGACATCGCGGTAACAGATGGACAGGACCCCGCCCCGGTCAGCTGCGTCGGTCGGACCGTGGATGACCAGGTCGTCGCCATGACGTTCGTTGAGGGCCCGAAGCGCATAGCCGGTGAGCGCAGTCTCGTGGGCCCGAACAGCGTCCATGCCTATGGCCTCAAGGTAGGAGACGGCGGCACCGAGGCCGATGATCTCTGCGATCGGCGGCGTTCCGGCCTCGAACTTCCAGGGCAGTTCGTTGGGAATGAAGCCTTCTCTTGTGACGTTCAGGATCATCTCGCCGCCACCGAGGAAGGGAGGCATTGCATCGAGCAGTTCGGCACGACCCCACAACACGCCGATGCCCGTGGGTCCGCACATCTTGTGGCCGGTGAATGCCATGAAGTCGCAGTCCCATGCCTTCACATCGGTCGGAAGGTGCGGTACCGCCTGGCTGGCATCGACGAGACACAGGGCACCGGCCGCATGTGCGGCGTCGGCCAGCTGGCGTACCGGTGTCAGCGTGCCAAGCACGTTCGACGCTGCCGAGAAGGCGAAGAGGCTCACCCCGTCGAGCATCTGGTCGAGGTCTGTCAGGTCGAGGCGGCCGTCGTCTGTGAGGGGCAGCCAGCGGATTTCGACACCCCTCTCAGCGGCCAGCTGCTGCCAGGGAACGATGTTGGCGTGGTGCTCCAGTGCCGTGATGAGGATGGCATCGCCCTCGTTCAGGTTTGCCCGCCCCCAGGAGTACGCAACGAGATTGATTGCCTCGGTGGCGTTCTTCGTGAAGATGACCTCGCTGGCAGATGGCGCTCCGATGAACCGCTGAATGCGGGCCCGTGCGTCCTCGGTGGCAGAGGTTGCCAGTTCGGCAATGTGGTATGCGCCCCGGTGGACGTTGGCGTTGATCTCCTCGTAGTACCTGGCGAGAGTGTCGATGACCAGGCGGGGCTTCTGGGACGTGGCAGCGGAATCCAGGTACACGATCTGATGGTCGTTGACCTGACGGTTCAGCAGCGGGAAGTCGGCCTTGACCGCGGCTGTGTCGAACCGGGTCTCGGTGCCGTCGGCCGGGAGTGTCATCGGAAGGCCTCGTAACCGTCGCGTTCAAGACGCTCGGCAATTTCCATGCCGCCCTCAGTGACGATTCGGCCATCGACGAGGATGTGGACGACATCGGGTGCCAGGTGTCGCAGGAGTCGCTGGTAGTGGGTGATTGCCACCACCCCCAGTTCGGGCCGCTCCCTCTTGACCTCGGCAACGCCGTTGGCGACCACCTCGAGGGCGTCAATGTCGAGACCGGAGTCGGTCTCGTCGAGGATTGCCACATCGGGTTCGAGGATTGCCATCTGGAGGATCTCGTTGCGCTTCTTCTCGCCACCAGAGAAGCCCTCGTTGACGTAGCGATCGGCGAATGCCGGGTCCATGCCGAGGCGGTCCATCCAGTCCATAATCGCCAGGCGCAACTCGAGCACCGAGAGGTCGATGCCCTTTCGGGCCGACAGGGCCTGTCGGAGGAAGTTGATCACCGAGACACCGGCGATTTCGAGCGGGTACTGGAAGGCCAGGAAGATGCCGGCCTTACCCCTCACATCGGTGGACCAGCCGGTGATGTCATCGCCGCGGAAGCGAACCGAACCGCCGGTCACCAGATATTCGGGGCTGCCGAGGAGGACCGAGGCGAGGGTCGACTTGCCCGAGCCGTTGGGTCCCATGATGGCGTGGACCTCACCGCTGCCAACCACGAGGTCGACACCACGCAGGATCGGGATGCCGTCGGTGGTCGAGGCGTGCAGGTCCGATATCTCGAACAGGGGAGCGGCGTCGGGCCCGGCACTCATGGAGACAAGCCTACGACCCTGTCCGATTAACCCTATGCCCGTAGGAGTAATGGTCGAGGAGGGTCAACGGCTACCAACCCCGGCTCACCCATTCGTCCAGGTTCGGCGACTCGGTGCCGATGCTGGTGTCGTCGCCGTGGCCCGGCATGACGATGGTGCCAGGGTCGAGGGCAGCGAAGAGCCGGCGATCGATCGACTCGATGATCGACTCGAAGTCGCCTCCCTCAAAGGTCGTGGCCCCCGGTCCACCGGGAAAGAGGGTGTCGCCTGAGAATACGATCGGAGAGCCCTCCAGCCTGAAGCAGATCGAACCGGGTGTGTGGCCGGGAGTGAAGATTGTGTGCAGGGACAGGCGGCCCACCCTGATGACGGTCTCGTCCTCGAGCAGGTAGTCGTAGCTCGGGAGCATTGCGGCGTCGGCAGCGGTAACCCCGACCTGGTAGCCGGCATCGCGGACAGCCGGAACCGCCTGGATGTGGTCCCAGTGGCCGTGCGTCTCCAGCACGGTGCGGACGTCGAGTGCCCGACACAACTCGAGCAACTTCTCGTGTTCGTTGGCGGCGTCAAGCAGAACCGACTCGCCGGTCTGGCGGCATCGGAGCACGAAGACATTGTTCTCATAGGGGCCCACGACAAGCTTGTGGATCTCGGCCTGAGTGTCGCTGTAGTGAAGGGTGTCGCCCATGGGGCCATTGTGCCCGACCCGGCGGGCTGCTGCGACACCTCGCCGGATGTGGCCGTCGGCGGGGTCGGCTGGTAGAACATCACTGTTGATGGATCCCATGACCAAGGAGAGCGTCGGGTGAACTTCGCATTCAGTGAGGAACAGGAGCAGCTGCGTGAGTTCGTGCGCCAGTTCCTCGAGAACTATTCCCCAGAGGCCACCGTCAGGGAACTGATGGAGACCGACGACGGCTACGACCCGGAGACCTGGTCGATGATGGCCGAGCAGTTGGGCCTTCAGAGCCTCATCATTCCAGAGGAGCACGGCGGTCAGGGCTTTGGCTACGTGGAACTGTCGGTGGTACTTGAGGAGATGGGACGGGCCCTGTTGTGTGCCCCGTTCTTCTCCACGGTTGTCCTGGCGGCGAACACGCTCATCCACTGTGGCGATGACGCTGCCGCAGCCGACCTGCTGCCCGGCATAGCCAGCGGAGAAACCATCGCCACCCTGGCGTTCACCGAGGAGAGCGGCCGATGGGACGAGGACGGGATAGAGATGGCTGCAGTCGCCGACGGTGACTCATGGAGCCTCTCTGGAACCAAGATGTACGTGCTCGACGGCCATATCGCCAACCTGATTCTTGTGGCAGCCCGCACCGGCGCCGGTGTGTCGCTCTTCAGCGTCGACGTCGACGCCGATGCCTCTGGCCTCAGCCGGACGGCTCTGGCGACCATGGACACCACCCGTAAGCAGGCGCGACTCGACTTCGACAATGTCAGTGCAGACCTCATCGGAACCGACGGTGGAGGATGGGCGGTGCTCGAGAGGGTCCTCGACCTGGCTGCGGTGGCCCTTGCCGCCGAACAGGTTGGCGGCGCCCAGATATGTCTGGACACGGCCGTGCAGTACGCCAAGGACCGGGTGCAGTTCGGACGTCCGATCGGAAGCTTCCAGGCCATCAAGCACAAGTGTGCCGACATGCTCCTCGAGGTGGAGTCGGCAAAGTCGGCCGCCTACTACGCAGCATGGTGTGCGGCCGAGTTGAACGACGAACTGCCGTCGGTTGCCTCGCTCGCAAAGGCCTACTGCTCAGAGGCCTACTTCCACACGACTGCAGAGAACATCCAGATCCACGGGGGTATTGGTTTCACCTGGGAGCATTCGGCCCACCTCTACTTCAAGCGGGCCAAGAGCTCTGAGTTGCTGTTCGGTGACGCCACCTACCACCGCGAACTGCTCGCCCAACGCATAGGTATCTGAGAAGTAGACCTGCACGGTTCCGGTTGTCGGCGCCTGTAGCGCTGGCGGGGCTGGCATGATCAGACGGTGACATGGATCTTCATCGTCGTCGCGGTAATTGTTGTCGTGGCCGTTGGCTTTGCAGCGGTCGGATCGGCGCTGGGTCGTCTCGAGACGACCGTGCTGCCCGCAGTGTTCGAGGTGGACGATGTCGTGGAGTGGGTCTCTGAGCGCCTTCCCGATGAGGCAGCCGGGCAGCTGAGCCGCTCAGACGTGGTGACCATCGTGGGCTGGTATCTGGACTACTTCGGGTCTGTCGGCCTCGCCACCGAGCACGGCCAGGAACTCGGCGATGCCGCCATCGATGAGGGCACCGACAGGGTCGTTGCCCGTCTGGATGATGCCCTTGAGGTTCTCGTTGCACGTGGCCTTGGTGAGCCTGAGCCGTTGGATGCTGTCTCTGTGGCAGTTGTGGCCGACCTTCTGGGTGTCTACATGGCCGAGGTGGGTGCCATCGGAGGGACTGCCGGCCAGGTTGGCGACAGGTAGCGTCGGGGCATGATCGACCGTGATGCTCCTGTCTTTGTAGCCGGGCACAGGGGGCTTGTCGGTTCGGCGGTAATGCGACGCCTGACCGAGGCCGGCTTCGCAGACCTGCGCACCGTGGGCCGTGAGAACCTCGACCTACGCGACCAGTCGGCTGTTGAGGCATGGTTCAGGGTCGAGGAACCCCGCTACGTGTTCCTGGTGGCCGGCACGGTGGGCGGCATCATGGCCAACAGCACACGGCCCGCCGAGTTTCTCTACGACAACCTGATGATCCACGGCACCGTGGTCCACGCCAGCCACCTCGTAGGTGTAGAGAAGCTCCTCTACCTGGGGAGTTCGTGCATCTACCCGCGTCTGGCCGAGCAGCCCATCGTGGAAGAGGCGTTGCTGGGCGGGCCACTGGAGCCGACCAACGAGGGATACGCACTCGCCAAGATTGCCGGGATCAAGCTCTGCGAGGGTTACAGGCGCCAGTACGGCGACGACTTCGTATCAGCCATGCCCACGAACCTCTACGGCCCTGGCGACAACTTCGACCTGGAGGGCGGGCACGTGCTGCCGGCCCTGATGCGCCGCTTCTACGAGGCGCACCGTGCCGGGGTTGGAGAGGTCCAGATCTGGGGAACTGGCTCGGCCCGAAGGGAGTTCCTGCACGTGGACGACCTGGCCGACGCCTGCCTGCACATCATGGACAACTACTCGGGTATCGGTCATCTGAACATCGGCACAGGCGAGGACATCTCGATACGCGAGTTGGCTGAGATGGTCCGCGACCTGGTGCACCCCGGGGCTGACCTGACCTTCGACACCACCAGACCCGATGGCATGCCCCGCAAGGTGCTTGACGTGTCGAGGCTCACCGAGTTGGGCTGGACCGCATCGACTTCGCTGGAGTCGGGCCTGGAATCCACATTCGAATGGTTCAGGCAGGCGATGTCTGACGGTACCGCCCGGCTCTGAAGCCTCGGGCGGGGCTACTGCTGCTTGGACTTCCCGGCAGCCTTTTGAGCCTTCTTCCACTCCCTGACCGTGGCAAGGGCCTCGGGCCCGTCGATGTCGGCCACCGAGCGGGGGGTTTGATCTGAGAACGGGCCGGCGGCGTCCTGCCAGCCGTCGGGTGCCACCCCCATGCGCTTGGCCAGGATGGCCGTGAAGATCATGGACTTCTCGTCGCCGTAGCCGGGCAGCGCCAAGAGGCGCTGCTTCAAGTCGGCTCCCGAGGCGGCGTTGCCCCACAGCAGGCTGGCGTCGCCGTCGTAGTGGTCGACGATGTGTTGGCACAGGGCCTGGATGCGTTTGGCCATTGAGCCGGGAAATCGGTGCACGGCCGGCTTGGTTCGACACGTGGCGTCAAACAGGTCGGGGTCGATGGCAGCGATCGCTGCGGCATCAAGCGAGCCGAGTCGTTCAAGAAGCGTCGCCGGTCCACGGAAAGCCCACTCCATCGGTACCTGCTGGTCGAGAAGCATTCCTATGAGAAGTGCCAGCGGATCAGAGTTGACCAGGTCGTCGGCGTGTGGGTCGCCTGTTATCGCGAGGGTTCCGGTAGGGGCTCCAGGCATTCGGGGAACCTACTCCTTGGAGTGTCCGATGCCGTGGCCCGTTGCCGGTACCGAATCGTGCCGACCGGGATCAGGCAGGTCGACGTCGATTCCGTGCAGGGCGATTGCCTCGGCAACCACCGATGGCTCGATGTCGCCGGTCTCAGCCAGAGCCGACAGAACGGCGACCACGACGTGGCCGGTGTCGACCTCGAAGAAGCGACGGAGTGCCTCGCGTGTGTCGCTGCGCCCGAAGCCGTCGGTGCCGAGAACGTGGAACGGCCTCGGAACCCATCTGGCGATCTGGTCGGGAACAGCCTTCATGAAGTCCGTGACCGCCACTACGGGGCCCTCACCGTCGGACAGCAACCTCGCCACCAATGGTTCGGAGCGGTCTTCGTGGGGGTGGAGGCGGTTGTGGCGCTCGGTCTCGATTGCCTCTTCACGTAGTCGCTTGTACGAGGTTGCGCTCCAGAGGTCGACGCCGACACCCCAGCGGTCGGCCAACTCCTCGGCGGCTTCCGTTGCTGCCAGATGGGCGGGCCCGGAGAACACCAAGGTGGCCGAGACCGGCCGTTCCGGCGCATCGGTCATCTTGTAGAGACCGGCGACGATGTCAGCAGGAGTCACATGGTCGGGGCGCGGAGGCATCACGTGGGGCTGGTTGTAGACGGTCACGTAGTAGAAGATGTCCTCGTTGGCCTCAGGGTCCTCGCTGCCGTACATGCGTTCAAGACCGTCGTCGATGATGGCGGCCAACTCATAGGCGAACGCAGGGTCATATGACTGGCACGCAGGGACGGTTGAGGAGAGTACATGGCTGTGGCCGTCGAGGTGCTGCAGCCCCTCGCCGGCGAGGGTCGTGCGGCCGGCGGTGGCACCCATGAGAAAGCCACGGACCCTCGAGTCGGCGGCCGACCAGATGAGGTCACCGACCCGCTGGAAACCGAACATGGAGTAGAACGTGAAGAACGGGATCATCGGCACACCGAGGTTGGCGTAGCTGGTGCCGGCGGCGATGAAGCTGGAGAGGGACCCGGCTTCGGTGATGCCCTCTTCAAGGAGTTGTCCGTCGGTGCCCTCGCTGTAGGAGAGCAACAGCTCATGGTCGACCGGTTCATAGAGCTGGCCGAAGGGTGCGTAGATGCCGAACTCCCGGAACAGGGAGTCCATGCCGAAGGTGCGCGCCTCGTCGGGGACTATCGGAACCACCCTCGGGCCAAACGACTCATCACGCAGGAGGTCTCGGAGCAGGTTGGTGAGGGCCATTGTCGTTGACACCTCGCGGCCATCAGACCCCTTTGAGAGGCCCAGGAAGACCGACGGGTCGGGGAGGGTGGCGGGGCGTCTGTTTCGAATCCGCCGCTTTGGAATTGAGCCACCTAGCGCCCGCCTCCGCTGCATCATGTACTCGAACTCGGGGCTGTCCTCAGAGGGTCGGAAGTAGGGAGCCCTGTCCTCTTGTAGCGCCGACTCGGGGATCTCCTCTTCCAGGTGCAGGCGTTCGCGCAGGTCGAGGATCTGCGATGAGGTCATCTTCTTGATCTGGTGGGTGGCGTTGCGGGCTTCGAAGCCCTCGCCAAGGGTCCAGCCCTTGATTGTCTTGGCGAGGATCACCGTGGGTGCGGCGTTCTCCTCTGTTGCCGCCCTGTAGGCGGCGTAGAGCTTCTGGTAGTCGTGTCCACCCCGGGGAAGGTCGCGTAGCTCATCGTCGCTGAGATGGTCGACCATTGCTCGTAGGCGTGGGTCCGGCCCGAAGAAGTGCTCGCGGATGTAGTCGCCCCCCTCGACGGCGAGACGCTGGTACTCGCCGTCGACGGTGTTGTTGAACTTGTTGAGCAGCACGCCGTCCAGGTCTTTTTGGATCAGTTCGTCCCAACCGGAACCCCAGATGACCTTGATCACGTTCCAGCCGGCCCCACGGAACACGCCCTCAAGCTCCTGGATGATCTGGCCGTTGCCTCGTACAGGCCCGTCGAGGCGCTGCAGGTTGCAGTTGACCACCCAGACCAGGTTGCCGAGGCCCGAACGTCCGGCCAGTGAGATGGCACCCAGGGTCTCTGGTTCGTCGGTCTCGCCGTCGCCCAGGAAGCAAAAGACACGTGAGCTGGAGGTGTCGTCTATCTGGCGATGCTCCAGGTACTTGTTGAAGCGTGCGTGGTAGATGGAGTTGATCGGCCCGAGGCCCATCGACACCGTGGGGTATTCCCAGAAGTCGGGCATCAGGCGGGGGTGGGGATAGCTCGAGAGGCCCTGCCCTGAGATCTCCATTCGGAACCTGTCGAGGTGGTGGTCCTCGAGCCGTCGCTCCAGGTACGCCCGTGCATAGACGCCCGGTGCAGCGTGGCCCTGGAAGTAGACGTGGTCACCGGGCTGCCCGTCGTCCTTGCCGCGGAAGAACCAGTTGAATCCAACCTCGTAGAGGGAGGCCGAGGAGGCGAATGTTGAAAGGTGTCCGCCTATGCCGTCAGATGTCTTGTTGGCGTTGATGACCATGGCGGCGGCGTTCCAGCGGATGAAGGCGCGTATCCGGCGTTCGATGTGCTCGTCGCCGGGGAACCACGGTTGATCGCCTGTTGCGATCGTGTTCACGTACGGCGTCCATGTCGGAGGAGCGTTACCCACGTTCAACTCGCCTGCGCGTTCCATCAGGCGGGCCAACATGAAGCGGGCCCTCGAGCGTCCGGCCCGGTCTACCAGGGCGTCAAAGGAGTCGATCCACTCGCGCGTCTCTTCTGGATCGCCGTCAGGCAACTGGTGGGTGAAGCCGTCGATCACATCACTGATCATGCCAGCACCCGCCTGGCACCGCACCACGACAGGTCAACGAATGGTGCTACCGACCCGGTTAGGGTCGCCGCCGATGGCCGAGCAGATGACGACCGTGTACACCGATGGTGCCTGCTCGGGGAACCCGGGGCCCGGTGGGTGGGCCTGGGTGGTTCCCGATGGACCGTATGAGGCAGGGTTCGACCCGGCGACCACGAACCAGCGCATGGAGCTGAGAGCCACGCTTCAGGCGATGAGGGCCTTTGATGGTCCGCTGCACGTCGTCAGCGACTCGACCTATGTGGTCCACTGTTTCAGGGACCGCTGGTGGGAGGGCTGGTTGCGTCGGGGTTGGAAGAACAGCCAGCGCAAGGATGTGGCCAACCGTGATATCTGGGAACCGCTCATTGCTCTCTACCGCGAGCGGGGTGACGTGACGTTCGAGTGGGTGAAGGGTCATTCCGATGACAGGTGGAACGATGAGGCCGACCGCCTTGCCGTAGAGGCCGGAACCCTCCAGATGGACCTGCGCGGGTAGGTGCCGCGGCCGCTCAACCGCTGGGTGCGTGCACCGGTGGTTCTGGAGGGCGTAAGGTCTGACCACCGAAGAAGGGAGGTGGTCCAGATCAGCAGCAGATCTTGTGGGACTTCGGAGGTGGGCGGCCGCTAGGCGGCGCTGGACCACCCGGCGAGAACACGCCGACCACCCCCGGATACCGATTGTCGACACTGGTCCCCGTCGACGCGAATGGTCGTATCCGGGAAAACCAGAACAATGTCTATGGCGTGAGGGCGTGCTCCGGTACGCCCTCCGTCGCGTCCGGGATGCACGGGGGTCGCTAGCCTCGGCACCTATGGACAGACCTTCGGCTTATTCTGAGAACCGCTTTCTCGGCGACAAGAGGACCCAGCAGGTATATGACCTGGACGAGGTCGCCGACGAGGAGGCCATGGCGGTCGTGCTCGACGAGTTGATGTCGGCTGAGACCTTCATCTGCTTCGGGCCCGACACCCTTGCCGAGGCCCGCAACCGCGGCTACCGCCTCAGGAGCATCTAGCTGGGGCTGGTTGCCTCGGGGTGGCGTGTCTGGTGTCTGATCAGGTTTAGGGCGCTTCCGGCCCTGAACCACTCGATCTGGTCGACCGACATTGTGTGATTGGTGGTGATGTGGGTGCCGGTGCCGTTCTGGTGTGAGATGACAACGTTGACGGGAGCACCCGGAGCCAGCTCGGCGAGGCCGGTAATGGAGATGCGGTCGTGCTCACCGATCAGGTCGTAGTCGGCGGGGTCTGCGAACGTGAGGGCAATTACGCCCTGCTTCTTCAGGTTGGTCTCGTGGATGCGTGCAAAGGAACGTGCCATGACCGCCAGAGCACCCCTGAAGCGTGGCTCCATGGCGGCGTGCTCGCGAGATGATCCCTCACCCATGTTCTCGTCGCCGATTGCAACCCAGGGAACGCCGGCCTCGTGGTAGCGCCTTGCGATCTCGGGGAAGGTACGGGTTTCGCCGTCAGTCAGGTCGAGGCCCGTTCCGACCTCGCCGGTGAATGCGTTGACGGCACCCATGTACAGGTTGCCTGAGATGTTCTCGAGGTGTCCGCGGTAGCGCAGCCAGGGGCCGGCCATGGAGATGTGGTCGGTGGTGCACTTGCCCTGTGCCTTGACCAGAACTGCCAGATCGCTGAAATCCTCGCAGTCCCAGGCGGGGAAGGGGGAGAGGACCTGGAGGCGGTCGCTGTCGGGGGAGATCGACACCTCGACGCCGCTGCCGTCACCGGGTGGCGGAACGAAGGTCGGTTGGCCGGGATCGAACCCGTCGGCAGGCAACTCCTCGCCGGCACCGACCGTGAGCTGGACCTGTTCGCCGGCGTCGTTGGTGAGGCTGTCGTTGGCGGGATCGAAGTCGAGCCGACCGGCGAGGGTGAGGGCAATGACGGTCTCGGGTGAGGTGACGAAGGCGTGGGTTGTGGAGTAGCCGTCGTTTCGCTTGGGGAAGTTTCGGTTGTAGCTGGTGACTATTGAGTTGGGCACCCCGTCGGGAAGGTCCTGGCGGTCCCACTGGCCGATGCACGGTCCACACGCGTTGGCCAGCACCGTCGCCCCGAGGGCCTCAAAGTCGGCAAGCAGGCCGTCGCGTTCGATTGTGGCCCTGACCTGCTCGGAGCCGGGGGTGATGAGAAGCGGCGCCTTGGCTGTGAGGCCCTTGGCGACTGCGTCGCGGGCGATGCCCGCGGCCCGGGTGATGTCTTCGTAGCTGGAGTTGGTGCAGGAGCCGATGAGGCCGGCGCTCACCTCAAGCGGCCAGCCGTTGGCTGTGGCCTCTGCCCCCAGGTCGGATACGGACCTGGAGAGATCTGGTGTGTGTGGTCCGTTGATGTGGGGCGACAGCGCTGAGAGGTCGATGTGGATGACCTGATCGAAGTAGGCCTCCGGGTCGGCCTCGACCTCGTCGTCGGCCCTCAGGTGCGCAGACACGGCGTCGGCGGCATCGGCGAGGGCCTCGCGACCGGTCGCCTTGAGATAACGGCCAATGGAATCGTCGTAGGCGAACAGCGACGTGGTGGCACCGATCTCGGCACCCATGTTGCAGATGGTGGCCTTGCCTGTGGCCGAGAGGCTGCGGGCCCCTGATCCGAAGTATTCGACAATGGCACCGGTGCCGCCCTTGACGGTAAGGATGTCGGCGACCTTCAAGATGATGTCCTTGGGGGCAGCCCAACCGCTCAACTCACCGGTCAGGTGGATGCCGATGAGCCTGGGCCACTTCACGTTCCACGGGTTGCCGGTCATCACGTCGACTGCATCGGCACCACCGACGCCGATAGCGACCATGCCGAGGCCGCCGGCGTTGGGGGTGTGGCTGTCGGTGCCGATCATCATCCCGCCGGGAAAGGCGTACTGCTCGAGGACCACCTGGTGGATGATTCCCGATCCGGGCTTCCAGAAACCGGCTCCGTAGCGGGCACAGACCGACTCGAGGAAGTCGTAGACCTCGGCGTTGTCGTCGATGGCCACGAGCAGGTCCTGTGCGGCCTCGAGCCGGGCCGAGATGAGGTGGTCGCAGTGGGTGGTGGTCGGGACCTGCACCTCGTCGAGGCCGGCGGTCATGAACTGCAGCCAGGCCATCTGGGCGGTTGCGTCCTGCATGGCGACACGGTCGGGCCTCAGGTCAACGTATGAGCCGCCACGCTCCAGGCCCGAACCCTCAGGGTCGTCGAGGTGGTTCACGAGGATCTTCTCGGCCAGCGTCACAGGCCTGCCAAGACGCTTCCGGGCGATGCCCACCCGGTCGTCGAGGGTCGAGTAGACACGGTTGACCAACTCGATCGGGGTGCTGGCGGAGACGGCCATGGTTGTCGGAGGTCCTTCCGGTTGTAGTGAGGCATGTTTCCTGCCTGCTCTGGAGGCTAGCGAGGAGGTGGTCGGGCCCACCCGGCCTCCCAAAGGGGGCCACTGATAGGTTCCGGCAATGGGCATCGTGGACGAGGACGTGGTGAGGGTCCGTGAAGAGACAGACATGGTCCGTCTCATCACCCAGCACACACAGCTCAAGAAGACTGGCCGCCAGTGGATGGGCCTGTGTCCGTTCCACGGTGAGAAGTCGCCGTCGTTCTCGGTAAACCAGGAAAAGGGCGTCTACTACTGCTTTGGATGCCAGGTCAGCGGCGACGCCATCGACTTTGTCAGGGAGATGGAGAGCCTGGATTTCGCCGGTGCCGTCGAGTATCTGGCAGGTCGTATGGGTATCACGCTGCGCTACACGGACCGAAACGAGGGCAAGGCCCACAGCCGCCGAAAACACCTGACCGAGGCGATTGCAAGGGCCGTGGCCTTCTACCACGACCTCCTTCTCACCGATCCCGATGCCAGGCCGGCCCGCGAGTACCTGAAGGCCCGAGGGTTCGACGGCGAGGTGGCGAGGCGCTTTTCGATCGGCTGGGCCCCCGACGACTGGTCGCAACTGGCCGGGCACCTGCAACTCTCCGACTCGGACCTGAAGGCCTCGGGCCTCGGTGGGATCAACAGGCGAGGTGGGCAGTACGACGCCTTTCGGGCCCGGATCATGTTTCCGATATTCGACGAGAGGGACAACCCGGTGGGGTTCGGTGGCCGCAAGCTGCCCGACGGGGAGGGTCCCAAGTACAAGAACACCTCCGATGCAGCCGAGACCTATTCCAAGAGCCGTGTCCTCTATGGCTTGAACTGGGCCAAGACAGAGGCCAGCCGAAGCGACGAGATCGTTGTATGCGAGGGCTACACCGATGTGATCGGATTTCACCTTGCCGGCCTGGAGCGGGCCGTTGCCACCTGCGGTACGGCGATGACGCCCGATCACGCCCGCAAGCTTGCGCGTTTTGCCCCCCGGGTGGTGTTGGCCTTCGACGCCGACGGAGCCGGACAGTCGGCTGCCGAGCGCGTCTACGAGTGGGAGGAGGAGTTCGGCCTGCAGTTCGCGGTTGCAGACCTACCGCCTGATGCCGACCCCGGAGATCTCTTCCGCTCCGACCCCGAGGGACTTCGCCGGGCAGTAGAGCAGGCACGACCGTTCCTGGAGTTTCGCATCGATCGGGTTCTGGGCAGGGGAGGCATGGACACCGCCGAAGGTCGGGCCCACGCCGCCGAGGAGGCCGCTGCGCTGGTTGGCCAGCACCCGAACTCCCTAGTCCGGGATCAGTACCTGGTGAGCATCGCCGACCGCTGCCTCCTCGACGTCGATCATCTGCGCCAGAGAATGCTCGACAGGAAGGCCTCGGCCAGCCGGGAAACCGTTAGAGGGTCGTCCAGACGTGGTTCAGATGCACCGGTGCCTACCCGACCTGAGCCGGTCGGCAGGCTGACCCCGGAGACCCAGGCACTGCGTCTGCTGGCCCACAGGCCCGACGAGATCGCCGGATACCTGTCCGATGTCCTCTTCGTCGACCCGACCTCGCTGGCGGTATATCACTCTCTGGCCAGCAACGGCGATGTCCACTCTGCCGTGTCTGCCCTGAACGCCGAAGAGGACGCTGGAACGCCAGCAGCCCTGCTGGGACGCCTTGCGGTCGAGGATGCGGGCGACGACGACGCCGTCGGCGTCCTGAGCAGGCTCCTGTCGCTGGCAGCCGGCCGCCTGGCTGTCGAGTTCGAGGCCGTGTCACGCCGCGACGGAGACCTCGCCACCTACCAGCCGGCCATTTCGTATCTCAGGACCCAGGTAATGGAGTTGCGTGAACCGGGCCCAGACATCGCAGACCTTGAACCGTTGCTACGGTGGCTTATCGACAACAGGGAGGGGAGGGCCGATGCCTGAGGCCGCCCCCACTCCACAGAGGTGGACGGGGGTATCAGAGTTCGAGTTCGCCCGCCTGCTCCGCCACGGTCGCACAAGGGGCAGTTTGAGCCTCGATGAGATCATCAACGTGGTCCGCGACGCCGAACTCACACCCGACCTGATCCTCGGCATCAAGAGCGCGCTCGAGGCTGAGGGAATCGAGTTTGACGAGACCGTCATCGTCGAGGGCGACAGCGATGCCGAGGTGGTGCGGCTCAGCCGGGCCAGCCTTCCCTCGCTGAGGGGGCACCACGACACAACTGGCCGTTCCGACCAGGGCACC
>JABHCN010000055.1 GCA_018673475.1 Actinomycetota bacterium | reverse complement strand
TTCCTCTACACCGAGGTCATCGGCAACCCGTCAGGAGCCGTTGCCGACCTGGCGGCGCTGGCCGACGTGGCATCTGCCCACGACCTGCCCCTCGTCGTCGACTCCACCTTTGCCACGCCCTACCTGTGTCGACCCATGGAGCACGGCGCCGACATCGTCGTGCACTCGGCCACCAAGTTCATAGGCGGCCATGGCACCTCCATCGGAGGGGTTGTCGTCGACTCGGGAGGCTTCGACTGGGGGTCAGGCCGCTTCCCCCGGATGACCGAACCGTCGGCTGGCTACAACGACCTGCGGTTCTGGGAGAACTTCGGCGAGTATGCCTTCTGCACGATGCTGCGGGCCGAGCAACTCCGCGACGTCGGTGCGTCGCTGTCGCCGTTCAACGCCTTCATGCTGCTGCAGGGCCTCGAGACGCTGCCGCAGCGGATGGATGAGCACGTCGCCAACGCGCACAAGGTCGCCCGGTTCCTCGAGGGCCACCCTGGTGTGTCGTGGGTCGCCTACGCCGGCCTGGAGTCGTCGCCCTACCACGACCTGGCTCAGCGTTATTTGCCCGACGGACCGGGCGCCATCTTCACCTTCGGCGTAGCCGGAGGAAGGGCCGCCGGGGCGAAGTTCATCGAGGGTCTGACCATGGTGAGCCACCTTGCCAACGTGGGCGATGCCAGGACCCTCGTAATACATCCGGCCACCACGACGCACCAGCAGCTCTCCGACGAGGACATGGTCGCCGGCGGTGTCACACCGGACATGGTCCGTCTCTCCGTGGGCCTTGAGGACGTTGACGACATCTGCTGGGATCTGGACCAGGCGCTCTTGGGTGCAGGGTCATGACGGTCGACCACGAGCCTGTTCCCGGGTGGTCCGAGCCGTCGGCTGCCGAGCGGCTTGCCGTGCTCCGGTCGGTTCGCACCGTCGCCATGGTCGGCGTATCGGCAAAGCCGGAGCGCCCGTCCAACTTCGTGGCCACCTACCTGCTCAGCTCATCGACCGACTACGACGTGTTCTTCGTGAACCCCGCCTTCGACGAGATCCTGGGAAAGCCGTGCTACGCCAGCCTGGCCGACCTGCCTGTCAAGCCCGATCTCGTCGACGTCTTCCGCAGGCTCGAGGACGTGGCCGGTGTTGCCGATGAGGCGGTCGAGGTGGGAGCCACGGTGTTTTGGACCCAGTTCGGCCTCTGGAGCGTCGATGCCGCCCAGCGGGCACTGGCCGGCCGGCTCAAGGTTGTGATGGACCGCTGCCTCAAGGTCGAACACGCCCGGTTCCATGGCGGCCTGCACCTGGCCGGCTTCGATACCGGCGTAATCGATTCGAGGCGCCGGCGAGCCTGAGCGCTCAGAGGGTCAGCGGGGCTCGCAGATGACCACCGGGATGTCGCGGTCGGTCGACGCCTGGTAGTTCGCGTAGTCGGGCCACTGCTCAACGGCGAGGGGCCACAGCGTCGCCTTTTCTCCGGGTGTGGCCGTCCGTGCCCGCAGTTTGTGCACCTCGGCCCGATCCTGGATGGTGATGTCCGGCTCTGCCAGCAGGTTCAGGTACCAGACCGGATGCTCCGGTGCGCCACCCAGCGACGCCACAACCAGATAACCCTCTTCATGGGGAACCCTTATCAGGGGCGTGCGTCTGACC
This sequence comes from Actinomycetota bacterium, assembly GCA_018673475.1. Lineage (GTDB taxonomy): Bacteria > Actinomycetota > Acidimicrobiia > Acidimicrobiales > MedAcidi-G1 > UBA3125. Next base: position 2,132 of record JABHCN010000055.1, on the reverse strand, counting down.
TTGCCGGTCCGACGGCCGGTTGTGGTCAGGACGATGACGCCGGCGCCCTGCATCTCAAAGCCCTGCTCGCCGTTGGTGCTCAGGTACTGCTCAACGTGGCCGGCAATGAACTCGTTGGGGCTGGGTTCGTAGTTGTCGTCGCTCATTCCGCGACGATACATCGCCTCCCGACGGTGGGAAGGGCCGGGTCGGGGTCGTCCGACCATCGCCGTCACACCCGTGGCGAATAGCGTGGTTGGCCTACTGGATCACATTGTCGTCGACGTGATGAGAGAGGGGAACCCACATGCCAAGGCCCGACCTCGAGGTCGCCAACCGTGCGTTCATGGAGGGTCTGGTGGGCTACCGGTCCGAGATCGGAATCGACGGCTACCTCGGTATCGAGGTGCGCGAGTTCGAGGCCGGACGCCTCGTGGCCGAGTTCGAGGTGGCCGACGACCACGTGACCATGGTTGGCAACATCCACGGCGGCTGTCTCGCAGCGCTGTGCGACCACTGTCTGGGTCTTGTCCTGTACCCGGTCATGGCACCTGGGTCATGGGCGGCGACGACCGAGTTCAAGGTCAACTACCTGCGTCCGGTGAGTGGAGGCAGGTGCCGGGCCACCGCCGAGATTCGATCGATGACGAAGCGCTCCGCCGTGGTCACCATCGAGGTCGAAAACGAGGACCGAATGGTCGCCCTGGCCCAGGGAACCTGCACGATCAAGTTGGCCGAGGAGAAGCCCCAGGTCGGCTGACGACGGGACGGGCCGGATCAGGTCGACTGTACGCTTGTCTCGTTCCCGCCGAGGTGGGAACCTGCATCGGTGCCCGAGCGGACCAAGGGAACGGCCTGCAAAGCCGTAAAGCCGCGGGTTCAAATCCCGCCCGGTGCTCCATTCCAGTAGCAGCAGTTGTACCGGACGGTCCACGAGGTGGGTTGTCTGGCCGATCGGTACCGTGGGGCCCTATGGCTGATCAGGATGGTGGCAATCGACCGGCGGATCCCGGTGGAGGACCACCGCTGCCCCACACGCCGCCGATGGGCATCAGGGCGGTGCACCCCGGCGACGACCCCCCTGTTGTTCCGCCGACTCCGCCACTCCCGCAGCGCCACAGGGAGCGCCCGGCCCCCAATTGGCCGGCTGCCCTGATCTCGTCGGCAGGGGTCATCGCAGCGATCATGGGAACCTTCCTGTCGTGGCGCGTGGCTGACCACGAGAGCGGTTTCGTGACCCACCTGATCGGATGGGACCAGGCCGGCAAGGCCGTCGTGATCCTGGTGGCTGGCCTCGTTGCTGCCGGTGCCACCGGTGCGCTGTGGACCGACCTTCGCGGGCTGGCCCTCAAGTTGGTGTTGTTGACCACGGGTCTGGTCGTCCTGGCCGCCGCCGGCCTCGAGATCGCCAACGTGTTGAGCCTCGACCCGTTCGACGGATACGAGTACTCGGTCGGGTCCGGACTTCCCGTGGTCGCAGCGGGCGGAGCGCTGCTGGTGCTCGCCGCCCTGGTCGATCGGGGACCGTGGGCCTTCGGTTCTGATCCGCCGGCTTGACGCTCTCACCGGTGTGCCGTTCGGGGGCCACTGGTACGATGCTGCGCTCCGGGGCCGTTAGCTCAGTTGGCTAGAGCACCTGCATGACGCGCAGGGGGTCGGGGGTTCGAGTCCCTCACGGCCCACCACGGTGACCAGCGCATTCCATGATGCCCGGTCAGAACACCCCGCCGGTGCGAAAGCCCACCCCGGCAACCACCATCAGCACCGCCACGATGGTGATGGCGACAATGTGGAATGCCAGCGGTTTGAGCGCTCCCTCCTCCAGTCTGGGAACCAGCCGCAGCCTGGCGTGAACAGCAAGGGCCAGGGTGACGGCCAACAGGATCAACTTGACACCGATCGTCGTGGCTATCGGTGAGCCGAACGTGAACCACGCACCGATGTCTGGGATCAGGCGCCATGCCAGCCAGATTCCGGTGATCACCTGGATCAAAAGTGCCGGCAGGCCGACCCGTTCGTAGGCAGATTCGAAATCGTGGACGATCTGGGGGTTGCCTGCCCTCAGCGCCTTCGGCAGCACGCTCAGCGAGAGCACGAGGTGGCCCCCGGCCCACACGGTGGCGGCAAGTACGTGGACGGTCAACATGAAGCGG
>JABHCN010000007.1 GCA_018673475.1 Actinomycetota bacterium | reverse complement strand
GAGCTCGAGGAGGCGATCGGCAAGCCTGAGATGGCTGCGATTCTCGAGGCTTCGCGGCGGGAAGGTCTGATCGAGGACTTCGAGCATGGTCTCCTGGCAGGTGCACTCGACCTGGGCAGGCGTAGCGTCGCATCGGTGATGATCCCGAGGGATCAGGTCGTTTCAGTGAACCGCCAGATGACTGTCGCCGAGGTTGAGAGGGTGGTGGTGGACAGCGGACATTCGCGATTGCCGGTGGCGGCCTCCGGTGGCAACTCCTTCCTGGGGATGATCCACGTCAAGGACCTTCTCAGGCTTCCTGAGGCCGCCCAGGATGAGACCGTTCCCCTCGAGGCGATTCGTCGAATGCTCGTGGTCCGCCGGGACCAGTCCCTCGAGGCAACCCTGATGGACATGCGGGCTTCCCGGAACCACCTTGCTGCCGTGTGTGGGGTCAATGGCGAGACCTTCGGGATCGTCTCAATGGAAGACGTGATCGAGGAGTTGGTGGGCGATATTCACGACGAGTCCGACGCCCCTCATTCCTGATCAGGTTCCGCAGTCGTCTTTCGGGTAATGGGTACAATGCCGAGGTGCGACGCTTCTCCGTTCTTCTCCTCGCGCTCGGTGTTCTCCTGTCCGCCTCGGTTCCGGCGACCGTCGGTGCCTCTGGCCCCGATGACAACAGTTCGCTGGTAGATGCCGATGGTCCTGTCGATCCCCTTGTGGTTGCCCGTTCAACCGGGCTGGGGCCTCTGGTTGCAGCGGCCGGTCGTATCGGGCTGGTCGCCCAGGAGGGAATCATCGAGGCGACAGATCGTCTGGGTCTACTTTCGAGAATTGTTGCCCATCTGGGGTCGAGGAACCGTGCCGCTGTCGAAGCTCTTGACGGAGCCAACCGACTGTTGGCCGAGCAGTTTCATGGAGCAGTCGAGGTACGTAGTGCCTACCAGGTGATTGTGGAGCGACTCGACGAAGCCGACAGGAGACGTCTCGAGGAGGCGACCCGAACAAGGCGCAACACCTCCGCGGTCGTACGGGTGGTGAACTCGACCGGGTGGGTCTGTCCGGTAATCGGCGTGACCAGGTTCACCGACACATGGGGCGAGGCCCGGTCGGGAAACCGGACCCATGAAGGGGTCGACATCGCTGCTCCAAGCAACACGCCGGTGGTGGCACCGGTGTCAGGGAGGGTCACCTACCGTTGGGATTCAATCGGGGGCCGGTCCTTTGACCTTGTGGCCGACAACGGCGACTACTACTTCGGCACCCATCTTCGCCGGTTCGGCATCGAGGGTCGGGTGGAAGCAGGCGAAAACATCGGGTTCGTGGGTTCAGACGGAAACGCCGACGCCAGCCTCCTGCACCTCGAGTACCACCCGGGAGGCAGGGACAACCCCGTCAACCCGTACCCGCTGGCCTATGCACACTGCGACAGGGCTTCTGGTTGACCGACAGGGCTGGTTCGCCCCGGCTCGATGTCAGGCACCTATGGCGTGGTAGCCGCCGTCAACATGCAACAACTCGCCTGTTGTGGCCGGGAACCAGTCTGACAGGAGGGCTACGCAGGCCCGTGCAGTGGGTTCGGGATCGTTGACGTCCCAGCCGAGTGGAGAGCGTCCCTCCCATGCGTCCTCGAACCTGCTGAAACCCGGGACGCCCTTGGCGGCCACGGTGCGAATGGGTCCTGCAGCTACCAGATTGACCCGGATTGCGTCGGGGCCGAGGGCGCGGGCAAGGTAGCGGGATGCTGACTCCAGGGCGGCCTTGGCGACACCCATCCAGTTGTATGCAGGCCAGGCGTAGCGTGCGTCGAAGTCCAGGCCCACAATCGAACCGCCCTGGCCCATCAGAGGGGCAACCACCTCGGCAAGGGTCTTGAGTGAGTAGGCCGAGATCTGCATCGCCACGGCAACATCGTCCCAGTCGGGTGCCATGAAGTCCTCTCCGAGGCAGATCTCGGGAGCAAAGCCGATGGCGTGCAGGGCGCCGTCGACGCTGCCCCAGTGGGTGGAGAGGTGTTCCCTGAGAGCGCCTGCCTGTTCGGCCGATGTCACGTCGAACTCCAGGACCTCGGGTTCGACGGGTAGCTTCCGGGCCGTGCGCCTGGTCAGGCTGAGGCCCCTCCCGGCCCCGGTGAGGATCAACTCGGCGCCCTCTTCCTGGGCAAGCCTGGCGACGGAGAAGGCGATCGACGCATCGGTCAACACCCCGGTGATGAGCAGTCGCTTTCCTTCCAGAATTCCCATGACGCCTCCTCAGACGGGTGGACAGGCGATCCCTGTTCTCACTCTCGGCAGAACCGTACCGCCCGGGGCGGTAGCCCGGCGAGATGCCAGCTTGCACCTGTCTCGTAGGCTGTGGCAATGGAGATCGGAATTCTGGGTGGCACTGGTCCGGCAGGTAGGGCGATCGCAGCCCGCCTGGCATCGGTCGGGTTCGAGGTGATCCTCGGCTCCCGCAACAGGTATCGGGCGATGGAGGCCTGTGACGGCCTGCTCGAGAAGTGGCCCGACCACGGCCTGGCCATCAGGTCAGGTGACAACGCCAGTGCAGCTGCGGCGCCGGTGGTTGTAATCGCGACGCCATGGGATGCAGCTGCGGCCACCGCCAGGTCGGTGGCAGATCACCTTGACGGCAAGGTTGTCGTGTGCATGTCGAACGCAATAGCCCGGGTGGCCGGAGAGTTCCAGCCATTGGTGCCACCGCGGGGATCGGTTGCTGCCAGCGTTCAGGCTGAGATCCCTGATGCGTTCGTGGCGGCGGCCTTCCACCATGTTCCGGCAACCGAGTTGGGCAACCTCAGTCACGAGATTGTCAGCGACATCCTCATCTGTTCTGATCACGAGGCCGCCACCGAAACCGTTTCGGAGATCGTGTCACGGTTCCCCGGGTCCAGGCCACTCGATGCTGGTGGCCTCTCCAATGCGATGGCGATCGAGGCGTTCACTGCGGTGCTGTTGCAGCTCAACAGCCGCTACCAGACCAGGGTGGCGGTGGGCCTGACCGGCATCGGGGATTCCTGAACAGACCCGGGCAGGCGAACCGATGGGGCCCGAGGCCATGTTGCCGATGAGGTTGTATGACACAGCCCGTGGTGACGTCGTGCCATTCCGACCCGATCGGATGGTTCGGCTCTACACCTGTGGAATAACCCCCTATGACGCCACCCACCTCGGGCATGCGTGTACCTACGTCACCTTTGACATTCTGCAGCGACGTCTGGTCGACCGGGGGCATCCTGTGCGCTATGTCCGCAACATCACCGACGTAGACGATGACATGTTGGCAGCGGCCAGACAGAGGGGTGTCCACCACCTGGACCTTGCCTTTGGGGTGACCCGGCGATTCGACGAGGACATGGCGGCGTTGGGAAACCTGGCTCCCTGGGCCGAACCGAGGGCCAGCGGGGCGATTCCCGCGATACGTCGTTTCATCCATGAACTGCTTGACGGGGGGTGGGCCTACCGGTCGGGTGGTGCCGTGTTCTTCGACGTGGGCCGTTCCGACGTGTTCGGATCGCTGAGCCACCTGTCCGAATCGGAGATGCTGGTGCGGGGAGCGGAGATGGGGGAGGAGCCCGAGGATTCACGAAGGCACAGCCCCCTTGACACGATTCTCTGGAAGTCCTCGGCGGTTGATGAGCCGGCGTGGGATGCACCATGGGGCCGGGGGCGTCCCGGCTGGCATGTCGAGTGTGCTGCGATGGCTGTCAGTCACCTCGGCCCGACAGTTGACCTGCACGGTGGAGGCAGCGACCTGGTGCATCCCCACCATGAGTGTTCGGCTGCGATGGCATCGGCTGTAACTGGCGAACCTCTGTCGCGGCACTGGATGCACCAGGCCATGGTCCGCAACCAGGGGAGCAAGATGTCCAAGTCGCTGGGCAACCTGGTGTTCGTGTCCGATCTCCTGGCCGGAGCGGAACCGATGGCTGTGCGGCTGAGCCTTCTCACAAACCATTATCGGACCTCGTGGGACTGGGACCCGGACCTGTTGTCGGCGGCAGCGGAGAGGCTTGACTGCTGGAGGTCCGCCTCCGACGGTGATGGTGCCCATGCGGTGGGGGCTGTGCGTGACGCCCTCGACTCGGACCTTGACGTTCCGGCGGCCGTGGAAGCAGTAGATGAGGCGGTAGCCGAAGGCCGGGGGGTGGTGCAGGCGGCCCAACTACTCGGGGTGGAACTCGCCGATCGGGAGTCGAATGCGTCACGTCGGGGTGGCGGGAATCGCTAGCCTCTGACCGATATGGCTGACATCACCCTTTCGCTTCCCGATGGCTCACAGCGCACCCTTCCCGATGGTGCCACCGGAGCCGACCTGGCCCTCGACATCGGGCCGGGTCTTGCCAAGGCCGCCCTTGTCGCGACCGTCGACGGCATCGAGAGGGATCTGGCTGTACCCCTCCCAGATGGCGCCACGGTCTCGATTGTCACCGCCGACAGCGATGCGGGCCTGTACACGATCCGTCATTCGACCGCACATGTCCTTGCCCAGGCCGTGCTCGATCTCTGGCCAGGTGCCACCTACGCGATCGGGCCTCCGATCGACCACGGCTTCTACTACGACTTCCTCCTGCCCGAGGGCGCCACGTTCAGCCCCGAGGACCTTGAGGCGATTGATTCCCGGATGCGTGAGATCATCGCCCTCGATCAGCTGTTCGAGCGGCACGAGACTGACGCTTCCGGCGCCATGGAGTTGTTCGAGGGGCACCCTTACAAGCGCGAGATCATCGAAAAGGTCAGCGAAGGTGATGGCGGTGCCGAGCTGAGCGGTGAGGCCGGTGCCTCAGGAGTGCTGAGTTGCTACCGCAACGGTGACGGCTTCGTTGACCTGTGCATGGGGCCACACGTTCCCTCAACTGGCCGGCTCGGCCACTTTGCCCTCCAGAAGGTGGCCGGTGCCTACTGGCGTGGCGACGAGAGCCAACCGATGCTCCAGCGGATCTACGGAACGGCATGGGCCTCGAAGAAGGACCTGGCGGGCCACCTCCACCGTCTGATCGAGGCCGAGAAGCGAGACCACCGGAGGCTCGCCGTCGAGTTGGACCTCGTGTCGTGGCCCGAGTCGCTCGGTCCGGGTCTGGCCGTCTGGCATCCCAGAGGGGCCCTGATTCGCAAGCTCATCGAGGACTACAGCCGCGAGAGGCATGAGGCCGGTGGGTACGACTTCGTGTTCAGCCCCCACATAGCCAAGTCGATCCTCTGGGAGACCAGCGGACACCTCGACTTCTACGCCGACGGCATGTATCCGCCGATGGAGATGGACGGGGCCACCTACTACCCGAAGCCCATGAACTGCCCGTTCCACGTCACCGTGTTCGACAGCAGCCAGCGCAGTTACCGGGACCTCCCCCTGCGCTACTTCGAGTTGGGTGCGGTGTACCGCTACGAGTTGTCGGGTGCAATCCACGGCCTGATGCGCAGCCGCGGCTTCACCCAGGACGATGCGCACATCTTCTGTACGCGTGAGCAGGTTCCGGCCGAGTTGGCGTCGTTGCTGGAGTTCACGCTGTCGGTACTGAGGGCGTTCGGGTTCGATGACTTCCAGGCCAAGCTCTCCACCCGCCCCGAAGGCAAGGCTGTCGGCGAGGACGATCTCTGGGAGATGGCAACAGACGGTCTCAGGAGCGCTCTGGAGACGGCCGGGCTCTCATACGTGGTTGATGAGGGTGGAGGTGCGTTCTACGGACCCAAGATCGACGTGGACGTGACAGATGCCATCGGTCGACCGTGGCAGTTGTCGACGATCCAGTTGGACTTCAACCTGCCTGAGCGCTTCGGCCTCGAGTACGTCGGGTCTGATGGGGAGCGACACCGACCGGTGATGATCCACCGAGCGCTGATGGGTTCGATCGAGCGGTTCTTCGGTGTGTTGCTCGAACACTTCGCCGGTGCGTTTCCGGCATGGTTGGCGCCGGAGCAGGTGAGGATCCTCCCCGTGGCTGCCGAGCACCAGCAGTATGCCGAGTCGATTCGTTCCAGCCTGGGCGACCGGGGCTATCGCTCAACGGTGGTTCCGGCCGATGAGCCCCTCGGGAAGAGGGTGCGGGCAGGCAAGGTTACGAAGGTTCCCCACATCCTCGTGGTCGGCGATGACGATGTGGCCAATTCGACGGTGGGGGAGAACGCAAGGGGTGCCGACTCGCCCGAACGTGACCTTCCACTCGATGCGTTCATTGAGCGCCTGGCCGACGAGGTGGCTACCCGGGTATGAGCGGTCTCGAGCACCTCTGGGCTGGCTGGCGCCTGTCCTATGTCGAGGGGTTGTCCGATGCGGACGCCAGAGGGTCGGGTTCGGGTCAGGGCGGGCTGTCGCTGTTCGAGTCAATCGAACAGGCCGATGTTCCAGACGACGAGTCGTTCATCGTGCATCGTGGCTCCACCTGCTTCGTGCTCATGAACGCCTATCCGTACTCGAGTGGCCACATGTTGGTGCTCCCCAGAAGGGCCGTGGCGACCCTTGAGGACCTGACCGAAGAGGAGTACGGCGAACTCTGGGCGGCCGTGCGGACAGCGGTAGCTGCGCTCAACGAGGCTCTCTCGCCGCAGGGCGTGAACGTGGGCCTGAACCTGGGTCGGGCGGCGGGTGCTGGAATCGAGGGGCACGTTCACGTGCACGTCGTCCCGCGATGGTCCGGTGACACCAACTTCACAACCACGACTGCCGGGATCAGGGTGCTTCCCGAGGCACTCGGCGAGACCTGGCGTCGCCTTCGGAGCGTGTGGCCTGACTGACGGGCCATGAGTTGGTGGGGCCGGTGTTAGCGTCCCGGCGTTCGAACAGATCGGAGAACAGCCAGTGCCACACAGTGTCAGGGCGGTCATTGCCCGAGCCAAGGGAGAGCCCGTTTCGATAGAGACGATCGAGGTGCCCGACCCGGGACCCGGTGAGGTGCTTGTCGGTATCCAGGCCTGCGGTGTCTGCCACACCGACCTCCACTACCGGGAAGGCGCAATCAACGACGAGTTTCCGTTCCTTCTCGGCCACGAGGCCGCCGGCATTGTCGAAGAGGTCGGTGAGGCGGTCACCAACGTGGCTCCGGGTGACTTCGTGATCCTGAATTGGCGCGCGGTCTGTGGCCAGTGTCGCTCGTGTCAGCGTGGCAGGCCCTGGAACTGCTTCGAGACCCACAACGCCACCCAGAAGATGACCCTCGACGGTCAACCGCTGTCGCCGGCACTGGGCATAGGAGCCTTCGCCGAGAAGACACTGGTTGCTGCCGGGCAGGCCACCAAGGTCGATCCTGCCGCCAGACCCGAGGCGGCGGGCCTAATCGGCTGCGGTGTAATGGCCGGTCTGGGAGCGGCGATGAACACAGGTCAGGTCGGTCGTGGCGACTCGGTGGCGGTGTTCGGCTGCGGCGGAGTCGGCAATGCCGCCATCGTGGGGTCGCGCCTCGCTGGCGCACACACGATTATCGCCGTCGACATTGATCCCCGGAAGCTGGAGTTGGCAAGGGAGTTCGGTGCAACCCACACCGTCGACTCCTCACAGGAGGACCCGGTCGAGGCCATCCGGGCGCTGACCGGCGGCAACGGGGTGGATGTGGCGATCGAGGCAATCGGCCTGCCGTCCACCTACGAACAGGCCTTCTACTCGCGTGACCTGGCCGGAACCGTGGTGCTCGTGGGGGTTCCCAATCCGGAAGCCAAGGTGGAGTTGCCGATGATCGAGGTCTTCGGCCGCGGCGGGACGCTCAAGTCGTCCTGGTACGGCGACTGCCTGCCAAGCCGCGACTTTCCGATGCTCATAGACCTCTACCTGCAGGGGCGTCTCGACCTTGACCGGTTCGTCTCCGAGACCATCAACCTCGACGAGGTTGAGGCAGCCTTTGAGAAGATGGAGCGCGGCGAGGTCCTGCGGTCCGTGGTCGTGTTGTGACCCTCCGAGTCGACCACGTCGTGACCAGCGGCGTGTTCTCGTTGGACGGCGAGGACTTCGACGTCGACAACAACATCTGGATCATCGGAGATGAACGAGATGTGGTGGTTGTAGACGCAGCCCACGACCACCGTCCGATTCTTGAGGCCGTGGCGGGCAGAAGGGTGCTCGGGGTGCTCTGCACCCATGGCCACAACGATCACATCAACGCTGCAGCGCAGTTGGCCGAGGATGCCGATGCCCCGATCTGGCTCCACCCCGATGACTCGATGTTGTGGGACGTCGTGTATCCGGACAGGCGCGTCGACGACCAGCTCAGGGACGGGGCGTCCGTATCGGTGGCGGGAGAGGACCTCTCGATCCTGCACACACCGGGACACTCACCGGGTGGGTGCTGCGTCTACTCGCCGACACTGGGGACAGTCTTTTCGGGTGACACGCTCTTCAACGGTGGTCCGGGCGCGACCGGTCGCTCGTTTTCCAGCTATGACCTGCTCGTCGAGAGCATTCGGGCCCGGCTGTTCGTCCTGCCCGGAGCGACGGTGGTCCACACCGGCCACGGCGACTCGACGACTATCGGGGACGAGGCGCGCAACCTCGACGGCTAGGTGGCGACGGGGTATCTGACAGGCGGGCCCCCGCCGTGTGTCAGCCCAGGACCGGAACCTGTGCCATGGCTGCTGAGATCTTCTCCTCGGGGTAGTCGTAGTCGACCAGCTGGCCGGCCAGGTACTGCTCGTAGGAGGCCAGATCCAGATGCCCGTGGCCGCAGAGTGCGGTCAAGATGACCTTCTCCTCGCCACTCTCCTTGCAACGCAGGGCCTCGCGGATAGCGGCGGCGATGGCGTGGGTTGGCTCCGGTGCCGGCACGATCCCCTCGCTCTTGGCGAACTGGATTGCCGCAGCGAAGCACTCGGTCTGGTGGATCGACTCGGCCTCGACCAGGCCCAGTTCGTAGATGTGGCTGACCAGCGGTGCCATACCGTGGTAGCGCAGGCCACCGGCATGGATTGGGTCCGGTACGAAACTGTGACCGAGGGTGTGCATCTTCACGAGCGGGGTCAGCTGCCCGGTATCGCCAAAGTCGTAGCGGTACTCGCCGCGTGTCAGTGACGGGCACGAGGCAGGCTCAACACAACGGATCGTCGGGTTCATCCTGCCGGCCAACTTCTCGCGGAGGAAGGGAAATGAGAGGCCTCCGAAGTTTGAACCTCCGCCGGTGCAGCCAACCAGGACGTCGGGGGTCTCCTCGACCTTCGCCAACTGCAAAAGGGCCTCTTCGCCGATGATTGTCTGGTGCAACAGCACGTGGTTCAGGACGCTGCCGAGCGCGTAGCGGGTGTCCGGGTCAGGACCGGCCTGTTCCACGGCCTCGGAGATGGCGATACCGAGGCTGCCGGGGCTGTCTGGATCGGCAGCCAGAACCGCACGGCCCGCTGCGGTCAGGTCCGAGGGGCTCGGGTGCACGTTCGCCCCCCAGATCTCCATCATCGTCTTCCTGTATGGCTTTTGGTCATAGGAGGCCCGGACCTGCCAAACCTCGCAGTCGAGCCCGTACTGGGCGGTGGCGAAGGCAAGGGCGGATCCCCACTGGCCGGCGCCAGTCTCGGTGGTGAGGCGCTTCACGCCCTCCTGGGCGTTGTAGAAGGCCTGGGGCACCGCCGTGTTCGGCTTGTGGGAACCTGCCGGGCTGCCACCTTCGTACTTGAGGAAGATCTTGGCGGGTGTATCCAGGGCCTTCTCGAGGCGCCTTGCGCGGAGTAGCGGTGTGGGACGCCACAGCTTGTAGATGTCGAGGACCTCGCCAGGTATGTCGATGTAGGAGTCCGTCGATACCTCCTGCATGATCAGTGCCATCGGGAACAGGGGAGCCAGATCGTCTGGCCCGATCGGCTCGTGTGTTCCCGGGTGGAGCGGTGGTGGAGGCGGCTCAGGCAGGTCGGGGATGACGTTGTACCACTGCGTGGGCATCTCGGATTCGTCCAGCAGTACCTTTGAGTAGTCGTCAGCCATTGCTCAGGGTCCCCTTTGAGGTAGTCGTGTTCGCCTGTCGGAGCGACCAGTAAAGCAGGCTGGGGTGTCCCCGGCCAGCAGGCACAGTTCCCAGCGCATTCATGCCCGGCGCAGGACGCACCATGAACCTGCTCCAGCCCTGGAGGAGATCCCTGTCCAGGAACCCGTCGGCGTCGATGACATTGCGGTCTCCACATCCTCGGCGGACAGGTGGATAGGTGTGTCCTCGGCACGGCTGCTGACCCAGACGATCGCCCCATCGGGGGAAAGGCAGCGCTCAACCTCGGTCGGGAACAGCAGCATGTTCACCAGAATCACCACGTCGACGACACCATCTGGAAACGGAAGTCTCGAGGCATCGGCGTTAACCAGTGGGGCCTCGGAGGTCACCGCATTGGTGAGCATTTCCCGAGAGAGGTCGATGGCCACGACCAGGTTGAAGCGGGTGCACAGTTCCCGTGTGAACAGACAGGTTCCTGTGCCGGCTTCAAGAGCTGTCCGGCCCTTGACGGAGCCACGCTCGAGGGCATCCACGAGAGGAAGTGCCCGCTCAGGGGTGTCGCGGCCTTCAGTCCACCCGGGTGCCAGCCCGTCGAAGAGGCCCCTTACCGACTGCGAGCGATCAGCATCCCAGGCAGCGTCAAACGCCACCGACCGGGTCACCTCCCTCATCGGATGTGTCAGCCCTGAATAGAGGTCTGATGGCGCTACCGGTTGAAACGGGTCGAGGTGTCTGATCGGCATCGGCGGGACGCTACCGGCTGCAGAGCATCGAGACGGAGGGCAAGAACCTGGTGGGCATCCGAACGTGGGAGGATCAGGCAATGGCACTGCCCGGTTTCCTCAGACGACTCGGCCGACCCGCACAGCCGCCCAACACGGTGTTCGTCCTCTCCGGCGGCGCGGTGCGTGGTGCGGCCCAGGTCGGGATGCTCAGGACCCTCTTCGACCAGGGCATCTTTCCCGATCAGGTGGTCGGGGTCTCCGCCGGCGCATTGAATGGCATCTCGATTGCCCATTCGCCGACCCTTGACCAGGTCGAAGGGCTGGAGGAGGTCTGGCGCAGCCTTGTCGACAAGTCTCCGATGAAGGGAAACATCATCCGGACCGTCGCCTCGATCCTGCGGGGAAAGCCGAGCTTCACCAGCGGCGAGAAACTCCGCCGGATCATCGAGGAGCAGGTGCCCGTCGCAGACATCGCAGATACCAGCGTTCCCTTCCACGCGGGAACCACGGCCGCCTCGACGGGGCACCTCTGCTGGTGGCGCAGCGGTCCCGCAGTAGACATCCTCTGTGCATCGACGGCGATCCCGGGTGTGTTTCCAGCCGTTCAGCTACCGGATGGCGATATGCACCTCGACGGTGGGATCGTCTCCAACATTCCACTGCGCTATGCGGTCTCGTTGCAGCCAACCCGGTTGGTGGTGCTCGATGTCGCCTCCCGGTTCCTGCCGCCAGAGAAACAGACCGCCCTCTCGCTCATGTTGACCGGCTTCAGGGCAGCAGCGGCAGAGTTGACCCGACAGCAGTGGCAGGACGTGCCGGCCGGGCTCGACCTGCTCCACATAGAGATGCCGCCTGAAGACCCCGGCCTCGACTACGACTTTGACGACGCCGACCACCTGATCGTCCAGGGAGGTGAGGCGGCCGATCGCGCCCTGGATGGTCGCTGAAAGGGCTGAGGTCAGGTCCGTCTGCGTCTGCCCGAGCGCCGACCTGAACGGTGGTGGTCAGGGTCGATCGCCGACTCGTCGACCCGGGTTCCCTCGGGTGGTCCGATGTCTGGCGCAGGGACCCTGCCGGCCAGCACGTCGGCCATCATCGAGATGTGGGCGGGTGTACTGCCACAGCAGGCGCCGATGAGGCTGGCACCGGCGTCCCTTGCTCTGCAGGCATGAGCTGCGAGCACCTCGGGGGTTCCGTCGTAGGAGAGGTCGGCCCCCTTCCAGACCGGAATTCCGGCGTTGGCCTTGGAGGCAACCGGCATGTCTCCGGCCGCTGTTCGAATGTCGGCCACCGCTGCCTCGGTGTCGGCCAGGTTGGCACCGCAGTTGGCCCCGATTCCGTCGATGCCGAGTTCGGACAGGCGTCGGCCCGCCTCTGTGCCGGTTAGGCCCATCATCGTGCGACCAGCAGTGTCGAAACTCAGGGTCGCCACGACGGGTAGGTCGGTGGCCCGCCTGGCGCCACGGAGTGCCGCCTCGACGGCTGGCAGGTCGCTGAGGGTCTCGATCCAGATCAGGTCGGCCCCGCCAGCCTCGAGGGCCTCAGCCTGCTCAGCGAAGGCGGCCTCGGTGTCGGCCTCGGAGAGCGCCCCGAGCGGCTCTATCAACTCGCCGGTCGGGCCCATGGACCCGGCGACCAGTACCGGCCTGTCACCTTCATCGGCGGCGACCCGGGCACACCGGACCCCGGCGGCGTTGATCTCTGCGACGCGTCCCTGCAGGTCGTGGAGTTTGAGCCTGTGCCGGTTTCCACCGAAGGTGTTGCTCAGAACGATGTCGGAGCCGGCAGCCACATAGGACCGGTGGATGTCGCTGACACGGTCGGGATGTTCGAGGTTCCACAACTCGGGTGCGTCTCCGGCGGTGAGGCCGGCATCGAACAGCTGTGTTCCCATGGCGCCATCGAGGATCAGGTAGCCCTTGGCATGCAGCAGGTCACTGAAGGTGCTCATGGTGTGAACCTACCCATCGACGGTGTGCTGCCGGTCCGAAATGCCTGGTTCGTTGATGTGTCAGGTCTCTATCAGCGTGACGGTTCCGGCGGTTCCGTCGACCTCGATCATGGCGCCATCCGGGATCAGGTCGGTTGCCCCTTCGAGAGCGATCACGCACGGGATTGCCAGCTCTCTGGCGACTATCACAGCGTGGCTCATCAGGGCCCCGACGTTCACGACCACCGCTGCGGCCGGCAGGAATAGCGGTGTCCATGCAGGGTCGGTTATCGGCGCCACCAGCACGTCGCCCGGTTCAAGGGAGCCGGCATCGGCCGGGTCGTGGATAATCCGGGCTCGCCCCCGTGCCAGGCCGCTGGCACCTGCGTCTCCTGTCAGCACATCGCCGGGGTTTGCCGCCTCGACCCTTGTGGCCGTGGCGGCGGTGGCCTCCAGTTCCTCGATGGTGGGAACGTCGTCCTGGGAGGAGATGAAGAAAGGTGGTTCCACTGCAGCGAAGCGGTTGCGCAGGCTGCTCCGCTCGTCCACCAGAGCGGCCAACGAGGTGGGATCTCGGATGTAGTCGGGCAACTCGGTGAAGGGATCCAACAGAGCCACCTCTGTGGGGCCGGCTGTGCCTCCACGGTCGACGCTTCGGCGCACCAGTTCCCGGTACACCTGCTTGACCGGGAGCATCACCCGAACAGCGCGGTCGCGGGTTGCCTCCCGTGCCTGCGACCAGAATGGGAGGGCCCTGAGGGCCTTGTTGAAATTGGACCGGTCCATGAACCTGAGGTGTGGTCTAACCAGGTCAGCGGCAGCACTCCGCCGTTCGCCGTCGTCGGAAAGCCGCTCGCTGGGGGAGAGGTCGTGTCCGGCGACCCTCATCCGGTCAAGGGCTGTCAGAACGAGGTCCGGGGTGTTGTCCCATGTCCTCGCTGAAAGCTCCCAGTCATTTGGTCCTCGGTGCCCGTGTGTGGCGAGGAAACCGTCGAGCATTGCCCTGAAGCCGGCTGCATCTGGATTTGAGGCGGTTCGCTCAAGGAGCCCGTCGAGACCCTCATCGAATGCACTCATGACGCTGGGCTGCTGTCGGATCACCTTGGCAATCTCATACAGGTCGGTTGCGTAGAGGGCCGACTGGACGTCTCCTGAGGCGCCGACGAGATGGGTGACCAGCCCGGGGTTGCCGGCTGCTGCGCTGGCATCTGCGAGAATGCCAGAGACGATCGCAGCAACTGCTGTTGTCTGCATGTGGTTCCCGAACAGGGGCTCGAAGGCATCTGGAAAGGCGTACAGGTAGTCCAGAAGGTCTGCATCGGGAGCGTCCAGGTCGGGGCGTAGGGCCTCGAAGGCTGCAGATCGGCGAAAGCTGTCCGCCACGATGTCAGGGAGTTGCTTCGTGCCGAGAGCTCCCAACACGGTGCGGAGGATTCGAACGGATGACCGGAGGCTCTTGTCGCCCTTGCGGGCCACATAGGGAGGCGGGTTGCCTTCGCCGAAGAACGCCACGTCGATGGCCTCAGCCGAGGAGCCCGGCGCCCTGACGCCCATCATCCGCAGGTAGGAGAGGTTCAGGTAGCAGTAGCCGCCGTAGAGGCCGATGATGACCGGATCGTCGCCTGCAAAGTCATCCGGGCTCATGATGCCCAACTCTGCGTATGCGCTCCGCCAGGCCTTCTCAGCCGGGACGACGCCCAGGTGGTAGCCGAGGGCGGTAATCACCTCGGGAAACACCTCGCCGACGTTTCCGCGCGTGTTTACCGGCCAGCGTTGGTCAATGCGGCCTTCGATGATCCAGCGTGTCCCCATGTTCCACCCGTGTCCTCCCGTAGCGCGGGAAAACTAGCGGAGAGAAGGTGCTAGCCAGAAGATGGGCGAGGTTGGCACAGCCCAGCCATGGCCAGGCGTGTGCTTCCTCGTCTGTATTGCGGCCCTAACCCGAGAGGTGGGGCCGCAAAGGGCTGGTTGCCCGGGTTAGGCCTTGCGGACGTTGAGGGCTTCGGGGCCCTTACGGCCTTCGCCAACCTCAAACTCGACCGTCTGGCCCTCGTCGAGGCTCCTGTAACCGGAACCATCGATGTTGGAGTAGTGGACAAACACGTCCTCACCGCCTTCGACGGAGAGGAAGCCGTAGCCCTTTTCGGAGTTGAAAAACTTTACTGTGCCGCGAGGCATAACAATCACATTCGCTTTCGTTGAACAATCATGAACCGTGCCGTGAGTGGAACGGTGGGGAAAGCCTACGTGCGGTCTGTTCCAGAACCACACAAAGACGTATCTGGTATTTGGATGCGACCTGTCTGGTCAGCCGCTGGTGCGCTGTAGGTGGGCCCTTCGGGCCTTGCGGTTGCCACCGTTGGAACTGTCGGCAGGATGCCGGCCGCGCTTGTTGCCGCCCGAGCCCTTCTTGTTGCCGGGCTTCCCGGCGTTGTCGCCAGAACCCTGACCGCTCGCTGACCTCTTGTTGCCGGGCCTCCCGGCGTTGCCGCCAGAACCCTGACCGCTCGCTGACCTCTTGTTGCCGGGCCTCCCGGCGTTGTCGCCAGAACCCTGACCGCTCGCTGACCTCTTGTTCTCGGATCCGTTCCGGTTGCCTCCGTCTGAACCGTTCCTGGAGCCGGGCTTCTGGTTGCCTCCGCCGGAGCCGTTCGTGGAGCTGGCACCCCGTCGCCTGTTCCGGTTCTTGTTGCCTGAGCGGTT